>CAVZJN010000009.1:0-41901 GCA_963775585.1 uncultured Chloroflexia bacterium | reverse complement strand
CCTAACGTGTATAGTAGGGTTGACCCTTGCGGTCAACATTCTCGCGGGGCGCTCAACCCCGACGCGGGGCGGTCTGGCCCATCCACCTCATACACCCAAAACATTACCGAGCAATTTCCTCCCTATTTACCCAAAAATAGCGAGCGCACCCCAAGTCTCACCTACCTACCACCAACCATATCTCGAACATACCATGGCCCTCCCGCCGCTAACGTATATAGTAGGGTTGACCCTCGCGGTCAACCTTGTTTGCGGTCAACCTTGTTTGCGGTCAACCTTGCTCGCCGTCAACCTGACCCACCCACCTCATCAATCCAAAAATAATACCGCGCAATATGCGCGCTATTTTTGCGAAATACCGCGCATCCCCTAAATTTTCAAATTTTGTTGACATTTCACAAATCAACTGGTATGCTTGATACAGACGAAATTAAATACACTGACCCGCGTTGAACGAACAAAGTATGAGGGTGGGCACCGACAGCGATCCGATAAAGAGTGGAAGTTCGGAATGGGAAAGCCCTCTCAGAACGCCTTCGTGAGCGGCTGACCGAAGAAAGCCTGCTGCAAGCATACAATAGCGTACCTGGACAGAGGCAAGTAGGAACAGGTGGGTGGTTCCCTCGCAGTACAATAACCAGCAAAAAGTGGTCTTTCTACCCTTGCTACAACGCAGTAAGCCAGGGCGTCGCCAAAGAGTGGCATCTCTCTCAGAGATTGAAAGACAATAGGGGTGGCACCACGGGCGTAGCATATACATTCTACTCTCGTCCCTTCTTCAATGTTCTTCAATGTTCAAGGAAGGGAACGAGGGTTTTTCTTTTGCCCGGCTCCTTCCAATTCACATTTCGTTGAAGGAGTCTCAAACAATGGCAATCAGCAAACAGACAAACGCAACCCGGTCCATTACCCAGAACAGTAGCGCGCTTGAAGCGGCCCTACACAAAATCTCCTCGGTTGAAGTACCACAGGGCAAAAGCATCGCCCTGGCCTATTCAGGCGGCCTCGACTCGACGCTCTGCGTCAAACTCTCCCAGCAGAAATACCATGCGCGCAACCTTGTAGCCATCAGTGTTGACGTCGGTCAGGGAGAAACTGAAATCCAAGAGAGTATCACCAGGGCGGAAAAATTAGGCATCTCCCCTCTTATCATCGATGCAAAGCAGGAGTTCACCGAACACTGGTTGAGCAAAGCCATTCAGGCAAATTCCGACTATAACGGCTACCCCGTCTCGACCTCGATGACCCGCCAGCTTATCGCCGCATGCGTGGCCCAGCAGGCCCTCGAACTTGGTTGCGACGCCCTGATGGAAGGCTCCAGCGGCAAAGGCAACGACCAGTACCGTATGCACAACGTCTTCAGCCTCTTTGCCACTGGCCTCTCCATCTTTGTTCCCGTGCGCGATTTCGACCTCACCCGCGGGGAAGAACAGCTCCTGATGGAGCACTACGGCGTACCCGTCGAGGAAGTCATTGCCGGTGGCGACGATAAGACCATGTGGTGCCGCTCTATCGCTAGCGGTGGCATCGGCCTCGATACAGAGCTGCCCGATTCAATCTGGCTCTGGCTCACCCCGCCGGCAAAAGCCCCCGACAAGCCCACAACCCTGACATTGACCTGGCAGAACGGGCTCCCTATCGCCCTGAACGGCGTCAATCTGCCGCTTGAACAGCTCATTGAGCAGCTCAATGTCATTGGCGGAGCCAACGGTATCGGGAAAATAGACCTCTTCGAGGACGGCATTATGGGTCTGAAATCCCGTGAGATCTATGAAGCGCCAGCCGCGACTATCCTACTCAAAGTGCACCGCGACCTCGAACAGTTCTGCCTGACCAAAGAAGAGATCCAGTTGAAACGCCAGCTCGACGCACAATGGGCGAAACTTGTCTACCACGGCGATTGGTTCCACCCCTTGAAAGAGGCTATCGACGCCTTTATCGCCACTACGCAGAAGGCTGTCAACGGCGAGTATATTATTGAACTCTATAAGGGCAACATCGATATCCGCTCCCGCTCGTCGTCAAGCGGCCTCTTCTTCCCAGACGTACGCTCAATCAACAGCGCAAGCTTCAATCAGAAGGAGTGCGCACCCGCCGCACGCATTCGCGGTTTACCTTACGAGCTTATTGCACGCCGTAACAAAAACGCTGCCACCACGGAGGAAGGAAAACAGCAATGACCAAGCTGTGGCAAAAAGGATATCGCCTGAACGAGCAGGTCGAGCGCTTTGAGGGAGCGCAGAACAGTGCGCTCGATAATAAACTGATTCGCCATGACGTATGGGGATCGCTCGCCCATGCCGCCATGCTTAAACACATTGGCATCCTGAAAGATAACGAATACCAGGCGCTGAAATACGCCCTTTGCAACATTCTGAAGCTTGAAAAGGCCGCTACCTTTACCGTATCACCTGCCGATGAGGATGTACATACGAGTGTCGAGAACTACCTCGTAGCCGAGGCGGGTGCCGTCGGCAAAAAGATTCACATGGCACGTTCACGCAATGACCAGGTCCTGGTGGACCTGCGCTTGTACGGCAAAGAGCAGCTTCATTACGTAGCCGACAAACTCTGCCAGCTTTGTGCCGCCCTCCTGGATTTCGCGGACGCTCACGCTGATGTGCCTATGCCCGGTTATACCCATATGCAGCGAGCCATGCTCTCCTCCGTGGGTCTCTGGGCAGCCAGCTTTTCAGAGGCTTTGCTCGACGACGAAAAGCTGCTCTCTACAGCGTACGACCTCAATGACCAGTCGCCGCTCGGCTCGGCGGCCGGTTATGGCGTCCCCCTCGCTATCGATCGGCAGTATAGCTCCGACCTGCTCGGCTTCTCACGTGTACAGCAAAACGTCATTTACGTGCAGAACAGCCGTGGCAAGATCGAAGCGGCCATTGTGCAGGCGCTGGCACAAATTATGCTCGATCTGAGCAAGTTGGCCCAGGACATCCTGCTCTTCACAACGGTGGAGTATGGCTTCTTTCAAGTAGCCCAGGAGCTTTGTACGGGCAGCAGCATCATGCCCCAGAAGCGCAACCTCGGCGTCATGGAGCTTGTCCGCGCACGTACCCAGACGATGCTGGCTCTCCAACAGCAGATTCTCGGTATCGTCAGTGGCTTGCCCTCCGGCTACAACATGGACTACCAGGAGACGAAACGTCCCTTTATGGAGGCGCTGAACCTGGTGCAGGAGAGCCTGGAGATTTGCACGCTGGTTGTGAACTCGCTTGAAGTCAACACCGATCGTCTGATAGCCGCCTGTACATTCGAGTTGTTTGCCGCCGACCGCGCCTATGAACTCACCACTACCGCCAATCTGCCTTTCCGTGATGCCTATCGCATCGTTGGAGCAGAGGTGACAGCGCAGCTAGACCGCAAAAAGCCCCTGCCGGTTGAAAGCCAGGAACAACTTATCAAACGGCTCTCTGCCCGCAGTCACCTGGGAGGTGCCGGCAACCTTGGATTAGCCATCATCCAAAACCAGCTTGAACATGTAAATTCGCTCTGGGAAGAGCGCGCTGAAACTTTCACGAAAACAATCGAAGCCTTGACTGGGGCCGCTTCAGAGGAGATGTAATACTATGTCAACCGTTGTACTCGCATATTCGGGTGGTCTGGATACCTCCGTGGCCATCCGCTGGATCAAAGAACAATATAATCTTGACGTCATCGCCCTGACCATCGACGTGGGCAATGATCGAGACCTGCCCGCTATCGCGGCTCGCGCACAGCAAATAGGCGCGACCAAGGCCATGGTTGTGGATGCTCGCGCCGACTTCGTACGCTACTTCGTGTGGCCCGCGTTACAGGCTGGAGCAATCTACGAGGGCAGCTATCCCCTGGCCACCGCCCTGGCACGTCCCCTTATTGCACGCTTACTGGTGGAAGTAGCTCGCGCGGAAGGTGCGGTAGCCGTGGCACACGGCTGTACCGGCAAAGGCAACGACCAGGTTCGCTTCGATGTCTCAATCAACACCCTGGCTCCCGATCTGCAAATCATCGCTCCAGTACGCGAATGGAGCATGACACGGGACAATGAGATTGCCTATGCCGCAGAGCATTCCATTCCCATCAAGGTGAATACAGCCAGTGCCTACTCCGTTGACCAGAACCTGTGGGGGCGTAGCATCGAGTGCGGCATCCTGGAAGACCCCTGGGCCGAACCACCCGAAGAAGTCTATGGCTGGACGGCGAATCCCGATGAACTCGGGCAGGTCGAACCCACCTATGTGGAGATCATGTTTCAACATGGCATACCCCTGGCGCTGAACGGTGAAGAGATGGATGGCGTGCTTCTCATTGAAACACTGAACAGGCTCGGGGGAAAATATGGCATTGGACGCATCGACCATATCGAGAACCGCCTCGTGGGTATCAAATCCCGCGAAGTCTACGAAGCTCCCGCTGCCGTTATCTTGCATTCAGCCCACCAGGCCCTGGAAAGCTTGACACTGAGCCGCGACCAGGCGTGTTTCAAAGAGACTGTCTCGGCTGAATACGCGCGCCTCATCTATAACGGCCAGTGGTACAGCGCCTTGCACCAGGACCTGGCCACCTATATCCAGAGTACGCAACGCTACGTAAGCGGCACCGTGCGCGTCAAGTTATCGCACGGCCATTGTGCCATCGTTGGTCGCCGCTCAGAGCACTCGCTCTACAGCCACAGTCTGGCAACCTACGATAGAGGCGATCAATTCGATCACAACGCTGCCCTCGGCTTCATCAAACTGTGGGGCCTCCCTCTCACCACCCAGGCCCAGGCCCAACTCCTGCCCTCCGTCGGCATAGAAGGAACTTTGCTCTCGCTAGACACACCATCAACGTAGGGACCCGAACTATCGCTTCCCGCGCGGGGGGCGGATCGTCCCGTTCGTAGGGGCGGGAGAGGTGCGGAGTGGAGTGGGGACGCAGCCGCATCCGGGGGATGATGAAGGCAGCGTCGCCCATGGGGGGCAGGTGCGAAGCGGCAGGGGAACAGGACACAGGGCGACCCAAGAGTCTCCCCTACGTACCCTATCTTAAAAAATGGAGAACAACCAGCATGACTGTATTCGAAACAATCAAAAACCGGCGTAGCATCGGCAAAATGACCGAATACAGGCCCACGCGTAAGCAAATCGCACAAATACTGGAGGCGGCGACCCACGCCCCCAATCATCACAAAGTCGAGCCCTGGAAATTCTTTGTGCTGGCAGGCAAATCACGCGCCGACCTGGGCGAAGTCATGGCTAAAGCCCTGGCGGAGCGTTTGGGCGATGTTACGTATGATAAAGCACAGGCAATGCTCAACAAAGAGCGCACCAAACTCCTGCGTTCACCTGTGGTCATCGTGGCCGTCGCCGAATCCCCCCAACAATCAAATGTGTTGGCAATTGAGAATATTGAAGCAGTAGCTGCCGCCGTACAGAATATGCTTCTAACCGCCGAAGAATTAGGTCTGGCAGCCATGTGGCGCACCGGAGACGCCGCCTACGATCCACATATCAAGCAATGGCTTGGGCTGTCACCCGCAGACCACGTCGTGGCATTTGTCTATCTCGGCTTCCCCGCAATACAAAAGCTAGAACGCCGCCCAACTTCTTTTGAGGAAAAGACAACCTGGCTCGATTGGGAAAATTGATGAGCGATGCCAAAGCGCACGGGATGACGCATCTCGCCATCACCCTTACGCTCAACGCCGCTCAACGCCGCTAATATTTAATCAACGCGAACACATCATGCCCCTTCAGTTGCTCTCGACCTTTGAGAAAAGCCAGTTCCACCAGAAAGGCAATGCCCGCAATATGTCCACCCAGTTTCTCAACAAGTTCCATAGTCGCAGAAACGGTACCGCCGGTTGCCAATAGATCATCGACAATCAGAACGCGCTGTCCAGGGCGAATAGCATCTTTGTGAATTTCTACGACATTCGTGCCATATTCCAGGGCATACTCGACACTGATTGTTTGATGCGGTAGTTTGCCAAATTTACGGACTGGCACGAATCCACAGTTCAACAGGTAAGCAATTGGGGCGCCGAAAATAAAACCGCGAGACTCGACTCCAACAACGGTCTGAATACCTGCGCCTGCATAGTGAGCCGCCAGGCGCTCCATAGATGCACGAAAGGCGGCTGCATCCTGTAACAATGGCGTAATATCCTTGAATAGAATTCCCCGCTGTGGAAAATCAGGAATATCCCGCACCCAGTCTTCCAATCGTATAGACTCAGAAGTTGACGACATCGGTAGTTCTCTCCTCTACAGACACATGAAATTAGACAACAACATAGGGTGCGGCCAACAAGCACCCCCTGCATGACAAATCCCTCGTCGTCATTAATTCTTTGAATTGGCGACAATCGTTGATGAAGCACAGTGAATGAAAACCTCTCCATCACGCCTTGCAGTATACTCCAGCCTTCCCTCTCGTGCAAGGGATATCTTAACTGGCTACTGCTTGCGCTTCCGCTGGGGATAGCACTGAAGTACAATAGGCACACTTCGTTGCCTTGATCGGTACGCTACTCAAACAGTAGGGACACTCGCGAGTAGTAGGAGCCTCCGGTTTTATCGTCTTATGCAGAGCCATTAACACATTCACCGGCTTCACTACAAATAAAAATACCACCAGCGAGACTAGCAAGAAGCTTATCACAGCATTGATGAAGGCTCCTATATGGAATGTACTCTTGTTTACAGTCAAAACATAAGCAGAAAAATCGAATTTGCCAAACACACCGATTAACGGGGTAACGAGATCAGCAACAAAAGCATTGACTACAGCCGTAAAGGCGGCCCCTATCACAATACCAATAGCCAGATCCATCACGTTGCCACGAAGAATAAATTTCTGAAAATCGTTCAACGTACCCTTTGCGCGCTGTCCTACATCATGTACAGTTGTATTATTCTTAATATCCAAGTTCGGAGTACCTCCACGTGTATTGCCTCTGTAAATATGATTGAGCCGATACCATCGGCTCTTTTATTACACGTTAAAAGTAGCAAATTTATGACAGGAGGGCTATATACTGGTTAAAATATCCTATACAAAAAACAAAGTATCCTCCTCTTATGGGATTGACTTATAGGATTGACATAGTTACCAGATTTTCGGAGGCCTTGTGAGATTCACGTTAAAACGCTACAATGCATCATGAAGAACTCATGCATGGAGATAAAATGCCGCGTAAACTGAACGCATTAGAAATAGCGGAAGGAGCCTTACTGGTCGATATTGCTATCGTCTTCCAACTCCTTGTTCTTTACCTGCCTGTGGGAGGCATCTTTTTTAGCCTGCTCATTCCACCCTTATTTACAATACTCATCCTGCGCCGTCATTTCTATGCTGGCGTAATGGGAATGTGCGTTGCCCTCTTCATCATTGGCCTACTCACTGGTCTAGGTACAATCCAACTCATGCTGCTCGAGGTAGGTGCTGGCATCTACCTGGGACTGACAATGAAGTACCGCCTGCATTATTTTCCCCTTATCCTCATTGGTACCACCGGCAGTACCATTCTCTTGACCTGCCTCACCTTGTTCAATATCCTGTTGTTCGGAAAAGCTTTCTTAGCCAGCCTGCTCATAGGTTTTCGCGCGGTCTATAACCTGTTTTTCTCTCTGATGAACTTTATTACAGCGCAGCTTGGATTAAGTAGCTGGTGGAACAGCCTCTACCCAGCGGCAAGACATCTCGCGGATCTGACACTGAACTACTGGTTAGCAGCGCTTATAATCATTGACTGGATTACACTTCTGCCCGTTGTGATCATCGTGTACTACATTACGACCTTCCTGGTACGCCTCTTAGGCTATGATGTACGCCCATTCCCCGATGGCAGGATCAATACATTTATCCAGTGGATCATGCGTATACTCATAAGGTTAGCTCTTAAACTGGGACTTGGGAGATTTTGGGTTACACGTACTCTTATCAAAGAATTTCGTAGACAAAGTATTGGGCTCGGAAGGCAGAAGACGTCTAAATGAATGCATCTCCTCTCATTGATATTCACCAAATAACGTACACATACCCGCTACAAATGAAAGCAAATAGCCCTGCTCAATCTCTCAAGGCACTCCAGAATGTCAGCCTTCAAATTCAACCAGGTGAATTCCTTGCTGTACTTGGTCACAATGGCAGCGGCAAATCTACCCTGGCTCAACACTGTAACGCCTTGCTCATTCCTAATACTGGCCATGTCCTGGTAGCCGGCCTGGATACAAGCGATAAAATACTGCACCGCGCTATCCGTGACTGTGTCGGTATGATTTTCCAGAACCCGGATAACCAGATAATTGCGACTGTTGTTGAAGATGATGTTGCCTGGGCGCTGGCAGTTCGTGGCCTCCCTGCCACGCTGATTGCTGAACGCGTCGAACAGGCAATGGCGGCAGTGGGCATTAGCCACCTGCGAAAACTCCCACCTCATCGCCTTTCGGGCGGACAGAAACAAAGGCTGGCCATTGCTGGCGTTCTGGCTCTGCGTCCGCAGTGTATCATCGCGGACGAGGCTACCTCACAGCTTGATCCGCTTTCACGAAGAGAGATCACGGCATTGCTCCATCAACTTCATCAGGAGCTTGGCTTAACAATTATCCAGGTCACCCACCTGCTAGAAGAGGCGGCACTCGCGCAGCGCGTTATCGTCATGGATCAGGGACGGATAGTCATGGAAGGAACACCTTCAGTCGTATTCTCTGATATAGAGCGATTGCGCCAGCTGAGCCTCGCTATACCTGAACCTATCGAATTAGCTGACCGCCTGCGCGCATCAGGCATCATGATTTCAAGAGAAGCATTAACGGTGGAAGCTATTGCACGGGAGATTTCACGTTGACAGATCCCATCATCAGCGTCAAAAACCTATACCATACGTATCAATCAGGCCCACTACAAAAAGCGGCGCTGGTGGATATCACTATGGAGATTGAACGTGGCAGCTGTTCCGCCATCATTGGCGTCACTGGCTCCGGCAAATCAACGCTGGTGCAGCACTTCAATGGGCTGCTTCGTCCCACCTCTGGCGCGCTCGTAGTTGATGGTGTGAACGTAAAAGCGAAGGGCGGAGATCTAAAAACACTGCGGCAGCGTGTAGGGATACTTTTTCAATTTCCTGAGTCACAACTCTTCGGCCATACCGTTTATGCTGATGTCGCCTTCGGACCATGCAGGCTGAATTTGAGTAAAAGTGAGGTACGCACTCGTGTGTTACACGCTTTGGATGCCGTCGGTCTGCCTCCCCGCCAATATGCACAACGCTCTCCCTTTGAACTGAGTGGAGGACAGAGGAGGCGTGTAGCTCTGGCCGGCATACTGGCAATGTCGCCGAAGATACTGATATTGGATGAACCCACTACCGGACTCGACGCGGATGGACGTGCCGAGTTTTACCAATACATACTCCACGTTCAGCAGAAAGATGCCGTCACGGTTATCCTGGTCTCGCACGACATGAGCGAGGTAGCCCTGCTTGCCGATCAGCTCTTTGTTTTACACAACGGACACCTCGTTGCCCAGGGGTCACCGCGCGCTATCTTTACACAGGA
This sequence comes from uncultured Chloroflexia bacterium, assembly GCA_963775585.1. Classification (GTDB taxonomy): domain Bacteria; phylum Chloroflexota; class Ktedonobacteria; order Ktedonobacterales; family Ktedonobacteraceae; genus UBA11361. Next base: position 32,371 of record CAVZJN010000009.1, on the reverse strand, counting down.
TACTATGTTACACGAGTGGGGTTTATTGGAACCTCCCTTGAGTGAGTTGCTCCTATTGCTTCGTAAACAGGGCCTGGCTATTCCTGAGCGGGTATTTACCCTTGATGAAGTGTTCAGTGTACTGCAAGAATTACGAACAATCCAACACGAGAGAAACAATGTTTAAGAATATTTCTTTAGGTATCTACTATCCTGGGAACAGCTTTCTCCATCGCTTGCAGGCCAGAACAAAGTTGCTCCTGCTTGCCTGGTTCACTGTCTACATCGCGATTGCCAATAACTTCATATGGCATTTTGCCCCATATATTGTCTTAATCATCTTCTCCTTTATAGGCATCGTCTCGTCTGGTATCTCTCTTCATCATGTTTGGCGTCGCATGCGGCTCTTATTATTGCTTATGCTCCTTGGAGCGATCCCTACCCTCTTTTTTACTACTGAGGGTACTGTCAGACCAGTCTATACTCTTGGCCCTTTTCCTGTTTCGTTCGCTCAGCTACGCTGGGCAATCGTCATTTACGGCATGTTGCTCACCATCTACATAGCCCTCCTCTTTCTCCCTATTCCAGCATTGAAAAACATTTCACAACATCTCTGGCTCACCCGCATGAAGATCCCATTGATCGTTATTACGTTGGCCATCATTGTTCTTCTCTGGCTCACCCACAACATTTCACCGGCCACTACATTTCTCGTTGGCCCCTTTGTGATCACCGATCTCGGTGTATGGTCATTGCTAAGTATATCTACTGTATTTATTGTCCTTTATATATTTTCACTCCTCCTGACGATGACTACTTCTCCCATCGCGTTAGTCGAAGGTCTGACGATGTTACTTACTCCACTGCGCTTGTTGAAATTGCCGGTAGACGATTTTGCGTTGATGACCCTGATAGCGCTGCGCTTCATTCCAACGCTCATTGACGAGGTAGAGCAATTACTAAAGGCACAGACCGCACGAGGAGCAGATTATGCTCATGGTACGATACGCGAGAGATCTCAAAGCCTGCTTGCCCTGCTTATACCACTGTTACAAGGCGTATTGCGCCGTGCCTCGGATCTGGCAACAGCATTAGAGTCCCGTGGCTATGAGGTAGGAAGCCAGCAAACACGCTTGCATGAAAAACGCTTAGGTGCACTTGATTATAGCGTCGTAGCTGCTGTCACGATTATCACAATTGGATCGTTTTTTGTGTAGGAGTCTTGAGAGGCACACTCATTGCGTTTGTCACTGCTTACACAAACAAGGGCACTCACAAGAGATCCCTCGTTGCCCTGCTCTATCCGCTATATATTTAATTTTACGACAGTCACGCCATCACCGCCCTCTTGTGGAGAAGCAGACGTATAGGACTTGACGAGAGGGTGATGGGCCAGTCGCTCACGTACAGCAGCTCTCAGTGCGCCTGTACCTTTGCCATGGACAACGCGTACAGAAGACATTCCCGACATAGCCGCGTCATTGAGATAGGTTTCCAGTTCCTCCAGAGCGTCATCAACTCGCCAGCCACGCATATCAAGCTGCATAGCAATTTCTGGACGATCTTCGTAGCGGGGCACTACTACCGATGGCGGCGTTCGTTCTTCAGCGGCAGCCTGGCGTTTACTTAGACGCTCTAGGTTATCAACGTTGACGCGGAATCTCAAGGAACCCATCTGTACATCTGCTTCGCTGCGATCAGCCGAAAGACCTAGCAGTTCGGCATTTTGTCCGAAACTCAGCACACGAACCGTATCGCCAATTTTTAATGGTTCCTGTGTGGACTCGTAAGTTGCTCCTGCCTCAGCAGCAACTTTCTTGCTGGGTCTTCGTGGTTCTGGAATACGAGCGACTTTATCTTCGAGCTGTTGTACCTTTTGTTGGGCCTCTCCCAGCCGTTCACGAGTCATATTCACGCGGCTCACGTCAACTTTGACTTTTGCCAGTGCTGCCCTTACCTCGTCCAGTTCGCGTTCCGCCTGCGCACGGGCCTCATTAATAATTTTCACACGCTGCTCTTCCAGTTTATGTCGTTCCTCCTCAAGCTGTTTGCGTTGATATTCAGCTTCAACACGCTCCATGTTGAGATGGAAACGTTCATCTTCGACCGCTTTACGCTCAGATTGCAAGCCCTCGAGCAGGTTCTCCATGCGCACACCTGCGCTCCCCAGAAACTCACGAGAGCGTTCGATGATACGCTCATTGAGTCCCAGGCGACTGGCAATCGCCAGCGCATTACTTCTTCCTGGCAAACCAATGCTCAATCGATAGGTAGGTGAGAGCGTCTCTATGTCGAATTCGACCGATGCATTGACCACTCCAGGCTGCTCGTGAGCAAACGCCTTGAGTTCTGAATAATGAGTGGTAGCTATCGTCGTCACATGCCGCTCTAGCAGAAAGGTAAGTATGGCCCTTGCCAGGGCTGAACCCTCACTTGGATCGGTGCCAGCCCCTAGCTCGTCGAGCAACACCAATACCCGCGGCTGCTGATTTGCATGTTTACCAACTAATGTTTCGGACAACTTGCCACGAATATCTGGCGTTCCCTCACCTTTGGCGGCCTCGATGCGGCGCAAAATCTCAATTATGCGGCTCAGGTGAGATGAAAAGGTGCTCAAGCTCTGCTCAATACTCTGTTCATCGCCAATGTCGGCGAATACATCCTCAAAAACCGCAACTTCTGAAAATTCTTCCGCAGGTATGTGCAAACCAGCCTGTGCCATCAGTGACAAGAGACCCACCGTTTTTAGAGCCACAGTTTTACCACCTGTGTTCGGCCCGGTAATCACCACTATAAAAAACTCGCCGCCCAGGTGAAAGTTGATTGGCACCACTTTACCAGTCAACAATGGGTGCCGGGCGTTACGTAGATCGATACGCCCTTCATCGTTCAAATGCGGCTCAATGCAGCGGGTCATACGTCCATAGCGAGCTTTGGCTAAATGCAGATCAAACTCTGCCAGTATTTCAACGGCAGCTTTGAGAGCATCTGCTTCATATCCAATTTCTAGAGAAAGTGCACGCAGAATGCGTTCAATCTCCTGGCGTTCCTCTATCTGCAGTTGCCGTAGCTTGTTATTGAGTTCCACTACAACCATTGGCTCGATGAACACCGTCGCGCCGCTGGAAGATTGATCGTGAACAATACCACGCACCTGGCTACGATTCTCCGCCTTGACTGGAACCACATAGCGGTCATTGCGAATTGTGATGATATGCTCTTGTAGCGCGTTGCCAAATTCGTTCACCAGGCTGCGTAATCGGTCCTGCAAACGCTGGTTAGCACCACGGATATTGAAACGCAACTTACGCAGGGTGGGGCTGGCAGTATCCAGCACCTCGCCCTCTTCACTGATGGTCTCTTCGATACGCCGCACAATATGCGGTCGCCGAGGTATACCTGCTCCAAGGTTGTGAAACAAAGGAAACGCTTCAGCATCCAACTTTTCCAGAAGCCGTCCCACGTAGATGGCGCTCCGCGCGGTAGTGAGCACTTCGAGCATATCGCTTGGGCTGAGCACCCCCTCTCGAGCCGCGTGAGCTAACAAAGCTCGGATATCGTGTGCACTCCCAACACCTGCATCAGGGTGCAGGTCTATCAATTGAGACCCTTCAGTGGTATAGGCCAAACGGCGCCGCGCCTCTTCCAGATTTGGTGTCGGCTGTAGCTCCATCACCAGTTCTTTGCTGGCAGAAAAAGCAGCCTCTTTGGCCACTTTCGCCATTATTTTGGGATACTCCAACGTGAGTATACTTTTCTCGTGCATGATAGTATAAATGAATCCTTTAATGAATGTGTGATAACAACAGGCGGCACACCTATACCAGACCTTCAGGCGTCTTCTCAAAAAAATGCACTTGTAAGATACCACATTTAGCAACACAGTGAAACACCTGATACACCTGATACTCTGATACACCTGATACTCTGATATCTTGATACTCTGATACACCTGATACTCTTGGATCAGTGAAATATTGGAACTTCATGTGCCCTGTCGCGTATACTTACTGTGTGCGGCTCTGAACACAACAGTAAATTGAAGCTGGAGCAATAAAATATGATTCTCCACCTGGGAGAGCGCGTCTACTGGGGCGCATCTGAAGTCATTTACCTGGAAGGTACAATTAGCAAGCTAGATGAGGCGACTCAAACCGTTGTAGTACACATCGATCGCGCCACACCACATTCGGCCCACTTGATCGGTTCGGAAGTACCTTTCGCCGCAGACGGGCTGTCTCCGCTCAAAGGTGAAAGCCCTCCTGGAATTACAAGCGTACGCAGCGCACAACGCCCACCAGCGCTTCAGATGGATGACGATGAGAAAATTCGCCGTGCTGCCGCAGCAGCCGTACACCAAAAATATGGCCATACGCTTCCATCGACACAAGAGAGCACAATGATTGAACAGATAGCTGAAACGCTGAATAACGATCCTAACCTGAGAGAACGCATTATCGCTTCGATGAACGAAATAGTAAACCGCGAATTTTAATGAGTATCACCGCAATCAGTGAAGTAAAATATAGACGTATATACAAAAGCAGCGTATAGTATCATATAGATACCAAAACGCTGTGCAATCATCATTAGAACGATAAAAAGGTGGGCGCCTATGAATTGTCCAAAATGTAACAAGCCACTAGAAGCAAATTCGCGTTTCTGCCCAAATTGTGGTGAACCAATTTCTAGAACACCTGTTAATCACCCTACAGCCAATCCCATTCCACCTTACCAACCAGCGTCCATGGGGGAACCGGAACCACCAACCCTACCACCAGATCGTCAGAAAAACGAGCCGCTTACATTACAGACCAGGCTACCAACAAGGTCCTCAAAATCAAAATCAAGGAGCAGCACAATACTGGCCTCAACCGCTATCAGCACCTTCACAACCCCAACAGTCACCTTATGTTCAATCAGCTAACGTCGCAACAGGCATGAATACGAATGCCAGTATCGGAGAAACGAAACCGCGCCGCCGTGTACGAGGTTGCCTGGTAGGATCTCTCATTGCCCTCGTCGTACTGGTTGTACTTTTTGGGGGAGGCTGGTTCCTCTTCTTACGTCCTTACCTGAATAACATGGTTTCGAACAAACTTGATACCGTTTTAACTGATTCGGTCAACAAAATACCGCCACAAGTCGCGTTGGCTCCTGGCGGGCGTGTCACCATACCAGAAAAAGTATTAAACATCTTGCTTGTTCTCGAATCTTCTCCTGATGACATTGTGAAAAATATACAGATACATTTCACAACAGAGGCAATGAGCCTGCAATTTCAAGTTTTTGGGTTTACATGTACAGTAACGGGTGTACCGAAAGTAGTTCAAGGGCAGCTTGTTGTTACCAATGTGACAGTTGACGGCATCGTAGGGCTTATTTTCTCTCCAGACGACATAACAGCACTCGTCAATAGGCATCTTGCTGAAGCACAGGCAAAGATACAACATCCTATCACGTCCGTTGAGCTTGGCAATCAGGAACTGATTCTGGTACTAGGTGCGCCGGGTAGCAGCCCCACTCCTGTGGGTAGCCCTACTCCCGGGGGTAGACCTCTTCCGCTAGGTAGCCCGCCACCTCTTCCTTAATCTTACCCGCAAACGCACGTCTTCGCAAGCATAAGATTAAAAGACCTGGGAAAAGAAGCAGCAGCATACCATCCACATTGACGGTACTTCCATTCTGCTGAAAACCAGGAACAACACCTGTCTGATGTATTTTGTCGAAAACGGAGGTGACGTTCGGCAGCAGTCCATTGTTCCCTTCTCCCAGAGGCCAATAGACAAGGGCAGCACGCCCAATAATATCGCTACGAGGCAATAAGCCCCAATCCCGCGAATCGGAACTTCCTTCTCGGTTGTCGCCCAGCACAAAATATTCATTTGGGGGAATAACCATATTCGAGATGGTTTTATAGGCATAAACATTACCTTGACGATGAGGGTCAACATAGGTTTCGTTCAAAGTTACACCATCCACAATAACGGTGGTATCGCGGATAGTAAGTGTATCACCAGGGATGGCAATGATGCGCTTGATATAATCTTGATCTGGATGTGGCGGGGCAACAAACACTACGACATCTCCACGAGCAGGTGCATGAAAGAGATAGGTCCATTTATCTACCAGGATAAGTTCCTTATCGTGCAGACTGGGTTCCATACTCATACCCTCGATATTGAAATTTTGTACGGCCAGGCGAATGACCAGAAACATCAGTAGAGTAAGGACGACTGTCTCTATTACCTCCCGCACTAAGCGATAGCGCTTCTCAAAATCAAGTTCTAAGTTCATGCCAACTCCTGTGTATAGCTTTTCACCGATCCTATGAATGAATAGGAGCTAGAGAGCATCTCCAGCGAGGAACATAATCTTTACATTCCTCATACCTACGAATAGCTCTGTATTAACGCTAAATGTTTGCAATGTACCGTTTGAATCTACCAGATACAGCATAGAGAACCAAGGCATAGTATAGGATATACCTTCTTTTGTTGTACAGGATAGCCCATCAGCGAGTTGAGTACATAGGAAATAAAGGCTATCATGCTAATTGTTTAAACGTTTTGGTAAGCAAAGACACAAAGCGGGATGACCTTTGGAATAATTGACCCGCTTTGGTGATCCCTTGACATCATATTGTATGATGGTATTGATATCGAACGTTTGTATCAACAAATATGTAGCTCACAGGTTATACCAACAAGTTTCGTCTGAATTTCTAACAACCTGTGAGCTACATATTTGTGGGATGGATGATTCTACTGTATGCCTCAAGATAAAATCATTATTCGCGGTGCCCGCGAACATAATCTGAAAAACATTGATGTTACTATACCCCGTGACAGGCTTGTTGTCATCACAGGGCTTTCCGGTTCAGGCAAAAGTAGCCTTGCCTTTGATACTATCTTTGCTGAAGGACAGCGACGGTACATAAAATCGTTGTCTGCCTACGCCCGACAGTTTCTGGATAAAATGGAAAAACCCGATGTCGATCATATCGATGGTCTCTCGCCAGCTATATCCATAGACCAGAAGGGGTCGACGCATAACCCTCGTTCTACGGTGGGAACAGTCACTGAAATTTACGATTATTTGCGCCTGCTCTATGCTCGCATCGGTCATCCACACTGTCCCAAATGTGGCCGAGAGGTAAGCCAGCAAACCGTTCAGCAGATCGTCGACGCGGTGCTCAACCTACCCGAAGGCTCTCGCATCATGTTACTCGCGCCACTCGTGCAGGGGCGCAAAGGTGAGTACAAGAATATCTTTGAGGAAATGCGCCGCGCGGGCTATGTGCGTGTACGTGTCGATGGCAAGATCCACGATCTGAGTGACGAAATCGATCTCGATAAACAGAAGAAACACACAATAGAGGCAGTTGTTGATCGCCTGGTTATCCGCAAAGAACGAGCAAGAGACGAGGCCGGTACCCGGCTACCTCGTATGGGCAGCTTACATTCTATTGAGAATGAGGAAAATCACTTTTCACAACCTGGTCACCCCGCTCCGAAAAAGGTCGCAGAGCGACCTGCGCTCTATGATATCAATGCTGAACAACTTAAAGAGCAGAACATCGATGACAAACTACCATTAGAGATAGAAGCCCCTCAAGAAGAATCCGGTGATCTCGCATTGCGACAGCGGCTTTCAGATTCTTTGGAGACAACATTAAAGCTGGGAAGTGGCGTGGTTTTAGTTTCGATTATTGACGGCGAAGAAATACTTTTCTCGGAGAAAGCTGCTTGTGTCTACTGTGGCATTAGTTTGCCAGAAATCGCTCCTCGCACCTTTAGCTTTAACAGTCCACATGGCGCATGCCCCACCTGCACAGGTCTTGGTACTCAACAAGAGATTGACGTGGAGCGTATTGTGACCCACCCCGATTTGAGCCTGCGGCAAGGGGCCATAACCCCTTGGAGCAAAGTAGTCAATGGCAGCCAATGGCACGCCTCAATCCTGGAAGCGTTGGCGCAACAATATGACTTCAGCCTCGATACGCCGTGGCGTGAGCTGACCGAAGATCAACAACAGAAGGTGCTCTACGGCGCGCCTGAACCACTGACTATTCGCTACACCCCTCAACATGGGCATACACGAAAGTACTCAATCAATTTTGAGGGAGTTATCCCCAACCTGGATCGGCGTTATAAGCAGACTGAGAGCGAAGGTGTACGGGAAGAGATTGAGAATTACATGTCGGCACGTATTTGTCCCGACTGCCATGGCGCACGTCTCAAACCAGAAACACTGGCCGTCACAGTAGCTGGTCGCAACATTGTGCAGGTTACAAATCTCTCGATAGTGCTGGCGCAACGCTTCTTCAAAGAATTAGAGGCTGAAGGGGCACCAATTCGCCCAACGACGAGCAACGACGAGGGTACGATACAGCCCGCTCCTATTGGGAATGCACAGGACAAAAAGAAGCATAGTAACGGGAATCCTGTCAAAAGTGATCCGTATGCCAAGATCGATCCTCATGAACCACTCGTCTTGGCTACATTGACAGAACGGGAACAATTTATTGCACGACAGGTGCTCAAAGAGATCCGTGCTCGTCTCCAATTTTTGGTCGATGTTGGCCTGGAATATCTGACCTTAGATCGGGCCGCGGCCAGTCTCTCTGGAGGCGAAGCACAACGCATCCGTCTCGCAACACAAATTGGTTCTGGCTTGATGGGTGTGCTCTACATTCTTGATGAGCCAAGTATCGGGCTTCATCAACGCGATAATGAACGTTTGATCAGAACCCTGATACGCTTACGCAATCTGGGGAATACATTGCTGGTTGTCGAGCACGACCAGGATACTATGCGGGCCGCCGACTATATCATTGATATTGGCCCTGGAGCAGGTGAACATGGCGGCAAGGTCGTGGCAGAAGGCACCTATGATGACATTGTAGCTAATACAAACTCTTTGACGGGTGATTACCTGTCCAGGCGTCGTCGTATAAAGCTACCCGAACAACGCAAAGAAGGCAATGGTCATTTTCTGACCATTCGGGGTGCGCGCGAGAATAACTTGAAAAATATCACAGTTGATATTCCACTAGGAGAATTTGTCGTTATAACTGGTGTCTCCGGTTCGGGCAAAAGTACCTTGATCACAGATATTCTATATCGGAAGCTAGCCCATACCTTTTTCCGTGCTCACGACAAACCAGGTGCGCACGATGCTATCGAAGGCCTGGAGCACCTGGATAAAGTCATCGATATCGACCAATCACCTATAGGCCGAACGCCTCGCTCTAATCCCGCAACGTATACGAACGCATTTACTGGAATACGCGATTTATTCGCTCAGGTGCCGGAATCGAAAATGCGGGGTTACCAGGCCGGTCGCTTCTCCTTCAATGTGAAAGGCGGACGATGTGAAGCCTGCAAGGGTGAAGGTATCGTCAAGATTGAGATGAACTTCTTGCCGGATGTGTATGTCCCCTGCGATGTTTGCAAGGGTAAACGCTATAATCGTGAGGCTCTTGAAATACATTACAAAGGAAAGAATATTGCTGATGTGCTGAACATGACAGTAGAGGAAGCAATGACCTTCTTTGCCAATGTGCCTTCAATTTATAACAAAATGAAGACGCTCAATGATGTAGGATTGGGCTATATGCGCCTCGGTCAGCCAGCCACCACCCTTTCGGGAGGAGAGGCACAGCGTGTCAAACTGGCAACGGAACTCTCACGGCGAGGCACAGGCCGTACAATGTACATTCTTGATGAGCCAACTACTGGATTGCATTTTGCCGATGTAGATCGATTACTCCAGGTATTACAGCGCCTCGTCGATAGCGGGAATACAATTGTGGTGATTGAGCACAATATGGAAGTGATTAAGAGCGCAGATTGGATTATCGACCTTGGGCCAGCGGGTGGGGACGCTGGTGGCGAGATCATCGCCCAGGGCACACCTGAAATGGTAGCAGAGAACGAGCGGTCATTCACAGGACATTTTTTAAGACGAATGTTTAATGAGGAAGCCGCATTTGCGAGTGCTCATCATACCGAGCATCAGGTTGTGGCTGGCTAGAGCCGATAAACCCCGAGTGCTGCTCTGTTGCAGTTTCTTGCCTACTATCGCTCTCGTTTGTTTCTGAGGCGTCTCCATTCGGGGGCGTCGGCTCAGGGCCCCCTAATTTAATGCGCCCTCCACGTTGACGCTGTCGATAGTCCATCCATATAATCAATCCGACCATCGTTAACACCACCAGGGCTATACCAACAAACTTGTAGAAATGCGCATAATGTTGAACTCCCGAGAGGGTGACAGCTAACAATCCAAATATCAGGGCCAGTCCATAAATGACAAAACAGATTTGCCTGACACTCAATCCAGTCGCCATAAGACGATGGTGCAAATGCGTTTTATCATAGTGAAGGGGAGATTGGCCTCGGCGTATTCGATTCATGATCACCACGGCAACATCAATAATAGGCACACCTAGCACCATCAGAGCCAATGCTAACTTTGCTCCTCCCATCACTGAAAGCACAGCCAACCCTAAACCAAGAAACATCGAACCGCTATCGCCCATGAAAATCTTCGCCGGGTTCCAATTGTGCGGTAGAAAACCGAGCACCGCGCCCGTAAAGATTGCAGCAAGGACAGCGATACTCTGCTGCTGCAACAAGAAGCTAATGATAGTGATGAAAAGGCCGGCTATTCCTACAACACCTGCCGCCAGACCATCCATTCCGTCAATCCAATTCACTGTATTCATCATCCCAGCGGTCCAGAACCAGGTGAGCAGGACAGCCGGGATGGCGGCAAGACTTATACTCGGTTGGATATCAGGCGAAGGTGGATGGATAAACAAAAATAGCGTAGGCTGTAAATACCACGGCAAGTTTGCACTCGCTATCTCTCTACCAAAGGGAAAGGGGTTATTGAAGGTAAAGAGCAATATACCATGAAAGACTCCACCCCAGGGTCCGAGAATGATAATGACTGCCACAGTTTGTGCCAATAATTTTGGCAGTGGTTTCAGCCCTACAACATCATCATATGCGTGAACAATTACCACGAGCAGTGAGGCAGCTAGGAGTAGCCAGTAAATGATGACTTCATTGGGTGAACCGGGTTTGTAGAAAAGCAATGAGGCTAGCACAAAGGCCGCAAACATTGCTACACCGCCCAGGCGAGGCACGGCCTTCGTATGGACTCTTCGTGCTGCCGGTTGATCAAGCCAACCTAGCTTGTAACACAAGGCCCTTACACCGAATGTCAGGAAGTAAGCCAATACAAACGCGGATACTCCACCAAGCAGTAACATAAACACATCGTAAAAGATAGGGGGAATAAGGAACAAAAACTGAATGGAGATGATGTCCGCCTGAATCATAAAGAATGCTCCTGCCTATCTGCTAAGGAGATGTTTTCTTCATCACTGACATATGGAATGATATCCACTCTCATGCCGTGGTTGGATTATAAGCCTGTGTTCAAGAAAACGCAAATCAATAGCACGTTTATCGTATTCTGATTCCGCCAAATAACCCTCTAAAATAACCTTCTATATGAATGGTCTCTATAATATCACCTTTAGTAATCGATCCCAACTTGCATAATCCTTCTCAGATGTCACAGTCGCCTGCGGCCAGAGTTCATGGAGCAGGTGAACGAGTATTTCACGCTGTTGATAGCCAATTTCCATGATCAATACAGCATGTTCCTTCAATTTACCCGACCGTTGCGCTTCTTTAAAGAAGCGCTCTAACAGATCTAGCCCTTGAGTACCACTGATCAGGGCAAGATGCGGTTCGTAGGCACGAACGTCAGAGGTCAGCAGGTCCATCTCATCGAAACCCACATAGGGTAAGTTAGCAGTAAGTACATCGACAGGCTCTGGCAATGGGGTAAGGAGATCGCCATGCAACAAATGTACTCGATGTTCAACAGCGTATCGTTGACAATTGAGGCGCGCAACGTCCAGAGCATCGAGAGAGATATCTGTGGCGTACACATAGGGAAGGCGTGGCTCTTGTACGGCGAGAGCGATCGGAATAACGCCAGAACCTGTGCCAATATCGGCTACAACAGGCGTCAGACCACTAGCAAGCAGATCACGAATAATCTTCAAAACAATCTCAACCAGTAGTTCTGTCTCCGGTCGAGGTATAAGAACACGTCTATCAACGAAGAAATCAAGGCCAAAAAACTCTTTGTGCCCAACGATGTAAGCAACCGGTTCACCACGTTTTCGACGTTCAAGCAGCCGTTGATACTGCTGCTCTTGTTCCCCAGTAAGATGAATTTCTGGATGTGCAATAAGCGTAGCCCGATCCACGTGTAACACGTGACCTAACAATACCTGGGCATCAAGCCTGGGAACAGATTGTCCTATCTCTGTGAGCACTGATGTACCCAGTTCTATAGCCTCACCAATATTGGTCATGCAACGTTCCTGCGTTTATAGTGGTTGGCGACCGGCGAAACCAGCGTCAAGATAATGCCAGAAATTGATACGCTCTTCACCGAGATACCAGCAAAGATAGATTTCCTTGCCATTACGGAGGCTGAGAAAGTCGATCAGGCCACGTTCGAGATCTTTCAAAACACACCCAAAGCCAGCCAGTTCATCAAGAAGTTTACGCAGGTCATGCGCGTGATGAGACAGTTCTCTCTGCAGGTTCAACATGCGTTCATGCAAGTGATAGCCGTTGCCAGTTGCTTGGAGACGCAAAGCGTCTAGCTCCTCCTCGGTTTGCAGTATGGACTTACGCTTAACCTGTATCTCGCGCAGCACGACGGAGATCTGTGGTAATAGAGCCTCAGCCTCTTCACGAGTGAAGTAATGGGCCATTCATTGCCTCCTCCTTGCCCTCTTGACAGGTTTCCTATCAAATTCATACTATGGTGTAGGGCTGGGTGTCAGTGTTGTACCAGGTGTTCCTGTTGGAGTGGCTGTCGTTGTCGGCGTTGGTGTACCCCCCAGAATGATAGAGAGGTCATCAAAGGTCTTGAAGTTCACTACGCTACCTCCTACTACATAATCACCCTTGATTGTATCACCAGGCTGCACAAGTGGCAGTTTAGGTGAGAGGGAGAGGTTAGCAGTGAAGATGGCATTCTGCCCCTTTATCTGAATGTAATAGATGGTGTTGCTCCCCTGCTGCACAGATGATATACGCAGCACTTTCCCACTCACGGTCTGGGTCGTTCCTCCACCTGGAGTATTGCCACCATTTCCTTGCTGTGTAAGCCATTGCTGGTAATCCTGCAACGCCTGAGGTAGCGATGGTTCATATTGTACATTACTGCCGTTCAAATTCCTGGCGTCTACAACTCCAACCGATTGGAAGCCGCCATTACCCGAACTTTGTACATAGATTGCTATCCAGGTGGGGACTCCATAGATCTGGTATAGTTGAATACTAGCCACATTGTAATTACGAATATTTTTGCTGCTAGATTGAAATGTACTCTGTACGTTACCACCGATACCCACTCCTGCCAGTGGATAGAAATGAGCCTCATTTTTATGGGTATCGAAAAGGAAGACGCCCGTACTTGACTGGTCGTTTGAAGAGGAAGAGGTCATAGGAATGAGCCAGACAGGCTGATCCACGTTGTTATAGAGTAGTTCTGGATCACTAGCTGGGATTTGCTGACCCATGCCAGAGGGATTAAACCATGGAGCAGCATGAAAGAGACCCCACCAGCTGAGGTAATCCGTCACTGTTTGCGCCGGCATGACGCGATCTACCCAGGCTGGCACATCCTGTGGCAGATATTTCTTAATCTCACCAGTGTGAGCGTTTACAATGAGCACCTCAGTGAGTATGTCACCAATATAGCCACGGCTTGGCTGCATAAGCGAAATGGTCCAATAGGGATGGAAACTATCATCGAGTTCCAGGGTAGGATCGACCAGTTTTCCAAAGGTATAGCCATTCAGGTAGACATGACGTAACAGGTCCTGGTTCAGAAGCGCACCGGGCAGAACGGCAAGAGATGCGGTTGGTTCGGTGTGTAAGACTGGCACTTTCTCAGGGTCCTCAGCATCCACCACAACAAAACCCGGTGTGGTTGGGCTATTTAGGTTGGCAAAGATGTTGTTGTACGTTAACGGGCCAACATAGTAGAGATGATGGTTAATAGATTGTAATGTATAGCTGTCTGGATCTATGCTGTACGTTGAGCCAAGGTTCTGACCATTTGAACCAAGTACCTGTTGGCCTTTGTAAACAGCAATGCTTTTGCTGACCAGTACAATGTTATTGGGATCGGTGGGCGGCAATTTGGGAGAGGCTTCATAATGTACCTGGGGTATGGCTGCAAGTGCTTTGGCATTGCTATCAAACCAGGTAGTAAAGACCACAATCAAACCACTGACGACGATACCAATGACAGCCGCCACTGCAAGCCCAAAAATACCTGCCGCAATAGCTCCTCGCGAGGCACTGGCAGGTAATTGGGTAGGATTGCTCTTCGATGCACGTGGCCGCCCCTGGCTCACAGCGGAAGCGTCCTCCAGGACATTAAGTGCTGGGCGTGCAAAAGCAAAGAGATTCGCGATGCTACTAATCACCAGTGGCCAGAGTAACCACTGCCAACCCCAGAACGGACCCGTTAGAGCAGGCTCAGAGAAATAAAGAATGAACAAGCAGATCAGGTAATTCAGAACAAAAAAACCGGCGAACCAGTTGAAGAATTTTCTTCTATTAAATGCTTCGCGGCGTCCAAAACCCAGCCGCCCAATTGACAGGATTGCCATGACAATAAGTGTACCAATGAGTGCCAACAAGAAAATAATCATCTTACCCTCACATAGTGTATTTCAAGTAGTGTGGCCTCTCATCCGTCGTTGTCGTGTTGAAAAGTGACATCCATCAGGGTCAGGTAGTACGTACAGATTATTGACGGGACAAAACCCACGCTATTGTAACGTCCTTCAAGGCAGATATACAAATGGCCTGCCTTCTGTATTAAGTATACACCCTCCTCCAAATATTTTGTCTTCGTGATGGACGATGAAAGAGATGTAACACTTTAGCGTATCGCAAGTCTATAATACAGTATCTTCGCCTGAAGGTTTACGAAAGATGCCTTTCTTGATCATGAAGAGTATGGTGAAAGCAAAGCCTTGATTGGCAACTATAGACGCAGATAGCTAAAGGAGCATTTGACGTATGCAATGGTTCGGTAAAAAATCTGAGCAACGAATAGAAAAAGCGCCAAGTGGCTCGATGGGTTGGAGTTTATGGAACACGACCGCCCCGGTTTCTGGGAACAGCGCGGCTACCATAATCACGCTGATCCGTGGAAAGAGGAGCGGTACTGGTAAGAGTTTGAGTTATTACTTCTCCAAAGTACTCTTACTATTGCGCTCTCCATCATAGGTGAGCAATATGCGTTTACCCTCGTAGACCGTTTCCAGGTGGACGGGGCGGCCCCACATCGTATACACATGTTGGAGTGTCTTCTCGGCATAGTTCAGGTCGAGTTCCTGGCCCTCAAACATGTGCTTGATGTAGAGTTCGCGGTTGCCACGATAATCTCCGTTATCGACAACGAGGTAAGGATAGCCAAAGTTTGTCATACTGGCAACGATGCCATCGCGCACTTTCTCCCAGTTCTTTTCGGAGATGACCCATTCATCGCCGTCTTTCTTGAAGAGGTAGAGGTCAAGGTCCTTGATGAGGTCTTCGGTCAGATAGTTTCGCAGGAACGATACATCGTTATCTAATTCCCGTACTTCGAAGATCTTCTGGTGCCCCATTCCTGGCTTACGCCCTGTTTTTTCTCGTTCCTCATCGGTCGGATTATCCCAACGTTGCTCGATATCTTCAAACATCTTGAAGCCAAGATAATATGGATTGAGCGAGGTGCGCGATGGCGAGAGGACGCCTGAGTGCAACTGGGCAAACTCGAGGAATTCGGAACTGTTGATGACGCCGAGTTCTGCTAATTGACGCATGATGCGCGAGTGCCATAGGCTGTTATGGTGCACCATACCATTAGCGACGTAACGGTGCGAGTTTTCCACGGTTATATCATACACATCGGCTACACCATACTCGATACTCACCACTTCATCTGTGGGATCTTCTTTTAAGAACCACCGATGGCTTGCGAGATAGCCATCCAGTTTTTCCCGCTTACGAGCAAGCCCAAAGTTAATTTCAGCGGCAAAAAGTTGGGCCGACGTACTCTTAATTCTCACGTTAGGCCCATAACGGCGCGAGAGTATACCATAGTTCAGGAGCAATACCTGCAGTGTCTGAGCAATATCCTCACTGAAGGTAGACAAAATCACACCTTCTTTGGTTGAAGCACAGCCATCACAATCGAAGTATGCTCGCAAGAAAGCGCTCACAACTGCTTTAGGCGAACGCAAGATGGCAGGTGGAATACGTTTCTGACGCGCCTTCGCCCGAAGATCGATACCAAGCGCTTGCAGGAGATCAAGAACATTTGCTGAGTAGAAGACGACACGCCAACGGCCGCCTTTCCCATTGACCGTCCTGTCGTCCCATGTAGGGACAGCCTCGATTGCAAACAGTTCCAGAACGAGTTGAGCATAGCGGTCGGCTAACTCGCGGTCACCAGTTGTGTAACTGACGGCATTCTTTGAAACGTGAATATTGCCATCGCCAATGAGATAGCCAAGAAATTCAGCGAACGGACGCGGTGACGTAGATAGGTGCTACGAGTGGCAGGCGTTGGCCATACAAGGGTTTGCCTTTATTACCGAACTGGTAGCCAGTACTCTGAATAGCCGAAGCAATGCGGTCGGCGGCAAAAGAGGTCTTGCCACTCATGGAACGGTAGACGGTATGAACGCCCACTCCTGCCGCCTGTGCCACGTCTACTATGGTAGGAGCAACGATGCTAACAGGAGATGCGATCGGTACAAGTTGTTCAGGCCAGAGATTGTCGCCAACGCTCAAGGGAATGCTCTGACCGACCTCGATGTCTTTCAGCGCGATCCATTGATCCGGGCCGGTATTTAGTTTATGATCTTCGGCTCCTTCCAGGACAAGGCCACGGCGCGTACGCAGGCGGATAGTAGGGGCATTGCGATGTACATGGCGGTCAGTAATTTTGTCTTGTGCTCCGCTGCCGCTTCCCACTGTCACTTCTTCGCCTTGAGCCAGAAGTTCATGCAATGTATCATAGCGGAGAAGTCCACGTTCTGTGAGAACGAGGCTTTCTCCTGTGAGGCAGGCCCATCCTTCATTCATGACTTTTGTCTGCGCTTGCGGAATAAAGTAGAGCATCTCCGTGCGCACAATTTCGATAAGGTCACGCTGCCAGGGCTGCAGATGGGGGGCGTAGCGCATTAAGAACAGCAGGATATCCTTCTCTGGTTTTTCAGGAAACTTTGGAGGCTTTCCAGGTCGCCTGTCGCGATCCTCCTCGGCCTTTTTTGCTTTCTTTTCAAGGCCCCAGAGATCATCATATTCGCTTGTCACCTGGGTTGGCTTCTGTTCGTCTTTTTTGGCATTTTCATCCCCGCGCAGCAACAAATTATAGTCAACGTGCTCTTGAATTGAGAGGGCCGCGTCAAGAAAACGCTCGACCTCGGCCTTGCCATGATCGAACTCGTACTTGGCGACGCGTTCAGCATGGATGCTCACCTTATCGATCATGCGACGCGAAGTATTTTGAAAGTAGGCATTGTTCTTGAAAAAGTCAGTATGGCCGAAGACGTGCGCGGCTACGAAAGTATTTTGCAGGAGATTATTCATTTCCATCAGGAAAGCATAGCTAGGATTGGTGTTGACCACCATCTCGTAGATTTTGCTCAACCCGAAGTCATACTGCATCTTCTGCCGATAGTAGGATTTCCCATGTGTCCAGTGACTGAAGCGACCAGGCAAACCATACGAGGCAAACTCGTACATGATGCTGGCGGGCACCAGCTCAAAGTGTGTGGGGAAAGGATCAAGTCCAAACTTGTGGGCCTCCTCCCAGGCACAATCTATTGCGTCTCGCAGTCTTTCGATCTCACTATCTGCCATAAAAGAGGCTCCTTCTAGGATAGAGGCCAGGGGTTTCAGTTTCGTCGCTCGCTATTTCAGCCCATTTAGCGAGGATTATGCTCTATAAAATTTGCGTGTGGTAAGTATCCCCACATTGCCATTACTGGCAGATTGCCACCCTTCAGTACCCCACATTTTTTCGGCCTTCAAAATGACTCTGCAGCCATGGGATCACGCAGGGCGAAGAATTTCCGCAGAGCGGGATAGACTTCCTTCTTATCCGAAATGGTCACGGCGATGAACTTCTTATCGGAGATCTTGTTGTAAGCACCCATGAGCGTACTGGGTGAGCGATAATGCCCTTCGCGAATTTCGCCGTAACCAAAGATATTGCAGAGTTCCATCAGCCTGCTGACCAATTGGACACAGCGGTCATTATCCCACGGCAGATTATCACCATCGGAGAAATGGAAGGGATAGATGTTCCAGTCATCCGGGTTATAGCGCTGCTTGATGATCTCTAATGCCAGTTCATAGGCAGACGAGACCTGGGTGCCCCCGCTTTCGCCCTTGTGGAAAAACTCTTCCTCGGTGACTTCCTTGGCCTCAGTGTGATGGCTGACGAAGACGATCTGTACGTTGTTGTATTTTGTGCGCAGAAAGCGTACCATCCAGAAGTAGAAACTCCTGGCGATATATTTCTCGAATTCGCCCATACTCCCCGAAACATCCATCATGGCGATGACCACGGCGTTTGACTGGTATTTGATGGTTGGCTCCCACACCTTGAAGCGAAGATCCTCGGATTTGATATCCTGGAATTTGGCGTCACCTTTGGCGGCATTGCGCTTCATGTTCTCCATGATGGTGCGTTTTTTGTCAAGGTTCGTCATGGGACCTTTCTTGCGAACATCGGTAAAGCGCACAGCCTCGGTCTGCAGTTCTTGCTGACGCTTTTGCTCGAGATTAGGCAGCCCCAGATCTTCAAAGATCATAGCGGCCAGTTCTTCCATGGAGATTTCGGCCTCGTAGTAGTCTTGACCTGCCTCTTTGCCTGCTTCGCCCTTCTTGCCTTTGCCGGGGCGCGGCTCCTGAGCCACCACATCGCCGACTTTACTCTTCCCATCGCCCTCTCCAGCATGTTCTTGTTTACCAGGGTCAAAGCGGAAACGGTATTCGTCGAGTGAGCGAATGGGAACACGTACTCTCTTGGTGCCATCCGACAGGATGATGCTCTCTTCACTGACGATTTCGCCTAAATTTTTCTTGATCGCCTCGCGGATCTTCTCTTTGTGACGTTCCTGGTCGATTTGACCCTTGCGGTGCAACGACCAGTCATGCTGAGAGACGGACATGGAGCACGCTCCTTACGTATCAGGATGTAGGGGCACATTTAACACGCCCACTCCACTAACCAACAGCTGTACATCCGGGTGGACGCAATAAATTGCGCCACTACTACCGGTTAAGCAAACTGCCAGTGTAGCGAAGAATCTCATTCGCACATACATGGCAGTAGCCGTGTTCAGTCATCAAGCGGTTGACTACTTCATTGATCTTACGCAGTTGCTCCTTATCGGGCGTACGTGCCGATGTAGTGATCTTCACGACATCCCGCAAGTCAGCAAAGAGTTTTTTCTCAATGGCCTCTTTCAATCGCTCATGGCTGGTATATTCGAAGGTCAAGCCCTTGCGGGCAAGAGATGAGATGCGAATGAGGATCTCCTCACGGAACGAGCGTTTGGCATTCTCGGTGATGCCTATCTGCTCTTCAATGGAGCGCATCAACTGCTCGTCAGGCTCCATCTCTTCATCGGTGATGGGGTCGCGCAGCTTGGTCTTGTTGCAATACGCTTCGACATTGTCGAGGTAGTTGTTCAACAAGGTGCGAGCGGACTCTTCATAGGAGTAGACGAAAGCACGTTGCACCTCTTTCCTCGCCATCTCGTCGTACTCCTTACGCGCTTCACTGATGAAGTTCAGGTAGCGATCACGCTCTTCGCGCGTGATGCTGGTGTGTTGATCGAGTCCATCTCGCAGAGCGCGCAGCGCATCGATAGGATTGATACAGGTAACATTCTGCTTGATAAGAGCGTTAGAGAGACGATTGATGACATAGCGAGGTGAGATACCATCCATGCCTTCGCGTACCGCTTCTTCCTGTAGTTCTTTGATATCTTTCTGCTTGAAGTCCTCGATGTCTTCACCATCATAGAGACGAAGTTTCTTCATTGGGCTCATACCAGCCTTCTTTGAGGGCTCCAGGCGCGTCAGCACCGCAAAAACGCTGGCAATATGCAAAGTATAGGGGGCAATATGCACGTTCTGTAACGCGCTCTGCTTGAGCAGCTTTTCGTAGATTTTAATCTCATCGGAGACGCGCAAGTTGTAGGGAACCTTTACCAGGATGATACGGTCTTGTAAAGCTTCGGATTTCTTGTTGCCGACGAAAGCTTGATACTCGTGCTCATTGGTGTGGCTGACAACGACCTCATCGGCATAGATCATGCTGAAACGCCCGGTTTTGATGTTTTGTTCCTGGCTGAGTGTGAGCAATACGTAGAGGAATTTCTCATCTGTTTTGAGCATTTCCACGAATTCCATGATGCCACGGTTTGCAATGTTCAGTTCACCGTCGAAGCGATAGGCACGTGGATCGCTTTCAACGCCGACCTCACCAATAGTTGATAAATCTATACCTCCGACTAATTCGCTGATATCCTGGCTTTTGGGATCGGACGGGGTGAAGGTGCCGACACCAACACGATATTTCTCGCTGAAGGTGATGCGCTTGACCGGTACATCCTCGATGTGCCCACGATACTGATTATCGATCATGAAGCGACAGTGAGGACACAGGTCACCCTCAACATAGAGGCCAAACTCCTTCTCTACATCTGGCCGTAGATCGACAGGAATGAGGTGTAGCGGCTCCTCGTGCATCGGGCAATCTCTGATAGCGTAGATCGCGCCTTCATCAGTGCGACTATACGCTTCAAGACCGCGTTTGATGAGGTAGACGATAGTTGATTTACCTCCGCCAACGGGGCCCATGAGGAGTAACACACGTTTCCGTACTTCCAGGCGCTGGGCGGCAGAGTGGAAGTAGTCAACGATTTGTTGTAACGGCTTCTCGATGCCAAAGATCTCCTGGCTGTAAAATGTATAATGTGGCTCACCGGTGCGGGTTGTTTCAATCCCTGCATCCATAATCATATGATAAATGCGCTCGTGGGAAAGTCGAGCCACTTGAGGCCGTTTAGAAGCAATCTCGAAGTACTGAGCAAAAGTTCCTTCCCACATCAGCCCTCGTTCACGGTCCCGATATTCCTCTAACCGCTTCACCAGGTCCATGGTTTCCCTCTCTCTATCTATGCCGCCAGGTCGCTTATGAAGCGAGGCTTCGTAATACATGAGATGCTGGCAGCTGTAAAAACGCACTATAAGATCAGGTTATATGTTCAAACGAATACTTGAAGCAAAAAGCTTCAAAACGATAGTTGGCCTCAAGAACACGAAGATCAGATAAGTCCAAAAAGGCTGGTATCTTACCCAACAAGTACGGGGAAAGAACCAGCCCATTCCTACGTTGCAGAAGGTGTCTCGTTATAAGGTTGTAAAATGCATCTTGTGGATGCTGCTGCAATGTATCAAACTGTCCTTACCATTTCAACTCGTTTTGAAAACATGGAAGAAACAAGCAATCGCGTTATCCAAAAGGATATCCCCTGGCTTCACTACAAATTACTTCTTTGTATTATAGTCAAGCTTAAAACATTGCTGGTAATTGTAGCATAACGTACAGATAAGCCCATGTCAAGGGTAAAAGACGTTTGAAAGGCCATAAAGTGTGAAGATTTCGTGAAGGATTACTCGGTCAAAATCCTTTGGTGAGGGGACTCGATAAGAGGGAGTTCAACCTCAATAGCAGCACATTTCCCTGTCCAATATCAGCGCTAAACGATCTATTATTCGGTTATGTCAAATGTAATAGGGGCACCGGGGCCCAGTCCAAGCGATCTGGCAGCATTGCCATTCTGTATAGCGACACCTACATAGCCAGAACTATCACCGAAAATAAATGGTTGATAGTCGACTGGACCTTCGGCAAAGAAACGCCTACGCCTGTCAACTACGACTTGATTCGTGAGGAAAACGATCTGTACATGCTTGCTGCTGAACAGGTCAGGCACAATACTTAGGGGGATATTGGTTACGAGATTGCCAAAGGTATCAACGTACAGAACCTGTGCATCTATACGTGATCCATGTCGTTCTGGTGGTTGCACATCAATACGTTGGAGTGCTTGCGGATCCAGAGAAGTGCCCAGTTCGTGCAATGCCACGCCGCGCGCCAGGTGGGCACCGACAGGGGCAAAAATATCACGGCCATGGAAAGTTGAACTGACCTGCGGCAGGTGAAAGGCGGAATTTGATAGAACGACTGCTCCGTGAATGGTCTGTTGAGCGTAAATATAGCTGAAGAGTCCATTATCTGGCCCAACAAAATACCAGTCGCCTGCGTGAACGGCGATGGCGCTGCGCGAGCTACCAACGCCGGGGTCGACCACGCAGACAAAGACGGTCCTTTTGGGTAGTAACGATAGCCATACGATAAAACCCAGGCGCCAGAAGGCACATTTTGCGGAGGAATATCATGCGTTATGTCTATGATTTGTGTCTCGGGGGTAATACCTATTATGACGGCCTTCATGACGCCTACGTCGCTTTCACCAAGGCCAAAATCTGTCATTATGGCGACAACAGGACGTGGAGTTGTGGAAGGGGTGTATTGACTCATGTTATGAGATTACTCCTCGTATAATCTGGTAGGTGTTAACCCTGTTTGAAGAGGCCTGGAAAACAACCTGGCTGTATCTATGTATTACTCTTATCCTCAATCTATGTCAATGGTACCGTTATCTATTAAAGAAGAAACATGGTGTGCTATACTAACGCAATGTGAGCGGTTGAAGATGATGTTTTTGGTTAATGCGAACCCTACGTATGGTGCCGATTAACACGAATAATGAGCATGTCTTCCTGAGAGACGATAGACAATATTGACGGCGCGGTACCCCTATTTAGCGGAGAAATAAGATGATGGACTATACAGCAGGGCAAGGCAGACAGACTGCGAGTGAGGCTTTATCTGGATTGAATCAAACGCCTGCAGCCCCTGCCAACTCTTTCAGAGCACGGACATATGCAGCAACAGGAGGGAGGGCAGGGATGCATATCACGACAGGCGGACATCACATTCTTCTTTTTGAACGAGATCAGCAACTAGTAGCACTGCTTACCAGTGAGTTACAACTTGCCGGCTATGAATGTCATACTGCTCGCACGGCGGTGGAAGTGTTTGACGCGATCGCGCGCTATCCGGTGCGACTTTTACTGGTTGACCTGGCACAGGCTGCTGCTGCGAGGCGTGAATTTTGGGTTGCCCTGGATACACAACGGCGTGGGCGGGGAGTACAGGTATTGACGTTCCACTGCACCAACATTGCGGGCTACGGCCCCTCTAGCTACGATCCCGACGAGCAGTCAAATACGATGCTGGCTGATATAGAAGTCGATGGGATGCTTGGGATCATGAATATGGTCAATGCTATACGCTCGCGCATCGCGATATCCAACACTGGCACCATGTCTCGATTGTCGGCAAACGCACATTCACCCTCCTCGTTTGGAGCGCAGACGACGTTGCCGCTTCCTTCAATCCTCATACCTCCGGTGAACGCCAGCCAGGCCCCCATGGGTGCGGCTTATGCAGGCACCCCGCCGGGGGCACCTGCTCAACCATCACCGACTTCTGCTTCTCCCTCCGCTCAGGCAGATTTTCCACGCACATCAGCGCCAGGCCATACAGATAAAATCCGTGCCGTCATCTACCCAAACCAACGTACGTGGAGCACTGCTCGCGAAAATATTGCTGGTGGAGAACAAACCTTTCAGACGAGGGAACAACAACCGGGATTTGCAGCTACGCCGGCATATTCACCATCTCCAGCAGATACTGCCGTCAACAGGCCATCGCAAACCCAGGCAACGCGTTCAGCACCTGAGCCACCTTATTCAAATGAATCCAGCCTGGCACAATTATCACGAATGTTACAGGAGCACCAATCTCCTCTCCAGGAAGAAGTGACGCAGGAACGCAGCTTCGAGCAAGGAAATCGCTTCCTGGAAGAGACGGCATTGCAACAGCGAGTACGTCCAGAAGAGCCTCCACCAATCAGCACAATGACCATGCGAGCGTCACCTATTCAGGATATGCCAACTGACCGTGTTACTAGCTCAAGCGGACAAAGCGACATGCCTTCCTATACAAGCACAAGGCGCTATGATGAGTCTGCACAACCCAATTACGTACAGCCCACATCCTCGCAGCCGCTGATGTCAATAGCAACGCCTGTATCGCCTCCTCCAACGCTACAGTCAAAAACTGCGTTGAAATCATCACCACCTATCCCACAGCGAGAGGAGGCTCCCAGTCAGAGGGGTGGAGACGAAAGATTTAGCAATAGCCAGTTCAGGGTGCGAGAGTTATCGTCAGAGTCCACAATCGAGAATAAGAGTAGTAAGCGATCAGCAAGAGAAGAACGCAGTTTTGAGAGTAATGATAGAAGGCAAGGAGAGCAGTCGCAGGTAAAAGTGGTGGAAGAGGAGTTGTTACCGCAAACGCCCGATAATGCACTCCTGCTTGACATTGTACAGAGCTTGCCGCCCATGTCCTCGCCCCCACCACAGCCGCAGGTACACAATGGGCGAGCAACGCGTTCATTGGGTAGTGTTTTGCTCGAAGGCCACCTTGTAGCGGAAAATCGCCTGGAGGTCGCTCACAATATCCAGCGGATGCTACGCGGGGTTGATATGAATTACCAGTTGGGGGAAATTCTGCTGATGTTTAAGCTGCTCACACCCGATCAATTATTGGCAGCCTCGCTGGTAAGCTACGGTCTGATCACAACGACACAGATTAGTGCCCTGGGGCGAATCCGGCAGGAGTTGCACGCCATCGGGCTTGAGTATGACCTGGAGAGTCTGTTGATTCTGTTCCGTATATTGACATCTGAGCAATTACGCGAGGTGAAGTTGAACTGGGTATGATAGGTTAGATATCCCTTTCCTGAACGCGTTCTATCTGAGCACCCAGCTTCCGTAGCTTCATATCCAGTTTTTCATACCCTCGTTCGATATGTTCAATGCCGTACACTTCTGAAGTGCCATCAGCACATAAAGCCGCCAGGATATAGGAGCAGCCTGCGCGGATATCTGGGATATCAAGTTGTGTCGCCTTGAGAGTTGCCGGCCCACGCACAACACAGCTATGGGCGTATTGCTTTTCACGGAAGCGGCATTGAACCTCTCCCAGGCACTTGGTGTACAGTCCGATATGTGCTCCCATCTCTTGAAGTGCTTGAGTATATCCAAAACGATCCTCGTAGATCGTCTCATGGACAACTGACATACCATTTGCCTGCGTCAAAAGGACAGTAAACGGCTGTTGCCAGTCGGTCATAAAGCCTGGATGGACATCGGTCTCCAGGGCAATGGCAGGAGGAGATGGACCATCGCCAAGAAAGCGAATGCCATCGTCATCAACTTCAAAGCGCAACTGCATTTTCGAGAGGGTATTCAAGAATGTGAGTAGCGTATCCTGTTGAGCGCCGCGCAGGTAAACATCACCTTTTGTAAGATAGGCCGCAATAGCCAGGGAAACAGCTTCATTGCGATCGCTCAATAGCGTGTGACTGGCGGCGTGCAATCGCTCTACGCCATCAATCACGATACGCCGATCAACCTTGATTTCGATAATCGCACCCATTTTCTGCAGAAACTTGATCAAGTCGATTATTTCCGGTTCAAGCGCCGCATTATGAATGATAGTTACGCCCTTGGCAAGCGAGGCGGTAATGAGAAAGTTCTCGGTCGCCATCACGCTGGGGAAGGGCAGGTTGATGGTAGCTCCGTGAAGTTGTCTGGGAGCGCTGAAACGATAGCGCCCATCTCGTTCCACAACCTCTGCGCCCATTTTCTTCAAACCGTCGATATGAAAGTCAAGCGGACGCAAACCGACGCGATCTCCTCCAGGCATAGGTATGTCGGCCTCTCCACAGCGATGGAGTAATGGACCCACGGCTATAATTGCCAGGCGATTCAGGCCGCCGACTTTTGTTTCAACAAACGTATTTTTGATTCGTGGCGTGATAATGGAGAGCGTGTGATCTGTTAATGCTATTTCGGAGCCCATAGCACAGCAGAGTGCCAGCGTTAGTTCAAAGTCGCCTATCAAGGGGATATTGCGCAAGGTGCAGAGTTCATTGGTGAGCAAGGAGGCTATCATCAATTTGGTTACGGCATTTTTGGCACCGCTGATTTGTACTTCTCCATGCAGAGGGGTGCCGCCTTTGATAAGATAATGGGGGATATTGTTGTTTACTATAATCATATTGTGGGTTTTTCCTTAGTCTAAATAAAGAATGGTCTCTTCCTCGCTGCCAGCGGCGGTGAGAGAATAAGAGGAATGTGGGGATACCCTGAAGGCTACGCCCGACACTCCGGCAGAGAGCTGCGGCTCCCTGCACCCCAAATTTTAATAGCCGTGGGAGTTTCCGGGGGCCTCCCATAACCAACGAATGGCTCTGATGCGAGAAGGTGATGAAGTGATATGACCCTTTTGACGCCGCGTGACGTCCCGGCGTATACGCGGGGAGCCAAAGGGGCCTTCGGACTTCCCCTGTTCTATAGCATCAAGCAGGTCAAGAAACTGGTTCACGCTTTGAGCCACACCTTCTACCATAAGATATCCCGTTGGCTTTACCGCATCTCCCACCAGGTACAGGCCTTGTATCGCCGTTTCCGGAGCAACATCTTCTCCCTGTGCGACACGATTGACGGGCCACTCACCGCGGTAGGCACTCATAGTGAGGATGCGAGAGTGCTTCTCAAATAATTCGCCAAATAACATGCGTAAATCGGCCAACGCCAGCGCTTTTTCTTCTTCAATATTGTCGCTCTGTATCACCTGGTGGCTGATCAAGAGATGTTTCCCGGGTGGAGCTAGCCGAGGGTCACAGTTGGTTGGCTGCACCATGCCAGCAATACGTTTCGTATCCAGGCAATACATGATGCCTTTATGGGGAATCAACGAGATATCACTCAGGATATGTACCTTGAGTCCCTGGGCCACACCAAAGTCTGCCTCCCCATTGCTGTGAGCACTGTTGGGGACAGCCCCCAATAGGTTCACGAGAGGCGGCTCTTCGCGCTGTTTTAGTACCTGAGCCTGTGTTAACTGCCGGCTGTTTAAAAGCGCATTCGTTGCTCGTGGACCAATATCACTGACCACGATTGGCGCATGTAGCAACGACTCTTCACCATTTGCTTTGTCGCGGACACGAACGCCGTTTACATGGCCATCAACTGTAAGAATCTCCATGACGTCATGGCGCAGACGAAGTTCCGCGCACCGCTCAAGAAGACGCCGCTCTAGTTCGCCTATCAAGGCTGCACAGCCTCCTTCGACAATACCGGGAGCGCCATGCAGGAACATATTTTTGGTGGTTTTGATAACTTCCGCCGTTGTTACCTGATGCAATTCAAGACTGAGAGCGAAACGCGAGATACGCTCAAAGAATGCAGTTAATTCCCGGTTGCGGTTGACGTCAATATATCGCGCCAACCAGGTATCGAATGGAAGATCGCGTTCTTCTTGAGGAAGGCGACGAATAAACATCAAATACCCGATACGGGTAAACCAGAAGAATTGGCGCGGGCCGAGGAACTTGAACGTACCCAATAAGCCGCGCGAGCGATACTGCTTGCCATGGACATGAAAGGAGCCAAAGACATCGGCGTCAAGAAAGTGATGAGGTATGCGCAGGCGACGCAGCATTCCGGCTAATACGCCGCTACTGCCAAAAGGCACCATGTGTACAGCTCCCGTACTGATCTGTACGCCCTGAAACGTTTTTGCGGTGAAACGTCCGCCACAATGTGGCAGTCTCTCTAAGACGATCACCCGCATATTCCGCTGCACTAGCTGTGCAGCACTGAGCAGACCACCCAGTCCCGCACCAATGACAATCGCATCATATGTTTGTTCTTGCATGAACCTATCTCGTGAAATATCGATTGATAAAAACGAACATAGCACCTACAAAGGCTGCCACTACATCTATTTTTGTCCAAAGCGACATGCAGCGGCACCCCTCGAAGATGCTATGTCCGCGTCCAGAGTAAACCAGGCTAGTTATTACTTATCCTCCCCGATCAGGCCGCGCAAGAGGCTATTGCATTCAGCCAGAGTGTTGAGAACGTTCTGGTGCAGTTGGAAGACTTTGTTCAGTTCACGAGCCCTACGCGCAAGTTTCGTCACGTACTCAATGTCACGTGGGTTATTTTGGACATCTTCCATGAGTTGGGTCAACTCAGCCCAGGAAAGCGCTTCGCGGCTTCGCGCCACGTCAGCTATGGTGTTATCCATCCGGTCAGTGACACGGCGAACTCCCGTGCGAAGCTGATTGGCTGCCTGGGCAACTTCTGTTTCATGATTACGGACAGCATCCTGGGTTGCGTTCAACTGTTCCTGTAACGACATGACTTGCCCATCAAGTGTTGATAGCGCAGCCATTAAGGGTGCTATATCTGGGAGTGTCGGCTGAGGAATATTGGTAAGGCTGCTAAAAGTGATGCCCATATCCTGAGGCGGTGTTGATGGAACCGGTGATGCTGGTGATGAAGGAGTCTGCGCGACCGCAGGTCTTGCTACTTCGAGAACTCCAGGCACAGCTTCGATTTCAGCAAGAGCAGGTGATGGTGACACCTCTTTTGCAGCTGGCGTTGCCGGCTCAGGTGGATTGGCAGGTAGCTGTACAGCTTCCGCGGTACCACTATCCATTGAGTTCGTGCTAAAATCGTCGCCAGCTGCCGCTGTCGCTAATTGATCCTCCTGTGTACGATAGGTCAGTTCTTGATCGGGATTGAACTGTACCGCCATTGTTGGCATTTCGGAAAGATTGTCAGCCAGGGCGGCAGCAGAAGCGGAGGAACCGAAGCCCCGGAAGATCAACTCGTGTTCCCCGATACCTACATGGTCACCGTCCTGCAACACATGCGTTGCCATCTCATCAAGTTGCTGCCCATTGACAAATGTACCATTGGCGCTGCGCTCATCATGCAGGATATATTTTCCATTCTCGTAGGTTACAGTGGCATGACGACGCGAGGTCAGTTTGTCTTTTGAGAGCAATATATCGCTATTCGGAGCACGACCAATAGAAATTTCGGGCTTCTCGAGTACATATTCCTGTAGGACTTCACCATTGTCAGCACGCAAGATAAACCTGGCAGGATGTTCAATAGTTGCCGATGCTATCGAAGTTGCCTGGCCCGCACTTTGCGTTGCATTCGTCCCAAAAGCAGTCGGCGGCTCAAAACCGCTACTCGAGATGGTGGGAGCGGCGGTATCAGACCAATTTGTACCAGAAGAGACAGGCGTAGAACCCTGATCCTGTACTGACGGCGTCCAGCCATCCTGGGCCGGAAGTGTGGCTTCGCCAACGACAGGCTGGGCCTGCGGTTGAGAAGAGGGAGTCAGGCGATTGCCACAATTCAAGCAAAAATTATCACCAGGCCGAGTCTCGGCACCACAGTAGGGGCATGTACTAGCCATCATAAAAGTTCCTCCCTGTTAAGGTACGTCGCACTGTATGTACACGTACTAACGAAAAAACTGTTGCCATTATATCAGAAATAAGCAGAAAGAGTCGAGTCTCTAGGCAACAGGTACCCATTCGACGTTGGGCTGCAATGCATCAAAAAGCTGTTTTAAAGAAGTCTCACTCCCCCTCATTGAAAAAACGACATTGGTATCGTCCTTAGCGCCAGTGCACAGTAGTATTGGGACTTGTGTCGGGCTAGGAGTTACTCCAGGAGTACCAGGACTGGGTGTCGACACACCTTTTGGTGAAGTACACTGAAAATCACGGCTGTTTGTGCGCATTGGGGCCTCTGATAGGCTTAATGGGCTACCATCGGGCAGCAGGTACCCAATGATAAAGTTGCCACCAAAGATAGGGTCGTGCACAGTCCCTGAAGCGCTCAATAGGCATGTCTTCGTCGGCAACATTGCCGGCAAAAAGACGGTGAAACCAAGATTTGGCTCGACTTGAGACCAGTCGGTGATGGTGGTTGGTGATCCAATCGATGCAGGAGTGGGACTCGTGGTGGCTGTAGCCGTCGCAGTACTGCTTGTCGTAGCAGTGACAGTTGCGGAGGCTGTCGCAGTTACTGTAGCCGTGGGAGTAGCGCTAGCGGGCGTCACTGTCACGGGAGCATGTTCATCGCGAAAAACAATGAATGCTTTATTGCACCAATGTAGTTTTGTTAATGCTACTTGAGGCGGCGTAGCTTTGTCAGTCGGTGTCGTTTTGCCTGACCCCCCAAAATTCAAACCTGAACATGACGCCAGAAAAAAACTAAACAACAGCAGGCATGTGGAGATCAGTAGCCATACATGTCGCAGACGCTTTACAAATGATGAAGACTGAGGCACAAACATAAAAAACTCCTTAACATATCCCAGGATACGCCCATATAGCAATAGTAACGTTCCATTCAGCAAGATGGTAAATATCTCGTGAGCGCTTTTTGGCCTAGTATACAGTAAATACGACAGAAAAATAGGGAGATAGCTCTCAAATTGGTACTAAAAGTGGGGTTTACTTTGGTTTGATTTAGTGCTACCATTACCTCCTGCCATCTAAATATTTTATGTATGTACAAGCTTTTTCTGTCCTGGTGACTTCTATTCTACTAAACTATACAACGCACGAAAATGCTATCCGATACAAAGTAATTCCGACGAGGTGGTGCGCGTGAATGCGAAACAGATCTGGCAAACAACATTAGAGCGATTACAAGCAAGAGTTCAGCCAGCCGTCTTTACAACCTGGTTTCAGGGTACGTATGCACATTCCTTTCAGGGCGGTGTCTTTGTTGTGCATGTACCTACGACATTTGCCAAAGCACACCTGGAAGGACGTTTCATTGATGTAATCCGTTCAATTCTCTCGGAAATCACTGGAGGTCCTGTAGAGGTGCAGTTCGTGGTGGCAAAAGAGGTGCCCGCCAAGCAACCAGACGATCTACCTGGCATGCAGCCTCTCAGCGGGAAACGACCTTATCGCCTACCCAGAAATCGCCCGGTCAAATTGAAGCAGGATAAATATAGTTCTCTTATCAGCGGGCCAGAAGAACCTTTGACTTCGCCCATAGCGATGAACTCTCTCGCACCAGCCGCTCCCCACCCAATTGCGCATCGCAGCGCGGATAACATTGAACAAAGTCCAGACAGCTTCCAGAGCTATGCTCAAAGGCAACAACCGGTACAAGAGCAAAAGAAGCAGGGAGCAGTATCGCTCCCGCGTAACGGCGAAGGATTGTTGATCCCACGCTATACCTTTGATGCATTTATTGTAGGTAAATCCAATCAGCTCGCTCACGCAGCCTCGCTGGCAGTGGCAGAGAATCCTGGGCAGATCTACAATCCCCTTTTCTTTTATGGTGGCGTTGGCCTGGGCAAGACCCACCTGCTGCATGCCGTAGGCCATAAGGGTGAGGCAGCAGGGTTGAATGTTTTATACGTGACCTCAGAAAAATTCACGAATGAGATCATCAACGCGATCCGCACGCAAAAAACTGCGGAGTTTCGTATGAAATACCGGCAGATCGATATTCTCCTTGTCGATGACATCCAGTTCATTGCCGGAAAAGAGGCTACGGAAGAAGAATTTTTTCATACGTTTAACACGCTCTACGATGCCAACAAACAGATCGTTGTCACCAGTGATCGACCGCCTAAGGCTATTCATAGCTTACAGGATCGCCTGCGCTCGCGCTTTGAATGGGGTCTGCTGGCAGACGTTCAGCCCCCGGAGTACGAACATCGCCTGGCGATCTTGCGCTCCAAGGCAGATTTGATGCGTTTTACCATTCCGTCATCGGTAATCGAGTATATTGCGCGCCCGGAGTGCAGCAGTGTGCGGGAGCTTGAGGGTTCGCTCAATCGCGTTATAGCGTATGCGACTCTGCATGATCTACCTCTCTCGGTCAGCTTAGCGGCCAAAGCACTTGAGCACCTGTATACGGCAAGCCAGCACGTTTCAGCGTTAACCATCGAACAAATCATTGATGGAGTCTGTCATTACTACAATGTTGATCCCGAACGCCTGCGAGGGAAACAGCGCGATCGCGAAATTGCCTGGCCGCGCCAGGTCGCGATGTATGTGATGCGGGAAGAGACAAGCGCTTCGCTGATGCAAATTGGCAATGCGCTGGGCGGACGCGACCACACAACAATCATTCATGGCTGGGAGAAAGTCCAGAACGAGATGAAGAATAATGATCAGATCCGCCGCGAGATCGCGCGGCTGCTGGAGATGCTCAGG
>CAVZJN010000008.1:0-107508 GCA_963775585.1 uncultured Chloroflexia bacterium | reverse complement strand
GAATAACGTTTTCATTGGGTAACATTACCCCCAATACTATCGATAGAGGCAATTAATCCATCTAAAAGGCGAATAGAGCGGTCGGCATGTGAGGCGATTGCCTGGTTATGCGTCGCAATGATAAAGGTTTTCCCTGTCTGCTCGCGCAGGTACGCAATCAGTTTGAGTATATTCTCACCATTTTTCGCATCCAGGTTCCCTGTTGGCTCATCGGCAATGACGAAGGCGGGGTCGGTGGCTAAAGCTCGTGCAATTGCGACACGCTGCTGCTCACCACCAGAGAGCTGATTTGGGCGATGGTTGAGGCGATGCGAAAGGCCCACAAGGTCCAGCAGTTCTTTCGCACGAGCAGAAGGAGCTCCCTTATGCTTGCCAACGTAGAGGGGAACTTCGACATTCTCCTGCGCGGTCAGGGTCGGAATCAAGTTGAAAGCCTGGAAAACCATGCCTATTTTGTTGTTACGGACAGCGGCTAGCTTTCCCTCGGTCATACGAGTAATATCGACGCCATCGATCAATACCTGGCCACTGGTAGGGTTATCAAGTCCGGCGATGATGCCTAGCAAGGTGCTTTTACCCGAACCGGAGGGCCCTACAATGGATATAAACTCGCCGCTCATGATTTGAAAGCTGATACCTCTGAGGATTTCGATCTTTTCGCGCCCTAAAGGGAGACTTTTGGTTATATTGCGGACATCCATTACAATTTTATTGCTTGTCTGCTTTTCAGATGTATTTCCCTGTGCATTTTCTATGGTTGTCGCTTCATCCATGGATCTATTTGCTCCTTCTCCCTTTTTGCTTTGCCAAAAAAGATATGTTTGTTATTGGCGGCGCTTGACCCCCTGTATGCGGGTACGTTGGGGAGGCGTGATTTTCCAAAGGCGCTATGCTTCTATATTATACAGAAGCTTTTAAAGAATGCTTTCCTATGTAGTTACGTTGCTTGCTGGCGAAGGTTTTAGAATTCCTGTCAGGCTTTGTATTTTTTTAAATCCTCATCGCTGCGCTCTTCGCAAGGTTTTTTTGTGCGGTTGTGGGTTTGGCAGACTGCGTCTGCCAAACCCACAACCGCACAAGGAGTTTTTGTGTCGCCTGCGGCGAAATGCGAGGTTATCGAGTGTGGGAAAGCATATGTATTGCATGTGACGGAAGTGGTGGGAAAATCGTCAAGCTTTTATTGATTACAATTGAACTGGTGGGATATGCAAGCTGAGACAACTATGCTATACTGCACAGAAATCAATGCATGAGGGCATATTGCGCCCTGCATAACAAGATGCTTGCAAATTGTCTATCTGAGCGTGTCTCAATCAAAGATAGAAAAAATGAGGGGATAAACACCTATGCGTCGAGGAACACTGCTACTCCTCCTGGTTATTGTTTTGTTGGCTGTTGGCGCGGCCTTCGTGGTTTTCTGGCCAAACACCTCCTGGCACGGCATCACAAATCCATATTCTGTCAGGCTGGGACTTGACCTGCAAGGCGGTGTAAGCGTCCTGCTGGTACCTGATCCTGCGCAACACTATACGAAAGCGGAGGTCGACGGCGCGATAGATTCTACGCTTCAGCAGATTAGCAAACGTGTCAACGGTGGGCTTGGCGTGAACGAGCCAAACATTCGCAAATTGACCGATAGTAATGGCAATCAGAGTATTGCCCTTGAACTTCCTGGATTAAATAGTGGTAACCAGGACCAGCAAATCAGGACCATTCTGAAGCCTGGAAACCTGGAGTTCTGGGATACGGGCCAGACGCCCCTGGCAGCAGGGACAACACTGGACCCGGCACAATTTGCCCAGTACAACCCCGGTGGTAAACCCCCATTTACCGGCAAAGACCTCGATCCTAACCAGATTAGCGTCGGCTCAGACTCGCAAACAGGCGCTATCGTCATCAATTTTGAAATGCAAGGTGGCGCCATCGCAGCATTCGGCGATTTTACAGGGAAGCATATTGGCGATCAGTTAACCATCACTCTTGATCGCAAGGTGATCTCCTCGGCGACGATTAACAGCCAGATTAATGGACCCGGCATTATTACGGGCCAGTTCACGCAATCTACGGCACAGGCTATTGTGACTGTGTTGCAGTATGGTGCGCTGCCGCTCTCGCTTTCCATTGCCAGTGAAGAAACCGTCGGAGCGACGCTCGGCTACGATTCAATCATCAAAAGCTTGATTGCGGGAGCTATCGGCTTAACCATCGTCATCCTCTATATGATTTTGTACTATCGCCTGCCAGGATTGCTGGCTGATATTGCGTTGATACTCTATGCACTTTACACGCTGGCCATCTTTAAAATCTTCGGCTTCACACTGACATTGGCGGGTATTGCCGGTTTCATCCTTTCAATCGGTATGGCAGTAGATGCAAACGTACTGATATTTGAACGTGTCAAGGAGGAGTTGCGAGCAGGTAGAATGCTCTCCTCGGCCATCGATATAGGTTGGAAACGCGCCTGGCCCTCTATTCGCGACTCAAACATCTCAACATTGATCACCAGTGCCGTGCTCTTCTACTTTGGTAGTAACTTTGGCGCGAGCATGATTGTTGGTTTTGCGACGACCCTGTTCCTGGGTGTCTTAGTAAGTATGTTTACGGCCATTGTTGTCACACGCACCTTCCTGAACGTGCTCGTGCCGACAGGTGTTGTTAATCATCCCGCACTGTTTGGACTTCCCGCAGGCAGCATTGCCTCGGCATCCCTGGCGCGGCGGAATAGCACAGTCTAGAGGAGGATGCCGTGTTCGATCTTGTAGGAAAACGTTACCTGTTTCTGATCATTTCGTTGATCATCATTGTGCCTGGTACGCTCTCTTTGCTGGTAAATCACCTCAACGTTGGCATAGACTTTAAGGGTGGTGCCAACGTTGAGCTACGCCCAAGCATTTTACTCACTGCCACTCAGGTGGAAAATGCGCTCCAGCCTGTCAGGCTTGAGAATTTACAGGTTCTGACCGGCAGCAACGCAAATTTGCCAGGCCCCAATGTCATCTGGGTCCGTCTAAACACCCAGATCGATCCCAATGTGACGCAAAATATTATCAGCACCTTGCAAGCTCAGTACGGGTCTCAGCTCACCGTGCAGGTTGATGACCTGATCATTAATGGTAAAAAGGTGAGCGTACTAGACATCACGAACTTCAAACAGGGCACTACGCCCCCGACGGCAAACGAGATTCGAACAGTATTGAGCAAGATACCCAATACAATCGACCTTTCTAAACCTACAGGCACGCCAACGGTCATACCTACCACTTCGATACAACAAGGACCTGTAGCGACAGCCACGGTAACAGGTAAAGGTACTCCGACTGCTACGGTCGGCAAAGGAACGCCAACGCCTGCTGCTTCGCCAACTGCGAGCGCAACACCCACCACAAATCTTCCAACTATTCCGGTACACGTGGTCGATGTACAGTCGGGTACTACTACGCAGACTATCATCCTGTTGACAAGTAGTGTCGTGAATAGTGACAAAGTCCCCGCTATCGAAACGGCCATTCTTCAGGGTACTGGTGCATATACCTATTTAGTCGCCAATGCCTCGGTATCGCCTTCAGTCGCGAGTGAGACGACGCTGAGAGCTTTTCTGGCCATTCTTGCGGCGTCGGTCTTTATCCTGCTGTACATCTGGTTCTCGTTCCGCAAGGTAGCAAAACCGTGGCGCTACGGAGCATGTGCGATCATTGCGCTGTTACACGACGTGCTGGTGGTGCTCGGCGTCTTCTCTATCCTGGGATGGCTGCTGAATGTCCAGGTTGACACGCTGTTCATCACGGCCATTCTGACGGTTGTCGGTTTCTCTGTTCACGACACCATTGTGGTCTTCGACAGAATCAGAGAAAACATGCAGCGCCGCACGTCCGAGACATTTGACCAGGTTGTCAATGCCAGCCTGGTGCAAACAATGGCTCGTTCGCTGAACACGTCATTGACCGTAATCTTTACGCTCACTGCTCTGACGCTCTTCGGTGGAGTCAGCATCCGTACTTTTACGCTGGCCCTGCTGATTGGTATCATCAGTGGTACCTACTCTTCCATCTTTAACGCCAGTATGCTGCTGGTCATGTGGGAAAAGGGAGAGTTGGGCTTCAATCGCCTCAAGCGGGGAGGACCAGGTGGGCGCTCGTCCGAGGCTCGCGAGTTAGCAGAGTCGCGCAGGTAGCATTCAGTGGACGGGGCGATCCCTACTAGTGAGTTGTGAGGATAACGCGATGTTGACAGCACTTGACCATATTATCATCGGCGTGAATGATCTAGAACAGGCTACAACCGTTTTCAGTCAGAAGCTCGGGCTGGCCATCAGTGGAGGAGGCATTCACCCTTCTGGTGGTACCGCCAACCGTATTATCGTGGTTGGTGATACCTACCTTGAACTGATTGGCGTGCGTACGCCTGCGGAGGCGCAGCAGAGTATGCTAGAGCGACTGGCTAAGGGTGATGGATATCTCAATTTCGTCCTCTCTTCTAACGACATTGAAGCTGAAACAGCAGCGATGGTGCGGCGGGGCGTCTCTGTGATCGGGCCAAAACCAGGTCAACTCAAAGCGCCGGATGGTCACACACGCGGCTGGGCGCGCACTGATGTCGAGCGTCCCGACCTGACCCAACACTATCCATTCATTATTCAACACGACAGTACTGGCGAAGAACGCCGCTTTCGCCTGGCGGGCTGGTCGGAGCCGCCGAGGCATCCCCTTGGCGTCGTGAAAGTGCTGAGCGCAACCATTGCAGTAGCGGATCTCGCCGAAGCTACCAGGCGTTTTGAACATATCTACGGTTTAGAACCGTCAGTAGCGTTTACTGGAGATGCAGATGCCTGGGAGGCCGTACTGGTGGCCTTTCCCTTTGGTGAGAGCGGACAGTGCTTCGAACTGGCAGAACCCTTGCCGCTTTCGACCGAGGAATCCGACTTAGAAAGCAAGCTGTTGCCAGAGCCAGGGGCACTGTCTACACATTTACACACATTTGGCGAGAGCCTGTGTCGCATGACGCTGGCGGTGGAGAATATGGCGGAGTCGCGCCGCTTCCTGGATGAGCATGAAGTGACGTATATGTATGACGAACAGCCACGGCCAGTGTTGTGGATACTCTCTGACCAGGCTTGTGGAGCAGCGATTGTGCTGCATCAGGCCACACAGGCCACACAGGCTAGCAACTAAAGCGTATCGTTGATAAGTAAACGCAACTTCCTCTGAAAGACTTTCTCAAAGAGATCAGCCTTTTCATAGGCTTTTTCTATTTCGACATCCAGATCGGAGAGCGGACGGATATCCAGGCCAATGGTCCAGATAGAATCATTGCATAGCTCTGGTTTAGCAGCGAGATGCATAACACGCCCATCATGGCTGTAATCGAGAGCGTCAGCGATGCGCAGCAGGGCAGCAAGAGCGGAAACACGTTTGCGAGCGTCGCGATCCAGTATGGCATACTCTTCATGGGAGGTGCTGGGCAAGGCGCGGCGGTGATAACGCGCAATGCAGGCTATTTCATGCCGTTCCGCGTCGGTGAAGTCAGGTAACTCAGTTTCCTTGATCAGGCGGAAGGAGTGTTTATGATGACGACGTGCTTCAATCAGCATACCTGTATTGTGCAAAAATGCCGCTCGTTCCAGGAGGCGTAGGCTGTTAGCATCCAGCTGGTGCAGTGGCTGCGTGGCCTCAAAAAGCTGTACCGAGAGGCGTTCTACCTGGCGGGCGTGAGGCCAGTCTTCTACATGCAGGCCGCCGCTCAAGCGGAGTTCTTCAGGGGTGGGTTGAGGACGCTGCCACCTGTCCAGATCCTCTATTGAATAAAACTTCATCTGCAATCCTGCCTTTTTGCTTTGAAAGGTTAGTAGGTATTCCTACGTACTTAGTATGCGTCTAAGATGCTGAGAATCTCACGGCGAAAATCTCGTGCTTGCAATTCATACCAATGTTGACGAAAGGCGCTGTATTGCTCCTCACGCTGCTGCTGCTGTTTCAGCAACATCCGTTCCAGACCATACCGTTCCTCGGCAGTGGGAGCAACACCCGGTTCCAGCAGATCAGTCACTAAATCCGCCGGCAACGCAAACCCCTTTTTACTTTCATACTTCTTTGTATCCAGCAGCGCTTCCTCGTAGGCTGTTCCACTGTCCTGGCTGCCAAGGCAGAGTCGCAATAG
The DNA here is from genome assembly GCA_963775585.1 of uncultured Chloroflexia bacterium. Classification (GTDB taxonomy): domain Bacteria; phylum Chloroflexota; class Ktedonobacteria; order Ktedonobacterales; family Ktedonobacteraceae; genus UBA11361. Next base: position 101,355 of record CAVZJN010000008.1, on the reverse strand, counting down.
GGCAATCATCACATCGCTGTCATGCAATGCACCTAGCTCGTCCTGTATATGGGTCAATTCCTTGACGATGGCGCGGCAGGCTTCAGGTAATACTTCTTCAAATACCTCAAATGTATAGCGCAGCCGCTTGGCCGCAATACGCATATTATGCAACTCTCGCACGTGGTACGGGTTGTCAACATATTGACTCCAACCATACAGCTCCTCGAGGCGTATTCTAGCGATAATCCGTGCATTCACGCCTGTAGCAGCCTGGCTATCGAGCCCTGTAATCGGTTTAGCCCTGGCCATTGTGTGTGGCTCCCTTCTGAATGCATGATTCGACTTGCCGACGCAACGCTGCCTCATCAAGCTTCTCAAAGTAAGCTTCTAGCTCCTGTTGCCTCTGTTGACGGTATTCACTTAGGCGGCTAATCAGCCACTGCATACCGGCACGTTCTTCAGCCGGCACATGTTCGGACTGTATGCGCAGTCCTTCTAACATGACATCTGTATCGCGCGCGGTGCCGAGGATATCGGCCATTGCTTTGACCTGGCGATAGGCACTCTTAAACTGCTTTGGTTTACAACATGGCTCAAAGGCGTCAAGCGTGGCGCGAAGGCGACGCGAGGCGACACGCATCTTATGAATCGCCTCGATATCCTCATTCACGAGTACCTCATCTCGCAATTCCAGCATTTTCTTAACGCGATCACGCAGCATACGCTGCCCAGCTTCCGCAAACGTTTCCTCGCTCACAACATTTTCTGATTGAGTACCATGCGCAGCAACTTCGCTGACCTGCTCTAACCAGTTTTTACCGTAGCGCGCATAAGCAAGCAAGGCTCCCTCGCGAATGCCATGCGGGCTAATAGCAATCTCGTTTAGTTGGAGACGCGACATCATTTCTCGAATAATCAACGCTCCCGCAGGTAAAATGCGCGCACGCGCGATTGGCTGCCCATAGCGTTGAGCTATCTCTTCAGCGGTCAGGGCGGTCAATAAACCCTCACAGCGCAGCAGGTCATCACGGGTCAAATGCTTCGTGGCACTACCCAGCCGGAAAGCTTGTTGCGCAAGCAGTAAAAGCGAATTCGCACTGCCGCCGGTCACAATCAGTTTGGGGGGCTGAAATTTGATGGGCATCCTTCGAATATAGCGTTGTAGAAATGCATGAGCGACGCTCAATTCATCCAGTGCCGGTGGATCTGATTTGAGGTAACGATCATGCAGCCAGCCGGAGCCAATGGGAATGGAGGCGCGCCATGAAATACGCATATTCTTCGAGGTGACAAGCTCAGTGCTGCCGCCGCCAAGGTCCATGACCCCCAGGAGAGCGGGGGTACCGGGTTGCTTTTGTTCCTCGTAGGTTGCGCCATAAAAGGTCAACGTCGCTTCGACTGTGCCGCTAATGAGGTGGATCTTGAGTCCTGTCTTTCGTTGTACATTCTCAAGAAATGTGCTACTGTTGCTCGCCTGGCGTATGGCCTCTGTTGCTACCACCAGGATCTTATCGGCTCCATGTTGTTCAGCCAGCGATTTATAGCGGCACAGTGCATTAATTGTTGCCCGCAGTTTCTGCTGAGAGATCTTACCCGTCGCTGTGACGCTTTCGCCGATACGCACCAATTCAAGCTCGTCCGCGAGAATGTCCAGGTCATCCGGTTTACAACGAGCGACCACGAGATGAATGGTATTGCTACCGATATCAATAGCGGCATGAACGGGTGCATTTTGCTTTTGCATGGGTCGTTCCTTCTGCCACAATGGCGTAGTTTTTTCTTTTAACCCATCCCATGAGCATAGAGCCAGTAAGAGAGACTGATGCTTGTAGAATAGAGTGAAGTTATAGAATGTTGTGGTTATTATATCATGTTTAGATTCCGATTGCCTGATGGGGGATGGGGGAAGTTGACACTATATGGTAGAATTGCGGTAATGCACCAGTAGCTCAATGGATAGAGCACTTGACTTCGGATCAAGGGGTTGCGGGTTCGAGTCCTGCCTGGTGCGCTTTAGATTAAAGCGATAGTCTTCTTCATGCAACATGCGGCTAATGGTCGTCGCCCCTATCTGAGGCAAATCGCTCTGGCGTAAGGCTTTCTGCAAGCTCCCAGCGACCAGGTAGACATCGCATCGAGTTCTCGATCTGGCGCTTGCTGCACTTCTTGCAAGACACGTGCTCTGACGTTGCTGCCATAGGTGGGCTTGCGTCCGTAGCCAGAGGCGATGGTAAGTACTTGCAACAACTCTGCCCTCCTGTACCAGTGGACTGTTACCTTTGATGTGAGAGGTGGGACGTGTAGTGGCCAGGTTGGCCCGGTGCATTACCTACCCATCAGACAAACGGTAACAAAGCACTAGTACTCCTGAATGGTCACGTCTTATTCTATAAAAGAATACATTCATTAAATATTTATGGAAAATATTGGAAAATATAAAAAAAATAGGCTTGACAAATCAGGCAACACATGGTAACTTTAATTGTGGGGCTTGTTTACTCCTCCCGCTTGTACTGAACAAATGCATATTGCGCTTTATAAAAAGCTCTGGAGACCACCTGATTAACTTTCACTTATAAATCCGATATCAATTGACCTACTCGATGGAACATGCCTGGCAGGAGTCTAGTGTGTTCGAGAGAAAGTGGCCATTTCAATATGATGTTTATGGATTGAGTTTTGATCTCGATACATCAAAGCAGAGCTACGTTTCCATTCTGGTACTTTCTCCTGATCGTCTTGTACTCAATAAATCTGTTCTTTGTATTGGTGTTTAGACTAATTTGGCCCGAAAAGGCAGAGAGCCAATGGTTTCTCAAGCTTGAGGTGTACGGATAGGCACTATTTGGATGAATTATTGGCATGTTCGTTACATCCCTTCTTCTGCCCCAACATGCCAATAATTCAGGAACTTGATTTCAGAAATCCGTATCCTAAAAATGCTTCTTCTTATCGTTTTAATAGTGACTAATCGGGTACTAGCTTTCCTTGATGTCGAATTTAGTCTAAACGTCAATTTGTAGATACTCAATAGTACATTCTATTAAAATATTTATGGAAAATATCATGGAAAATATAAAAATAAAATAGGCTTGACAAATCAGGCAACACATGGTAATTTTAATTGCGGGGCTTGTTTACTCCTCCCGCTTGTACTGAACACATGCATATGGCGCTTTATAAAAAGCTCTGGAGACCACCTGCTTAACTTTCACTTATTAATCCGATATCAATTGACCTACTCGATGGAACATGCCTGGCAGGAGTCTCAGTGTGTTCGAGAGAAAGTGGCCATTTCAATATGATGTTTATGGATTGAGTTTTGATCTCGATACATCAAAGCAGTGCTACGTTTCCATTCTGGTACTTTCTCCTGATCGTCTTGTACTCAATACATCTGTTCTTTGTAGATACTCAATGGTACATGTTTTTTCCCTGGGGATACGTCCATGGCTGCCCAGTTTGCTAAATCATTGGTGTTTGATCATGTAGTAGTATCATCGACTTCACAATTCATTGGTCGACGCCGCGAGCTGAGCTTGATCTGGAACCAATTCGAGGCAGCTAAGGGCGGGAGGGCCAGGGTAGTGCTGCTGGTCGGAGAACTAGGCATCGGCAAGACTCGCCTCTTAGAAGAGGTTGCTGAGTGTGCCGTGCAAGATGGAGCGACCGTTCTGCGGGGCGGTGCATCCGAGTCTGAGGGAATGCCTCCCTATCTGCCTTTCTTGGAAGCCCTTGGGAAATACATCCGTGTAACCCCTCCTGACCAACTACGTGAGCAAGTCGCGGTGGCGCCTCAGATACTGGCGAGCCTTTTGCCAGAGTTGGCTGTCCGTTTAGACGGCGAGCTTCCAGTTGCCTATCCTCTGCCTCCTGAGCAGGCACGTCTGCGTCTCTATGAAGCTGTTGGTACCTTCCTGGAAGGCATTAGTGCTCCACATGGGCTCGTCCTCATGCTCGATGACCTCCACTGGGCGGATACTGCGAGCCTTGACCTGCTTTGTTACATTGCGCGGCATCATGCGAAAGCCAGGCTGCTGGTTCTGGGGAGCTACCGTGAAGGCGAGATCAACCGGAACCCGGCACTTGAACGGACTGTGACCGAGCTTATCCGCCGGCGTGTGCTCACCACAGTTGCGGTCAATCCGCTCTCCGCAGAAGAGATCGAGGCACTTGCGGCTGGCTATCTTGGTGGCCCTATCAGTCCTCTCGTCAGTCAACTCCTGCATGCACAAAGCGAAGGCAACCCCTTCTTCGCCGAGGAGCTCATACGTGGCTGGCTTGAGGTGGGGGCGCTCGTTCAAGAGAACACACCAATGGGTGGCAGTCAGGTCACTCGAACACTCACTCCCATCAAGTATCGTCGGGGCACTGCGCCAGCGCTTTACACGGCTCTCATCGAACATTATCAATCATTTGCGCATCGCGGCAATCATTGGTCGAGCGTTTGACCTCTCCCTTCTTACCGCGGTGGAAGGCCAGGAGATCGAGGCTGTTGAGGAGTGCCTCCTTGAAGCTGTGGGTGCCGGATTGGTTCGAACCGACCAGAAGGGGGTGTTCACGTTCACTCACGACAAAATCCGTGAGTGTCTGTACGCTGAGGTGAGTTCCTCACGACGCCGACGTCTGCACGAGGACATCGGCCGGGTGCTTGAAGCCCGGTACGGTCAGCAGAGCCCAAAGAGTACCTACCTGCTCGCCGAACTTGCCTATCACTTCGCACGGAGCGGCGATCGGACACGAGGTGCAACGTATTCCTGCCTCGCTGCTGAACAGGCATCGCAATCTTCTGCACTCGATGAGGCTCTGGCTCATTATCGGATGGCTCTCGAACTCCTTGATCCCGGTGATGAGCGATACGGTACTCTGCTGCTGAGTTTAGGCAAAGCAGCGCTGATGGCTGGTGCGCAGAATGAGGCTGTGGTTGCCTACGAGGGGGCGCTGACACGGTTATCGGAATATAGTGAACATGGGATTACTGCACGAGCTGCACATGGCCTGGGGCTGGCGCATTGGCGGCAGGGAGCTCTACAAGCAGCGCGAGCGGCGCTAGAACATGCGCTCGTACTGCTGGGAAACTCCCCAAGTGCGGAGACGGTTCGGGTGCTGGTCGATCTCTCGACGTTGCTCACCGTCCATATAGGCCAGCAAGCTGAGGGTGCTGCCTATGCCCAGCAAGCGTTGGAGATGGCACGCCAACTTGAAGACAAGAGCCTCGAGGCTGCAGCGAATCGAGCGGTCGCCGGAAGACTTTTTATGTCTGGCAATGAAATCTCTCTTGCTTTGCAGTCACTGAAGCGAGCTCTGGTGCTTGCAGAAGAGAGTGACGATCCGTTTGAGGCAGCAAAGTGCTGTTTCTACCTGGCGGGTGCATACTACTGGAAGGCTGAAATAAGACATTCCTACCAGGTGAGCATGCGCGGAGTAGCGTTCATCGAGCGCTCTCATCAGCCATACCAATTGCGAATCACTTACTCCTGGCTTGCCCTTCTCCTGGCTTCACAGGGCGAGTGGCTTGAGGCAGAGCAGGCAATTGAGCGGGTGCAATGCATGTCTAATCCCCTCCCGTCAGCTTTCCTGCGCCAAATTCGGGGCTTTCTTGCTTACCAGCGGGAAGATTATGCGGCCGCTGAGCGAGAATTTCAGGCTGCACTGGTGAACCAGCAGACGGGTTCTATTGGGCTTATGTTCTACGCTGGTCTGCTTGGCATGGCCCAGGCGGCTAGTGGGAAACGCGAGGAAGCCTCTGCTTCCATGGTCGAGCTAGAGGCACTCCTGGCCGCACTACCACCCGGTACTTTGCCAATCGTACCAACCATGATATGCCTGGCGCTCATAGCAATAGCCTTGGGCGATTGGGAGCGGGCTGCAAACCTCTATCCACGACTCCAGGCTTTCAGTGGCCAGCACTACTGGTTCCTGGTTGACCGCGTTCTGGGAGAGATTGCAACCCTTTGTGGAGATTGGGACATGGCAATGGTGCATCTCTCTGCGGCGGAGGAAAAGAGTCAAAGCGAGGGCCTTCGCCCTGAGTTAGCCCGCACATTGTTGGCACAGGCCACCTGCGAGTTGGCGCGCGGCGGTCAGGAGAACATCACACATGCGACAAACCTCCTGAAACGAGCGCTTACCCTCTTTGAGGAACTGAAAATGACCGATGCGGCTGGTCGTATACAGTAACCAGCTACACACTTTTTCGCGCCAACCGCATCGGTCGCCACCCCAATCTCTGCCAGCTGATCTCACCGCGAGTGAGGCGAAGGTGCTACAACTCGTCGTTGAGGGTAAGAGCAACCGTCAGATCGCACAGGAGTTGGGGCTCAGTGAAAAAACAGTGGCGAACCACCTCACCCACGTCTTCAATAAGACAAATAGTGAGAACCGCGCAGCCGCAGCAGCCTTTGCCATACGTCACAGACTCGCCTAACGTTCTTTCCTGCTGCTCTATGCTTGACTGTGGGTATTTCTTCCTATCCCCTGGCTATCCCCGCTATTGCTATACAATGTAGCCTGGTCTGGCTTCCCATGTACAACCTGGGAGTCTTATCGTCGGGAATAGGTATTTCCTCCTATTTCATTGACATTTCGTTATTTTAGAAATGCTACCAAATATGGGAAGTTTCTCCGATGCACGAGTAGTTATTGGAGGTTATACTTCTGATACATAGATAGACCTTTATGCACTCAAGCATCCTCAGTATCTGCAAAACCATAGTTAGAATTTTCCACTAGGAGAGAGGAACGTGGAGATGTTCGTAATCGTGTCCACCTACCGGGCCAAAGTTGGTGAGGATGATGCCATCATTGCCTTACATGAGGACTTGCAGCGCAGCCAGGAGCTTAAGGCTAAGGCCTATCTCTCGTGGGAGCTCCTTAGAAAGGTCGATGCTCCCCGCGAGTTCATCGCTATCGCGTATTTCTCAAGTGAGGAGCTGGCAAAGGCGGCAGAAAGCGATCTGGAGCAGGATGCGTGGTATGGCCGTCTGGTGAGTCTGATTGAGGAGGGGACCACTACACACAGGTTGCATAAGCGAGTGGCGGTTACAGTAACACGGAGTGTCCTTCTGTAGATATCATCATGTATTATGGACTACTTGTATATTGTTCATTCGACTGATTAGAAATCGTGATGGTGGACAGTCAGTCTTGAATTTTTGCCTGTTCCTGTTCCTGTAAGATATAAGGGTGATGGACAATCATAATTACTAAGACCGTACTTATGAAGAATAATCGATTTGTGTAAACCGTAGGATGCCATCGTCCGCGTTTTGTAGGAAGTGCGGGCATCGGCAAGACGATCCACCAATTTCACGAACGTGACAAGTAGCGAGCCTTGGGGATCCTTAGGGTTGCCTCCTATCCTTGTAGCTTTTGACTACCACAATGATTAGGAGCAATGCCTTGCTGGGGCAAGTCTCCAGCTTGGCTTCCCATTTGTGACCAAGGCTCATCCAGATAAGGATGGCTGTATGTTGAAGGCTCAACCTATTTCCCGCAAACAAGATAATGAAGTCGGGACAAAAATCTCCCATTTTTCTTTGCCGGGCTTGCTACCCCCAGGCCTAACATTGGCCTTAAACTTAGAAACGCGTACGTTGGCCCTTCTCACCGAAGGTCCCCTCTTAATGAGGGAGCAGCGATTAAGCGTGAACGAGATGTGCGTGTTTATGCCGATTCTCGAGGCATTTCCACATTACTGTCCCTATGAGGAGTTGCTTGCACATATCTCTACAAGCATGGTTACGCCTGCATCCATTGCACGCTGTCGCCAACGTTTACAGGAGGCCCAAAGCCATGGGACATGGCAACAGGAATTGAGGCCCATCCGTCGTGCGCTTTCGTCGCTGCGAAACAAGTTGCATTCCTTTCAGCTAGAAATTTCCAATGTTCGCGAAAGAGGCTGTAGTTTGACAAGTTTGACATAGAGACTCCTCTTCAGACCAGATGACTAATGCTGCGGGGATGCTTATATTCTATGTACAGGTGAGCGCTTTACAGCCTCACCGGAAGCGCTACTGGCTCACACCGCCCCCCAATAACCCGGCCGCGCTGACCGAGCACATCTGCACGGTGTGTGAGGTCTATAAGGTGACCCCGGCACTCGCTACGGCGGGCACGCATGTGACGAGCACCGATGAAATGACCGGCATCCAGGCCTTCGAGCGTCTCCATTCGTCTTTGCCCTTGCTACAGTGTCAATTACTTTTCTAAAATAGTATGTTTTACTTTTGTTTGTGTAGGTCGCGGTTTTATACTTGCCATTCGTCTTCTCCCTCAAATATCTACACAACACTAAATTGCCTTCGTTCCATAAACATGACGCAATTCAGTAGGATTCTTTCGTCAATTTGGTGCTATCAACAGGTTTGTAATGAGAGGAGTATTCGTTGTACTTCTGAAGTATAGAATTTGTGGGACATCTAAAACGGTACATCAGGTTTCACCAAATGACAGAATGTGATCTGATACGTTATTAGTAGGTAGCTATCGTCTCTCCTACTCAGCTTGACAATAAGAACGCAGGTTCTTTATTCTATATACAAACCCTGATACGTCGGAGGATTATTTATGGGCGTCGACTTTGCACATCTCCATGTCCACACAGAGTACTCGCTGCTGGATGGTTTTAGCCGCACAAAGAAACTGGTACAGCAAGCCAGGGCCCAGGGCATGAGCCACCTGGCCATTACTGATCACGGTGCCATGTATGGCGCTATCGAGTTTTACAAGGCATGTAAAGCAGGAGGGATCAATCCCATTATCGGGATTGAAGCGTATCTGACCGAGGATATGCGTGACCACTCGAAACGCTACAGCGACGACTACCACCACCTGTTGCTCCTGGCAAAGAATAATACTGGCTATTACAACCTGCTGAAGTTGACGACGATCGCCAATACAGAAGGATGGCACCTCAGGCCTCGTATCGACAAGCAAGTGCTGGAAAAGTATGCGGAAGGACTCGTCGTGACCTCCTCATGCCTTTCCGGTGAAATCCCGAAAATGTTCCTCAAGGAACAAAAAGAGGATGCCTACAAAACGGCTCGCTGGTACCAGGATGTCTTCGGACCAGAGAATTTCTATCTCGAAATTCAAGAACACCACGGCATATTCGACGATGGGCAACCTTCGCCTCAGGGGCAACTCAATCAACTGCTCTACCAGATGCACAAAGACCTGCACATTCCAATGGTAGCAACGAACGACCTGCACTATGTCGACGCGCATGATGCAGGCTCGCATGATGTGTTACTCTGCGTTCAGACGGGTAAGCAGCTTGATACCCCCAGGCGTATGCGGTTCGATAGCAAAGAATATTACCTCAAGAGTCCCGAGGAGATGGCACGTCTCTTTCCCGAACTGCCTGATGCCCTCAGCAATAGTGTGCGCATCGCAGAACAGTGCAGCGTTGATCCACTCGCGTACAAAGCCAAATTACCAACCTATACCATTCCCCCAGAATATAATAACCAGGGCGAATACCTGTATGCGATCTGCCTGCAAGGCGTTAAAGAACGCTTCGGAGAGATGAGCGAAGCCATCCACAAACAGCTTGACTACGAGTTTAACATGATCGTGGAAAAAGGCTTCGCACCTTATTTTCTCATCGAATGGGACTTCGTGAACTATGCGCGCTCACAAGGCATACGATGTTCCGCGCGTGGTTCGGCTGCCGGAAGCCTGCTGGCCTATGTGCTGGGTATCACCAATGTTGACCCACTGCGCTATCAATTGCCCTTTGAACGCTTCTTCAACACTGAGCGTGCGGATATGCCTGATATTGACATGGACTTTCCGGATGACCGGCGTGAGGAGGTGATCAACTACGTCTCTCGCAAGTATGGCTACGACCGCGTGGCTCAAATGGTCACTTTTAACACGATGGCTGCCAAGGCATCTGTCAAAGACGTGGCACGCGTCATGGGCCAGCAGGATCTGGGTGACCGCATCACCCGTCTCATTCCAGTCGGCCCGAAAGTCACGCTCCAGGGATCACTGGATTCTGTGAAGGAACTGAATAGCCTGTACCACGAAAGCACAGAAGCACAAGAAATTATCGACCAGGCATTGAAACTGGAAAGCTCGGTGCGCTCAACAGGAATCCACGCAGCCGGGGTGCTTATTGCCAATGAACCGCTTGATCGCTTTGTGCCACTCCAGTTACGAGATCCTAAGGACCCAAGCCAGGGACGAGTCACGCAATACGAGCAAGAGCACCTTGAAGAACTGGGCTTAATCAAGTTTGACTTTCTGGGCCTCTCCAACCTGACCATCCTGGATAACGCCATCAAGTTCATTAAAGCCTCACGTAACGAGGATGTGATCCTGGAAAAAATTCCGTTAGACGAGGTACCGGGCAATGATGAGCAGAATGCCAAACGCCGGAAGGCTTTCGAACTAATGGCGAGCGGTGAGACAACGGGTATCTTCCAGCTTGAGGGCGCGAAGATGCGCGAATATATCAAGCAGCTCAAGCCAACATGTGTCGAGGACGTGATGGCTATGATTGCGCTTTACCGTCCCGGCCCGATGGATAGTATCCCCGACTTCATCGATGCCAAGCATCAACGCAAGAAAGTGACCTATCTCGACCCACGCCTGGAAGAATGGCTGAATGAGTCCTACGGCGTGATCGTCTATCAGGACCAGGTGCTGTTCATCGCCGTTAACCTGGCGGACTTCTCCTGGGGTAAGGCCAATAAATTCCGCAAGGTTCTCAGTAAAAAGATCGTCCATGAAGTTGAAAGCTATAGAGGAGACTTCGTTCAAGGATGCATAAAAAATGGTGTGAAGCCCGAGGCAGCCGATGAACTCTTTACCTTGATTGAACCGTTCGGCGGCTACGGTTTTAATAAAGCGCACGCCGCCAGCTACGCTGTCGTTGCCTTCTACACGGCCTACCTCAAAGGCAATTATACAGCCGAGTTCATGGCGGCAACGATGACCACCGAAGCTGCGGATGCAAAGAAGATCGCCAATGCCATCGCCGAGTGCAAGCGCATGGGCGTCGAAGTACACGGGCCGGACGTGAATAAGAGCGACAGGGGCTTTACGGTAGAAAACGGGGGCGTGCGTTTCGGCCTGCTCGCGATCAAGGGCATTGGCGAGGGACCGATTGGCGAAATCGTACGCGCTCGCGGCGATGGTGGTCCCTTCAGGTCACTGGCAGACTTCTGTACGCGTGTCGATCCCAAATTCGTTGGCAAAGGAGCTATTGAGACGCTAATTAAAGTGGGCGCGATGGACTCGCTCGGCCCGCGCCACCAGTTGTTGGCATCCGTCGATACCGCCATGAAGTGGGGCAAGAACCAACGTACTTCACAGGAGCAGGGCTTGATGAGCCTCTTTGGTGATATGGAAGAGACGGAAAGCGCCTTCGAGTTCGCGCTCAAAACTGACGTTGATGAGATCTCGCGCAAGCACTTGCTCGCCTGGGAAAAAGAACTCATTGGCGTCTATATTTCAAAACACCCCCTGACTTATCTCAGTGATCTCCTCAAGGACCGGGTGACTCACACAACTGCTGAAATCACCGAAGAGCTGGACAAGCAGAAAGTGGCTGTGTGTGGAACCATCAAGGAGGCACGGCGCATTACTACCAAAAAGGGCGACACTATGTGCGTGGTTCAACTAGAGGATATTTTTGGCTCTATCAGCGTAACGGTCTTCCCCAGGCTTTACGAAGAAACGACGGAACTGTGGGTCGAGGACACAGTCGTGATTGTACGTGGTGAAGTGCAGGTACGTCGCGACGAAGCGGGCATTCTGTGCAACAGCGTCGAACAGCTTCACGCGGTTGAGGAAGAGATGAACCGCAAGAAATATCATGTCTGGATAACGGTGCAACTGACCGGTCCAGATGAGAAGGCCATCTCTGATGATATGATGCGCGTTTATGATATCTACAACTGTATTCGTGATAAACCCGGTCGCGATCTCTACGACATCTGGGTATGTAATGGTGAGTGGGAGGTGCTTTTGACGCCTGGTAACAATACCATGCACTACTCGGAAGAGGTGCATGAAAAGCTGAAAGCTGTTTTATTAGATAAGGGTGTGGTCGAAGCAAAATTAATGGAACAGTGAATCTCTCTCACCTGGTCATAATACCGATGGATCGTTGCAATGCGCGCCACCGGTGTTATGACCAATGAAGCAACTCTTCCCAAATGAAAGGAATTGCGGTATCCTTAAATTGATACATATGTATGTTTTCTTGTTTTCTTGTTCTCTTGTTCTGAAATAAAACTTCATTCGATTTTCATACGTAGGAATCATAAAGCGTGTTCTTCAATCTGGCGACATAACAAAGCTTCTAAACTGAGAAAAGGCATAACATAGTGAGTTCTGAAAACAGGGGAACCTCGCCAATAAATTCCGGCCAGGGTAATCGCGGATCAACATCATCTGAGCGATGGGGAGAGTGGGAGATAGATGAAGAGGATACACAACAGCAGCCTGCCAATACACAATTTATCCACAGCGAACATGTCACTGGTGCACTCCCCGTATACCCATCAGAAGCGCCATTATTTCAACCGACTTCTTTTGTGCGTTATCCGACACAGGCGCCTCAGCAAAGACCTGTATACCCTCCCCCACAGCAATGGCAGGGATACTCGCCACAGGGAAGTCCACCCTATCAGAATCAATGGTACCCAGGTTATCCCTCCTACGGGGTGCATCCTGCCTATAATGGTTATCCTCAATATGTCTGGCACCCGCCACAACCAAAACAAGATGGCTATCGTCTCGCTGTCGTTATTATCTCCCTGGTAGCCTCTATCCTGGTGTTGTTAGCTGGATTGGCCTGTATACTCATACTTTCGCTGTTCATCATCGGCACTGCTGCCAATCCAGAAAGCAGTGCAAGCAGTGGTGGGACGTACTTCAGTGGACTCATGACGCTTATCGCTTTCGCCATCGCGGGCTTAGTCGGCGGCGGATGTAGTCTGTATCATAGTATCCGTGGCATCCTCAACAAGCGTTCAGCCAGTTTCAAACTGCCCTGGTTCTGGATATTTATTATTCTTTACCTGCTCGTGCTGGGTATTGGCTATGCGTTACTGGCAAACGGACAGGAAGTAGCTTTACCTGCACTAACCATTTTCCTGATTATCCTGGCTGCCATTTTCCCCGCGCTTACCCTGCTTGCACTTGGTGTGCGACGCCTGCGTTACCCGCAGTGGACAACCACATTGCGGCGCTTTACGCTGGCTTTGACGAGTGGAGCCACATTGAGCATTGGCCTGGCACTAGGCCTCGAGTTAGGTTTACTTTTCTTGATCGTGCGTGGTCCAGGTGCAGCCAACGCCTTACAATGCATTAATAATCCTGATTTACCAGGCTGTAGCACGTTCACAACCTTTAATCTTATCTTTCTGATTGTGGCAATCGTTGGGCCAATGGTAGAGGAAACTATCAAGCCGTTGGCAGTAGTACTGTATATCGGGCGAATGCGTAGCGCCTCAGAAACGTTTCTGTTGGGCATGGCCTGCGGTATCGGCTTTGCTCTAGTCGAAACAGTAGGATACATTGGTTCAGGCTACCACGACTGGCTGGCTGTTGCAATTGAGCGTACCGGAGCCGGTCTTCTACATGGAGTTGGGGCTGGTATGGTTGCTTTGGGGTGGTATTTTCTTGTGCATGCTGAAAAGTATCGCGTTCTCAAAGCCGTGGGATTCTGGTCTTACGCTGTTTTACAGCATGTCGTCTGGAACGCCACGGCAGTTTTGGGGCTGCTGCCTGGTCCAATAGGCTCTACCATAAATAGCTGGAATTTGAATCTTGGTTTTGTCACTCTCCCCTTTGTTGAGATACTCAATATTATTGAAGCAATTCTGATCCTGGTGTTTTTCTTCTATATAACCGGAAGATTACGGAAAATGACACCCTCCCCACCGTCCTCAGGTAAGGGAAGCAAGGTATCATCTCAAGAGACACAATTGGCCGTCCGCGTGTAAAGGGAGAAAGGGGTGTGACATTGTTCATTGCATCCCTGCATCCATTGGTGCTATACTGCACTTGATATGTTAGAGACTGTTATGTCAAGGTTTTGTTGTCCGGTTTCGCCCATCCCCTAAGAAAGCATTAATACGCTGTTTTTGATATAGAGCGAGAGACATACGTCTCTATATGTAGAATACCCACTTATGGCATCTGAAAACAAACCTATGAGAGAGCCACAAGGTTCTAATAAAGATCGACTAAGTCCCCAAGGACAGAGTAAGTTTCGTTTTGGAAACTATGACCTGATCCGTCGTATTGACGTTGGTGGAATGGGAGAGGTATACCTGGCTCACCAACGCACAGCATTTGACCGCGAAGTAGCCATCAAGATTATCCGCTCCGACCTGGTGCATGATACCGCGGCACGTAAGCGCTTCCTCCGTGAAGCAGAAGTGAATGCCCATCTCAAGCATGAACATATATTGCCGCTGTTTGAATTCGGGGAAGAACAGGGGCGGCTTTTCCTCGTTACCCCTTATATCGCGGGTGGGACGCTTTCACGGCGTCTACAGGCTGGCCCTCTAGCGCTAGCCGAGGTATACCAGCTCTTTACTGCATTGGTTAAAGCGGTGGCCTATATACACCGACGGGGAGTTATTCATCGTGACCTCAAACCCAACAATATTCTGCTCGATAAAGAGGGGAATACGGGCGAGGTTTATGTGCGCCTCATCGACTTCGGCATTGCTAGTATCCAGGGAATGGAGGCCAGTCCACCTTTGACCACGGCAGGGACGGAGATAGGTACCGCCGCCTATATGGCTCCTGAGCGCCTCACTGGCATTGCCGCTCTAAGTAACGACATCTATTCACTCGGTATCATTCTTTATCAAATGTTGACGGGACAATTGCCTTCAGCAGAACAGCGTGTCACGCTACCACAACCACTAGAATATGTGGTCAATCATTGTATTGCTCCGCTTCCCGCAGACCGTTTTGCGACAGCCGAGGATGTACTCAATGCCTTTGAGTACGCTTATCAATACCTCAACGCATCATCTCCTCAGAAAATGTCATCATCCACACCGGTATCTATACCTATTCAGGGCAAAGACAGTACGGCCAATGAAGCAAATTCATTACAACCCATTAGAAATTTTCAGCAGGTCAGAACGCCGCGCCATTCTGACGGGTTTCCGCAACAGTTAAACGGGTTTTATCAAGAGGATTACGCATCAACTACCGTCAATTTTGACATTTCAAACGTAAAGGATAGACAGTATGTACCATCCTCACTTGCTCCAGGCAAACCTCCACGCGCTCAAAAATCGCGCAGAAATCCCATTTTTGCTATTGTGACACTGCTGGTCGTTTTCCTGCTCCTGGCCGCTGCTAGTCTTTTCTTCTTTACAGAAGTCCAACCAACCCTGGTTGTTAAAGCTAACGTGAATTTCGGCCCGCAGGTACGGCTTGTTAAGCAGGTCTTCCACATAAAAGGGAGTGTTACGCAACAAAACATTGATGTAAACACTGCTACTATTCCAGTAAAAACAATAAGCAGTAGTAAAAATGGTTCCCTATCAGGACAGGTCAGCGGACAGAAGTGCATTATCCCACCGCTCGTAGGGTGCCAACCGGTAGTCTCCCAATCCGATGTGGATAATCTCTCGTCACAGCTTAGACAGAGCCTGGATGAACAAATTTCAGGAGCCTTGCAGCAGCAGATACGCAATCAGAGCGGTACTCGGGTTGGCACGATCCAATTTACGGATGCCCCCGCAACATCGAATCCTCCAGTAGGTGAAACTGGTACATCTGTCACTGTTACCATCAGTGGACAACAAGGCCAGGGGGCTTACATTGTATACCATGATGCCCAGGACCTGGCTCGACTGCTATTACAGCAGGAGACCCAGAAACTGGGAGCAAATTATAACCTACTCAATTCGTTGATCCAGATTGGTCAACCCGTGATCAAAGGAGTAAACAGCAACGGGGATATATTAATCGATATTGCTGCTGCCGGAGATGCAAGATACCAGTTTCCATCTACGCAACTCCAGGACATTCAAAATGCTATCAAGAGTATGAAAGAAAAAGACGCCGTTGCCTTTCTTAAAAGACAGCAAGGGGTTGATTCCACTACTATTACTATTCACATCTCTACCGGTGCTACTATGCCGGGTGATCCACAGGATATCAAGCTCATCACGATCGCCCCTGTCAATTATCCTACCGTTCTCTTGCCCAAAGTAACCTGAAGAAGTTACCTGGGAATGCGACACTGCAACGAAGCCAGGTTGACCGCTAGGGTCAACCCTACTATATACGGCGCGATGCAAGGAAGTATCCAGCATATGGAGCTTATATGTCTATTGCTATTGATGGCTTGTGGTGGCGTTATCCCACTTTTAGTGTAGACTCCAGCCCCTGGGTTATACGTGGCATAGATCTGAAGGTGAAGCCTGGAGAATGTTTCGGCATTACTGGCCCCAGCGGAGCAGGCAAGACAACGCTCTGCCGAGCAATGCTCGGAGCCATCCCCTACAGTTCACGTCTCACGCCAGAGCAATTGCCACAGCACATCCGTGGTGCGATAACACTATTGGGTAACACTATCGGGTGAGCCTGTTAGCGCCAGGATGCCGGCGGCCAACCACGTTGGTATGTGTAAATTTTGGAATTCCGTGGGTGAAATTTTGACAATTCCGTGGGTGATCAGGTATACTCAGGAGGAAAGCGTGTCACAGGTTTCCAATCCACGGGAGATGGCTTGGAATGACAAAACCACCAGTTGCGCCCTTGACAGCTCTTTCCGAGGAGCAACGAGCTCAAGCACAAAGTCGCTTTGCCATCATCCGGCCAGCGCTGGAAGATGGGGTGACTCAGGCTTCTGTTGCCCGTACTCATGAGATTCCCGCCAGCACCATCCAACGCTGGGTCAAACGCTACCGCGAGTCTGGCCTGGCCGGACTCGCCGATCAAGCGGTTCGTTCAGATAAAGGGAAATCCCGTCGTCTGCCTGCTGAGGCAATTACCCTGATCGAAGGTTTGGCTCTGCAGACACCCCCGCGCTCGATTGCCTCCATCCACCGACAAATCTGTACCATTGCGCTGGAACGCGGATGGCCCACGCCCGGTTATGATAAGGTACGCCAGGTGATCAAGAAGATTGATCCAGCCCTCGTCACTCTCGCCCATGAAGGAGCTGCTGCGTATCGCGAGGAATTTGATTTACTCTACCGGCGAGAGGCCACTCACGCCAATGCCATGTGGCAGGCTGATCATACCCCATTGGATGTGTGGTTACTTGACGAGGCCGGCAAACCAGCCAAACCCTACCTGACCGTTATTGAAGACGATTACAGCCGAATGATTGTCGGATACCGGCTCAGCTTTCAGCCCGCAACGGCTCTCACGACGGCTCTTACCCTTCGTCAAGCCATCTGGCGCAAAGAAGATCCCCGCTGGTCTGCCTGTGGCATCCCCAGCGTTTTCTACACCGATCACGGCTCGGATTTTACCAGTAAGCATATGGAGCAGGTCGCCACAGATATCCGCATGGAGTTGGTCTTTTCTGAAAAAGGCGTGCCTCGCGGGCGAGGCAAGGTGGAGCGCTTCTTTCGGAGCGTAGATCAGTTATTCCTCCAGGATGTGCCGGGCTATGCCCCAAAGGGACATTCCGAGGCCGAGGCGGTGTTAACCTTACCAGCTTTTGAGCAACGTTTTCGGACGTGGCTGCTGGAAGACTATCATCATCGGGATCATAGCGAAACCGGATACCGACCCAAGGACCGATGGGAGAAGGGTGGCTTTGTGCCCCGGATGCCTCAATCTCTGGAACAACTCGATTTATTGCTGCTCACCGTGACCAGGACACGCAAGGTGCAGCAAGATGGGATCCATTTCCAGAACCATCGCTACATGGATAGCACGCTGGCGTCCTTCGTCAAGGAAGAGGTTCTCATTCGCTTCGACCCTGCCGACCTTGGAGAAATCCATGTCTTTTATCAGGATCGTTTCCTCTGCCGTGCGATCTGTGCTGAACTCAGCGACCGAAAAGTGACCTTGAAAGAGATCGAGAAAGCAAGATCGGAGCGCCGCAAGCAGGTTCGAGCCGAGCTGAAGACACGCGAGGCTCTGGTCAATCGGTATGTCGAGATTCACCACGCTCCATCACCCCCTGCCCCAAAGACAGTGGTGACGGAACCAGCGCCAGTCGAAGCGCGGCCACAACTCAAGAGGTATATCAATGACTGATCAAGATGGGGGGAGTCCGAAGACGTTTGTGACGACGAAAAGCTATCGTCGTTTCGGGGAGATGTGCGATGCCTGTCGGCAGGCTCGTGTGGTTGGCCTGGGACACGGTCCTCCAGGCACGGGCAAAACCGAGTCTGCCAAGCAGTACGCACAATGGGAGCTCTTCAAGCCGTTCTTACCAGAATCCTTGATTACCTTCACAGGACGAAGTGCTATGGATGGGATGTATCCCTACCGTCCGTTTACCCTCGCCTCCGCTCCCCTGGAAGAGTCTATCCAGCAGTGTCGAACGGTCTTTTATACCCCTCCAGTTTCGGCCTCGGTTGCACGTCTCGAAAAAGAAGTCCTCGCTTTGTTTGCAGCTTTCTCCTATCTTGTTGAAGCTGCCACCCAGGGCCACCAGGGCCGAGAGGAGTTTCTGGTGACACGCCGTTTTTCGCATCTGATTGAGCTGTTGATTGTCGATGAGGCTAATCGTCTCAAAGACGCTGGCTTAGAACTCATGCGTGATTTCGCGGATAGAGGTGAGTTCGGTCTTGTTTTCCTTGGGATGCCGGGGCTGGAAAAACGCCTGATGCGTGCCCCGCAGCTCTACTCGCGGGTCGGTTTTGCTCATGAGATGGAGCCGCTGTCCGACGACGAAACGCGCGATTTTCTAGAAAAGCGCTGGGGTCATCGCGTGAAGCCGTCTTCCGATGATTTTACCGACAAAGAGGCTGTCGCCACCATTTTGCGCATTACGCGTGGGAATATCCGCTTGATCGAACGTCTGATGCTCCAGGTGGAGCGTGTTCTGATAGCGAATCACATGCACATCGTGACGAAAGATGTGGTTGAGACCGCACAAAAGAATCTCATCATTGGGCTGGATTGAGCACGGCTCCACAGATGAGGTGTCTCAAAATCATTCGTTTGTTGTGACAAAGAGAGATACAGCTCATGCTTGCGGCGCTTCCCTCCCCCTTTATCATTTCCCCATTCTTCTCAAATCATGCTAAATTGCATTTTTCCACTGCCATACGTTTTTTCATTTCACCTGGCTTAGGATCGTGATTCCGAGCTTGCGTTCTCATATCGGTAGACTATTGTACGTTCCATCCTGCGCAGCGTGGGGTTGACCTCCTGCGCGCGGTAAAGGACCCGCCACCATAACGGGAATCGGGAAAACGCGACCAGTTCGCTTGGTCTGAATTCCTTGATCAGTTCAAGCTTTGGCTCAAGCTGCTTGATGTCCTGGGGATCATCAAGGCCCCATTTGTAGGTTGCACCCGTGCCCCCGACGTTCGAGCCCGCTCTTTTCACAATCAACGGATTGCAGATATCGAAGATCATCTGACCGCCGGGGAAGTGAGCGACCACCGCATTGAGGAGCGCTTTCACTTCCGTTTCGCTCAGGTAGTGCAGCACCCCCTCGGCGATAAGCAGCCCGGGCCGGTCCCGTGGAACCTCGTCCAACCAGCGCAAATCCTCCAGCGGTGCACCGATCAGGTGATAGGCGCCCCGTTCGGGGAACAGTTGGCGGCGCAGGTCGATCACATCGGGGTAATCCACGTCGAACCACTGGACACTGGCAGGCGGATCGACCCGGAAAACACGGCTGTCCATGCCGCAGCCCACGTGGAGCACGGTCGCATCCGGGTGATCGGCCAGATAGCGGTTCGTGAGCAGATCAAAGGTCGCGGCGCGCGTGGCGATGATGGTACATCCGATCTCCTTCCACATGCTCCACGAGCCCACTCCCTTGTAGTGCTTGCTCATGTCGTAATCGATATGCCGCATCGCTTCTTCTGCCCAGGGATCACGCAAGATGGGATTCTTCCACTGGCTCTGGATCGCTCGACCGCTCAAGGTCATGAGCATCGTTTCTTTTTCTTTGGTGAAGTGGATCTTATCAGGTTGTCATTGGTTGCTCCTTTTAGTAAACTGTGCCTGCGCCTCTTCGATTTTCCGGCGCATTATCGCTTTCCCTGCTTCGAGGTTCGCCCCCGCTTTCGGCGTGAGCAAGCACTCGCAAAGCTCGGCCACCGTTTCCACTAACTCATCAAAAGATGGCTGGCTCGACCTGTTGGAGTCATCGAGAGGTGCCTTCGTGTGAGAAGAGAGAGCGGCAAGGATGGAAGGAGTCAGCGCATCCAGGATGAAAGCCATGGCTCTCGTGTTGATGTCCTGACGAACGACTCCGATCTCTTGCATGGCCTGGAGATACTCCCGTGTCGGACCAGGATCAGGCGGCCAGGAGGCGAAGAAATTGCCTGGTCTGGAGAGATATTTGCCAAACGTCTGCTCATCTCGCGTATACATCGCAGTCATCAATGGTAACTGCTTGAGGGCAGCGAGCAGACCCCGATAGACGCTGGCGACCGTGCCTCCCAAAGGATCACTCTCGAGATAGCGATTCCAGACTTCCGCATAGATGTTCAATTCCCGAAGCAGAAGGGCTTTTATCAATGCATCCTTTGAAGGAAACAAGAGATAAACCAGTCTGCGGTTTAAGCCGACAGCATCCGCCACATCGCTCATCGTCACTTTGTTGTACCCATGCCGAAGCAGCAGTTCAGCCGTCACATCTAAGATGGCCCGTTCGCGTTCTTTCTCATCAATCCCCATGATTTCTCGCTTTCACAAAATTTGTTCATTCGTTACTCATTGTAGACTCGCTTTCGTTGGGTGTCAAGACTTCTGGCAGTTTCTCCGATACATCCTTCATAGAGAGGCCATCTCCTTCATTCCCTCATCCTACAAAGGCAATCCTCTCCCTATGCTGGGCGGGTGATGAGACGTGCATCACCATCAACCGTTAAATGAGTTCCAAAACCGACCGTTTGATGCGTCTCGAAATCGTCCGTTTCTTGAGACATATTGATCTGCTTTTCTGGCACCGCGCCGCTGGTAATTTGCATGAGTCTTTGAATGGTGGCCGAGCATGAAAAGCCGCCCAGTTGCCATTTGCCAGAATAACTTGCCGTTTGTGCCATCAGTTTTGCCGCAAGTACTACGGCGTGGCAGCAACATTGCCCCACCCAAAAAAGTGTGTTACGCTTCAGAAGAAGAAAGCCGAGCAGGCATTGATTGAGAGGGAAAAACATAGTGAGGTCACTGGACGGCACAGCACTTCTCACATACTTTCGTCGGTTAAAACTTTCAAAAGAGGCGCAGGGACTGCTGGCTGAGATTTGTAATTCCCCGCCGAGTCGAACGCCAGGTGCGCGTCGAGGCAACATGCCTGTCTGGTACCCTTCCAAAAAGATGCAATGCATCATTAAGGCAGAGAGCCATAAGGGTGAATTTGCTTTTTTGTTACAAGCCGAGCATGATGACGACGTACTAGAGGTCTGGGACCAGCCTCCATCTATTCGGCTTGAGTATCAAGACCAGCGAGGCCGGATGCAGCGACCGCTCCACACGGCAGACTACTTCCTGTTTCGATACAGTGAGGCCGGGTGGCTGGAGTGCAAGCCGACTCAGGAACTCATTCGCCAAGCCCGGACTCGGCCCAACCGCTACCAACTTGATGAACAAGGGAAGTGGCGATGTCCTCCTGGAGAGGCGTTTGCCGCCAAGTATGGTCTGTTCTACCATGTTTACGCTTCGGATCAAATCAACTGGACGACTCAAGATAACTGGCTCTTTTTGGAAGATTACCACCAGAACCTGGAGCGTCTGAACGTTCCAGAAGCGACTCTGGAGATGCTTTATCGGCAGGTTTCGGAACATCCTGGTATCATGCTTGCAGATCTGCGTGAGGCGAATCCTGATGTTCCTGCTGATCTCATTAACATTGCCATTGCCAGACATACACTTTACGTCGATCTGAACCGCTATCGGCTCTCAGAACCCTGGCAGACACCGGTTTTTCCCTCTCGATCCCTTGCGCGAGCGGTTGTCCATCACACCAGTCAGACCGAAAATCAGGCCACCCGCGCACCTCGTGTCACGCCCCTGGTAGGTACCATAATCTCCTGGGCAGGACAACAATGGCAGATTTCCGATGCTCAGCCATCGATCATGACGCTCACCTGCGAAGGAACTGAATCCTTTGTTCTGGCGCGGTCTGCCTTTGACGCACTGATACAGGAGGGGAAAGTCGTTTTGCCTCCTCCTTCCGTCCCCTCCAACTTTACGAGCGCCGGGCAAGCGTTGCTCGCTTCTGCGCGCGATGTGGATCTGGCGACCGCCGTGTTTCGTCATCGGGTCATTCACCCAGATCAGTACGACGATGACGAACAAGCACAGATCACCGAGCAGACTGCAAACATTCCCGCACGGACCCAACGCTTCTGGCGACAACAGTACCGAGAAGCTGAGGAGCAGTACGGCAGTGGTTTGATTGGCTTGCTGCCTCACTACACACGCAGAGGAAGAAAATGGGAAGCGGATTCCGCATCCAGGAAACTCATTCATGAGGTGCTTGAAACCCACTACGATACGCTGATCTGCAAACCCAAACGTGGTGCCTACGGGGAGTATCTCAAGCGCGCTGAAGAACAACAGATTGCCCCATTTTCTCCACGAACGTTCTACCGCGAGGTTGAGCGTCACAAAACTGTCTATGAGCAGATCATCGTACGAGAGGGAAAGAGGGCTGCCTATCCCTTCAAAGACTACGTTCGCGAACAAGAGAAAACGGTGAGCCGACATGGCAATTACGCCTGGGCGATGGCTCATCTGGATCATACTGAACTGAACTTGATCCTTTGTGATTCTAGGACCGGTCAAGTGCTCGGAAAATGTTGGCTCACACTTCTGATCCTTTCCCATCCCAGACGCATTGCCGCGTACTACTTGACGTTTGATCCACCCAGTTACCGTTCCTGTCTTGCCGTTCTTCGTCTGTGTGTCAAACGCTACGGGAGACTCCCCACCGCGATCACGGTTGACGGAGGCCCAGAATTTCAGAGCGTCTACTTCGAGCAACTGCTCGCTCTCTACTGTGTGCGTAAACATCAGCGCCCGGCAGCGGAACCGCGCTTCGGGTCGCCACAAGAAAGACTGTTTGGCACGATGGAAACCGAATTTGTGTATCACCTGCTCGGTAACACACAGGCCACACGAGAGCCACGCACCATGACCAAGACGACAGACCCCGAACGCTTGGCAGTCTGGACTCTGCCGAAACTCGCTGAGCGTGTCGGGCAGTGGGCCGACGAGGAATATGAGACCATGCGGCATCCCGCATTGGGAATGACCCCACGCGAAGCCTGTGAACTGAGCCTGAAGCGTGATGGAGAGCGTCTCCACAAGTCCATTGAGTATGACGATACCTTCCTCAAGGCAACTTTCCCAACGACCAGGAAAGGAACCGCAAAGGTCGAGCCAGGTGTCGGAGTGCGTATGAATTACCTGGACTATTGGTGCGAAGCCATGCGCGATCCAACCGTAGAAGAAACTCAGGTCAAGGTGCGGTACGACCCATTTAATGTCAGTGTCGGCTATGCCTACATTGATGGACGCTGGCGCAAATGTGATTGCCCCTACATGGAATTTGCTGGGTGCTCTGAACGCGAACTGCACCTGCTGACCG
The DNA here is from genome assembly GCA_963775585.1 of uncultured Chloroflexia bacterium. GTDB lineage: Bacteria > Chloroflexota > Ktedonobacteria > Ktedonobacterales > Ktedonobacteraceae > UBA11361. The sequence goes on along the minus strand of CAVZJN010000008.1, from coordinate 77,642 downwards.
AAGAACTACGAAAGCGAAATCGCCTGCATACAGGCCGTGAACACATTGAAGTGACGCAGAAACAACTGGCGGCGTTTCGGCGCGACAACGCAGAGATTGAGGCCATCCTTGGCCAACAACGTCATGATCGCGAAACCAGAGCTGCCTTAGTGGTGCTAGAAGGTGGAAAAAGGTCATCAACACCACTTCCTACAGAGCCTGTACAGGCCGATGGGGAGCAGGGGAAGATGGAACAAGAGGTTCCTGAAAAGACGAAAAAGGTTGATCCCTACAAAAATTTGCTTGTGCTCAGGCGGATTGAGCTATGAACGACGAAATCAACGAGCTCGAAATCCAAGCGGAAGCCCCTGAGTCTTTTCCACCTGAGCTACTCGCACAACCTGTGGGAGCACGCCAAGAATATTTTGAGCAGCGCTGCCTCATCTCACACCCTCGTCTACAAGAATTTTTAGAAACCATCATCCAGGCCATCTGTCCACCAGGTCAAGGAGCAAGCACAAGGCGGCTAGGAACGATGGTGCTCCTCATTGGTCCGAGCAGAGTTGGGAAAACAACACTTATCCGTTTGCTCGAAGAACGCTTGAGGGCTGTGGGTAAAGATTTGATGGTATCCGATCCCAGTTTCATCCCGTTTGCCAGTATCCTTGCCGCAGGGCCGGGTACCAATCGTTTTGAGTGGGCTGAATATTACCGTGAGGTTCTGCGTGCCTTGCATGATCCGTTTGTGGATGGAAAGGTCGCGCGGATACGAACACGGGAACTGCGCGAAGCGATGGAAACAGCATTGACCCAGCGCAAACCCATCGCGATCATTGTCGATGAAGCCCATCATCTGGCTGAAGCCGCCAGTGGCAGCCGCTTGCAGAGCCAACTCAATCATCTCAAGCATTTTGAGAACGCTACTGGGGTGAGCCACATTCTGGTTGGAACATATGAGATGCGCCCGTTCAGGAAGGTCAATGCGCAATTGGCGTGCCGCAGCGTGGATGTCCACTTTCCCAGATACGATGCTGCTCTCGATGCTGATGCCCAGGTGTTTCAAAGTGTAGTATGGGCATTGCAGCGACAACTTCCAGTCGAGAAAGAACCACCGCTGGTCGATCATTGGGAGTTCTTGTATGCACGAAGTATTGGCTGTATCGGATGGTTGAAAATGCATCTGAATTAAGCGCTCAGCCTGGCATTGGCAGAAAAGGCGAAAACCATCACACTGGCGCACTTGCGAAAGACTGCGCCTTCAGAGACGCGTGTGGAACTGGCCTTGCGCAATGCATTGGAAAGCGAGGAAGAACTGACAGAGTCCGATGGTGCTGATGAGCGGCTACTCACGCTTTTGGGACTCCGAGGACGCAGACCAGAGCAGTCGTCTAAAACACCTGTAGAAGAGCAAGAGCCGCCGAAGAAGCAAGGGAGACCCGGAACACGCACGCCTGGGCGTGATGCCATTGGATCAAAGCCTGATGATGTGTCAGTGCCTCTCAGAAATGAAGAGCAAGCCGCAGGATGAGCACGATGGAAAATCCAGCGGTGAAAGTCGCTATCACACATCTTCAAACGGAAGAACTGTTCACAAGAAATGACAGCCCTGCTCGTAGTAAGCTCTATGGACTTGTACCGTGTGAGTTTGGGACAATGAGGCAAGAGAGCTTGACCAGCTATCTCAATCGCCTGGCCTCGCTCCACCATGTTTCCCCTCTCCATCTGGCTGCACAAGAGATTTTCCCTCACCTGACTCAAAGCTATTTACGCAATCAGCAATCAGCCTTTAGCTGGTCAAGGGCGATGAGTATTAACGGGAATGGACCTCTGGCACGAGAATGGGCAACCATCCTTGAAGGACTCACCAAACGCTCCGATCTTCATTTGCTCACCCTACAGTGGTGGGTAGGCGATCTCCAGCCACACAAACTGCTTCGCGAAAAGCCTGCCTGGTGTCCTGCCTGTTATGCAGAGTGGAAGAACCAGGAAATGCCTATCTATGAACCCCTGCTGTGGATCTTCCAAGCGGTAACAATGTGTGTGAAACACCTCTGCGAGCTGAAGGATCGTTGCCCTCATTGCGAGAGGCGGCAATCCTTCATCAGATTTCAAACCCCTCTCGATCAGTGTGCTCGCTGCAAAACGTGGTTCGGATCGCCTGCCCCTGCGCTTTTGCCTGCGAATCCAGAAGCTACCCAGTGGCAGAGATGGGTCATCCATGCCTTAGAGGATTTGCGTTGTGCTATGGTTTTTTCTGCCCTTCCTTCTTGGGAGCAGTTTTTCATGAATTTGAGCAGGAGTTGTGAAGGAAGGGGAGAACAATCGCGATTGGCTGAACTGGCCGGGTTGGCACGAGGGCAACTCGCCACCTGGCTACGTCGATCCCACACGCCAACATTACAAAGCATCCTTGAGTTTTGTTATGTGTGCAATGTGACGCCCCTCCAGATACTGACAGGCGATCTTACTCCGCTCAAACGAGTCATTCAAGAGGGGAAGCCCTCTCGATCCCCTCGTGCTCGGCGTCCATTTCGCTCGGTAGATCGTGAGCACTGTCTGGGGCGCATACAAGCTATCCTGGATGGGAGAGAAGAGCCGCTGGGATATGTCCAGCTTGCGCAGCAGTTAGGACACAGCGGACAGGTTCTGCTTTATCACTTTCCGCAGGAATGTGCGTTGTTGTCACAGCAAATTAAGGAGCATCGGCGACGACGGAAAGAGCAGCGAGTAGTACAAGTTCAGGAAGAGGTACGGCAAGCAATGCTAACGCTCCACGCACAGGAGGTCTATCCCTCACAGAACAAGGTCGCCGATCTGCTCTCCGATCCAAATTTACTCTTCCAACCAGAAGCCAAAGCGACCTGGCGTGCATTGTGTCAAGAACTTGGTTGGGATCGGGGGCGCACCTCCGCTTTGTGATGTTTTCCGATGCGGCAAAACTGATGGCACAAACGGCAAGTTATTCTGGCAAATGGCACCAGTTCAAAGATTCCTGCAAAAATTCGCCGCAGAATTTTGCAGGAATCTTTGAACGAATTATCATCAATGCGCTCCCAGCATGCAAAAAAGCATGACTTATCGAGCAGAAGTGAACTTAACATGAGAAAGTGAATTGACACTTTCTAGCAGATACCAATAGATAATGGACAACAGATAAGCTCTGCTATTCAAAGATTTACGCAAAGATTTAGGGTTTCGTGCAAAAAGCATTCAAGGATTTACGCAAGATACCACCGCGCTGTCTTCCTACGCACGAACTCTTTCCTTGACAATTCTCAAAACTTATCTCATAATCAAATTCTCAAAAGGCCAGGCGATTGACGGGAATCCTGAGACAAAAGGAAGAGATTATGAAAATTGGCTATGTGCGCGTCTCCAAACAAGAGCAAAACGAGGCACTCCAGATCGATGCATTGAAAGAGGCAGGATGTGAGAAATGGTTTGTGGACAAGATTACGGGATCAAAAGCCGAACGCAAGGGACTGAACGAAGCGCTGACCTATGTCCGACCAGGTGACACCTTCATGGTATGGAAATTGGATCGGGCAGGACGTTCCTTGAAGCATCTGATTGAACTCCTCAAGAATCTCCAAGGGCGAAACATCGAATTTGTGAGCATCACCGAGCAGATTGATACCAGGACCCCCGGTGGCAAGCTCATCTTCCATCTGATGGGAGCATTGGCAGAATTCGAGCGAGACCTGATTCGCGAGCGCACCAATGCAGGGTTAGCGGCGGCCAGAGCGAGAGGACGTGTTGGTGGGCGACCACGAAAGCTCAAGACGAATGGGAAAGTGGCCCTGGCCCGGCAAATGTTTGCCGATCAAAGTCATTCTATTCCAGAGATTTGCGCCGCACTGGGGATCTCTCGCGCCACGCTCTACCGCTATGTGAAGGAGACGGAATCACCCACATAATTATCGAAATTTCGCCCACGGAATTCCAAAATTTACAGACTGGCTATACCTACAAAGCGTATCCACCGCTTACTCTGGAAGAAGGAGAGATCGCCTTCGGCGGGCTGGTTCACCCTGTAGGGGCCCAATTTATTGCGCCCGACGGCTCCAGCGACAATCTTTCTCTCCCCGTCACTGTTAATACTTGTGATCCATCTCCATCGCGAGGTATGCAGAAACAAGAGCCTGTGATAATGATTGAGGATGTTTGGTACAGCTACGAAGACGGCACCAAAGCGCTGCAAGGCGTTGATCTCAGGTTGTATCCTGGCGAAATGCTGGCGCTGCTCGGCCCAAACGGCAGCGGTAAGAGTACCCTGGCGAAAATCCTGGCGGGAATCTACCGCCCGTCGCGGGGCAGAGTACTGGTACAGGGGCGAGACCTGGCTTCTCGATCAGTACGGGCACATTTGCCAGCCTCGGTTGGCTATATATTCCAGAACCCAGATCACCAGCTTTTTCGCCGCAAGGTCAGTGACGAGGTTGAATACGGATTGATCAATCTCGGGATCGAAGCCACGCAGCGAACCAAGGCGGTAAAAAGAGCACTGGAAGCGGTGGGACTGGCACAGTATACCAATGAAGATCCTCTTTTCCTAGGCAAAGGGCAACGCCAACGCCTGGCAGTTGCCGCTGTGCTGGCGATGGAGCCAGAGATTTTGATTGTGGATGAGCCTACCACCGGTCAGGATTACCGCATGGTCAAAGGGATCATGGCTCTTTTGAGCGATCTGCAACAACAGGGAAAGACGATTTTGGTGATCACCCACGATATGTCGCTGGTTGCCGAATATTGCCAGCGCGTTGTTACATTTCGAGATGGTAAGCGAGTTTTTACTGGAACGCCAACTGAGCTTTTTCAGAATGAAAATGCCCTGGACAGAGCAGGGTTACGTCCTCCTCCCGCGGCAGCACTCTCCACCCGTCTGCGTGCTAAGTATCCGGATGCTCCGTTCTTGCTGACGGTGGAGCAGTGGGTTCGTTTCATAGTAGCCGGGCGACCACAAGCCGGGCGACCACAAGGGATCGCCCCTACTATGGACGACCGAGCTTGAGCAGCGGGTTCGTTTCATGGTAGCCGGGCGACCCTTTGTGGTCGTCGGATGCTGGTGCATCCTCGCTATTAGCGTTTCGTATACTGTGGAGCTTTACGAGCGCGCTTCAAGCCGGGCTTCTTGCGCTCTTTCATGCGTGGGTCACGAGTAAGGTAGCCAGCCTTGCGCAGAGTAAGCTTCCATTCAGGATTTACTCGCAGCAGAGCACGAGCAACTGCGTGGCGGATAGCGCCTGTCTGACCACTGGTGCCACCACCAACAACGCGTACAGTCATGCTATACGCATTGCCTAGCTCAAGCAACCGTAAGGGGGCATTGATTGTGGCAGTAGGGGTTTCGCGGGTGCCAAAATACGCCTGGGCACTTTTCCCGTTGACTGTAATACTGCCATCACCATTGGGATACAGGCGCACGCGGGCTACAGCCGTCTTGCGCCGCCCCATGCCATAGTAATACTCACCTTTGATGGTATCGGCCAAGGTTGGTTCTCCTCTTTCTTATTTACTCAGCTTCGGCAGTCTCAGGGGGCTGCTTTAGCAATGCCTGCGGACCTGTCCAGGGAATAGGCTTCTGAGCCTGGTGCGGATGCGTCGGGCCAGCATAGACCTTCAGGTGGGACATGATGTCTGCGCCCAGACGATTATGCATAACCATACCACGTACCGCGTGTATCAAAGCACGCTCAGGGAACTTGCTCTCCAGTGTTTGACGCAGGGTAATCTGCTTTAAACCACCTGGGTGCTGACTATGGCGATAATAGATTTTCTGATCCAGGCGTTTGCCGGTGACAGCTATCTTGTCTGCATTGATTACAACCACAAAATCGCCGCTCTGGAGATGTGGTGTAAACGTTGGTTTGTGCTTACCACGCAAAATCTGCGCGATCTGTGACGCCAACCGGCCCAGAACCTGACCCTCTGCATCGATAATATACCATTTAGGGTCCAGGTCAGCGGCCCTGGCGCTATATGTTTTCATCATTGTTTGATACTCCAAACTCTTCAGGATAGTCAACCCGTACCAGACACAGCCCATGTGGTGGGGCCGCTGAACCAGGGTGCGTCTTCTCCGCATTTTGCACAATGGCGGCAAACTCAGCGAGGCTGAGACGTTTCTGCCCTACCAGCAACAATGTCCCGACGGTTCTGCGAACCATTCCTGTAAGAAAAGCGTCCGCAGTAAAATCACAATAGATAAGTGCCTTTGCCCGTGCATCTTCACGAATGCAGCGTGCCTCTAACATCGTACGAATACAGGAATGTGGGCCTGCTTTCTTTGGATTTGTCTCGTCAGGACTTCGTCCAAACGCTCCAAAATCCTTGCGCCCCAACAATAGCTGGCACGCCTCGTTCATCAGGTCAACATCTAACACCTGTGGGCGATGATAGCTGTAACGTGCTAGCAATGCTGCCGGTGCGGCATCATTCCAGACGGTATAGCGATAGGAACGACTCAAGGCACTAAAGCGAGCATGAAAGCTTTCCTGAACCTCTCGCGCCCACCGTACCGCTATCGTAGCGGGTAAAACAGCATTGAGTGCACGTCTCCACACCTGGGGCGTCAAGTGACTATCGCTGCGAAAATGTATCACCTGACCGCTTGCATGCACTCCAGCATCTGTTCGCCCTGCCCCATATACCACGGACTTCTCACGAGAAATGCTGGTTATCGTCGCTTCTAGTACTCCCTGCACCGTCTGCCCATGGCTTTCAGGTTGACGCTGAAAGCCGTGATAATCGGTACCATCATACTCAATACCACACGCAATATTCATTAGTTTTAATGTAGCGCTGTCGCTTATTGAAAGACAGACTGCAACGACGCTGGCGCGTCTAGACTGCGTCTCAGCAGTCTAAAAGGAATATAATGTGGAATGAGGTGCAAAACCATTACACCTGACCATTTTCCCTCACTACCGCACCCGGTGGGACGCGATAATGCTTATTAACTTATTCATCTGGCCACCGAAGGCCGATAAATCGGCCCCTACGGTTGTCCGGATTCATTTGTTAATCTGCAAATCGGGTTCCTACACGAGGGCAATCTGGGCCATATCTGCCGCGTCGCCCTTACGTTTGCCCAATTTCGTAATACGTGTATAACCACCTGGACGACCCTCATAGCGTGGTGCCAGTTCTTCGAACATCTTCTTGACGACCAGTTCGTCTGGCAATGAGCTGAGAATACGGCGGCGGGCGCGCAGTTCAATAACCATTGACTCATACGCGGCCTGCAATGCCTTTTCGGCTTCATCTTCGTTAGAGATGATGCGCAGCAATTCTTCACGCCGTCCCTTGAGTTTGTTCTCCAGGAATTTGCGCCCCTTATCGGTTAAAGGGGGCTTATTCTGGTCGGCTCGTTCATCATTTGAGGTGACTTTCTTATGTAAAGAGTAGCGACCTCGACGAGCAAAAGCCAGGATTTGCAAAGCTTTGTCTTCGTCGGAAATGGCCGAATACAGATGCGTCCGGGCCGCCTGGCGACCTTTCACAGCCGTATCTATTAGCTTCTCAACCTCGCTACGAATGGCGCGGGCGCGCGCTTCCGTAGTCTCAATTCTATCATAACGAATGAGACCTGCCATCATGCTACGGCGCGCTGCGCGGCGGCGTGGCTCAGGCATACTCATGCGATTACCGGCAACTCGGTGCCTCACCTTAGTCCTCCATTTCGTGATCGCCGTCCATGTCGGCTCCAACAGCGCTCGTGCGCGGATTTGGCAGGAAGTTACGCACGAGCAAACGCTCACGCAATTCCTGCAAGCTCTTTTCACCAAAGTTACGCACACCCAATAGGTCTTCTTCATTCATCGAAAGCACTTGACCGACCTTTGTGATATTGCTGCGCTTGAGGCAATTGTAAGCACGCACTGATAGATCAAGTTCTTCAATAGGTGTATCGTAAATCTTTTGCGGTATTGGCAAGCTGCTTAACGGCGGCTTCTCCATTTCAGTCAACACAGCGCGATAGTTGGCAAGCTGGGTGAAGTGACGCACCAGGATATCGGCACTCTGTCGCAAAGCTTCATCCGGCGTAATCGTTCCGTCCGTCGTGATTTCAAGAACGATTTTATCAAAATTGGTGATTTGCCCAACGCGCGTATGTTCCACCGTATAATTCACATTTTGCACCGGCGTGTAAATGGCATCGATAGGGATCACGCCGATAGGCTGATCTTCTTTCGAATCGGCAGGAACATAGCCTCGACCAGTCTCAACGACCAGTTCCATTTCGAGGCGGGCATTTTCATTATCAAGTGTCGCAATATGAAGATCGGGATTGACAATCTCTACCGTGCTGGGAGCCATAATATCGGCTGCCGTAACTATGCGTTCTCCACTCACCTCCAGTCGCATTGATACGGGATGGTCTGAGAAGGAGCGTAAGCGCAACTTCTTGACGTTCAACACGATGTCTGTGACATCTTCCATAACGTTCGGAATGTCTTGAAACTCGTGCTGTACGCCTTCAATCCGTATAGAGGTTACCGCTGCTCCTGGTAAGGAAGAGAGTAGCACGCGCCGCAGCGAGTTGCCGAGGGTTACCCCATATCCCGCCTCTAAAGGCTCAATATCATAGCTCGCATAATTATCCTGTGTTATTGTGTTCTTAATGCGAGGCAGAGTAATAGTATCTTGCAAGGTTCCAACCTGCCTTTCTTTTTCTACCACAGAAACCAGAAATCAGAAACTTTGGTAGTCCAAGAGTTTTGTGCCCTGTTACGGTCCGTGTGAGACCGAGAAGGCTTGTACCCATCCGCCAGTTCAACGTATAACTACCGCTGATAAAGTTCAACCACCATTTGCTCTTCAAAGGGCAGTTCAAGATCGGTTCTTGATGGCAATGTCAGAACACGGCCAGTCATTTCATCAATATTTAAGCTTAGCCAGGCAGGTACGCCTTTCTGCGCGAGCAACAATGCACGAATCTTGAAGTACTCAAGTCCTTTCGCCCGTTCTCGTACAGAAATCACATCATTCGGCTTAGCAATAAATGAAGGAATATCGGTCTTGCGGCCATTTACGGCAAAATGTCCATGACAAACCAACTGGCGTGCCTGAGCACGAGAGTCAGCAAAGCCAAGGCGATACACCAGGTTATCCAGGCGCATTTCTAGCACCTGTAGCAAGTTCTCGCTGGTCTTTCCAGGGCGTCGAGCCGCAACATCGAAGTGTTTGCGGAACTGGCGCTCTAGAACACCATAGGTTCGACGAACTTTCTGCTTCTCACGCAATTGCAATGCGTAGCCGGAAGCTTTGCGTGGGCGACCAGCGCCATGTTGACCTGGTCGAGTATTGCGACGTTCCAGTGTGCAATTAGTCATGCACTTGTCGCCTTTTAGAAACAGTTTTACCCCCTCACGCCTACAGAGTTTGCAGACGGGGCCGGTATAACGTGCCATTCAGTTCAATCCTCCTCACACGCACAGCGCGAGTTACACACGCCGCCGCTTGGGCGGTCGGCAGCCATTGTGCGGAATAGGTGTTACATCGATAATCGAAGTGACGGATAGGCCAGCGTTTTGTAGTGAACGAATCGCTGCCTCTCGACCAGAGCCAGGACCTTTTACATACACCTCTATCTGGCGTAGGCCATGTTCCATCGCCTTACGAGCGGCTGACTCAGCGGTGACCTGCGCGGCATAAGGAGTGCTCTTGCGGGAGCCTTTAAATCCCTGTCCACCAGCACTACCCCATGAGATAACGTTACCATTGGGGTCTGTCAAGGTCACAATGGTATTATTAAACGTTGCTTGAATATGAGCTTGCCCACGCGGAATGGACTTTCGTTCACGCCGTCGCGGTTTGCCCGTCGGTTTCTTTTTGTCTCCTGCTGCCATCTTCTTACGATACCTCCCGGCGCTACTTCTTAGCTACGGCTTTTTTCTTGCCCGCTACAGTTCTCTTTGGTCCACGTCGTGTACGTGCATTCGTGCGTGTACGCTGACCGCGTACCGGCAGGTTACGGCGATGCCGCATCCCACGATAACAGCCGATTTCAATCAGCCTCTTGATGTTCATATCCACTTCGCGGCGTAAATCTCCCTCGACTTTATGCTCGCGGTCGATCACTTCGCGGAGGCGGTTGACCTCTTCTTCGGTCAGGTTTTTCACCCGTGTATCCGGGTTAATGCGGGTTCGCTCCAGGATCTTTTTGCTCGTTGTGAGGCCGATCCCGTAAATGTACGTCAGCGAAATCTCCACGCGCTTATCGCGTGGAATGTCAACGCCGGCGATTCTAGCCATGTTTCCCTCCAATATATGTAGAGGCGACCTGAGGATTGCCCCCAGAGTACCCACGAGGGGCACCCCTACATGTTAGCCTTGTTTCTGTTTATGCTTTGGATCCTTGCTACAGATAATCATCACTACACGATTGCGACGGATTACCTTGCAGTTCTCACAACGCGGTTTCACTGAGGCACGCACTTTCATGGCTTGCCCTCCTCATAGATTAGATGAAAAAATTACTACCAGGACAACAGCTTGAGGATAACGAATAGAGTTCTTTCCCTCTTATAGATGTCCATATAATGCTGTTCTTTACGAACGAATTTGCTGCCGATGAAAAAAGGAATATTGAGGAATTACCACCTCACGACCTTACACGCCATGTTATTCGGCCTCGAGTTAGATCATACGGTGATAAGACGACTCTCACCTTATCGCCCGGCACAATACGCACGAAGTTCATTCGAATGCGGCCTGAGAGGACAGCCAGGACCTGGTGTTGTTCGTCAATTTCAACCTTAAACATAGCATTAGGGAGGGCCTCCAGCACTTTGCCCTCTACTTCGATCTCATCCTTTTTTGGCATAGTTTCCTTTCTCTATCGGCGGGATTAGTCTTTTCTCCTTGCGAACCTACAAGGAATGCATTGTGCGCGGCAGCCGTGACACGCTTTTGCAAAACAGGTTACGCTTGCATTTGATTGATGATTGCTAGCTTAATGATTCCCAACAGTTATAAAATGGCAGCAGTTGACACTGCTGCAGCCAACTACGAATTATAACACAAATATTTATACATGTCGAGAGGGAATTTCAGGGCATTGTTAATATCTCTGCATCTCCCTCGGTGATAGCCACAGTATGCTCAAAATGTGCAGAGTAGCTGCCGTCGACAGTAGCAACTGTCCAATCGTCGGCAAGGACACGGGTCTCCTTTGTTCCCATATTGACCATTGGCTCAATAGCAATAACCATACCGGGTTTCAATAGGTAACCTGGATACCCTGGCTCAATATAGTTCAATACTTGAGGGTCCTCGTGCATACTACGACCTACCCCATGCCCGCCATACTGGCGAACTACTGAGAAACCAGCTGCCTCAACATACTTTTGTATCGCTCGACTGATATCGTGTGTACGATTCCCAGCATGAGCCGCCGCTATGCCTCGATAGAGCGAATCTTCTGTCACCTTCAACAGTCGTTGCACTTCAGGCGACACTTTTCCTACAGGCGCAGTTATGGCTGAATCTGCGTGCCAACCATTGTAGTAAGCGGCAAGGTCGATACTGACAATATCGCCTTCTTGTAAAACGCGCTCACCTGGAATACCATGGACTATCTCATCGTTTATAGACGTGCAGAGCGATTTCGGATAACCATGATAGCCCAAAGAGCTTGATTTAGCTCCTCGCTGCTTTAGCGCCTCCGCCCCAATACGATCCAGGTCCTCGGTGGTCATACCCGGATGCACGGCGGCGCGTAACTCTGCCAGCACCTCCGCGACGATACGACCTGTCTCGCGAATTCTTTCTCGCTCTTCTTTCGACTTTATGATAGGCGCCATAATCGTTTCTCTCAATGAAGGTTGCAGCTATACCTCCGCGTCACCCTTCATTCTTTCTCCCGATAAAAGCGTTGACCTGGTTCAGGATAGCTACGTGCACCTGGTCAATATCCTGATTGCCATTCACTTCAATCACTTTCTGCTGTGCACCATAATAGTCTAGCAGGCGAATGGTCTCATTGAAAAAGATGTCGAGGCGTTTCTCTACCGCTTCTCCCGTATCATCGGAGCGCTGATACAGCTCACTGCCATCCAGGTCGCACACACCAGCCACCTTTGGCAGGTGTGCATAGATATTGTAAACGTGCTGATTGGCCCGGCAAATATAACGTCCCGAGAGCCTCTTTAGCAGTTCCTCTCTTGGGACGTTTATATAGATCACAAGATCAATATGCTGCCCAGTCTCTTTTAATCCTGCATCCAGCGCCTGTGCTTGTAGAATTGTCCGCGGAAATCCATCCAACAGCACACCTCGCGCACAATCCGGCTCTTTAATGCGGCTGAGGACCATCGCCACGGTAATCTCGTCAGGAACCAGTTCCCCGCGATCAATATAGGCTTTGGCTTTTATCCCCAACGCCGTTTTTTCGTCAAAAGCTTTTCGGAACATATCGCCACTAGCCACGTGGCTTACACCCAAAGAACTTGTCAGCTTCTCTGCCTGCGTCCCCTTCCCAGAACCTTGTGCGCCGATCAGGATAATATTCACGTTTTTCTCTCCTCCGCTGGAAGTTCGTTAAAACGCCTCATTGCGCCCTAGCGATTCATAAGCGACACGAAGGGCGCAATGTAATAAACCCTCACCTATGTTAGAAAACCCGAATAGTTACGCATGACCATTTGTGCTTCGAGTTGCCTGACAGTATCCAGCACAACACCAACCACAATCAGCAATGCAGCTGCACTCAATAACTGATTACCACCTACCTTGGCAAAGTACGGCAATACCGCCACTATACCGAGGAAGAGAGCACCCGCCAATGTGATACGGTTGAGTATTGTCAGCAGGTATTTACTGGTCGGCTCTCCTGGTCGATAGCCAGGAATAAACGCTCCCTGCTTCTGCAGATTCTCTGGAATGTTCTGTTGCTGCCATACAACGTATGCATAGAAGTAGGTAAAAGCAAACACCAGTAAAAAGAATATCGCCCAGTAGTACCAGAGTGTGGTATTGGCAATATAGAGGCCAATCCAGTTGGCCAGGTTCGATAGCCATTTCACATCACTCGATACCAGGTATTGTGAGAGCACAGCGGGAAAGATCAGGATAGACTGTGCGAAGATGAGCGGGATCATACCTGCACTGTTTACCTGCATAGGAATATACGTTGTCTGGGCAGAACCAACCAACATGCCACGCCCCACCATACGCTTGGTAGGATACTGTACCGGAACACGCCGCTGCCCCTGGTAAATGTAGACAATCCCGACGATCGTCAACAAGCCAATTATCAGGAAAACCGCAATGCTGACGATGCTACCCGCGGTAGAAGTAGCGGCCTGGTAGCCCTGTACGACTAACTGAGGCAAACGGCTGACGATACCACCAAAGATGATCAACGAGATACCATTGCCGATGCCTTTCTCAGTGATTAATTCACCAATCCATACCAGAATCATTGTACCGGCGGTCAACGAGAGCAGGATAGAGAGGGTCTCTAACCAATTCGGGCCAAAGAGGCCAAAGGTACTAGGATCAAGAACGCCTGCGCGGACAAAAATTGCTGTCTGTCCCAGAGCCTGTAAAAAGGCCAGGGGAACAGTGATGATGCGGGTGATCTGGCTAAAGCGCAGACGACCAGCTTCACCCTGGGTCGACAGGTTTTGCAGCGCCGGAATGATAGGCTGTAAAAGTTGCATCACGATTGTAGCGGTGATATACGGATATACTCCCAACGCGACAATGGAGAACGTTTGCAGAGACCCGCCAGAAAAAACATCCAAGAGACCGAGCAATTGACCCAGATTTTTATCTCCACTCCCTGAGAAGAGCTTCACGAGGTTCTGTTGTTCAGTATATGTTAATGGTACAGGAATATGTGCGAGGATGCGGAAAATCAGTAACATCCCCAGGGTGAAGAGAATTTTATTGCGTAGATCGGGAACCGTCCAGATACTCCGCAGTCGTTCCCACATGAAAGCCTCCTTTACACAGTGGCGATGAGATACAACCTGTCGAGCAGGGCGCCAGGGCGCTTATGCCCTGGGGACGAAGACGTAGGGTGTATTCTTGTCCTGGTCTTTACGCTTCTTAGTCTTCTCATAGACTTTCGTTGGAATGATCTCGACAGTACCACCAGCTGCCTCAATTTTCGCTCGTGCACTGGCGGAAAATTTGTGGGCACGTACTGTCAGTGCACGATCCACTTCACCATTCCCAAGCACTTTGACCAGACCTCGGCCCTGGGCGGGTGTGATCAATTTCTGCTCCACCAGCTGCTCAGGCGTCACCTGAGTCGCGGCATCAAACTGTGCGAGATCAGATAGTTTAATGATTGCATATTCTTTGCGGAAAGGCGTATTGCTATTCCCAAGGCCACGTCTAAATGGTAATCGTTTCACCAGGCGCGTCTGGCCACCTTCGAAGGCTCGATGGATTTGACCACCTGTACGCGCCTTCTGGCCTTTTGTACCGCGCCCCGCGGTTTTGCCACGACCGGAGCCGTGCCCACGACCTACACGCCTTTCTGTCTTGTGCGAACCAGGAGCTGGTCGCAAATCAGAGAGTTTCACTGACAGTCTCCTCTACCTGAACCAGGTGAATCACCTTCTGGATCATGCCACGCATCGCAGGATTGTCCTCGTGCTCGACCGTTTGCTGAAGCTTACGGAACCCTAGTGCCCGGATTGTTGCTTTTTGATCCTTAGGATAGCCAATTGAGCTCTTAATATATTTTACACGCAGTGTTGCCATTTTTGCTATACTCCTATAGGCCGCTATCTACGGCGGTCGCCGCCGCCTCGACGGTCGCCACCGCCTCGGCCTCCGCTGCCACCACGACGGTCACCTCCACGCTGGTCTCCGCTGCCACCACGACGGTCACGATCGCCGGTACCCCTACGACCAGTGGATGCGGCTCTGCTCTCACGTGCTTCCTCTTCACGAGCAGCACGAGCAGCAGCGGCTTGCTCAACCGCGTAAGCATTCGCAATGGCAATCTGTTCAGCACGCTTCTTTCCAACAATCTCAGCAACGGTCTTGCCACGGCGTGCCGCCACATCTTCAGGAGACCGCAGCTCACGCAGGGCCTTCAAGCAGGCATGAACGGTATTCGCCTTATTCGTACTTCCCAGCGTCTTGGTCAAGATATCACGCACGCCTGCTGATTCCATAACAGCACGTACTGCTCCACCCGCAATGACCCCTGTACCAGGTGCGGCAGGCTTGAGCATTACTTCAGAGGCGCCAAAGCGAGTGGTCACCATAAAAGGAATAGTTGTCCCGGAAAGAGGTACCTGCATCAGGTTCTTCTTGGCGTCTTCTACCCCTTTACGAATAGCTTCTGTATACTCGCTGGCCTTCCCAAGGCCGCAACCAACATAGCCATTGTGATCACCAACAACCACCAGCGCCCGAATGCTAAAGCGCCGGCCGCCTTTGACCACCTTTGAGACACGGCTCACTTGAACAACCGTTTCTTCCAGGTTTAGTTTTGTAGCATCTATTCTTGGCATTTTACTCCTCGCGGCCCTAGAAATCCAGGCCTACTTCACGAGCACCTTCCGCAAGCGCAGCCACTCGTCCATGATAGGCGTAGCCTCCTCGATCAAAGACAACACGGCTGACACCCTTCTCTTTCGCGCGCTGGGCAACAAGCTTGCCTACCTCGCGAGCGGTCGCTACTTTCCGATTGTGCGCAATCGCGGCCAGTGCCTCGACAGGTGTCTTTGCTGCACTCTTCTGTGCAGCGGGCAGCAAGGTCTTGACCTGAGTGAAAGGCTTGCCCCCTTTGCCGGCGTTACCCTTCTGGGGTTGTCCACCTTTGGCTGGAGCTTTCTGTGCTGGCTTCTCGACTTTGGCTCCCTTTCCTTTTGCGGGGGCCACTTCAGCAGCCATCTCCACCGCTATTTCTTGCTCTTCCGCTTTAGGTTTCTCAACGGATGGCGGTGGAGCAGGTTTAAAGTCGCGCAGGCTTTCATCAATCGATGAAGCCGCGGCCAGCGTTACACCAGTCTTATCATCAATTACTTGCGCATAGATATGTTGGCCACTGCGGAACACGCACAGCCTGGGACGCTCCGTTGAGCCTTCCAAATGGTGTCGTATTCGCTGGTGCCGCCGCAGCCGCGCATTATTCGCGTTAAACTTTTTAATCATATGCTCTGTTCTTTCAATATCTGCATGAGTCAGGGTGTATTCCGTGATACGTGGTCGGCACTACGTGTCTCTATTTACCCTCAGTTTCGCGTTGATTGGTAGCGATAAAGCTTTTAACCTTTTCATCTGGAGAGCGGAAAATCCACTGAGGGCCGATAAATCGGCATTGAGCGCGATAAATCGGCCCCTACGCCAGATGATTTTGTTAAAAGTCATAATTGCGTCCCTATTTCTTTTTGCCGCCGACTTTACCAGCTTTGCCGGCTTTACGGCGAATGGCTTCTCCGGTGTAGCGAATGCCTTTGCCTTTATACGGCTCGGGTTTACGAATACGGCGTATGTTCGCGGCAACCTCACCCACCAGCTGTTTGTCAATGCCATTAACACTGATTTTTGTCGCTTTGGTGGCTGGATCAACTCCATCAATGGTAAAGGATATTCCCTGCGGGGGTTGTACCTCGACCGGGTGCGAATAGCCCACCTGAACAACCAGGTTCTCGCCAATCTTCGCGGCGCGGTACCCTACTCCGTGAATTTCCAACTGTTTTGTATACCCATTCGTTACTCCGACCACCATATTGTTGACCAGAGTACGATAGAGGCCGTGTTTCGCCTTGTGCTCTTTGCTGTCCGATGGGCGGCTAACGCTCAAAACTCCATCCTCGAGCTTCAGAGAGAGTTCAGGATCGACCTGATATGATAGCTCGCCCCTGGGACCTTTAACGGTCACGAGATTGCCATCGCTCCAGTTCACCTGTACTTTTGGCGGCACGGGAATTGGAGCTCGTCCAATACGAGACATGCTAAACCTGCCTTTCTACTTCCTTGCATCCCTGCTGACTGAAAGTAGACGCGCTAGCGGCGTTGCAGGGATGGATAATAGACTACCAAACGTAGCAGATGACTTCGCCTCCCAGGCCCTGCTGATAGGCACGATGACCTGTCATTAGACCCTTTGGAGTCGAAAGAATGGCCACTCCCAGTCCGCCCCGGACGCGAGGGATGGTAGCCTTCTTCGTATAAACACGAAGTCCTGGTTTGCTTACGCGCTTTAGCTGTGTCAATACCGGCTTCTTATCAACATAGCGCAGCGTTACACGGATTGTCCCCTGGGGGTTATCCTTCAGGATTTCGATATCCTTAATATAGCCTTCTTCTTTCAGCACTCGCGCAATTGCCAGCTTCATTTTCGAGGCCGGTATCAGTACGCGAGTATGCCGTGCTGCGACCGCATTACGGATGCGCGTAAGCATATCCGCAACGGGATCAGTCATATTCATGGAAATCCTCCATAATCACGAAGGGCAGAAAACGTCTCTTCTCGCGATCATTCTTCATACTTAACGTTTTCTTCCCTACACCCTATCTCATATTCGCGACTACCAGCTCGACTTGGTCACACCGGGTAGCTCACCGCGCAACGCTCGTTCGCGGAAGCAAATGCGGCACAGGCCGAATTTGCGCATGTAAGCGCGAGGCCGCCCGCAGATGTTACAGCGGTTATGCTGTTGCACCTTAAAGCGAGGTTTGCGCTTCGACTTCACAATCATTGAGGTTTTTGCCATTTCGCCCTCCAGCGTTATTTCTTAAAGGGCATGCCCATCAATTTGAGCAGCCGTCGCCCCTCTTCGTCAGTGCGAGCGGTCGTTACAATACTCACTTCCATACCGCGCACCTTATCGACCTTATCGTAGTCAATCTCGGGGAACACCAATTGTTCGCGCAAACCCAGCGTATAGTTACCCCGGCCATCGAAAGCTTCCGGGGAGACACCCTGGAAGTCTCGCAAGCGGGGTAAAGCTACATTCAAAAGTTTGTCGAGAAACTGGTACATGCGGTCTCCGCGCAGAGTGACCATGCAGCCAATCTGCATACCTTCGCGCAGCTTGAATGCGGCCACTGAACGCTTGGCCCGCGTGATGACCGGTCGTTGCCCGGTAATCGCGGCCAGGTCTCCAACGGCAGCGTCCATCGCCTTGGCATTCTGGATAACCTCACCCAACCCAATATTGACGACCACCTTATGGACACCTGGGACCTGCATTGGATTCTTGTAGTTAAACTCCTTCTGCAGGGCTGGCACGATCTCTTGTTGATATTTCTCTTTCAACCTTGATGCCATAATGTCTAACTACTCCTCATCCGGTCTTCAATGACCTTATGACACTTCTTGCACACTCGAACGGGCCGTAATTTTTGATCACTTCCCATTGGGCGGCGATCAAGCCCTACTCTCGTAGGCTCACCACACTCGGTACAAATCAGCATCGTGTTTGAGACGTGGATAGGCATTGCCTTCTCGATAACGCCCCCTTGACGGGTCTGGCCCTGCGGACGCACATGCTTCTTGACAATATTGAGTCCTTCAACGATGACCTTACTGTCCTGTGGCATGGCCCGCGAAACCGTTCCTTGCTTTCCTCTGTCCTTGCCAGTGATAATCAAGACGGTATCACCCTTTTTGATTTTCATTTTGGCGAGGTGAAGAGGCTTTTTCTCTTTTTGTTTTGTTGCCATCTACTTCCTCTCCGCAGTTAGAGCACTTCTGGCGCAAGCGAAATGATTTTCATAAAGTTTCGTTCGCGCAATTCGCGGGCTACCGGGCCAAAGATACGTGTACCGCGCGGGTTATTACCGGCAGCAATAATGACCGCTGCATTCTCATCAAAGCGAATATGTGAGCCATCGGGTCGCACATATTCTTTTGAAACGCGCACCACCACAGCGTTCACGACCTCGCCCTTTTTCACCTGACCATTGGGCGCGGCCTGCTTCACAGTAGCTTTAATGATGTCCCCAATCCCGGCATAGCGCTTGGCGGAACCACTAAGAACGCGAATACACATAATTTCTTTTGCGCCAGTATTATCGGCGACTTTCAAGCGTGTTTGTGGCTGAATCATCCCAAGATCTCCTTAATCTTCCGACTCGTCGGACTCTTGAGTCTCGTCGGATTCTGTAGATAGCAGGTCAGGATCGACCTCAGCCAGCACTTCCTCAACAGGAACGATGCCGCTACTCGGCTTGATAATCTCTATCAAACGCCAACGCTTCATCTTGCTCAATGGGCGACACTCTTCGATGCGTACCACGTCACCAATCTGACAAACATTCTCTTCATCATGTGCTTGAAATCGCTTCGTCTGCTTATATGTGCGTTTATAGATACGATGCTTTTTTAAAGACTCCACGACAACTACTATCGTCTTATCCATTTTATTGCTTACCACGCGCCCAACTTTTTGTTGGCGGCGTCCCTTTTGGGAGCCGTGCTCTGCTGCGTGGAGGTTACACTTTGCTGTGTCATTCTTCGCCCTCCAACTGTGTCAGGCGGTGCTGCAAGCGTGCAATATCTTTGCGGGTTTGCGCGAAAACGCGATTGTTCTTTACCTCGCCGCGCTGCTGTTGCAAACGAAGGTTGAACAACTTTAAGCGCAGTTCTTTGAGTTCACGCATCGCCTCACCTGCTGTATATTCAGCGACCTGCTTACGACGTTCATTAAGCTTCGACACTTTCCGCCTCCCCTCGTGTAATAAAGCGACACGCGATCGGCAGTTTGTGGCTTGCCAGGCGTACAGCTTCTTTGGCGACCTCTTCAGAAACGCCGCCAATCTCGAAGATAATACGTCCCGGTTTAACAACTGCTACCCAGTGATCAACGGCGCCCTTACCGCTACCCATACGAGTTTCGGCAGGTTTGGCTGTGATCGGTTTATCTGGAAAGACACGGATCCACACTTTACCTCCACGCTTCATAAAGCGGGTCAGGGCGATGCGTGCCGACTCGATTTGACGAGCCTCCATCCAGCATGGTTCCAGGGCCTGTAATCCATACTCGCCAAAGGCAAGCGCATTACCACGCTGGGCAGTACCTTTCATACGACCGCGATGTTGTCTGCGGTACTTTGTACGTGACGGTGCCAATAACATGGCTTAGAATCTCCTCTACTCGCTCTGAGTCGTACCAGCCTCTGGTGTTGGTGGCATTTCCTCAGGTGTTGCTTGAACCACTGGAGCCTGCTCTGTCAGCTCTGCCTGTATGGATTGAACCACTGGAGCTTGCTCTGCCTGTACAGGTTGTTCTGCCTGCGGACGTGGCGCACGTTCACCTTGAGCACGCGCTGGACGTTCACCCTGTGGACGCGGTTGACGCGGGGTACGCTCACCACCCTGCCCTTGCGGACGCGCGGTGCGATCACCCTGTGAACGTGCTGGACGTTCACCTTGTGGACGCGGTGGCCGATCCCCGGTTTGACGGGGGCCACGGTCTCCACCTTGTAGTCGGTCTCCTTGCGGACGCTGACCACGATCAGTGCGTTGTCCGCCTTCGCCACCTCTACGGCGATCGCCGCCGCGGCGCTCACCGCCCTCGCGTTCGCGTGGAACAAATGGTGGTTGTACGGTTTCCTGCTGTCCTTCAATTGCCTCACGGCGTTTAGTCGGCAGTATATCGCCTTTATAAATCCATACTTTGATGCCTATCACACCAAAGGTGGTATGTGCCTCTGCCAGTCCATAGTCAATGTCTGCCCGCAAGGTGTGCAAGGGGATCTTCCCCTCGACCTCTTTCTCAGAGCGAGCGATTTCCGCTCCACCCAGGCGGCCACCACAGATAATTTTGATACCTTTGGCGTTCGCACGCATCGATTTCTGTACTGCTTGCTTCATAGCACGGCGAAACGATACGCGCTTCTCCAGCTGTTCTGCAACACTGCGCCCAACCAAATAGGCATCCAGCTCAGGCTGGCGAATTTCCATGATATTCAGACGCACCCGCTTCTTGGTCTTTGCCTCGAGCATGGCGCGCAGCTTATCAACCTTTTCACCGCTTTTCCCAATTACGATACCAGGTTTGGCAGTATGAATAGTCACCGAGACCTGGTTTGCCGCAGCACGCTCAATCTCAATTCGTGAGACCGATGCGTTGAACAGTTCCTTATTGATGGCCTGACGGATCAGTACATCTTCTGCAAAAACATCTTTGTAATCACGCTCAGCAAACCAGCGGGACTGCCATCCTTTGACGACGCCGAGCCTGAAACCTGTGGGATGCACTTTTTGTCCCAAAAGTGTCCTCCTTTTTAGCGACCGGCGTCTGCCGGATCATCTGAAACGATTACCGTGATATGGCAGAAGCGCCGCAGTATGCGAGCAGCCTGTCCACGAGAACGTGCTTTCACACGTTTGATCCGGAATGAATTGTCCGCCACAATATTCAGAATATATAGATCATCTGGATTGAGATTATAGTTATTCTCTGCGTTTGCCGCTGCCGACGACACAACTTTACTTACAGGTGTCGCGCCTGCGTTGGGCAGGAACTGGAGAATAGCCAGAGCCTCAATCACTGATTTCCCTTTCACCGCGTTGGTGACTAGACGCATCTTGCGCGGCGATATGCCAATATCTTTCGCAATAGCCCTGACTTGCATCTCGTACCTCTCGGGCGCATTGAATTGCGCCCCTACACTTTCTACCGGACCGAACTGGTCTTCTCACTCCTGCCACCCGCATGACCACGGAAATGCCGTGTGGGGGCAAACTCACCTAGCTTATGGCCTACCATGTTCTCAGTGATATAGATAGGCACATGGGTCTTCCCATTATGGACACCAATGGTCATAGATACCATTTCGGGAAAGATCATTGAAGCGCGCGACCAGGTTTTTATCACACGGCGGTCGCCACTGCGCTTCATGGCCAGCACTTTCTTTCTGAGTGATTCATGAATGTAGGGCCCTTTTTTTCTTGAGCGCGACATTTACTTCCTCCTCCTACCAGCATTGCGACGCCGAACGATGAAATGATCGGTTCTCTTGTTGTTACGAGTTTTGTAACCCAGAGCAGGTTTTCCCCAGGGTGTCTGTGGCTGCCCGCCAATTGGCGCACGGCCTTCACCGCCACCATGTGGATGGTCGACAGGGTTCATAGCAGATCCACGGACGGCTGGGCGACGGCCCATATGTCTTGAACGCCCAGCTTTACCAATGCTGCGGTTCTCGTGATCGATATTACCTACCTGGCCAATCGTCGCCATACAAAGAATATGAACGCGCCGCTGCTCACCAGAAGGCAAGCGCAGAAGAGCGTAGTCACCCTCCTTTGCCATCAGCTGCGCACCTGCGCCAGCCCCGCGTGCCATTTGGGCTCCCCGTCCTCGCTCTAGCTCAATGCAGTGAACGGTAGTGCCCGTCGGGATGTTCTTGAGCGGCAGTGCATTGCCTGGCTTAATATCGGCCTCTGGTCCTGCCGAGACCCGGTCACCAACTTTTAGCCCCAGGGGAGCAATGATATAGCGTTTCTCACCATCCAGATAATGCAACAATGCGATACGAGCCGAACGGTTTGGATCGTATTCAATTGCCGCAACCCTGGCGGGCACACTCAACTTATTGCGCTTAAAGTCAATGATACGATAGGCGCGCTTGGCCCCACCGCCACGATGACGGGTGGTAATCTTACCCTGGTTATTGCGGCCAGCGTGCTTTTTCAATTTGACGGTCAGAGATTTCTCTGGCCTTGTCTTGGTGATCTCCTCGAATGTCGAAACTGACATGCCGCGACGCCCAGGAGAAGTTGGTCGGTACTGTCTAATTGGCATCTCTCAACACCTTACGCCTTCAATGCGTCGATCGTATACCCCTCTTTGAGAGTAACAATCGCCTTCTTCCACTCATGGGCCGGTTGAACTCGAGGAGCGGCCCCTTTACGCCGGAACATCTTTACCTTGCCTGGCATACGAATGATGTTGACCGAGACAACCTTCACATTGAACATTGTCTCAACGGCACGACGTACATCAATTTTGTTTGCCTCTAACGCCACCTTGAAGGTATATTTATTCTGCTCTTGCAGTTTCACTGTTTTTTCAGTTATTACACCGTGGCGCAGTATCTCTGTGATCTCCACAGCCTTTATCCTCCTCGCCTAGGCTTCTTCGGCTTCTTCAGCTTCTTCGTTGTCCATTGTCGCCGTTACTACCTCGCCACTGCTCTCGTCGTCATTGGCGATTTTGGAACTCGCTTCTTCGGCACTCATGCCATCACCGAACACCATTTCAAGCCAGCGCACGGTTTTCACAGGCATAATCAAACAATCATGCTTTAGCAGTTCTACGACGTTAATCGAAGAAACATGCTGTGCCTTAGCAGAAGGAATGTTTCGCAGCGAAAGAATGACATTTTCGTCGCGCTGTGGCAACATCATCAGTACGCGCTTGCCGTCGAGAGGCAAGTTATCCAGAATTGCCACCATATCTTTGGTGCGAGGGCCTTCCAATGCCAGATCGCTCAGGACAATGAGCTTCTCATTCGCAACCTTATCCGACAATGCTGAACGAATTGCAAGTCGGCGCATCTTACGTGGTACATCATGATGGTAAGGATGCGGCTTAGGGCCAAATACTGTACCGCCATGGCGGAACTGCGGCGAGCGGGTACTTCCCTGGCGAGCACGGCCCGTTCCCTTCTGCTTATATGGTTTTTTGCCACCGCCCGATACTTCAGCGCGAGTTTTTGTCGAAGCATTGCCTTGACGGCGATTCACCAGTTGCGCAGTCACAACCTGGTGGAGAACCGCCATATTGGGGGTGACTCCGAACACCTGCTCGCTCAGTTCGAGCTGTTCTACGGCCTCTCCGGCCATGTTATACACTGTAGTCGAGGGCATTTCGGTTACCTACCTCATCACATGCTTCTTAATCATGAGCAAGCCGCCATTGGCACCGGGCACCGAACCCTTGACCAGTAGCAAATTGCGCTCAGGATCAGATTGAATCACTTGCAGTTTCTTTGCTGTCACACGCACATTGCCCATTTGACCAGCCATGCGTGTTCCCTTTAAAACGCGACCAGGCGTCGTACCGGAACCAATTGAGCCAGGGGCGCGAGTACGGTCTGACTGACCATGTGTCTTGGGTCCACCACTGAAACCGTGACGCTTGACTCCACCCTGGAATCCTTTACCCTTGGATGTGCCAACGATATCAACTGATTCGCCAGCCGTGAACAAGCTTGCATCAAACTGCTTGCCAAGTTCAACTTTTTCCGAAGCTACACCCTCTTGCAGTTCCACTTCACGTAGGAACTTGAAAGGACCTAGCTCTGGTCCAGGACGGCGCTGGCGCTTCTCCTGCACTTTGAGCAACTTCTCTATCTGCTTATCTTTTTTCTCTGTCCCCGCTTCTGCAGCCGCTTCGCGCTTCTCACTTTCCTCACTCTGAGCTTTAGACTTCGCGCGCTGCTCCTGCTGGTACGCTTGCAAACGTTTGCGCTGTGCTTTTAATAATGGCAGGCTGTGTCCAAGATGCCCCAATTCAGGGCGGGTTACGTTCTTGAGAATCGTTTGTTCAAAACCAATTTGAACAGCCTCGTAACCATCGTGGGCAACAGTCTTTATCTGTGTCACAATGCAGGGGCCGGCTTCTATCACGGTAACCGGTATGACTGTGCCGTTGGGCCCAAACACCTGGGTCATGCCGACCTTCCTGCCCAACAATGCATTTAGCATATCTTAATCCTCTTTCCTCAACTGTAGTTTCATCGTGCATCGCACTTCTGGGATGCGCTACATCAGGTTCCTATGTACTACGCGTCTGGAGCGTGATACATTTGTCAGATCCCTATGCTGCTATCTCACGAAGAGGTGATGCACAGTGTTTCTACAGTTTGATTTCGATGTCCACGCCTGCGGGCAGATTCAAACGTGTCAGGGCTTCAACCGTTTTATTCGTCGGATCAATAATATCGATCAGGCGCTTATGGGTTCGTATCTCAAACTGCTCACGTGAGTCTTTATCGATAAATGGTGAGCGTAAGACCGTATACTTATCGATCTCGGTGGGCAAAGGCACCGGGCCTGAGACACGCGCTCCAGTTTGCTGGGCTGTATCTACAATCTGCATCGCCGACTGGTCAAGAATACGATGATCATATGCTTTCAGTCGGATGCGTATGCGCTGCTTCGTTCCTGCGGCCATTTCTATCTCCTATATGTAGGGGTTGCAATTATTGCACCCCCACAATCGTGAAACTTAGTTTTCGACCCTGGTGCAAACGCCAGCACCCACGGTGCGCCCACCCTCTCGGATGGCAAAATGCACACCCTCTTCCATGGCCACCGGCTGGATTAACTCCACCGTCATCTCGATGTTGTCCCCGGGCATCACCATCTCCACCCCCTCCGGCAGCTTGATCGCTCCCGTCACGTCCGTCGTCCTCACATAAAACTGCGGCCGATACCCGTTGAAGAACGGCGTGTGCCGCCCCCCTTCTTCCTTCGACAACACGTACACTTGCGCCTTGAACACCTTGTGCGGCTTGATCGAGCCCGGCTTCGCTAACACCTGCCCCCGCTCGATCTCCGCTCGCTCCACTCCCCGCAGCAGACACCCCACGTTGTCTCCCGCCATCCCCTGATCCAGCGTCTTCTGGAACATCTCCACCCCGGTCACCACCACGTTGCGCGTCTCTTCCTTCATCCCCACGATCTCCACCGACTCCCCCACTTTGATCACTCCCCGCTCGATCCGTCCCGTGGCCACCGTCCCTCTTCCCTTGATGCCAAAGACGTCTTCTACCGGCATCAAGAACGGCTTGTCCGTCGCCCGCGGCGGCGTCGGGATGTAGTCGTCGACTGCGTCCATCAACTCCCACACGCACCTGGCCGCTTCGTCGTTGCGCGAGAGGTCTCCCTTGCTCTCCAACGCTTTGAGCGCGGAGCCCCGGATCACGGGCACCTCATCCCCCGGAAACTGGTACTTGCTCAACAGTTCGCGCACTTCCAACTCCACCAGTTCCAGCAACTCTTCGTCTTCCATCATGTCCACTTTGTTCAAGAAGACCACCATCGCCGGCACTTCCACTTGCCGCGCCAGCAAGACGTGCTCGCGCGTCTGCGGCATCGGCCCATCCGGGGCGCTCACCACCAGGATGGCCCCGTCCATCTGCGCCGCTCCCGTGATCATGTTCTTGATGTAGTCCGCGTGCCCCGGACAGTCCACGTGCGCGTAGTGCCGCTTCGCCGTCTCGTACTCCAGGTGCGCGATCGCGATGGTGATCCCGCGCTCGCGCTCTTCGGGCGCTTTGTCGATCTGGTCAAAGGCGGTGTATTTGTTGGCTGCGCTCAAGGTCGCCAGCACTTTGGTGATCGCCGCCGTTAACGTCGTTTTCCCGTGGTCGATGTGCCCGATCGTTCCCACGTTCACATGCGGTTTCGTTCTCTCAAATTTCTTCTTCGCCATTTGTTTTCCTCATCAAAACAGTGCTCAGTGCAAACATACGTGCGTCAGGGGCTGCACCCTGCTATGGCACTCGATGTGTTCTTTCGTAAATTAGTTCGTGTGTTTCCATCTCCACCCATCCTAAAAGAATGAATGAATGAAACTTTCAAGATACCGTATGCCCGGTAGGCCTCTTCCCTGATTTCGGCTCCGAGCGAGAGGGATCGGGCAACCACTGCCTTCATCATCCCCCGGATGCGGCTGAGCCGCCCCTACATATCATTTTAGTAACCCTGTAACCTGGACTTTACCTGCTTGCCTTTGCGATAATCTCATCGGCAATATTCTTTGGCACAGGATCGTAATGTGCAAACTCCATTGAATAGTTGGCACGTCCACTGGTCATAGAACGGAGGTCGTTCACATAGCCGAACATTTCAGCAAGAGGAACATAGCCCCGCACCACATACATCGTTCCACGGCTCTCCATACCCAGGATAGTTCCACGACGTCGATTGAGGTCGCCGATCACGTCTCCGTAAAATTCCTCAGAGGTGGTTACTTCTACCAGCATTACCGGTTCGAGCAGTATAGGAGCTGCTTTACGAGCGGCTTCTTTGATTGCAATTGATCCGGCAGTTTTGAAAGCCATTTCGTTCGAGTCAACATCGTGATATGACCCATCAAAGAGGGTCACTTTCACATCGATCATTGGATAGCCGGCAATAATGCCGTTGTCCAACGTCTCTTTAATACCCATTTCAGTGGGTTTGATATATTCCCTTGGAATCACGCCACCTACAATGGCGTTGATAAACTCAAAGCCCTTACCGCGCTCGTTGGGAGCCACTTTAATCCACACATCTCCATACTGGCCATGACCACCAGTTTGTCGAACGTGCTTTCCCTGAGCCTGAGTTTCGCGCGTAATTGTTTCCCGGTAGGCAACCTGTGGTCGTCCCACATTGGCTTCTACTTTAAACTCGCGGAACATACGGTCCACGATAACTTCCAGATGCAATTCGCCCATACCACTGATAATGGTCTGTGCAGTCTCTGGATCGGTATGCAACTGGAAAGTTGGGTCTTCTTCTGCCAGTTTATTTAACGCGATCGCCATCTTATCCTGGTCTGCACGAGTCTTAGGTTCAATAGCGATAGAGATCACTGGCTGAGGGAAGGTGATAAATTCGAGAACGATTGGATGCTGAGGGTTACATAAGGTATCACCGGTAAAGGTGTTTCGTAAACCCACGGCCGCACAGATATCCCCTGCTCGAATCTCTTCAATATCTTCACGATGATTGGCATGCATACGCAACAGGCGTCCGATGCGCTCTGTTTTGCCCTTGGTGCTATTCTCAGTACCGGAACCCTTTGTCAGAACACCTGAATACACACGCAGGTATGATAGGCGACCGACGAAGGGGTCAGAAACGATTTTAAAGACCAATGCACTGAATGGTGCTGAGTCACTTACTTCGCGAGTCTCTGTGCCATTTGTATCGGGGTTGATCCCGACTGGAGGTGGAATATCCAGGGGAGAAGGGAGGTAGGCAATCACCGCATCCAGCATGGCCTGCACCCCTTTATTTTTCAGGGCAGTACCACAAATGACCGGCACCAATGTGCCGGCAATAGTTGCTTTACGCAGTGCAGCAATAAGTTCCTCTTTGGTAATTTCCTCACCCTCAAGGTATTTGAGAGTAAGCTCCTCGTCGGTCTCAGCCACACGCTCAATCAGAAACTCTCGATGTTGCGTATATTCCGCTTCCATGCCCGTGGGCACGTCAGTGTGGTCCGATTTTGTTCCCAGGTCATCGGTAAAGATAACCGCCTGTTGTTCGATAAGATCAATAAATCCTTTAAAATTGCTTTCGCGGCCAATTGGTATCTGAATCGGTACTGGTACTGCACCCAGGCGATCCCGAATCATTTGCACGGTACGCCAGAAATCAGCACCAATGCGATCCATTTTATTCACGAAGCAGATACGAGGCACATTATATTTACTTGCCTGGCGCCATACTGTTTCAGACTGGGGTTCGACACCTGCAACCGCATCAAAAACCACAACGCCGCCATCGAGGACGCGCAAAGAGCGTTCGACCTCGGCTGTGAAGTCTACGTGACCTGGTGTGTCGATGATATTAATGCGATGATCAAGCCAGAAACATGTCGTCGCGGCAGAAGTAATCGTAATGCCGCGCTCCTGCTCCTGGGGCATCCAGTCCATTGTGGCAGCCCCTTCATGCACTTCACCCATGCGGTGAATCTTTTTCGTATAGAAGAGGATACGCTCAGTAGTAGTGGTTTTGCCAGCATCGATATGAGCGATAATACCAATATTTCGAGTTTTTTCGAGTGGGAATTCTCTTGCCATGATATATAATTACCAGCGATAATGCGCGAAGGCTTTGTTAGACTCCGCCATTTTGTGAGTCTCCTCACGTTTTTTAACGGTCATACCTTGTCCGGCGGCGGCATCCATCAATTCACTGGCAAGTTTTTCCGACATCGAGCGACCTGTACGGCCACGCGCAGACTTAATCAGCCAGCGCATCGCCAATGCATTTCCACGATCCCGGCGAACATCTATCGGAACTTGATAGGTTGAACCACCAACGCGGCGAGGCTTTACTTCAACTGTAGGCGTCGCATTCTTCAGGGCCTGCTCGAATACATCCAGCGGGGGCCGCTTCTGCTTCGCTTCAATGGCGTCAAACGCATCGTAAATGATGCGCTCAGCCAGGCTGCGCTTCCCATCCAACATCAATTTACTGGTGAAGCGAGCCACATTTCGGCTCTTGTACTTTGCATCTGGTACATCTGGCCGCCGCACGACTCTTTTGCGTCTTGGCACAGTCTGCCTCCTCATCAACGAACTTGCTTGTTTCTCTTCAGCTCCCACTATAGGAGCTTGAGCTTCTCTAGTATCTGGCCAATGGACCTTTCCCTTGCGTTCTGGAGAAATGTTCCTTTTTCTTCTCATCAATGCGTGCTTGACTGTCACAAGCTCCCACATCTTCTGTGGGGTAGATGATAACAGACACCAGAAAAGGCGTCGATTCGATTGTAAGGATGAACCTTACAATCTCTATCGGACGCCTACACGCGGGTGCCTATCCATGAAAATGGAGGTCACTCGACTCTCACTGCGAAAGGATGAGAATACGGCATTTGTTATTCATTAGCCTCGCATAATCGTCTTTTCGCGATGACGTGTGATGGTCCGACCTGCCTGAACAATTCAGGTGGTATCGGGTTTGGTGCAATGTATAGCACCCTATTTTTCTTGACCCTCAGGGTCGGGCGCAATAAATTGCGCCCCTACTTTTTGCCGCCCTTAGTTGCAGCTGCCTGTCCGGGCTTAGGCCGCTTGGCTCCATACCTTGAGCGACCCTGGCGTCTCTTTGAGACGCCGTCACTATCCAGCGTTCCTCTAACAATGTGATAGCGCACGCTCGGTAAATCCTTTACGCGCCCACCACGAATGAGTACCACTGAGTGTTCTTGTAGATTATGCCCCTCGCCAGGAATGTAAGCAGTTACTTCCATCTGGTTTGTCAGACGAACACGAGCAATCTTACGCATTGCCGAATTCGGCTTTTTGGGCGTCATTGTGCGCACCTGGGTGCAAACACCACGTTTCTGTGGCGAGCCACGCAGGCGGGAAGTCCGGTTCTTCAACGCATTGTACGAATACAATAACGCCGGAGCCTTTGACCGCCTTTCTTTGTTTGACCGGCCCTTGCGGACCAATTGATTGATCGTCGGCAATGAACGATTCTCCCTATCCTCTTTTTATCCTCACGAGGGCACGATAATCCGCGCCACTACATTGCGTACGTGCGGGCTCTTATAGTATCACTCCTCACCCAAACTGTCAAGAGTGTGCAGAGATGGGTTTCCAAGAGTACTAGCCCCTACCCCAACAGTACCAGCACCAATACCGGCCATAGATGCCGCATTTGTTGCCGCCAGCCGAGCCACCGCAGCCTGTTGACGTGCGATCTGCTCGCGGCGTCGTTGCGCTATGCCGGAACCAGCAGGTATGAGTTTACCAATAATCACGTTCTCTTTGAGACCGACCAGGTGATCTGTGCGGGCCTCAATAGCGGCCTCTGTCAGCACACGGGTCGTTTCCTGGAAGGATGCCGCGGCCAGCCAACTATCGGTGTTAAGCGAGGCTTTGGTGACGCCCAAGAGTACTGTTTGTGCAGTAGCCGGCTCTCCGCCTTCCGCCAGTACGCGAGCATTGGTATCCGCATAGACAAAACGGTCTACGAGATCATTTGGCAACATTTCTGTATCCCCAGGTTCCTCCACTTTCACGCGGCGCAACATCTGGCGAATAATAACCTCGATATGTTTATCACTGATATAGACACCAGTGTTACGATAGACGCGCTGCACTTCTTTGACCACGTACATCTGTACGGCCTCTCGTCCCTGGATACGCAAAACATCCTGTGGATCGCGCTGACCACCAGTGATAGGAGTGCCCGCCTGAATCTTCTGACCATCGGTCACCACAATATTGCGCGCAGCAGGGATGGGATACGATCGCTCCTCGCGTTCCTCAAAGCGAATGGTCAGCATACCATCCGCATTGATGTTCAACTCACCCTCGGTACGTGCCATTACTGGTATTGGCTCGCTGCCATTTTCAGCAGGCATCATAGCAATGATCTGATCTTTTTGTATATGATCCTTATCATTAACAAGCACTTGACTACCCGCTGGCAGCGGATACTCATCAAAGAAGACGTTCGAGGAGACGACGCGTACCGTGCGAACATTGGTATTCGGATCCTTCACGATTTCAACGACGCCGTCGATCTCGCTAATTTCCGCCTTGTCTTTCGGCACACGTGCCTCAAAGAGTTCCTCCACGCGCGGCAGACCTTGCGTAATGTCACCCTGCGCTCCTGCAATACCACCTGTATGGAAGGTACGCATAGTCAACTGTGTACCCGGTTCACCGATTGATTGAGCCGCGATAATACCTACCGCAGCACCAATTTTTACCAGAGAATTCGCCGCCAGGTCACGTCCATAGCATTTGCGACAGATGCCGCGATGCGCCAGGCATGCGAGTACTGAACGTACACGCACAGCTTTAACCCCAGCGTTTACAATCTCATCGACCTGTTCGTCAGTCAGTTCATCACCTGGAGCGATATGCTCAAAACCTGGAATAGGTTCTGCCAGCACGCGCCCAATCAGGCGGCTGCGAATATCCGGCAACATCATTTCTTTACAGTCGGCCTCGGTGATGAGAATTCCATCAGTCGTTCCACAGTCTTCATCGTTGACAATGACGTCCTGCGCGACATCGATTAAGCGACGTGTCAGGTAGCCAGACTCTGCTGTACGCAATGCCGTGTCAGCAAGTCCCTTACGAGCACCGTGGCTACTGATAAAGTACTCCAGCACGCTCAAGCCTTCACGGAAGTTACCACGAATTGGTACATCGATGATGCGTCCCGACGGACTCGCCATCAAGCCTCGCATACCTGACAATTGACGAATCTGCTGGAACTTTGCTTTGGTCGCACCCGACCTGGCGATAGTGTAAATGGAACCATATGGATCGAGTGTTGCCTCAACCATCCTGGTTACATTGTCGGTCGCTTCGTTCCAAACATCAACCGTCTGCTGATATTTCTCATGGTCTGTGATCAGACCATCGCGGTATTGCTCTTCCAGTTCAACGATTTTAGCATCCGCTCTGGCAAGTTCTTCCTGCTTCCCTATCGGCACCTTGACATCGCTGATAGCGATAGTTGCGCCAGCCTTCGTTGCGTACGTGAAACCAAGCCGCTTGATTTCATCAGCCAGTTCAGCCGTTTTGGCGCGTCCATACTCCTTGAAGCATTCGCCGATCACCTGTCTCAGGTTCTCTTTCTTCATGGCATAGTTCTTGAAGCGTAATCGCTCTGGGAGGGCCTGGTTGAAGATGACGCGCCCAACGGTTGTCCTGACCCTCTTCCCATTTGCATGCATGATGGTGGCCTTGTCAGGTGGAGGATTGTCATAGACATCGACATCGCCCAGGCGTACCTCGATCGGCGCTTGCAGAGCGATGACGCCAGACTCATAGGCTAGCAGCGCTTCGGTCGTGTCGGTAAAGATGCGATTCTCGCCTTTCTGATCTGGACGTTCCTGCGTCAGATAGAAACAGCCCAGCACCATATCCTGGCTAGCGCCGATGGATGGATCGCCGGTACCAGGAGAGAGCAGATTGCGTGTCGAGAGCATCAACTGGCGCGCCTCATCCTGTGCTTTATCAGAGAGTGGTACGTGCACCGCCATCTGGTCACCGTCAAAGTCTGCATTGAAGGCTGAACAGACCAGCGGGTGCAGTTGTATAGCGCTGCCCTCTACCAATACCGCCTCGAAAGCCTGGATACCAAGGCGGTGCAATGTTGGTGCGCGGTTCAACAACACTGGATGGTCTTTGATGACCTCTTCCAGTACATCCCACACTTCAGGCTTCACGCGCTCGACAAAACGTTTCGCGCTTTTGATATTGTGTGCGAAGTTCTGCTCCACCAGTTTGCGCATAACAAACGGTTTGAACAGTTCCAGCGCCATTCTCTTGGGCAGACCACATTGGTGCAGCTTTAATTCCGGACCAACCACAATCACGGAACGACCAGAGTAGTCTACGCGTTTACCAAGCAGGTTTTGACGGAAGCGCCCCTGTTTACCCTTGAGCATATCTGAGAGGCTCTTCAGTTTATGATTTCCTGAGCCCGCCACGGCACGACCACGGCGTCCATTATCGATGAGGGCATCACACGCCTCTTGTAGCATGCGTTTCTCATTGCGGATAATGATCTCTGGCGCGCTCAACTCTAATAGCCGCTTGAGACGGTTATTGCGGTTAATAACACGACGATACAGATCATTCAAATCCGACGTGGCAAAGCGGCCGCCATCGAGCTGCACCATTGGGCGCAGGTCTGGTGGTAAAACTGGCAAAACCGTCAGGATCATCCACTCGGGCGAAGTGTTTGACTTACGGAATGCCTCGACTACTTTCAGGCGCTTGGTAGCCTTCTTGCGACGCTGACCAACTGTTGAACCAATTTCGCGGCGCAGCTCACCGGCCAACTTATCCATGTCCAGGCCAGCAATCAGCTCGCGTACTGCTTCAGCCCCCATCCCTGCCCGGAAAACGCCCCCAAAGGCATCTTTCAGCTCGCGGTAGCGACCCTCCTGCAGGAGGTCCATCTTCTTGAGACCCTCAAGATCACGCCGCAACTGCTCTAAACGCTGTCTATTACTGACACGCTCTAACTCCAGGTGCGACTGCGCGGAGTCGATTTGTCCCTGGTATTCAAGCTTCGTGCGTTCAGCGTCACGATCGCTTTCCAGGCGAGTAGCCTCGATTTCGCGGCGCGCATTCTCGGCAATATCATTGCGACAAATCTCGGCCTTTTGTTCCAACGATTCGGTATGTCTCGGTGTGACTACATCACCTTCGGCCACAATGATCTGACCCGTTGGTTCAAAGATGATATCCTCTTCAGCCGGTTGGCCCATTGAGGCGCGCAACTGTGCCAGTGTATCGCTCTCTGCCCGCCTCGCCGCCTCCAACTCTTGTTCGCGGCGGGCTTCAGCCTCCACACGGTCTTCCTCGATGCGATTTCTCGTTTTGAGGATATCGCTATCTCGTTTATCCTTCAACTGGTCGATCAACTCTACAACCTGTTCATCCAGATTCTGTTCCAGCTTGAGAAGTTCCTCGTCCATGTGCATCAGTTCGCGCTGGCGAGCATCCTCATCAATATCAGTGATGACGTAGAGCGCAAAGTAGAGGATACGCTCCAGGTTGCGCGGCGATAGGTCAAGCAAGAGACCGATACGACTGGGTGTGCCCTTGAAGTACCAGATGTGGCTCACGGGTGAAGCCAGTTCGATATGTCCCATGCGCTCACGACGCACCTTTGAGCGTGCCACCTCTACACCACACTTATCACAGACAATCCCCTTAAAACGGACTCGTTTATATTTACCGCAGTAGCACTCCCAGTCCTTGGTGGGTCCGAAGATACGCTCACAGAACAGCCCATCTTTTTCTGGTTTGAGCGTTCGGTAGTTAATCGTCTCTGGTTTCGTGACCTCACCGTAGCTCCAACCACGAATCTGTTCTGGGCTAGCGAGGCTAATACGGATTGCGTTAAAGTCATTTACTTCGAGCATGTTGCCTCCTGGTGTTAAGAACGTAATTGCTCAATCAATTTAGACAGTTGAGTCAATCACATCCATTCCACCCCTGGGCACCCGTAAGGGTCGCCCTTACATGTCGCATTACATTTAGAAAATGGGCATACGCCCTCTATCAGTACTTACCCAATAACTACATCAGCATAATTGCTCCAAGGTGATCATTGCAGGGCAACCGCGAGGGTTGCCCTACATTTTAGTTTAGTGGTCTCCCTCAAAACCGGATAGGTTGATACCTAGCTCGGGCATGACATCGTTAGATGTATCTTCAACGAACTGGATTTTTTGCTCATCCTCGTTAAGCACCTCTACGTTGATGCCCAGGCTCTGCAACTCCTTGACAAGTACCTTGAAGGATTCAGGTACGCCAGGCTCCATAATATTTTCGCCTTTGACGATGGCTTCGTAGGTCTTCACGCGCCCTACAACATCATCTGACTTAACTGTCAGGATTTCCTGGAGTATATTAGCCGCGCCATAGGCTTCAAGTGCCCAGACTTCCATTTCGCCAAAACGCTGTCCACCAAACTGGGCCTTACCGCCCAGTGGCTGCTGCGTTATCAGGCTGTATGGCCCCGTTGAACGAGCGTGTACTTTGTCCTCAACCAGGTGCGCCAGTTTCAGCATGTAGGTATAGCCAACTGTGATTGGGTGGTCAAACGGTTCCCCGGTTCGTCCATCAAAGAGTTGCACTTTACCTGTCTCAGGCAGATTGGCGCGGCGCAGAAATTCCTCGATGTCTTCCTCTGTTGCGCCATCGAAAACAGGAGTTGCTATCTTAATGCCCAATTTTTCCGCGGCCCAACCCAGGTGAGTCTCCATAATCTGCCCAATATTCATACGGTGCGGCACACCCAACGGGTTCAGGATAATATCTACAGGTGTGCCATCTGGTAGAAATGGCATATCCGCTATTGGGAGCACCCGCGAGATAACGCCCTTGTTACCGTGGCGTCCGGCCATTTTATCTCCTGCACCAATTTTGCGCTTCTGGGCAATGCTCACACGCACAAGTTGGTTGACACCTGGAGGCAACTCATCGCCGGCATCACGTGAAAAGACTTTGACTTCGACAACCTTACCGCGTTCTCCGTGAGGTACCCTCAGAGAGGTGTCTTTGACTTCACGAGCCTTCTCACCGAAGATAGCACGCAAGAGCTTTTCTTCTGCCGTTAATTCTGTCTCACCTTTTGGCGTGATTTTACCAACGAGAATGTCTTGCGGCCCCACTTCTGCTCCGACGTAGATGATGCCGCGTTCATCCAGATTTCGCAGTCCCTCTTCACCAACATTAGGTATGTCGCGCGTGATCTCCTCAGGCCCAAGCTTGGTATCGCGAGCATCGACCTCGTACTTTTCAATATGTATCGAGGTAAAGTAGTCTTCACGGACGATACGTTCGCTAATAAGAATGGCATCTTCATAGTTGCCACCCTCCCAGCTCATAAAAGCGACGAGGATGTTTTGTCCGAGGGCAAGCTCACCGTTCTCTGTCGATGAACTGTCGGCGATAACCTGTCCCACGTTGACATAGTCACCTTTGCGCACAAGTGGCCGCTGATTGATACAGGTACCGGCGTTAGAGCGGACGAATTTACGCAGCCGGTACGTATGAAGCTCGCCTTCGTCGTCAACGATATCGATTTTTCGCGCAGTAGCTGAGACAACTTCGCCATTGACCTTGCTCACCTGCACCTGGCCGGAGTCTATAGCTACCTGCCGTTCAATGCCTGTCCCACAGATGGGCGACTGTGGCCGCAACAATGGTACTGCCTGACGCTGCATATTTGCGCCCATGAGCGCGCGGTTTACGTCGTCGTGCTCAAGGAATGGGATGAGTGCGGTAGCGACGCTGACGGTCTGGCGCGGCGATACATCCATATAGTCCATGTTATCCGCGCTTTCCATAGCGAACTCACCTTGATAACGCGCAAGAACGCGTTCCTCGGCAAACTCATTATTTTTAGTGAGCTTTGTATTGGCCTGAGCAATCCAGAAATTCTCTTCGTCATCAGCGGTACGGTAATCTACTTCGAGGGTAACGAAGGGTTTTATCCTGACCTCTGCATCTCCAAGAATTTGAGACAATTGAGCGAAAAGCGGCTCGTCGACGCGCACGCGCGTACGCGCTTTGATCAGTACAGTGCCATCGGCAGCTACCACATCTTCACGCTCGCGGCCGGCGATGCCGCGAAATTCACGACCAATTAAACGTGGATCACTGGCTGGGAGCCGTTTATACACTTTACGATAGGGCGTCTCGATGAAACCGTACGGATTGATCTGTCCATAGGTAGCGAGGTTACCAATAAGTCCAATATTTGGACCTTCAGGGGTCTCGATTGGGCAGATACGGCCATAGTGCGATTGATGCACGTCTCGTACGTCGAAACCCGCGCGCTCACGAGAGA
Source organism: uncultured Chloroflexia bacterium (assembly GCA_963775585.1). Classification (GTDB taxonomy): domain Bacteria; phylum Chloroflexota; class Ktedonobacteria; order Ktedonobacterales; family Ktedonobacteraceae; genus UBA11361. The sequence continues at coordinate 40,669 of CAVZJN010000008.1, read as the reverse complement.
GACCTCCGGGGCCAAGAGCCGAGAGACGACGCTTGTGGCCAATTTCAGCGAGGGCGTTGGTCTGATCCATAAACTGCGAGAGCTGGCTGCCACCGAAAAATTCCTTCATAGCAGCGACGACCGGGCGAATGTTGATAAGCGCGTTGGGCGTTGCCTGCCCCGGCTCCTGGATACTCATGCGCTCCTTAACAACACGCTCCATACGCAGCAGGCCAACACGGAACTGCGTCTGTATCAGTTCTCCAACGCAGCGTACACGGCGATTGCCGAGATGGTCGATGTCGTCTTTACGACCATGTCCATTATTCAATTCTATCAAGCGACGGATAATGTTGACCAGGTCATCCTGGGTCAAGATGCGTTCGCTTTGTGGCGTAGAGAGGTCAAGCTTACGATTAAGCTTATAGCGACCGACGCTACCAAGATCGTAGCGACGCGGGTTAAAAAAGAGATTTTTCACCAGCGAACGAGCATTGTCGATGGTGGCAGGATCGCCAGGACGCATTTTTTTGTACAACTCGAGAAGGGCCTCGTCTTCTCTTTTCACGGGGTCGCGATCCAGCGTAGCCTGGATATAGCGGATATTGGGATCATTATCTACATTACTGAAAACATCTAGAATACCCTGATCCGTTGTGAGGTCTAGCTCTTCAGCATGATATTGATCTTTGGCCAGGCTGGCAATAGCCCGAAGCAGTGTAGTGATAGGCAATTTACGCTTCCGGTCTATTTTGACGGTCAGTAAGTTTTTGTTACTGGTCTCAAATTCCAACCATGCGCCTCGACCAGGGATAAGCTTGGCGGCAAAGAGCCTGCGACCAGTTGTGGCATCTTCATCGGCGGTGAAGTATACGCCGGGGGAGCGCACTAGCTGGCTAACGACAACACGCTCGGCGCCGTTGATAATGAAGGTACCTTCCTTGGTCATAAGGGGAAAATCACCCATAAAGATGTCTTTCTCAATAATCTCACCAGTCTCTTTGTTGATGAGACGGGCTTTGACATTGAGTGGGGCAGAGTATGTGGCATCGCGGTCACGACACTCGTCCTCGTTATATTTGGGCTTGCCAAATGGCTCAGGAGGCACAATAAATTCTAGACTAAGATTTTTACCTGTAAAGTCTTCAATAGGAGAGATTTCTTCAAAAAGTTCGCGCAGACCTTCTTTCTTAAACCATTCAAAGGAGTCAAGCTGAATCTGAATCAGCCCCGGCATTGGCCGTATATCAGGGATACGTGCAAATGAAACGCGCTCGGGGAGAGCCACAGCCCTGCTGCTAACTGCCATGTGTAGTGTTCTCCTCTCACCTTATTGCCCACATGAGGAAACGAATAGAGATACGCATATAAAGAGGGATGCGCATCTCCACGCAAACAAAAAAACGGAAAAAGATATTACTCAGGATGATATCTAATAAGCCTGTGTTGAAAGACGTTCAATGACAAGAAAAGTAACCGCAAATTGCTTTCGCAAGCGGTTACTCCTACTCCCCTACACGAACAAGTTGTTCTCGGCTCACCCACATTGCACGCCACTTGTATTTGAACAAAGAAAGATGTCACCAATAAAAACAACGAAATACGCTACATTATTCCCTGTATACAGTACTCAGGTACTAACAGCACACTGTGTACAATATACACTTCGACATTTCTCGCGGTACTGCAGTCAATGATGGGCAACGTGGCTTTCAGCATCTTGCGCTTGTTTGTAGTACCTAAAGTTGCAGTATCCTTATGGGGAATGACGTATCGTCAAATGTTTGATCTATCTATCTTCTTTGCTAGCTCGCACCAGCCAACAATGATACAAATTGTGTACAGTACTGATTACTGTTCCAAGTGTATATGTTCTGGCAGGATGTAAGTATACTACCAGTTTGCAAGGATGTCAATAGCAATTTTTGCATTTTTCCGATATTTCACGACAAAATGGTGCAGTTATTGTGCCCAGCCAAACGAATAGCCCTTTTATGAGTGAAGATTACTTCTGAGGTCTTCAAAAAGGCTGGTATACAAATATCTTTCGGCGGCACTAGGAAAAATAGTGACGATGACTTTGCCGCGGTTTTGTTCTTTGCGAGCCTCTTGTAAAGCGGCCCAGGCTACGGCACCACTACTGATACCAACAGAGAGGCCTTCTTGTTCCATGAGACGAATAGCAGTAGTGATAGCATCCTGATCGGCGACGGGGACAACAGAGTCGATGAGATCAACGCGCAGGGTGTCAGGCTGAAAACCCGCTCCAAGGCCTTCAATGCGATGTGGCCCGGGGCGCCCACCAGATAAGATAGCACACGAGGCTGGTTCGACGGCGATGACTTCGATGGAGGGCTTACGAGAACGCAGTCCTTCCGCGACGCCAGTTAAGGTTCCTCCTGTACCCACGCCGATGACAACCATGTCGACTGCTCCAGAGGTCTCTTCCCAAATCTCCACGGCAGTACCTTCACGATGAGCACGCGGGTTGGCCTGATTGTAGAATTGTTGTGGATACCAGGTGTTTGGGAGTGTGGTCCGTAGTTCGATAACCTTGTTTATAGCTCCTCTCATGCCCTGGTTGCTGGGTGTAAGAAGGATCTTCGCACCGAAGCGCTGTATGAGGAGACGTCGTTCCAGAGAAATGGTGTCCGGCATGGTGAGGATGCATTGGTAGCCACGAGCAGCAGCGAGCCATGCGAGAGAGACACCCATGTTGCCACTGGTAGGTTCAGTAATGGTACCTCCAGGACGTAAAAGCCCTTGCGACTCTGCTTCGCAGATCATCTGTAGGGCGATACGGTCCTTAACACTACCGCCCGGACTATACATTTCTAGTTTGGCGAGGACGGTAGCAATTGCGCCTGAAGTCACGCGTTTTAACTCTACGATGGGTGTGCGACCAATAAGTTCTGTCACATCTTTCGCCCAGTAGGCCATAACTCTTCACCTGCAGTTGTTTACGATCTCAATGGTAGTGATCGCACAGTAGAAACACTTCAAGCGGATGCATTTACATTTCCTGGAAAGGGAGCAAAGCTTGAATCATGCGGAGTAGTTCTTCAATCTCAAAGGGTTTCCGTAGCAGGAGACCTGTTTGGAGCCCCATGCGATGCAGTTCCCAGTCGTGGCTGCCCGTGATGACAATGATAGGAGTGTTCTTCGTATTGCTATGTCCACGCAGAATCTTAAAAAGAGAGGCTCCATCAAGATTGGGTAATCCAACATCTAATAAAATGAGATCCGCATTAAGTGCTGGTAAGGAGGTTCTGGCTTCTTGTCCATCAGAGAAAATTTGAAGCCGCAAGTTACCGAAGCAACCCAATATATCACGGAACATGCCTGCCAATCTTGCATCATCCTCTACAATGGCTATCAACCTATCACTACTGGATGTGGGCATTGTAAATTCGGCCCCTGCATTATCCACTTGCTACCATCCCTGTCTCATGACGTACTCGCTTTAGTCCTCTCTGCTCTTCACCCTGAACATCCGCTCGAGGTTTCCCTACATGTTTTAGATGTAGTACATCATCTCCATAGTGCCTGTTTGATGCTGTTGTGCCAGTTCCTCAATAGTGGTTGAGGTGAGCAAGATCTGTGTCATTTCATCAATCTTTTGCCAGACCCCACGTAAGGCGCACCCAGGCGAAAGCTTGCAAAAATCAGGGTTGGGGAGACATTCCATCGGTGGAACATAGCCCTCCAGCGCTTGCATAACCTGGGCCATAGTAATTTGGGCTGGTGGCTTCGCAAGCATATGTCCACCCTTTGGGCCACGAACACTTTTCACTAAGCCTTCTTTGCGCAGGGCCATTAATATCTGGTCGAGATATTGCTCTGGAATATACTGACGTCTAGCGATGTCGGCACTTTCGACCGGCCCCTGCCCATAGTATGCAGCCATATCAAGCATAGCTCGCAAACCATAATCGCCCTTCATTGTGAGTTTCATTATGACAACCTTTCCAGCAGGGCTACCAATATGGGCCAAAAGAAACTTTAATCAATACCAGGCCAGAATACCAACATGTAAGTGATGCCACTACAGGATATATCAGCAAGGAAAGTCTGTCAATGGTTTGCACTTGCTCTTACAACCGCCTGTCATGGGATAGAAGTAGAAGCCATGGAGGTTACCAAGATGCTCACATTGTTCACGCGCGTGGAAACGTTACTGCCCAATACCATATAACAAAGGACAGCCCCAATTGCAGCAACAGCATGAAACCAGCCACGCAGAAAAGGTTTCTTAGAGACCATCAGGCCGCCGCTGACTTGACGATAATACGTGCCGCCAGGATGGTCGTCGTGTTGAGGGTATCTGTACGGGCGCGCACTTCTACCACCTCTCCGACTTTCAAATCGCTAAAAGTGGCTGATCCATTTGGCGTAGTATATGTTGTTTTGTCATTGACGCTAACCGTGACGGTTTTATTCTCATGAGTCAAGGCGATTACAAATGTATGATCCCCAAGGGATTGGATGGTTCCTACCACTCTATATACACTGCTGATGTTCGTATTAATAGTCTCAGTTGACGATGGGGTGAGCGGTAATAGAGACGTTTGAGCAGGATTTGGTAGAAGAATGGCGAAGGCGTAGGTCGACACCCCTATCAATAGTATAAGTAAGACACCAATTATTATCAGCAGCCGTTTGATAGTCATAGAAAAACTCCCGAAAATGTATAGCGAGATATATTTTGACTTGATGATTATGGTTATTGTAATACAAATCTGCATGCATTGTCTAAGGTGATTACTTTAAGGTAGGGAATATCTACACCGACCAGCTCAAAGCCAAAAATTAGATTCTGCTGAGAAAAGCGTCAAGGAAACAATATTGACTTGCACTGTGCTCAAGAGATACCTATAATGAATTTAATGCAATTTCCGGGATGTGGTAGAAAGTTAACTGAATCGCATCTCTTTCTGTTTTACAGTTCCTTGTCTGTGAAAAAGAGGCAATACACTATGCAACAGGACTCAATCAGAAGAAGTGATATAGCTGCGGATTCCGTTGAGCTACTGGAAGCAGACCTTCAAAGGCGCGGAAGTATTGAAATGCAACCTGCAAGCCTGGGTAAATCCCCCAACGCGTCAAATCCAGCCCAATTAAAGGTACTTGTGATTGAGGATGAAGAAAATATTATTGAACTTATCAAACTGGGTCTGCGCTATGAAGGTTTTCAGGTTGAAGCTGTTTCGGACGGATTGGAGGGATTGTCTATCACGCAGCGTATCAATCCTGATATAGTCATCCTTGACCTGGGGCTACCTTCCGGTAGCATAGACGGGCTAGAGGTATGCCGGCGTCTGCGCATTAACCCGACGACACAGGATGTGCCGGTGTTAATACTGACCGCCAGGGGCGAAGTGGAGGACCGCGTGGCTGGTTTGAAGATTGGAGCAGATGATTACCTGACAAAGCCCTTTAGTTTTGAAGAGCTAGTTGCTCGAATCCAAGCCATTCTTCGCCGTCAGCGCCGTTCTTCCGCTTCTATACACGGTAACAGTGCGCTTGAAAGAGAGGGTCAGGTATTACAGTTTGGCGATTTGCGACTACATATGACAACTCGAGAAGTTAGCCGTGCAGGCCGTCATATCGAGTTAACCGTTACCGAATTCAATCTGCTGCATTTGTTTATGAGTCACCCGCGCCAGGTGCTGGATCGCCAGACAATACTAAACAAGGTGTGGGGCTACGACTTTCTCGGCGAAACCAATATCATCGAAGTTTACGTGAGATATTTAAGAGAGAAAATTGAAGATTCACCCAGCACCCCTCGTTTGATTCAAACAGTTCGCGGAGTGGGATATGTCTTAAAAGACTAAAAGGGCGAGGATAGTACGTAATGCCAACAGAATTGAAAAACGTTTCATCCGCCGTCTACGACGGAGAGAGTGGAGATGAAAAGACTGATGATAAACTGAGTCCTTACAGTTCCTGGCGTCGTCGTCCGCTCTCAGGACTGCTCTGGCAAATGACGTTTTTCTACGGTTTACTCATCTGTGTTCTACTGATTCTACTTAGCATTTGGACTTCGTATGCCATCTTACATATAACAATGCAGGGCGTTCTGCTTACAAGTTTACAGATAGTAGCGGCTCTACTAATTGTTATTGGAGTATTTGCCCTTTTCTTTCTGACGCTTTATTTGCTGCGCCCCTTGCGGCGAGCGTCAGATGCAGCTCAGGCTATCACTCTTGGTGATTTACAACAGCGAGAACGTCTTTTACCTCTCATGAAAGGTGATGATGAGGTGAGTAGGATCGCTGCGAGTTTGAGTATCATGGGTGAACAACTTGAGCGCGCCACAAAAGCGCAACAATCCTCAGAACAGCGATTTCGTCGCTTAATCTCTGACGCTTCCCACCAACTTCGCACTCCATTGACATCAATACGTGGTTTCACAGAAGTATTGATGCGCGGAGCAAAAGACGATCCAGAGACAGCGCTGCGTGTCTTAAAGCTCATTAAAAGTGAGGCTGAACGTATGACGCGCCTGATCAATGATTTGTTACTATTGGCTCGTCTCGATGATGCCCAAAACCTGGAAAAACAATTTATTGATCTGGTCAACCTGGCGCTCGAAGGAGTGGAGCGAGCAAAAGAACTGGCAACAGATGGGCGGAAGATAGGCATCTACTTCTCAACACACGAGCGACTGAACATACAGGCAAACGCTGATCAACTCAAGCAGGTGTTACATATCCTGTTTGATAATGCAATAAAATACGGTCGGCCAGCACCTGACGGTTGGATTCGCCTTCAACTAGATTGTCAAGACGGTTATGCGATCATACAAGTTATTGATAATGGGAAGGGCATTCACCCAGACGACCTCCCTCATATCTTTGAACGCTTTTACCGGGGTGAACACATGCCTACCTATGCGTCTCCCTGGAAGGTTCCTCTGGGTACGGGACTTGGCCTCTCAATTGCCAGGGCGATAGCGCTGGCGCACGAGGGAAATATTACTGTCGCGAGTACCCCCGAAATAGAGACCATCTTCACGGTGAAAATACCCCGCGTAACAGAGTAAACAATCTTCTTTCCTATTCTTTTCAATAAGATTGACCGCCTTCCACCTGCGTGATACACTGCGATGAAACGGAACAGAAGATGGTACGTATAGCAATAAGATTGCTAGAAACCCAGGGAGGGCGCTATGTGGACCTCAACATTAGAACTTGATCCTGCACATGTTATACCTACGAAACTTCTCGGATATATCTGGCGTGGAGCCTATTTCTCTTCGTTTGCTCCCCTACAAGTACGAAATTTACCCCGACAGTCACTACCTGCATCCAACTGGGTGCGCGTACGTAACTCGTTCGCAGGCATTTGCGGAAGCGACCTGCATCTCATTTTCGTTGATGGAGACTTCAACATTGCACCCGCGGCCATACCCAGTCATGGTCTCTCTTATCCAGGTCACGAGGTTGTCGGAGAAGTAATAGAAGTCGGGAATGACGTGCATCATTTACGTGTCGGTGACCGGGTTGTGCTGCAATCTGGACCCAACTGCATCACAGCAGGCGTACAACAACCCTGCCGCTCGTGCGCCTCTGGCCATTATAGCCTCTGTGAGAACGGCGCTCTGCCCGGCCCACAACCAATAGGCGGTGGATGGAGCGAGGAGATGTTGCTCCACGAACAACAACTCTTTCGTATTCCCCACGACATACATGATATGCAAGCTGTTCTTCTAGAACCAACCGCAGTTGCCGTTCATGCCGTCTTACGTCATGTACCACAGGCAAAAGATCGGGTGCTTATTATTGGTGCCGGCACAATAGGTCTACTTATCTTACAAGTTGTCCGCGCTCTTGCACCCGAGGCTGAAGTGTGTGTAATGGCACGTCACTCCTTCCAGATCGAACAAGCGGCGCGCTTAGGTGCACAGATTATCTACCCACAGGATAGCTATAAAGAGATACAACGAGCTACCAGCGCACAGCTCTACGAGGGTATATGGGGTAACAAGATGTTGTTAGGTGGCTATGATGTTATATACGATACCGTCGGCAGCGCACATACCACGCAAGATGCGCTCAGATGGGCACGAGCTGGTTCAACCGTGGTCGTGGTGGGCGTATATCTTCACCGCATGCATATCGACCTCACCCCCATATGGTACAAGGAGATCAATCTCATTGGTACAAAGGGTCATGGTATGGAGACCTGGCCTATTGGTACATCCAAGAAAACGCCTACTTTTAAGATCGCTGTTGAGCTGATACAGCGAAAACTGATTTTTCCCGATAAATTGATTACCCACAGTTTCCCTCTCAGCGGCTTTCGCGAGGCCCTCATGACAGCAGCAAATAAGGCCCGCAATCGGGCCATCAAAGTTGTATTTGACTACTCGAAACAACCACCATCGGTTGTTCCAAATGTACGTGCGGCTGCACGTCGGCGCCAGCGAGCAATAACCGCCCCTATCGATTCTCGTCCACCTCAGTCGCTAGCAACCTACGATTCGGGACTGTCACAAGGAGCTTCTCTGCCCTTGATAGAAGAAGAAGTGCCGTATAGTGCACCTGCAGTTGTAGATGAGAGGCCCACTACACATCAAGAGGTATCCCCTTCCCCTGATGTACCCACGATTGATGAGATGGCAGAAGAGACACCATTTGCAACTGATATCTATGGAGAGGCTGATTTTGGTACTACTGATAGGGTACCTGTGTTGCCTTACGATTTTGAAAACGAAGAGAGCGATACTACCACAGTACCTGTCTCTGCCCAGTTCCAATTGGAAGATCAATCTCTTGCGTTCTCCGCCAGCGAGCATGAGGAGACTGCCGTCAGTGAGAGCGCAACCTCTCTAGCAGAAACAGAAAAAGAGCACTCAATTTTACAGGAGGCGTCTTTACCCGGAAGCGGCCAACTAACCCTATCACCTGCTCCAGAAGTAGCGGAAGAGGACGCTAACTGGCTCCATTTCCATTCTCTTTCTCTCCTACGCACTGACGAAAGTCCGTCCTGGCTACAGGCTCTAACTCCTACACAGGCTGACGAGGGTGAGAAAGAAACCCCATTCACTGCTACCAGCGACATCAACGAAGAAAGCTCTGGCGGCCAATTCACTACTCCTGCAACAACTGATAGCGAGAGCGAGGCAACTCAAACTGTCGATGTCTCAGCGTCGAAGCGTTCTCGTACAAAGCGTAAAACGAGTGAACAGCGGGTCACGCAGCAGCAGACAGCACACAGTGAAGAGAGCGAAAGCGATCAATCGCAGCCTTCCACACCCGAAAATCAGGAGCAACAAGAGTCTACTGAAACAGCCCAGTAAGTAGTTCGATGTAACAAAAAGCCCTGACTGCGCGTTACACACTATAGTTAGACCATCAATAAGCCTTTATATACTATGCAAAGGTGAGGAGTCTATATGACCATCGATAATGAACATAAAGAAAAATCTCCAACACCTCCACATATTTCATCTTCTCAGAAGGGAAGAGCAAAGCCTCGTCATATCGCTATACCCATCATGGTCACGCTGGCGCTTCTGGCAATCCTGGTGATTGCAGGAGTTTTTTTTGAACAAAGTCTCCTGGCTGGCGCCAAATCCATCAGTGCACCAACTCCACCCGCACAAAAAACCCTACACGTGGGCCAATTTGTACAACTGCCGCTGAATGCAAGTCAGCTCAACTCACTCAGACATCTTGTTGACTATATGCAGTATAAGCAACTCGCCAGAATGTATGTATCGCGCATGAGCCTGGACGTCGAATTGGGCCAACTGATCATGGTCGAATATTCCGATACGTACTACTCGCCAGACCTGGATACGATGATCAACAAGTTGCACGCGGGCGGCGTCATTATGTACGAATTTCAAATGAATACCTTCAATCAGACCAAGCATGACATCGCTCAAATGCAACAGCATGCAACGTTCCCGCTACTCATCTCAACCGACGAAGAGGGCGGCCCATATGTCCATCGACTCTCGCACATTTATGGTTATCGTATGTCTGCGACCGACATTTACAATACTGGCAATCCTGCCGTCGCAACTCAACAGGGGCATAAGGCCGCCCATGATCTAGCAGCGCTTGGTATCAATAATGACCTTGCACCCGATGTCGACGTGAACCTTGTGAATGGCTATGACATGGTGACGCGTACCTTTGGGAACGACCCTCAATCTGTGATCAAATTCGCAGGAGCCTATATGCGAGCTATGCAGAGTGATGGAGTTGTTGCCTGTATCAAACATTACCCTGGACTGGGAGACGCCGTCATCGATGCGCATAAAGGCTTGCCGGTCGTTAATCGAACCAGGCAGCAGATTTATGATGTCGAACTTGCGCCCTTCAAACACTTTATTCAATCGCAGAACAAATTGGATAATCCTGGGATGATTATGCCGACCGACGTACTCATGCCTGCCATTGACCCAAAATATCCGGCAGAACTTTCACACATCTTTATGACCGATATTCTGCGCAAGCAATTTGGCTATGATGGTGTCGTACTCACCGACGCCCTCTACATGCAAGGCATTACCCCGACATGGAGTATGCCGGAGGCAGCGGTCCTAGCGCTCCAGGCAGGCAATGATATGTTACTTGGTCCTAATGGCGCGGGCCAGACGATCGAAATACTCAACGCCATCAAACAGGCTCTGAAGGACGGTCAGCTCACCAAGGCACGTATCGACGAGGCCGCAACCCGTATCATTGCCCTCAAGATGGAATATCACCTGATGCCAGCCATTCCGCCACAGTCTTAATGATGACTGAGCAAAGAAGGATATGCCCTGTTCGGGTGAGCATCACTGCATCGGACCTACTATCCTTCGTTTGCTGCATAGTCGTGCATGGTGGCGGATGAACGTTTCACATTTTTTCGCGCTGTATGCGTTCAATGATGCCTTTGAGCCTGCGAGTTTCAGATACGTGTTGATGTTGCAGGCGCTCTATCTCTTGCTCCATTTGCTTCTGAACCTGCTCTATGCGTTGCTGTGTTTCAATCTGCATCTGCTCTATGAGGTTTCTCATATGCAGGATAGTTTCAACGCCTGCGAGATTGACACCCAGATCTTCCATCAAGCTGCGAATCTGAATGACACGCTCGATATCGCGGTCAGAGTATAAGCGTGGGCTGTGGGGGCTACTTCCCTTGCGGGCAGGGGAAATGAGTCCCAACCGTTCGTAGTGACGTAATGTCTGCTCATGCACAGCGGCTTTCTCTGCTGCCACGCTGATGATATACCAAGCGCCGTCGCCTTTCTCTGGCACAATTTATCCCCCCTTCCTACATGTAGGACTCGACGCGCCGGGTACGAGCCAATTTCTCAAACAGCTCGCGCTCCTCGCTGGAGAGGTGTGTTGGGAGAAGCACCTGGACGCGAGCATAGAGGTTACCACTACCCTCACCGCGCAGGTGAGGCATCCCTTTACCGGCCAGGCGGAAGAGGCGGCGATTCTGTGTTTCTGGTGGAATAGTCAACACCAGTTTGCGTCCATCGGGGGTGGGCACGGGAACCTCGCCTCCCAGCATCATGGTAACAAGGTCAACATCAACATCAACATAGAGGTCATCCCCCTTCCGTTCAAATTTAGGATCGGGTTTGACGCTGATGACCAGGTAAAGATCGCCTCGCGGTCCTCCGCCAACGCCGGGCTGTCCTTCGCCAGCAACGCGAATCTTGGAACCGTTATCAACACCGGCGTTGATCTTGACCTGGATACGCTTATTGCGTGGTATCATGCCCTGGCCGCCACAGTTCGTACAGGACTTATTATTGATCTCGCCTGTTCCTTTACAGATAGGACAGATTTCCGTTGACTGAATATTGAAGGTACGCATTCCTCCAAGATAGGCCTCTTGTAGGGTTACCTCTACAGGTTGTTCAATACTTTCCCCGGCCCGGCGCAAATCTTCCCTTGGGCCTCGCGCGCCAGTGTTTGCCATACCGGAACGTCCGAAGAGTGCCTCGAAGAAGTCGGAGAAAGCAGGGCCTCCTCCTGCTTCAAACTCATAGGGAGTTGACGAGGTCCGACCACCAAAATTATAGGCGCGCCTGGTGCCGGCTGGCGGAGGTCCAAACTGATCTTGCCAGTTGGGGCCAAGCGTGTCGTATTTCTTCCGTTTGTCAGGGTCAGAGAGAACTTCATAGGCTTCATTAATTTCTTTGAATTTCATTTCAGCCTTTTTATCACCGGGGTTGACGTCTGGATGATGTTTGCGCGCCAACTTACGAAACGCTTTTTTGATTTCATCCGCGGAGGCCCCTCGCGGAACATTGAGTATTTTGTAGTAATCTTTGTATTCCATAGCCTTGCTCCCTTGAACAGCCCTTTGTTTGTTTTATGCTATCAATACAATCAAGCGCCTTCTGCAGGCCTGCTTATTGTTTATTGCCCATGCTAACCTTGACGCGGGCCGGGCGGAGCGTTTCATCACCGAGGGTATAGCCTTTGAGAACCTCTTCGACGATGGTTCCCTCGGGCTTATCACTGTCTTCGACAGCTTCAATCGCCTCGTGAACATAAGGGTTGAACGGCTCACCAACCGTTGGCACAGGGGCCAATCCTTCACTGCGCAGGACTTCGTTCATTTGCCACTGTACCATACGCAGCGCCTGCTGCAATCCCTGGCGATCCAATGTATCTTGAAAGGTTAGCGCGCGATCGACGTTGTCGATCACTCCAAGTAATTTCTGCAGTAGTGCCTTTTTCTGGTTTTGCACACGATCAGCCAGCACACGTTCCTGGCGCTTGCGGAAATTATCCATATCGGCGCGCTCACGCACATATTTATTCCAATGTTCACTTGCTTCCTGCCGCGCCTGTGCAAGCTGCTCTTCTAGTTCAGCAATGCGAGCGGCCTCTGGCGAAGCGGTTTCTTCTTCAGTCGGTGGTATTTCCTGAGCATCTTCCATTATCAGGTATAACTCCTTATCAGCTTTATAGTGTGGTGTCATATGTCAGGAGTGCTTACGGGGTTTTTTCGCCGTTTTTCCCTCAACACGCCCCGGAAAATAGGTTTCTTTAGCAAGATTTATCGTTACTACAGTATAAATCTTGAGTCGGTTCCTGTCAAGTTTTGAAAGTGTGCTTGTGTGCTCGCTATTTCTGGGCAATTAGCGAGTAAATTGCTCCATTTTTTTCGGAAATAGATGAGTTCCCTATGAACGTATCCTGCTCCTTATTGTCCTGACATACTTATTATACTGATGGCACCAAATAGGATCGAAGGGCGAGCACATGCCCCGGGGGCGATGGGCGAGCACAAGGCATCGCCCCATAGGCGTCAAGTTAAGGAACTCCAAAATGGGATCAATGGCCGCGTCTCGCGCCGCTCCCAGGGCGGGGGCAAGCCCCGCCCCTACTATACACGGCTGGGCGTTCCGTTCGTGTATAGTAGGGGCGACCCTTGCGGTCGCCCAATACGCATCAACCTAAGAAAAAGCTCATCAAATGCTATAAGGGTGAGTGTAGTAAGGAGTGGCAGGGATGACCAGAAGAGGTGAGAGCAAGCGGAACGCTTTCAGATGGCGATGGCGCGGCAGGTGGACGACACTGTCATGCTGAGCGAGGCGAAGCATCTCGACGCCCATCCAGACAGACCCTTCGCTGCGGCTCAGGGTGACACCGTGAGGCAGCTTAGGTTGATGCGTATCGGGCTCGCCCTGGAGGCGGGGCGAGGCCAATTTCGACAATCCTTAACTTGACGCCTATTGGCGAGCATAAGGCATCGCCCCTACTATGGTACGGCTTCGCAAGCCCGTGCCTGCATGGTGGCAAGGCCCCGTCACAGGGCGAGCACATGCCCCGGGGGCGAAGGGCGACCCAAGGGTCGCCCCTACTACGGCTTCGCAAGGCTGGAGACGCGACTTTAGGCCTGGGCCGTATCGAATTCTGTCATCTCTTCCTCTTCCTGTGCTGCTGGCGCTTCCCCCCAGCGCGTGCCGCGCTCTAGAAGGATTGGCCCGAGGAGGGTTTCTTGCTTTACAGCAATGCGTTCGTGTTTCCACAATTCGAGTACGGCTAAAAAGGTGATGATGATGAGAAAACGGGAGGTTTCGTTTTCAATGACGTCGGAGAGCAGGAGGGAGGGTTTTGTAGTGAGAAGGGTGGCTATCTCACTGATACGCTCTTTAACTGTGATGCGCGCCAGGGGCAGAAAGTCCACTCCAATGGTTTCTTCTTTGGCACGCAATTCGAGGAGGCGCTGAAAGGCCGCGGCCAGTGATTGGGCGTCCAGCCCGACGAGGGTGGGGGGAGTCCATGCCAGCTGTGCCTCGATGCCCGCGAGCAGCCCGGAGCGCCCATGCGTCTGTAATCCCGCCTCTTCGCGCTGGCGCAACAGATTGGCGATTTCCTTGGCCAGCTTGTATTCGACAAGGTGACGCTGCAATTCTTCCGCCATTTCAGCCGCACTTTCGGTTTCACCACTCAGTTCATCTTTAGAGGTGCGAGGCAAGAGGCTCTGCGATTTGATGAAAAGCAAGCGAGCGGCGATAGAGACGAATGCGGCCATATTTGCCAGGGGCAGCTCTTCAGCTTCCCACTGTTGTAAATAGGCCAGGTACTGGTCGGTGACGGCAAAGAGTGAAATGGTAGTAATCTCCATCTGCCGCTTTTCGATGAGATGCAAGAGAAGGTCAAGGGGGCCTTCAAAGATGGGCAAGCGCACAACATAGCGCTCAGATTGCTCTATATTGTCATCCGCAGCTTGCAAGAGTGACGCTTCTGTTATTTCAGATGTTATCTGTTCGATCATTGGTCAGGATACCTCATCTACTTCGTGTAATTCCGCGGCTGGTCCACCGGGTTGATGGTGGGTACGGATATAAAGAACGGCGTGGTCTGATAGTCCGGCGGCGGAGGCGAGATCAGCGCCGATTTCGGCGTGATACCAGGCGTTGCTGAGCGATTGGCGCCATTTGGGGATGGTGGTGGCTGGATAATCAGGCCCGGGAACAGGGCGACCATCGACAGGAACCGGGACCGGGCGACCACAAGGGATCGCCCCTACCATGGACGGGCCCCGTCCATCCCCACGTGGGACGCGATAATGAAGTTTAACAAATTGATGAGGGGATGGGGTAGATGGGGTAGATTTCCCCGGGGGCCGATAAATCGGCGATGGGCGCGATAAATCGGCCCCTACGGATGATCCCGTTAATTTGTTCATTTGCATAATCGGGTCCCAACGGGATGGGGAGCCAGTTTCGGGGTAAAGGACGAGGCGGGATAGGAGTTGGGGGGCCAGTTTTTTGCCGAGGACGATTGCCGGGCGGGTCCAGAAGGGGACGCGGCCTTGAGCTTTACCGACGTCATGTAACAGTGCTGCTGCAAGCATATCTTCATTTGTGCAGCCGTGAGCCTGGAGTCCCCGGCATACGCGTAGGGCGTGCTGTTGATCGGCGGGCGACATGGTGCAAAAGAGGGAGAGCGCAGCAGAAGATGGTAATACACGAGCCGCTTCTTCGTAATCCTCTCCAGTAAGGGGAGCGGCAAAACCAAGTTGCTGGCGTACCTGTCCGAGACGATAAGCAATGCTGCGCAACCACATGTGTGTACTCATTTACTCGCTATTAATGGGGTATGTTGTACAGGTAGAGTTGTAGAAGACCAGGATCAGGTAATTGCCCGGTAGCCAGACCGACGAGGCTTATCGCACCCAGCCATATATAAAATGGTAGCCGGAACAGGGGGAAACTCGCTAAACTCGGAGCGGCGAGCTGGGCCAGGAAGGGCAAGAGAAAGAAGAGGCCCAGGATAATAAGCGGCCCATAGGTGGCGGATTTGGCGAACTGTACGGCCTGGTGGCTGGGCAAAAGAGTATAGAGAATCTGATAGCCATCAAGTGGATAGAGGGGAATGAGATTAAAAATGGCCAGGCAGATATTAACGCAGGCAAAGACAGCCAGGAATTGCGGAATACGAATCAAGAATGGTTCTACGTACAACGATGCTGGTATGAAACGCACCAGCAGGGCAATAACCAGGCCAACCAGCAAGCTCATAATTGGGCCGGCAAGAGCGACCAGAAGGATGCCAGGATTGGCTCCAACACGCATCTTCCAGGGATCGGCTTTGACAGGTTTTCCCCAGCCCAGACCTACGGGGACTCCCGGTTGAAAAGCCAGTATGAAACACATGAGCGTCCCAACTGGATCAATGTGCGGGCGAAGGCTCAAACTCAGGCGGCCTTCGCTGCGCGGAGTTGTATCTCCCAGCCAGGAGGCCATCAAGGCATGACCACATTCGTGCAGCGGTATGGCCAGCAAAAACGAGGCGACAACCATCAATGCCAGCAGAACATTTATCATTTTTAGAGTCCTCTCTCAGTCAGTTTTTGATGCTAGAAGATCGATCTCCATGCCTTCACAGGCAGAGCGGGTTTGAGCAAAATGCGTTTGCGCCGCGGCCTCCATAGCATCCAACTTCGCATCATCATAGGTTGGTTCATGATGAAATAAAATGAGTTCACGCACACCCGCTACATTTGCTACCCCGGTGGCCATTTCAATAGTACTGTGACCGTAACCATGCTTATGTAGATAATCCTCAGCTGTATATTGTGCGTCGTGTATCAACAAATCCGCACCTTCAGCGAACGCCAGAAATTCAGGGTCGTAATGCTCCCTCCATTCGACATCGGTGGCATAGACCATACGTCGACCGGCATACTCGATACGATAGAGAATAGCGCCATTCAACGGATGGCTCTGTGTGTATTTAATATAGACACTGACTTCAGCGTTTTTCGCATCTTTCCCGTCGGGGACAATCTGCGGTTTGCTGCCATAACCATGTTGCCAGTTTATTTGCTGCTCATCAGTGATGGTGTGAAAGGCCCTCTGTGATGGTAACTTTCGTATGTCTATAGGAAAATACGGAGGAGACATGATGGGGGTTACAAGCTGCTCGATACTACGGCCAGCCAGAGAGGGGCCAAAGAAATCGATATCGGTATGTCCGTCGAAGAGGGGGGCGAAGAATGGGAAGCCAATGAGGTGATCACCATGAGCGTGGGTTATCAAAAGTGATAGGTACAGCGGTTTGCCTTTCGTGCGACGTAGGAGGTCTTCTCCCAGGCGGATAAGCCCGCTACCTGCATCGAGGATGAGGGTATGTGAACCAGCTTGCACTTCAATGCAGGAGGTATTGCCTCCATGGCGTACAGTGCCAGGGCCTGGGGTCGGATAGCTGCCCCTGACGCCCCAGAAGCGAACGAGAAAACGTTGCGTGTCGGCCATGTAACTTTACTCCTGCCACTACCCTAATAATAGTGATGTCTGGTTGTTGCTATTATATCTTGCGACAGGAGAAAAGGGAAGAAATTGTTATTACGGCAAAATCAAATGGAGGTCTCCGAATTCGTGCCAGAGGTAGCCCTTTTGCAGCGCCTGATGATAGGTGACTTTGAGATGTTCCAGGCCGGCGAGGGTTTCCAGCATTGAGAGGTGGGTTGCGCATGGCTCGTGCAGGCCGGTGAGCAGAGCGTTGACGGCGCGTAATCCTCTTTGTGGCGTGATGAGCAGATTTGTCCAGCCTTCACCAGGGTGAGCTACGCCTTCTACGTCGGTAACAGTTTCGAGGGCGCGGACGACTGTTGTGCCGATGGCGATAACACGTTTACCTCTTGATCGCGCTGCGTTCACCAGTCGGGCAGTCTCAAGGGGGACGCGATAGAACTCTTCATAGGGCGGTTCGTGGCTCTCGAGGCTGGCAACACCTGTATGCAGCAGTAAGGGAGCAATTTGCACGCCGCGCGCGACCAGTTGTGTGATCAGTTCAGTGGTGAAGGCGCGCCCGGCTGAAGGCATTTCCGCGCTGCCCTTCTCCGTGGCGAAGACGGTCTGATAGTAGCTTGACGGCCAGCTTTCCTTGACATAGCTATAGCGAATGGGGAAACCATGTTGCTCGAGGTAGTCGAACAGTGGACGCGGCAGGTTTAGCGTGGCGATCCACAGGCGATGAGGGCCTTCCCCTTGACTATGGAGATAGGGGGCATGTAATGTGACCTCTGCTCCGCCGGGCAATTGGAGTGTCTCGCCAGCCCTTACATCATAGAAGGGTTTCGTCGCTTTGCCGCTGAGGGCGCGTACCTCCACAACCCACAGGTCCGCTGGCAAATGGGTTGAAAGATGCAATTCAAGCGGTGTACCATCGGCACGGGTGGCATTGAGGGCAGCGTTCATTGTGCCACTGGTGTTGATGACAAGCAGGTCGCCAGCTTGAAGAAATTCGCCAATGCTGCGGAAACGGGTGTGTACAACGCAGTCGGTCGAGTGATAGGAGACCATCAGGCGTACTTCGTCGCGAGCAAGACCACGCGCTTCTGGCGGCTTGCTTGCCTCTAGCTCCGGGGGTAGATCAAAATCCAATACATTGTTATCGGGTATTGCTGAGTTTATTATTCGAAATGGTATTGAGTGTTTTAGGGTTTGCATAGTGATTATTACGTTTGTGATAAAGACCAGATCAGGGCTGGAGCCAGACACCGCCCCTCCCCGAGGTTGACCGCAAGGGTCAACCCTACTATATACGGCCCGGCCCCCCTTCGTTACGAGGTTCCTCCGGGCTGGTTTGGGGTGAGCGCGCGGGCGGCGTAGCGGTTGCTGGGATGGGAGCCTGTTATTAGTTCGAGCAGGCCGGGGACGCTTACCTCGGGCAGCGGGCGATCGCTGATGTCCTCGCCGGGGAAGGCTTCCTGGTGCATTTGGGTACGCATGTCGCCTGGATCGACCCAGTAGACGCGCCAGGAGGTTTTTTCGGCGGCGAGTATGTGCGAGAGTTGTTCCAGCGCGGCCTTGCTCGATCCGTAGCCGCCCCAGCCTTCGTAGGCTTCAACGCCTGCGTCGCTGGTGATGTTTATGACGCAGGCACCTTTTTTCAACTGGCGTTGCAGTACCTGGATAAGCGCCAGAGGGGCAATGACGTTGGTGCGATAGACCCGCTCAAGCACGTCGAGTGGATATTCTAACAGGTATGGCTGCGGGCTGGGACCAAGGAAACTGGCGTTGTTGATCAGGGCATCCAGGCCACCTGCTGAGCGTGCGGCTTCATGGAGGGCTTGTCGATGGGCTGCGTCTGTGACATCTCCTGGGATGGCGACGACATTTGTCAGGGCGGCCAGCTCGGCGCGAGCAGCTTCAAGGGCCTGTGCGCCGCGAGCATCTATGATTAAGTTCCAGCCCTGCCGGGCAAGTTCTCGAGCGAGGGCAAGGCCAAGGCCACGCGATGCGCCGGTGATGAGCGCGGTACGAGTGGTTGTTGAGTTTGTCATTATTATATGTTCCTTTCTGTAAGAGAAAAGGGATTTGTTGGTATATGTTGTCTACGATAATTGTACTTTATAGAGGGTGGAATTGGTATTGAGCAAGAGAACAGTTTGTTGGCTGTACAAAAGGACAGAGGGAGTTGGGTGGAAGTTTGTTAGCATTAGAAAAGCGTTGAAGTAATTTTAGCCTTCGAAACACAGATAATCTATCTACTCTTTTATATTGATTAATGAGACATGACTGTACTATACTGAGTAGCATCAATGCACTATAGACAGATTACAGGAGCAAGTTAGCTCAAAATTGTAACGCTGCCTATTGTGGCACAGGGTCTATCTATTCTGTGTTATTGAGGAGGCTAATACATATGCTGGGAGGGTGTTCATGGGTGACAAAATAGAGGTATTTATCTGTTATGCGCGCGAAGATGGAATTGGCTGAGGGAGCTTGAGAATAAACTCAGCACGATGGAGCGGCAGGGCCTGATTACTATTTTGCATGATCTCAAAATTGCTCCTGGCAGCGAATATGCGCACGAGATCGATACGTACCTCAAGGCGGCCAGGATCATCCTGTTGTTGGTCAGCTCGGATTTTATAGCGTCGGAGCAGTGCTACGGCATCGCGGAACGAGCTATTGAAAAGCAGAAGCGTAAGGAAGCCCGCGTTATACCCATTCTTCTCCACGAAACTGACTGGGAATATGCTATTTTTGGTCAGTTTGCTCCTTTGCCCACAAATAGAAGGCCGATAAGTAGTTGGGCAGACCGCAATGCCGCGTTTCTGGATGTTGTTAAAGGTATCCGAAAAGTAGTTGAGGAACTACGCAATACTCCATCACCTTCAAATATAGTATCGTCACCAGGACCAGAGCATAATAGCCCACACAAGGAGACGCACATGCCTCAAGCATCAACGCCACAAGGGATGCAAGAATTTGATGTATTTCTCTGTCACAATAGCAAGGACAAGCCTGAAGTAAAGAGAATTGCAGAACAACTGAAAGCACAGGGGATTGTGCCCTGGCTGGACGAGTGGGAACTGCGCCCAGGACTACCATGGCAGCGCACGCTGGAAGAACAGATTGAAAACATTAAGTCTGCCGCAGTATTTGTGGGCAGCAATGGCAGGGGCCCCTGGCAAGATATGGAGTTGGAGGCGTTTATACGCGAGTTTGTCAGCCGTGGTTGTCCAGTGATACCTGTGGTGCTGGCGGACGCGCCGGATAAGCCGCAGTTGCCTGCTTTTTTGAGAGGGATGACGTGGGTTGATTTTCGTGTGGGGGATCCGGATCCGATGGAGCGGTTGGTGTGGGGGATTACGGGGATCAGACGTTAACATTGAGAGAGAACTGCAATAACGCCGAATCTGGCTCGTTCTCTGGATAATAATGTGGGAGAGGAGTATTGACGTGGCAAACAATCCGAATACAACCGACGATACACTTTCCACACCAGATGATTCGCGCTACCCGCGCCCCGCGTGGCTTCGTGCCATCCGCTGGGTATTGATACGCTGGTGGATCATACCCCTTACCTGCGTAATAATCTATGTCCTTTATGCAGCCTTCAATCTCTATCAACTCTCCTCGCATGGTGGATTCCAGGCCTCCTACATTTTTGAAGCACTACAACTTCCGACCTTCTTGAGATATTGGTGGATAGTCGTTCTCGTCACTTATTGCGCTGATCATTCTCATCTTTCTGGCTTACAGGTGGGCTGACTCTGATGAGACGCATGAGTTCGGAGAGCTGCGCGAACGAAGACAACAAGGACAACGAGAACGAGAGCAACAGCCGCCTCCACCCGGTTTCAAACTGCTGCACACTCTTTCTGGGCATTCCGGTTCGATCCATAGCGTGGCGTGGTCGCCCGATGGACGCCTGCTCGCCTCCGGCTCCGCATGACAACACCATCCGCCTCTGGGACACGACGACCGGGCTACCTCTTCACACTCTTTCTGGGCATTCCGGTTCGATCTACAGCGTGGCGTGGTCGCCTGATGGTCGCCTGCTCGCCTCCGGCTCCGCTGACACGCACCATCCGCCTCTGGGACACGACAACCTGGCTACCTCTTCACACTCTTTCTGGGCATTCCAGTTTGATCTACAGCGTGGCGTGGTCGCCTGATGGACGCCTGCTCGCCTCCGGCTCCGGTGACAGCACCATCCGCCTCTGGGACACGACGACCTGGCTACCTCTTCACACTCTTTCTGGGCATTCCAGTTCGATCCACAGCGTGGCGTGGTCGCCTGATGGACGCCTGCTCGCCTCCGGCTCCGATGACCGCACCATCCGCCTCTGGGACACGACAACCTGGCTACCTCTTCACACTCTTTCTGGGCATTCCAGTTTGATCAGTAGCGTGGCGTGGTCGCCCGATGGTCGCCTGCTCGCCTCCGGCTCCGTTGACAGCACCATCCGCCTCTGGGATGCAAGTACAGGACGACAAATACGCGTGCTTGAAGGCCATACGAGCGCTATTACTTCATTATCCTTCTCGGCAGATGGTCGCCTCCTTGCCTCGAAATCTTGGGATGGAACGGTTCGGCTCTGGAACGCTGATGTTTGGGAAACAGTAGCAATTCTAAATGAGTCTTCTTCCTCTAATATTTGCCGGCCTGTCGTTCCATCCCAAATCACTCATTTTGGCAACGCTTGGGGAACTAGACACGGTCATCCGCATCTGGGATCTGGACCTTGCTACCATACTCAGTACTCCTTCAGCGATACCTTCAGTTCACTACACGAATGCCAAAGTTGTCCTGGTGGGCGATAGTGGCGTTGGTAAATCCGGCCTTGGACTTGTTCTTACAGGTCAACCGTTTGCGCCAACCGAGTCAACGCATGGGACGGCGGGTGTGGACGTTTGAGAGTGAGGAGGTAAAGCTTGATGGCGGGCGCAAGGAGACGCGCGAGACGCTCTTGTGGGACCTGGCAGGTCAGCCGGGCTATCGCCTGATCCACCAGTTGCATTTGAACGAAGTGGCAGTGGCGCTGGTTGTTTTCGATGCGCGGAGCGAGACGGATCCATTCGCGGGGGTGTATCACTGGGATCGAGCGTTACGCCTGGCTCAGCGTGTGCAGGGGAACGCAGCGCCGCCGATGAAGAAGTTCTTAATAGCGGCACGAGTAGATAGGGGAGGAACGGGTGTGAGCCAGGCACGCATTAGAGCGCTAATGCAAGAACTGGGCTTTGATGGATATTACGAGACAAGCGCCAAGGAAGGGCAGAATATCCCTGAGTTAATTGGAGCGATCCATGGGGCGATTGACTGGGAAGCGCAGCCAAAGGTGAGTTCGACAGATCTCTTCCAGCGCATCAAGGATTTTCTGGTTGCTGAGAAAGAAGATGGGCGGCTGCTCTCTACCGTCGATGACCTGTACCACACGTTTGTGAAGGTCGATAAGACGGCGGAGAGGCCGGAGAATCTGTACGAGCAGTTCAAGACCTGTATTGGCCGGGTGGAGTCGCGCGGCCTGATTCGACAACTCAGTTTCGGCAATCTTGTGTTGTTGCAACCTGAGATGCTGGATGCCTATGCTTCGGCGTTGGTGAATGCCGTCAAAGGATGAACCGGAGGGCCTGGGGAGTATTGCGGAAGAGGCGGTACACGCGGTGAAGTTTACCATGCCGCAAGATGAACGCCTCAAAGATAGGGAGCAGGAGAAAATACTGCTGATCGCCATGGTCGAGGATTTACTGCGCTATGAAGTGGCCTTGCGCGAGCAGGCTGACGAGGGGCCATACCTGGTGTTTCCCTCGCAATCTACGCGCGTCAATCCCGACTTGCCTGATCCAGAGGGGAAGGCGGCGATTTATAGTTTTGAGGGGCCTGTGCTGAACGTGTATGCGACATCTGGCGGTGCGCTTCTCGCATAGCGGGCTATTCAAGATGAAGGCATTGTGGCAGAACGCGGTGACTTATACTGCCCGGACAGGGGGAACGTGTGGTATGTTCTTGCGCAACATTGGGGAGGGGCGGGCTGAGCTAACATTGTTCTTCGACAAGATGGTCAGCGCGGAGACGTGCCTGCATTTTGATGAGTACGTGCAAATTCACCTGCAACGTCGCGCTTTGCGGGAGAGTATTAAGCGCAGGCGTATTTTTGTGTGCGAGACGTGTGGTTTTGTCATACCCGATCAACTTGTGCAGCGGCGCTTACAACGTGGACTAGACTGGCTCAATTGCCCAGATTGTGAGAAACAGCGTATCTTGCTGCTTGACTGGGAAGAGCGACTTACGGCGGCGCCTTCTTCAGTCGTTCAGGAGATGGATCGCGCTGCTGATGAGCAACGAGACCATGAAACGGTGCAGACCGCGCTGCAAGGGAAAATCGAGATGGGGGATTTCGATGTGTTTCTCTGCCACAATGGCGAGGATAAGGCTGCGGTGAAGAAGATTGGGGAAGAGTTGAAGGAACGGGGGATTCTGCCGTGGCTTGATGAGTGGGAATTACGGCCAGGATTGCCGTGGCAGCCTTTACTGGAACAGCAAATTGGAAGATCAAATCGGCGGCAGTTTTTGTTGGGAAAGAATGGCACTAGGGCCCTGGCAGGACATGGAGTTGTACGCTTTCCTCAGGAATTTCTCGAAGCGAGAGGGAAGGCCCTGTTATTCCGGTGATCCTGGCCGATTGTGCTAATGAGCCAGAGCTTCCGGCTTTTCTTGAAGGCATGACCTGGGTCGATTTCCGTAAATCTGAACCTGATCCGATGGAACGGTTGATCTGGGGGATTACTGGGGTACGTGATCTAAGCGTTGTTTATCGATCAATGGATAGTAAGTATTGATCATGCCACAGGGTTCGCTCTATAAAACAATAGCCTGGTTTATGCTGTTTAACTTTTTCATCTGGAGAGCGGAAGATCCACCGAGGGCCGATAAATCGGCGATGGGCACGATAAATCGGCCCCTACAGAGGGCCGGAGTCGTTTGTTACAAGTCATTAACAAGCTCAAAGTATTGAGAGAGAGAGTACATGATGCGAGTTCCACCTCTGGAAACCGAACGGTTGATTATTAGACCTTTTACTGTGGATGATCTGGATGATGTTCACCAGTTGCTTGATGTTGACCTGCATGATGCGGATTTTGGCTCCGAGGGGGCGACGACACGTGACGAGCGGCAGAAATGGCTGGAGTGGACGGTGATGAGCTATGAGGAGTTGGCGAAGCTTTATCAGCCACCGTATGGCGACCGGGCGGTTACGCTGAAGCAAACGGGACAGGTGATTGGGGCCTGTGGGTATGTGCCCAGTTTTGCTCCGTTTGGACAATTGCCGGCATTCCGTTCCGCCACTGCAAATGACGATACAGAACGCTTATTTACTCCTGAATTTGGCCTGTTTTATGCCTTTTCTCCTGCCTTTCAGCGGCAGGGGTATGCTACGGAAGCGGCCAAAGCGTTGATTGACTATGGTTTCAGGCAGTTGAATTTAAGGCGCATTGTGGCCACGACAACGTATGATAATGCGGGTTCTATTGGAGTGATGCGCAAGCTGGGGATGCAGATTGAGAGGAATCCTTATGCTGATCCTCCCTGGTTTCAGGTGGTGGGGTTTCTTGAGAATAGACTTATTGTTCCATTATCCTCTTTCAATTACTATCTGATTCCGTGCCTACTTCACCAATGTCAATACGCCAAGAGTGCATCAACGGCTCTGCTTGCATGATGTGTTACAATCTGTCCAGATTTCTTCGGCGTCCACCGAAATAGCATGAGCATGAGGTTCACAATGTCAGATGAGGAAGTCTCGAAAACAGTCAAAGTGGCGTTAATAGTTGAAGATGATCAAGATATTGGTGCTTTTATCCTTCACGCTATTCTTGGTGAAACCTCCCATCAAGCTATGCTTGTTGCTGACGGCCAGCAAGCGTTAGAAACAGTGAAAACTGTGAAACCAAATCTTTTGGTTTTGGACTACCATCTTCCAGGCATGAATGGGATAGAACTGTATGACCGTCTGCATGCTCACAAAGAGCTTGAACATGTCCCAGCCATTCTGATGAGTGCTCGTTTACCAAAAGATGAGGCGAGGAAACGAAATATCACTTGTCTAGAGAAGCCGTTTGAACTTGATCATCTTCTCAAAACTATTGACGATCTCATACATAAACCTGAATAAGGGACTCCGCCAGGCAGTGGTTGCCTGGCGGAGTCCTTTGTCTGTAGTAGCATCACCTGGTTGACTCAGTAACATTTTTTCTTCTCCTTGAAAAAGGGTAACCGCTCAACACGATTGTGGAAGCGCCGATGGTGTGAGCAAGAGTGGTAGCCTGGGTAGCCTGGTGCGTCTTTTTATGCAGATGGTGCAGATGATCAACCATCTGCTGAAGTGTCACGAACGTGAATCCCCGGCGCAATAAGCTCTTAATGATGATGGGAAGAGCCTGCACGGTCTGCGCACGATTTCCCCCACCATCGTGCATGAGAATAATGCTCCCGCTCCCCGCCCAACTCAGCACTCGCGAGATGATGGCATTGCTTCCCGGCATTGACCAGTCATCTGGATCAACGTTCCACATGACCGTGGTCAGACCCAGGCGATTAGCCTGCGTCAACACTTTGGCATCATACGCCCCATAGGGGGGACGAAAGAAGATGGGCCACCTCCCTATCGCTTTTTGAATAGTCTTGGAAGTCGTAGCGAGTTGCCAGAGGATCTTTGATGAAGCCAGGGAGGGGAGATAGGGATGTGACCAAGTATGGTTTCCTACCAGATTTCCGGCACTATACTCTTGCTGGACAAGATCAGGATGGCGTTTTACCAGGGATCCAATACAGAAGAACGTGGCCTTGATTCGATACCGCCGCAGAATAATCAGTATTTGTGGCGTATAGTTGGCATTGGGCCCATCGTCAAAGGTTAAGGCGATCTCGCGCCGCGTTGGATTACCATAATAAAAGAGGCGATCATGTGCTTGCAGTACTGTGACTTCTTGCTGAAATCCCCTGGGAAAAGGCGTGACTGGAGGTGGCGGCGTGGGAGTTGGTGTTGGGAGAGGCGTTGGAGAAGCAGTAGGCACAGCTCTAGCAGATATTGCTGGACGTACAGTGTTGACCGAAGAAAGTGTGTGAGGAGTCTGAGTGCAGGCCACTGTGATAAGGGCCAATCCTGTGAGTATTATTACATGGAGAGGGTGGAGAAGCAAACGTTTCATAGTCATATCCCCTATCGATCGAACCCCACCTCAGGTTGCTGTACCGCGCGGCATCCCGTATTTGAGCACCTGCGCCATCGCAGCCTATAGATGAGAAGTCAGCACATCATTTGAGCTTTGTGTATTTTTTGCAGTAATAACGTTATTGTCAACTTGAATATTTTTCTAATCCTTTCAGTAGCTCATTTGAGCATGATACAATATAATCATCATGTTATTATAAGGAGGATGGAATGGCAAATATTGACCAGGCGCGCCTTGACCTGATGCACAAGTATTGGAACGCCGCCAATTATCTAACGATCGGTCAGATCTATTTACTGGACAATCCGCTGCTGAAAGAACCTTTACGACCCGAACACATCAAACCCCGTTTACTTGGGCACTGGGGTACATCGCCCGGCCTCAGCTTCATCTATGTCCACTTAAATCGCCTTATCCAGGAGCAGGATGTCAACATGATCTATCTTACCGGGCCCGGTCATGGTGGACCTGCAATCGTTGCCAATGTGTACCTCGAAGGAACCTATACCGAGATCTATCCTGAGATTACACAGAACACTGAAGGGATGAAACACCTGTTTCGCCAGTTCTCCACTCCCGGTGGTATCCCGAGTCATGTCAGTGTTACCACCCCGGGTTCCATCCATGAAGGAGGTGAACTGGGCTACGTCCTTTCCCATGCCTTTGGCGCAGCCTTCGACAATCCTGATTTGATCGTCGCTGCTGTTGTCGGCGATGGTGAAGCAGAGACCGCGCCGCTTGAAGGGGCCTGGAAGGGGATTTCATTTTTAAACCCCGTTCGCGATGGTGCTGTTCTCCCTATTTTGCATCTGAATGGGTATAAAATCTCCGGCCCGACGGTCCTGGGACGTCAAGACGACGATTCGATCCAGAGACATATCTCGGGCTACGGCTATGATGTCCATTTCGTGGAAGGCAATGATCCGATGCAAATGCACCAGGCCTTCGCCGAGACAGTAGATACTTGCTATGCGAAAATTCGCTCGTATCAAGAAGATGCCCGTAGGCGTGGCTTCACGGAGCGACCCCCCTGGCCTGCTATTATCCTCCGCACCCCCAAAGGATGGACTGGACCTAAAGTAGTAGACGGCCTTCCCATCGAAGGCACCTTCCGTGCCCACCAGGTACCAGTAGCAGACGTCAAAGCGAACTCCGAGCACCTGAAAATCCTTGAGGACTGGATGCGTAGTTATCAACCTGATGAAGTATTCGACGAGACCGGTCGATTTATTCCTGAACTTGCAGCCCTTGCGCCCCGGGGAGATCGTCGCATGGGCGCTAATCCTCATGCCAATGGTGGAAAGCTGCTGGTGGACCTGAATATTCCCCCATTTACGGATTATGCGATTGAGGTGAAGAAACCCGCGTCGGAGCACCATGAGTCAACTCGCCAGCTCGGCAATATGATGCGCGATATCTTTACGAGAAACGCACAGCAGCAAAATTTCCGTTTCTTTTGTCCTGATGAGACCAATTCAAATCGCCTGGGGGCAGTCTTCGAGGTTGAGAATCGCATTTCGGTGGAAAACATTCTTCCGAGTGACGATCATCTTTCTCCAGATGGACGTGTAATGGAGGTGCTGAGCGAACATCTCTGTCATGGCTGGCTCGAAGGCTATCTACTCACTGGACGGCATGGCTTGTTTGCTACGTACGAGGCCTTTTCAATGGTCTCTGCTTCGATGACAATTCAACACGCAAAATGGTTAGAAGAGGGGATCAAACTTCCCTGGCGCAAGCCCATCTCGTCTCTCAATATTCTTTTAACATCGACCTGCTGGCGTAATGATCACAACGGGTTTAGCCATCAAGGACCTGGCTTGATCGATACCGTCCTCTCGAAGAAAGGGACAATCGCCCGTATCTATCTGCCGCCAGATGCGAATTGCCTCCTCTCCGTTGCGGACCATTGCTTCCACAGTCGCGACTACGTGAACCTGATAGTTATCGATAAGCAGCCACAACCGCAGTGGCTGAGCATGGAGGAAGCTGTTGCACATTGCACTCGTGGTCTATCCACCTGGCACTGGGCGGGTAATTGTGAAAAAATTGAGCCAGACGTGGTGTTGGCCTGTGCAGGTGACATTCCAACACTAGAAACGATTGCCGCGGCGTGGTGGCTGCGACATCACATTCCAGAACTGAAAGTGCGCGTGGTCAACGTCGTTGACCTGATGACTCTCTATCCACACACATTGCACCCCCATGGCCTGGATGTGAAGAGCTTCGTTGAGCATTTCACTGAAGACAAGCCCGTTATATTTGCGTTCCATGGTTACCCGCGAGCCATCCACGAGATCGTTCACGGGCGTCCAGATGTGGATCGTTTCCACGTGCGCGGCTTCAATGAAGAGGGAACGACAACTACGCCCTTCGATATGGTCGTGCTCAACGGCATGAGTCGCTATCAACTCTGCATAGAAGCGATGCGCCGCGTGTCCCGTGTGCGCGAACTAGTTCCTCCCTTGATTGCTGAATGCGACGATATTCTTGCCAGGCACAGAACGTACGTACGAGGCAATCTCGAAGATATGCCAGAAGTTCGCGACTGGGTCTGGACAGACTAGCAGCTCCCATATTCGCCGCTTGCCCAGTGAAGAAGAGGTGGTACAGCAAGGCCATAAAGCCGCTTTGCTGTACCACCTCTTCTTCGGAATCCCTGAGGGCATTTCATGGCTCAAAAGCTCTCTTAGGTGTGAGCTTCAAACTAGCGGACTCATCATTTGCCTGAACGGAAACGAGAGGAGCAATCAACTCTACCTCATCGTATTCAAACCATATAGGTCCCTTTATCTGCACCCCTTCGAGAGCTATCAAGTAAAAACAAAAATGCTCATCAAGATCAGCAGCAATCGTATGGACGCTGCGGACTATCCCTCTCAGTCCCCGGAAAGGGCTATAACTCGTTACACAGACCAGGCTTCCTACTGGCCATACGTTTACCCCATGGTGGGTTGACCTCCTTTCCCATAAGCCGGATGCCTAAGGCTTTGCATCCAGCTGGTTCATCCTTGCTGGAAGAAACCTTCACTCCCTTCTGAAGCATCTTAGCAAGCTAACAGGTACGTCGAATCCAACGGTCGTCCATATTCCATCTCTTGTCTCGTGAACGGTAACCGGTGCGTCGCTATCAAATGATCAAGAAAATGGTGCATCGGCGGATTGCCCAGATACACATCCAGTTCAATGTCTTTTATCCTCAGCAACCGGCCTTGTCTGCGCATTTCGAGCAGTGCTTGTTCCCCAATCCCTTTCTCAACACGATGGCCCTCTTTATCTCGTTGATAGGCTGCTGGATCCACCAGGATATCCCCCTCATAGCGATCTCTTCTGAGCTGGGCATTCGTGTCCCGATTGATCTCGGCATATCCAACAAGCCTGTTGGCCCTTTTGATCAGAATGACATGATCGGCTGCATAGAGGGCTTTGGTTTCTTCTTCCGGACGAATGTCTCGATCAAATCGATAGATGACCTCGTCTTGCCTGGCCCGATCTGCCCTCATCTGGGTTAAGAACGTCCGGATGGCCGTCACCATCTCTCCCACGCGAGGATCAGTATAGGCTTGCTTGCCCAATGACACTTGGGTGAAGGACCTCAAATTTGAGATCGAGCACCAGCGCTTTTTCTAACTGACGCTGTTGAGCGTGTGGGGCATGCGTCGGCGTGCTTGTGGTTGGCATCTGGCCCACGATCAACCTGGGCAACCCTTGCATGAGCTCAACGGAATGCTCTTGCACCCACCGCAGCGCGAGGAGAACCGATTCTTCTGCGCCAGCTCGTGTGTCAAAGGTGCTGATGGTGATCACCTGGTCGTTTCCGATGTGGTAGGTGTCGTACGCGATGAAACCAGGCAACTGGCTGATAAGAGGCACAAAGCTCTCCTGCACGCGCTGCAGAAATTCCTCACTTGACCCCGGGAGAAGGGTGTACGTTCGTACGGCTTTGTACATGACTGTCTCCATTCGAGCAAAGGCACCATGCCTGATGTTTCCTTTGCATCAGACTTCCCTGAGGTGGAGGACTTTCCATGAGGCCCCACCGCTTCGATGGGCAGAGAGTATCACCACAGGAGAAAGGTAACCTCTTTTTTTATGTATGTATATGTAACATAGTGACTTCACAAAGCCATCACATTTTATCGTTCTACGATAACAAAACTATCACACTTGCTACTTGAATTCGAGGCCATTTCCTCACTCATAACTCATAGCGAAGCCCTGCCAGGGTTGTAGATTAGGGGATATTGGCAGCTGCTCCGATTGCTCCTAGCACCTGCGCCAACGCAGCTTATAGATGAGAAGTCAGCACATCTTTTCTTTCTTACGAGGCACTCCTCCACGAGAGGTGACAACAACACGTCTTCATTCATGTGGCTAGCCACTGGTGGCCCAGCAGACGAGCCCTATTAGCATACGGCAACGACCAGGGGACGGCGGTCCACCCAGGGCCATGCCTGTTAGAGCTGGGCGGCAGGGGGACCTCTCCTCTGTGCTATCGCCTTGCGAGCCTGGCGTGCAATGAAGTCCGCGGTTTTTGCGAACACGGCCTCACGATCATAATCCTTCATCAGGACATGAGCGGAGCGCGGGAAGATCACCAGGTGCTTGGTGTGTGAGCCAAGCAAGTGATAGATCATATAGGCATCATGAGTAGGCACGACATGATCATGGAGCGCGGTCAGAATTAAGACCGGGGCTGTTACCTGCGGTAAGATTGCTTGTACATGCGGGAGAAATTGCAAGCTACTCTCCACTGTCCGCGTGGGGGCCCAGCGATAGAACTCGCCTGCCTCACGCCAAAAGGCCTCTGGATCGCACACATCGGCATGCAGTGTTGGGAGTACCGGCAGCACGTATTTGAGCAGACCGACCACGGGTTGGAGCCAGGGCTGCAACTGCAGCGGGGGGCAGATCGCCACCACGCCCGCCACTTCTTCCTGGGCTGCCACATACAAGGCGAGTGCGCCCCCCAGCGAGTGCCCAAGCACAAACACCAGGTCATATCGCTCCTTGAGTCGATGCACTTCCGTGCGGACCGCCGTGGCCCATTCCTGCCAGTCCACAGGCTGCATCTCACACCCATGTGCCCCATGTCCCGGCAAGCGCATCGTGGTGGCAACCATCCCACGCTCTTGGAGAAAGGCGGCTAATTCCGCGAGATCGCCTGGGTTCCCATTAAGCCCATGAATCAACAGGACACCGATGATAGACGGCTTGAAGGAAGGGGACGCGCCTTCGAGGAACTGAGAGGGAGTCCTGGTTCTGGCATCTAGCCATGACGAGGTCGGTAGCGGCATGCCCCGTTGCTCAGCAAAGGATAGTGTCTGTTCTGCACGCTGCCTCTCATCTCCATTCACCTGAGGTGTCATGACCACTCCCTCCATCAGTTGACGCTCTGATCGGGAACGCCTCGTTCCCACCCTTTTAGTGTACAAGATGCGTCTCACAACGGTATCACCTTAGCAAAGCTCAGTCTCACGATGTCGTCACATCGCACAAAAAGCGAATACAGGGAGGCTGGGTATGAATAGGAACAGAAAGTTGGAATAGAGCGATAGATCGGCCCGTAGGGCGAGTGGAAGGGCATCTCTACATGCCAGGCTAATGAGCAAAAAGAGTACACACTAACCCCAATTGTACTATGTAACTAACACCCTTGCCCTATTTCAGGGAGGCGTGCTATACTGTTAGTAGTCAAGATTTTTTGTCGTACCCACGGTTGTGGTGGCGCACCAGATGAGGTTTTAGACGTGTTTGAGACGTCGCCGCTGGCGGAAGCTACAACTGGAGGGAAAAGGAGGTGAGGGAACTATGGACGCTGGCCCTAGTCATAGTAGGCTTATATGTGTTCGCGTGCCTGCTCACGGGACGGTTCTACTCACCAGCGAGTATGGTTTTTGAGTTGATGCGTATGCATCGCTTCCTCTGATGATTTTGTACTCATCAATACCTTACTCGACGGGCATTCATCACATTTCCCCTTGAAGTTGGTTGAGTAAGAAACTTCCCACCTGCCAGTGAGTCCCGGGATGGATGGGTGTCCTCTGCGGATACTCTCCACACACAATAGTCCCCTGCATGAATTTCGCATGTTAGATGGCCTGTGCATTGCCTTTTTTGGGCGGCGCAGTACCCTAATATGCTTGTGTTCTTTGTAACAATTGTTACTCAGGAAGACTAGTTATCCACTTATCCACAAAAATGTGGATAAGTTTATGGACTTTATTACTCTGAAAAGAAGGTGGTGATTCCAATGATTTTTTTAAGCACTTTGCTGCGCCAGAGCATCTATGATATTGAAGGACGACGCCTGGGTGTGTTACGCGATGTATGCGTCACATTGGATGAGGCGTTTCCGGTGGTAACGGCTCTTGTTGTTCGTTCTCCCCTGGGCAATAGCCT
Source organism: uncultured Chloroflexia bacterium (assembly GCA_963775585.1). Taxonomy (GTDB): domain Bacteria; phylum Chloroflexota; class Ktedonobacteria; order Ktedonobacterales; family Ktedonobacteraceae; genus UBA11361. Next base: position 7,833 of record CAVZJN010000008.1, on the reverse strand, counting down.
GAATGATATGATTATTCCCTGGTACCAGGTGAATAGCCTGGAAGAAGGCAAGATACATCTTGTGGTAAAGCAGCCCCATATTGCTTCTTATACGCCTCATTCTGATGAATTATTATTAAGACGAGATATTCTAGATAAGCAAATTGTCGATACTCAGGGCTTTCGCGTGGTGAAAGTCAATGATTTAAAGCTGGCACAAATCAAGAAAACCGTGCGACTCGTGGGGGTCGATATCAGCCTGAGTGGACTGCTGCGCCGCTTAGGTATACTGGCACCCGTTGAGACGTTGTCACGTGTGTTACCAATTCGTCTTGCTGAGCGAACAATTACGTGGAATTATGTTGAGCCAATCCAGGTTGTGAAAAGCGGGGCTGTTACAGGCCAGCTGACAGCGGCGCTGGCAGGCACTGGTGCCGCTACCAGCATTGGGGTGAGCGGAGTCGTACCCAAGGTACAGCTGAATGTCAGTCACACCAAACTGGCTGATTTACGTCCGGCTGATATTGCCGACATTTTAGAGCAGCTCGATGTTGAAGATGCAGGGGCCATGCTGGATCGCCTGGATACCGAGACGGCTGCTGATGCGCTCAACGAAGTTGAATCCACGCTGCAATATGAATTACTGAGCGAACTCGATCCCGAACGCGCCTCCGACCTGCTTGAGATCCTTCCTCCTGATGATGCTGCCGATATCCTGGCGGACATTCCAGCGGAAGAGGTGGAACGCCTTTTGAGCCTGATGCCAGCGTACGAAGCGCAGCCAATCCGCGATCTGCTGCGCTATGGCGCGGAGACGGCTGGCGGCATCATGACCACTGAGGTCTTATCGCTCTCGCAGGAACTGACCATCGAGGAAGCGCTGGTTTACCTGCGCCAACATTCGGCTCACTTAGAGATGATCTACTACCTTTACATCGTCGATAGCGACAAGCACCTGGTCGGCGTCGTCTCACTACGCGAACTTGTAGTTGCGGAACCAACGACTCGCCTCCAGGATTTGATGGATAGGGACGTGCTCAAAGTAACAACCGATACCGACCAGGAAGAGGTGGCGCGGCTCATCTCAAAATATGATCTGCTGGGCGTGCCGGTGGTGGACAGCGAGAATCACCTGGTGGGATTGATTACAGTAGACGATGTTATCGATGTACTCCACGAGGAGCAGGCGGAAGATTTTTCCGAAATTGCCGGTGCAACCGTTGAAGAGTTAGAGGATGAAGAGCACTTCTCCTGGCGCTCAACCCTGAGTCGCGTCACGTGGCTCTCCGTCAATGTGATCGCGGGCTTTGCCATTGCTCTTGTGCTCTACCAGCTTTTTGGCCCGGCACTGTCATCCCATACTACTGTCGCCCGGGTGCTGGGCTTTGCGGCGACATTGCATTCTCCTGTCGCATTGAATGGAGTGCTCTTTTTGCTGCCCATGCTCTTACTGAGCAGCGGAAGCGTAGGCTCCCAGGCGCTTGGCGTAGCCGGTTGGCAACTGCGCACAACAGGCGGCAGCGACTTCTGGCGCGGCATTTTCCGTGAACTGCGCTTGGGCACCGTTGGAGGGGTACTGGCAAGTGTCGTGGTAGGCTTCCTGACGTGGCTGCTGTTCCATTCTCCACAACTGGCGGTAGCGATTGGCCTGGGGTTTGGGTTTTCGTTGTTGATCGCGGCCATTTGCGGCCTGATTCTGCCGACGCTTTTTCAGCGTTTGCACCTGCGCGGAAGCCTGGTGAGTGCCCCATTGCTTGATCCTATTATTGCGTTTATCAGCCTGTGCATTTTTCTGGTGGTAGCGTTGTGGCTGATTGGCGTGTTCCATGCATGAAATTGTTGGGGGATTTTCGCAAAAAACTATTGACGGATCGTTCAAGCTTAGTGTATACTGCAAGCGTTCCAGAGGAGCGCATTCCTCGATAGCTCAACGGTAGAGCGGCCGGCTGTTAACCGGTAGGTTACAGGTTCGAATCCTGTTCGAGGAGCCATTGAAAGAAAGGCCACCGGCATAGGTGGCCTTTCTTCATGTTAGGGAATATGGCGTGTGCTATAATACGCTTTAGTTTTTGGAACTATCATCGGCTACGGTAAGAAATACGTAAAAGGGAAGGGCAGGTTGAGAACAGGCGATCAAGCAGCACGCCTCCTCTTTACTGCGAGTGTGCCTAATGGATACACCAGACCAGAAAGCACAAAAACTCAAGACAGCAGACCGCGCTGACCGCAAAAAGCAAGCGCGGTCACGTTTTCGTTTCAGCCGATCTTCACCCCTTCTTAAGCTCTTTGCGGTGCTAGGTCCTGGATTGATCGCTGCCAATGCAGGCAATGATGCCGGTGGCATTGCTACATTTCTCTTCTGCAGGTGCAAATTATGGGTACAACCTTTTATGGGCACTGGTGATTGCTGGTTTTTGCTTAGCGATTATACAGGAAATGTGCGCCCGTATGGGCGCCGTTACTGGTAAAGGTTTGGCTGACCTCATTCGTGAGCAATTCGGTGTCCGCTGGACGACTTTGGCGATGCTTGCGCTACTGATTGCGAACACCGGTGTGACAGTATCTGAATTCCTGGGTATCGCAGCTAGCGTTCAGGTACTGGCAAATGACCCTCAAACGCCCTGGGTTTACGTCATCGTCCCTGTTGCTGGATTAGCTCTTTGGTGGCTCGTCATCAAGGGTTCTTATAGACGTGTTGAAAAAATCTTTCTTATTATGTCACTTGGCTTCCTTGCATATATTCCGGCTGCCTTCGCTGCTCACCCTTCATGGAGCGATGTTGGACGACAGCTTATTTTGCCCCATTTAGATACGAGTAGCGGCTATTTACTCACTGCTGTGGCCCTTGTGGGGACGACCATCAGCCCCTATATGCAATTTTTTATCCAATCTTCTGTGGCTGACAAAGGTATTCACTCTGGTGAGTATATCTACGAGCAACTGGATGTTTTTAGTGGTACTATCTTCGCGGTGATTATTGCCTGTTTTGTCATTATTGCTTCGGCGGCGGCGCTTTACCAGGGTCATCCACTACCACAATCCATCACAGCAATTGATGCAGCGCAAGCGCTGCGCTCCTTTGCTGGCCAGTACGCCGGGCTTCTCTTTGGAATAGGTCTATTTGGCGCCTCTTTGCTGGCGGCCGCTGTCTTGCCGCTTTCAACTTCTTATGGTATCTGCGAGGCATTTGGTTTCGAGCGCGGAGTCTCACGCAGTTTCAAAGAGGCCCCGGTCTTTCAGAGTATTTTCACCGGCCTCATCATCCTCGGCGTACTTATCACGCTCATACCAGGTCTACCAATCTTTCCAGTGCTGATCATCCTACAAGACTTGAATGCTGCTATGTTACCTATCTTGCTGGTATTCATTATCTTATTGGTCAATAACCGTCGCTTAATGGGCCGCCACGTCAATAATCTTGCGTATAACGTTATCTCGTGGGGGGCTGTAGCACTGATAACGATTTTGATCCTTTTGTTTCTCCTCAATCAAATCTTTGGCGTTCAGCTCTGACGCGGGCAGGTAGTTGTTCATGCGCCCCGAGGAATATCACAACCACCACGTGCTACTGGTGCGGGTAGCATACACGTTGTGTGCTACCCTTCTTTCGTTTGTTGGAGTATACTACGCTAAAATAGATTGGTTAGGAATGGCGGTAACATCATGAGCAAGGCAACGCTCCGCATTGGTGTAAGTGGTCATCAGCAGATTGGTGATGAGGCAACTATCGAGTTTGTTTCTCAGCAGTTACGGGAACTTCTCGCAACATTTCAATGTCAGGCGCAAGAGCGCGGACAGAATATTCTTGCTTACTCTGCTCTGGCTCTCGGTACTGACCAGCTTTTTGTGAAGATAGCATTGGAGATGGGTATACCTATAGAGGTGGTGATACCTTGCTCTCAATATGCAGAGATATTCTCCACCACTGAGGCTCGTGATGAATATCACCACTTGCTCAGTCGTTGTCAGGATGTTCATCGCTTGCCATTTGACGATTGTTCGGATGATGCTTATCTCGCTGCTGGTCACTGGATTGTCGATCACAGTGATCTTGTCATTCTTGTGTGGAATGGCTATCCTGCTGCCGGTAGAGGTGGAACTGCTGATATAGCAAGCTATGCACGATATGTCGGGCGTCCCTTTCTTCACGTTCACACGAGGTTGCATACAGTAAAGCAGTATGGCTCACTCTCTGATGGCTCAAACATAACGCATGTGGCCGCAAAACGCCAGTTTGCAGTTTCAAAGCAAACGGTGTATCAAGGGCCTGTTCTGACGGTCGACCAGTATCAGTTACGCATGCCTAATGGGGAAGAGATCGTAAGGGATATTGTTGAACGTCCTGAAAGTGTGCTCGTGTCTGCCAGTGGGTCAAAAGAATAACGTGATATTGATTGAAGAGTACGATTTGGGTGCGGAAAACTGGCAACTGACAATGCCAGGGGGGAAAGTGACTGAACCTACACCAGAGGGCATATACAAACAAGCAGAGGTAGAGTTACGTGAAGAGATCGGGTATCGTCCTGGTAGGCTAGAAAAGCTCTTGGATTTTTACAGTCATCCGGGTTATATTGGGCATAAGGTGCATCTGTTGGTTGCTCATGATTTGGAGTGGGACCCGTTAGAGATGGAAGATGGGGAAGAGATACGGGTGCATACGTTTACATTGGATGAGGCGTTGGCGGAGACAAGGATAGATTATCGGTGTGATCCTGAGGCTGCGTTGGCGTTGTGGATATATAAGGAGCTGCAGCTTGGTTCTAGACGAGCCATTTAATTTACTGTTGAGGGGAAACATGCATAATATTGACTCATCTCTAAATGGCGATCAGTATGAGGTAGATGACCAACGTCTTAATATTGAATGGACTACGGCTAATGCGACGCGTGAAACTTTTGGTATCGCTCACAAAGGTTCATCTATTCCTACTTATATGCAAACATTAGCTTTATGTAGGCAGCTTTTACCAAAGCTATTTGATGACGATCACAGTATTCTTTTGAGGCAACAACAAAGCACAGGAGTACAAATGTATCGTCAGAAGGCTACAGGCATGTCATCGAAGCAAGGTAGAATAGTTACACCATTAGAGGCCGTTAATCTAGATATTAACGAATTAGAGGAGTTGATAGCGGCTGCTCAAAATCAACCGCTTGAATTGATAAAGAATCAGCTTCGTTCACTACGTAAAATTCGTCAGGAACTTAATGAACTTGAGATGAAGAAGTATACAGAGCAACAACTGATCCTTAGGGATGTTTCCAAAACTCATAGAAATTTACCTCTATCTGGAGAAGGAAAAGACTATCGGGAGTTTGGCCTGTCACACGGTCGTGTTCTACGGATTCGGATGCTTCATCCTGATCCTCCTGAAGTTTCCATAGGGGCCGATGTGTTATATGAGTTCTATTGGGACAAGAAGAATATAATGGTCCCAGAAAGTGCGACACGAAGTCGCTTGTAGCGAGTGAAGCGAAAGCTTCCAGTCCAGTGTCCAGGGCTGTCCCCACTCCCTCTCTGCGTTTCTGGTAACGGAAAGGTGGAAAGCGAGGGAGAACGTTTAAGGAAGCTTCTAGCCGGAAGAGGCAACCAGATCAGGGGAAAACGGAGAGGATGAATGCAAATGAACCTTTGACGAGGCTGCGTTAGACCAGGTCATCGGAACGGCTTAAACGATGATGCACGGAACAAGGAAACCGTGTTCATTCTATCACGGATGAGGGCACCCAGTTCCCGCAGTAAAGAAGGCATCCTCCTCAATTGCATCTCGTGCATGTGGAACGTGGAAACCCCAATGAGGTCTCAGGGGTGGTCGATCCCTAGAGTAAACTGACTGTAAAGAAGGTCCAATTCCTCAGTGGGACAGGAAGGATCAAGAAGCGAAGGCTGCTAGCCGAAAGGCAACAGGAAAAGATAACTGAGCAGAGAGGGCCAATGATGGAGATACCCACGCTGAAAGGCGGCTGACGTGATCCTGGTACATCACCCAAAGAACGATGTGAAGGAACTCATTGAGGGAAAAGTTAGATGCAAGCTCACCGCTTAGCAAACGGAACCGAGACGCAGACCGACTGGAACACCATTGACTGGAAAAAGGCCAATCGGTCTGTGCGTAACCTGAGACAGCGGATCTTTCGGGCAACACAAGAGGGCAACCTGAAAAAGGTGCGCTCGCTCCAAAAACTCATGCTGAAAAGTTACTCGAATTGGCTCGTAAGTGTCCGGCGAGTAACACAAATCAATGCTGGGAAAAACACGCCTGGGATGGACAAGTTGGTCATCAAAACACCAGCCGCCAGGGGGAAAATGGTTGATACCCTTGCGCAATACTCTGCGTGGAAAGCCAAACCAGTGCGAAGAGTCTACATCCCAAAAGCCAACCACAAGCTTAGGCCATTAGGGATACCTGTCGTAGTGGATCGTTGCCTCCAGGCAATGGTCAAGAATGCTCTCGAACCAGCCTGGGAGGCGAAGTTTGAAGGCACAAGCTACGGGTTCCGACCGGGCCGAAGCGGTCATGATGCTCTCGGAAAAATCTACCTCCTGGCGCGACCTAACAAGACCAAGAAGTGGATATTGGATGCCGACATTACGGCAGCATTTGACAACATTTCGCACGACTATCTCTGTAAAGCCATTGGTCCGGTTCCGGGGAAGGAACTTATCAAACAGTGGCTGAACGCTGGATATATCGAAGAAGATGGTTTTCATGCAACAGAGAAAGGTACACCACAGGGCGGGGTGATTTCACCGTTGTTAGCGAATATCGCGTTACACGGAATGGAAGAGGCCATTGGAGTGACCTATAACTCACAAGGGCAAATTTCTGGAAAGCGCGCAATGGTGAGGTACGCAGATGATTTTGTCTGTTTTTGCGAAACCAAAGAAGATGCCAAACAGGTACAAGAGACGCTGACGGATTGGCTGAAAGAACGTGGTTTGACGCTCTGGCGGAAAAAACACGGATCGTTCACCTGACGGAAGGTTTCGATTTTCTCGGCTTCAATGTCAGACACTATCGGACACCGCACACAACCAAAACGGGATGGAAACTCTTAATCAAACCCAGCAAAACATCAGTACAAGACCTGCGGAAGGCACTCAAAATCCTCTGGAAAAAGGTACAAGGAACCAATATCCAGGCCGTCTTAACTGAGTTGAACCCCGTCATTCGTGGATGGGCTATCCACTTCCGCAGCACTGTGGCAAAAGAACTCTTTGGGAAATTGGATCACTGGATGGTTCAGAAGGCGCTCCGCTACACCAAACGGATGCATCCCAAGAAATCCAGCAAATGGCGGCGGCAACACTACTGGGGACCATTCAATCTGGATCGATTGGACTCCTGGACGTTTGGAGACAAACAATCCGGGGGGTACCTGCTCAAGTTCGACTGGTTCCCGATAGTGCGGCATGTCCTTGTCAAAGGAAGAGCCTCGCCAGATGACCCACAACTCAAAGAGTACTGGAAGAAACGGCAGGAGGCCAAAGCCAAAGACCTGACGCTCTCGAAACAGAAGCTCTCGAAAAGACAAAAAGGTCGGTGTTTACAATGCTTCGAGTCGCTCTTCAACGAAGAAGACATTCAACTTCACCGGCGTGTGTCTCCCAACCAAGGGGAAAAAGACAGCTACAGCAATCTGGTACTGGTCCACCATCTGTGTCATCAGCAAATCCATACGGCAACAGGACGAGCAATGAGCGACTGCCGACAGCAGAACGACCAAAGACTGAAGGCAGAGGAAGGGAGAATTGCCCGACCATCAACACAAGGAGAGCAGAGGGAGCAGAGTTGTTCGTGATGTGCTTGAGCCGTGTGCCCGGAGACGGGCAAGTACGGTTCTGAGGGGGCT
>CAVZJN010000007.1:0-83153 GCA_963775585.1 uncultured Chloroflexia bacterium | reverse complement strand
GATGTATAATCTCTATCGATACGTGGTAGGAATTTTTCCCACAACCGTACTTGAATGACATGCTAAAAGGATTTTTGTTGTATGTTGCAAACGCTTCCGCTAGTGCTGTTCATCGTAATGACTGAACTTTCGATAGGGGCTTTTACAGTACTTTTTGTGCTGGATTGGCGCAAAGAAGTCAAACGCAGTTTTTTAATTACCTATGGGCTTATTTATGTTGTTTTGACCGGTCTGACCTATTTGTTTCAGCAGAATTTTTCAACGCCTGATCTGCTCAATAGTTTTCCGCAGCTTGACAAAGCCTGGACCGGCTATGAAACACTACCGATGTTGCTTTTCCTGCTCCTCATGCTGCCGTATAATCTCTTCCTCTGGCTCGACAAGAACGCAGGTGTGGATGGTAAAGAGAGCCAGGAAAAAGGGCAAAAGCGATCTTCGCCTGTGCGCTTGCTGCGGATGATTAGCGGTGTATTAACGGTGATGGCAGGTGTGGCTACACTGTTTGTGATGGCAATGATTTATCGGCCAGTCGCGCCCACGGTCCTGGGTGGAGCGTTTACTATTGCCAGTTTCTTTGCGGCCGCCCTGGCACTGGGTGGGGTGATGACGGCGATGTGGCTTGGGCATTGGTACCTGGTGACACCGGCGCTTTCTGAGAAACCACTTCAGTTCGCGACGACGCTGGTACTACTGGGAGTGCTGGCTCAGGTCATTTTTGCTGTTACAGCCGGGCCTACTGTCACAAATGGATCCAGCACTACTGCCACGACCCCTGCAGCGACAGCGACTGCACCTGCTGCAACGCCTGTGCCGAATGCGCAAGTCAAACCCACCGGGGCGCCTGTGGCCACACCGTTGGGTACGGATGCTATTGGTTGGCTGCGTATCCTGGTGAGTTTTGTCATTCCACTGGTTTTGGGTGGGATTGCCTGGAAGTTGATACGCGACCGCTCGTTCCAGTCCGCAACGGGTATGCTCTACCTGGTGGTGGTGTGTACCCTGGCTGGCGAAGCTATTGCACGTGGATTGTTTTTGATAGGTATATAGGACTATACACAGGAAAAGAGGGCGACCGGGGTGATCGCCATCTATTTTTAGACCTCCCCTGCTCTGCGAGCCTTTTCAAGCTCTTTTAGTTCACGGCGCAGGATTTTACCAGAGGGAACCTTGGGAATAGCCTCGATGAACTCAATGGTGTGAATCTTCTTGTATCCGGCAAGCTTGCCATTGACGAAGTGAAGAATTTCGTTCTCGGTAACTCCTTCATGACCCTTGCGTAGGACCACAAAGCCTTTGGGGAGCTCACCAGCCTCATCGTCAGGAATACCAATGACGGCGGAGTCCATCACAGCGGGATGTTCCATAAGCAGGGATTCTAGCTCGGCGGGAGCGATGCCAAAGCCCTTGTACTTGATCATCTCTTTCTTGCGATCGACGATATAGGTGAAGCCGTCGGGGTCTACATGGCCTATATCGCCTGTGTAGAGCCAACCGTTACGAAGTGTACGGGCGGTCTCCTCGGGGGCTTTCCAATAACCCTGCATGATCTGAGGCCCACGAATAATGATTTCTCCATCCTCGCCAACAGGTAATTCGCGCTCACCGGTCTCGATATCGACAATTTTCTGTTCGGTGTTGTGGACGGGCATACCGACGCTTTCAAGTCGCGCTAGAGCAGGATCTCCTGGCTGCGCATGGGTAATTGGAGATGCCTCAGTCAAGCCATAGCCCTGCACAACCCTGATACCTGATTTTTTCTCCAATTTGCGAGCAGGATCAAGCGGCAAAGGAGCCGCGCCGGAGAAGACGTATTTGACAGTCTTCAACTTGCTGAGATCGATAGGGGCATTGGCAAGAGCCAGCACAATGGGCGGGACAGCGAAGTAGTACGTCACGCCATACTTTTCACATAGCTCGAGTGACTGGAGCAGGTCAAAGCGTTCCATCATCACCTGCGTGCCGCTACAGGCCAGGAAGCTGCCTGTCAGCATCACACCATAGATGTGGTAGAAAGGCAAGAAGATCAGGGCCACGTCGGTGAAGTTTGTGCGGAGAGCGGTGATGAATTGGAGATTATTGGACGTCAGGTTACGATGGGTAAGCATGGTCCCTTTGGGGAAGCCGGTGGTGCCAGAAGAATAGGGCAAGGCGGCCAGGTCATCACTGTTGATCTCAACATGCGGGGGGTGCTTCGGAGAAGATTCGCGCATGAGTCTGGCAAAAGGTATGGCCTCAGGCATACTTTCGGGAGGATGATTACCTGTGACCAGAATATGTTTCAGAGCAGGAAACGGTTTCTGAATTAGTACCATGTGCAGCAGTGGAAAGAGTTCACGCTGAATCAGTACAGCCCTGGATTCTGAATTTTCAAGCTGATAGGCTATTTCGCGTTCTTTATAGCTGGGATTCATCGGGCTGACGACGAGACCAATCGAAGTGGCGGCAATGAATGTGATAGTATACTCAGGACGATTGGTCGTAAAGAGACAAATACGATCACCTTTTCGCATACCCATATTGTAAAGGCCGTTGGCGATACAGTTGACCATCGAGACTACTTCACGATAGGTAAGAATAAGATCGTGAAAGATGATGGCCGGGCGGTCGGGAGTGCGTGCAGCGGCATTGCGCAAGAGGTGGTCATAGGGTATGTCAGGGAAGTCTACTGGAGGACGGAAGAGTTCAGGTGTTACCATTTTTTCAGACATGTCTGGAGTCCTTTCTGGCTCAGGCTTGGGCGATTACCAAAAAATGGGTCGCCTCTACAACATTGTAGCCCCTACTGCTTTTCAGAAGACTTATACGCGGAAAGGGACAGCTACAGATCATTACTGACCCAGGCTATATTATGTGTTGTAGCATACTATAGTTGAGTCAGGGGGTCAAGAGGAAAAAAATACGAGACACTTTCTTTTTGAATCTCTAAATACTCTAAAATGGTAATACAATGGTTTCTACAGGTGCAAGCTAGCAATAAACGCCATTGAAGATTTGAGGGGGTAACATGAGCAACCGTAGTGAAATCGAAGGTATTAACTGGTCAGCCGATAGGATTTTACCAGCGTTTCAGGCGCCACAACAATTGACTGTATTTGATTTGCGCGGGGCATCTCAGGATATACAACTGAGCGCAACAACGATGGCCGGCTTGATCAACCGGCCACTGCCCAAGGTCTATCTTATTACGAGCAATGAAGAGGTTTTCTGGCTCAAGGAAGCTCTTGGCTCAATACCACAAGAAACTTCCGCTGCCACGGGGGATACTGTTCTAGAGGCATTGCTGATTAGCTTTCGCGATGCCGTAGAGGGCATGATTATTTATGATCCCAGCTTCATTGATAGTATCAATATCGCAACTACCATGGCTGGCCAAAGTGGCGGTATTGTGGTCTCACCAATTCAAGCGCAAGACTTCCAACAGGCGCATAAGCTTCCCATACTTGCTGACTTGCGCACCTATAACTGGAAATGCAGACTACGAGCTTATGACTGGGCGCGGCAAAACCTCCTCCCAAATAGCTCATCCCGTATTGTTGCGGGGCTTGACCCCAACAATGCTGGCGGGCTGCGCTCGTTTCTGGTGGCGACCAATACTTTTGTATACTATCTCGACTCACGCAACTTTCTCCCCGATTTGACCTACGGTTTCCAATCGGAGAGGGGTCTGATGCAGGCTATTTTCAAGGAGTACCCGCCTGGAGCGGTGCATCTCGGCTGGTTTATCGACGAAGGGAGTGGCGTCAGTCTGACCTCGGATGCCGCCATAGAAGTGCTGGCCAGCGACTATTTCTACAACCTGGAAGTTTGGACAAGCAAGCAACCCGCCGCAGCAATCGCCAGGGTGACACCACTGGCACAAGCCATACCCTCTCTTACTCCTAACCAGGTTGCTATTTCTTTCACGATCAGTGACGGTGATAATCTCCAGTATATCCAGCACCGCATGTTGCGACTCTGGGGTGACCCGGCGCGTGGTTCATTTCCGCTTGGCTGGACCATTTCACCTGTGTTGATACAGGCAGCTCCGAGTATGGCCGAGTATTACTATCGCACGGCTTCGGCCAATGATGACTTTATAGCCGGGCCGAGTGGAGCAGGCTACATGTTTCCTTCGCACTGGCCCGCGCAGGAACTATCCGGCTTCTTAGAGCGCACTGGCCGATTGATGCAGAGTATGGGTTTGACAACGCTGGAAGCTCTGGATATCGATTTCTTACAAAGCACGGGGATACCGTTTATCGCAAATTTGCGACAGACAGGGATGGTCGTCAGCGACACTAACGTGCAACAACGATGTATACAGGCACTGCTCCCCTTTGGCCTGAAAGGCTTCCTGAGCGGCTCAGGAGTAAAGAAGCCTCAGATGCAAGTGGTGCAGGGTGTACCCGTCTACCAGAATCTCGGTCTTGCCGATAGCGTCAATAAGACGGTGATATTAGTCAGAAATGCAACGGCATCCCTACAGAATTGTCCACTCTATCTGAATGTCTATGTTATGGCCTGGTCTATGACTCCCTCTGATATAAAGCAGGTAATACAGCAGCTTGGAAGTCAATACGTGGTCGTGACGCCAGGAACGTTGATGGAGATGATCCCGAAGAGAAGGTAAATTGTTTTTGTGAACTACTGAATATTCAACAAAGGGGCTTACACATGAACATCGCACAGGGACTGGCACATGCCAAAAAAGTCTATGGCAATCGCCGGCGGAGGTGCAGCGACTGACCTCGTGTGGCAAGGAGGTTCTTGGCGTCGAGGTGCGCGTGGTCAATACCAAGGGTGAGGATGTGAAGGCGGGGGTCCAGATGGTTCGCCAGCCAGGAGGACCATCATGGGAGCGCGCCAGATAGCCACCCATACGTGCCACCTCTATCCAGAAGGTGCCCACCGTCATGGTCAGAGGCGACCCGCCAGTGCGCTCGGCCACCACCGCCAGCATCAGTGGCTCAATCACCTCGTAAGCCGGGCGCTCTGGGTCCTCCCGAGCGCAGGCACGCACCTGCAACAAGCGTACGGCCAGCGGGGACAACAGACCCAACAAGCGTATCAGGCCGTCAACGGTTTGCAATTGCCGTTCTTCAATGCGACACCCACTTTTCAGGCATTGATGAGAGTCCTCGACCAGCCACCGATGTCGATACCACTCGACCCGCTCCCATGCTTGTTCGAGCGTCGTGGTGGGCACCGAGGTCAGCAAGACCCATTCCAGTGGCTCCTCGCCTTCGGGAGCTTCCTCTTCCCACACACGAATGACCCACACCGTCAAAGGCTCCTTGCCCGCTCGTGGCTCATGACGCGGTGGCAAGAGCGTCATCTGCCCAAAGGCCAGCTGGAGCTGCGCACTCCGCTTCTGATGACCATGCCGAGCGGGAAGCTCCAGCACACGGCTCGCCTGGCTCGGAAAGGCGCGGGCCTGCGTCAGCGAATAGCTGATCTCTTCCTCGCTTTCCTGCACGCGCCAATTCTGGGCCGCGCGCACCAGAAAGTGCGTCTGCGTCGAGCGACACGCCTGGAAGAAGGGGAACATATCCGCCCCCCGATCTCCGACATGCACCCACAGGCTTCCCGACTCCGGGGTGCCAATGGCCTGCACCTGGCGCATCCAGACATCGGTTTCGCGCTCTTCTCGTTTGCGCCGTTGAGAGCGTTGTTCTCCCTCGGGAGCGGGAATGCGCACAAAGGGTTCTTGAGCCATGCACCCCAGCACCTCGCGGGTCTCAGGTCGCACTGCCAGCACCGTTTGCACGAAAAATCCCCGTCCTCGTTCGTTGCCGATTTGTCCCACGCCGCTGATCTTGCGACGATGTGAAAAAGAGGAAGTGATGCAGTGGTTGTATGAGCACCGAGGTTGAGATCTATCGATACTACGCGGCGAGGGACAAGACATGCAACAAACAAAGGAGGCTTGACTCTTGCGGTTCTCTTTCGCACAATGACCGCATTCGCCACAAGTACGAGACGTGTTGCGAGGGTCTACCGTATGCAATGGTATGCCAGCAAGAGCAGCCTTGTAGGAGAGAAATTGACGCAATTGTCCAAAAGCCCATGAGCTCTGCCTTGCACGCTGAGAGGGTCGAACCGTGCGTTCGGTGCGGTGCCGAATGTGCCTTAACTCTTCAATGGCTATAGCTTGATTGTTGACTTTGGCCTTTTGAACAATCCGTTTGGAGATCACATGGTTGGTATTTTTGCGGAACCTGGCTTCTTTGCCAGAAAGTTTCTTGAGATGGCGTCTCGCACTCTTTGTCCCCCGCTTCTGCAAGCGTTGACGCAAGGCATGATGGCGTTGGCGTGTCTTCTCAACCACTTGCCCGCTGAATGTCTCACCCTCGCTATCGGTAGCCAGATGAACGATACCCAGATCAATACCGAGAGTTTCATCAGTGGAGGTAGGCGCGGAGGGCCGAATATCATGCAGGGCTACTGGCATATGCCGGAGGCGACTGCCGCGGCAATTGTTGACGGCTGGATGTATACGGGCGACCTGGCAACGGTGGACGAGGAAAATTACCTTTATATCAAAGACAGAGCCAAGGATATGATCATTTCGGGAGGCGAGAATATCTATTCGGTGGAGGTAGAGAATGCGCTCTAGTCGATTAGCTGAATACATTGCAGTACAAAGGAGCCTATCATGACACAACGCGAAGCGGTGATTGTTGAAGCAGTTCGCACCGCAGTGGGGCGCAAGGGCGGACAATTGAAGGACTGGCACCCGGTAGATTTGCTGGCCCAGACGCTCTCAGCCCTGGTTCAACGCACGAAAATTGATGCCGGCCTGGTAGAGGATGTGATCATTGGCTGTGTAAGCCAGGTTGGAGAACAGAGTTTAAACGTAGGACGGAATGCGGTTCTCGCAGCGGGTTTTCCCGAGACGGTGCCAGGTACAACGGTTGATCGACAATGTGGGTCGAGCCAGCAAGCAATCCACTTCGCGGCGCAAGGTGTATTGAGCGGTGCTTATGACGTGGTTATCGCAGGTGGGGTTGAGTCAATGACACGGGTTCCGATGGGATCGTCGTATATGCAAGGTCCGGGAGCCCCCTTTGGCAGCCAGATGCTGAAACGCTATGATAACGGACTGGTTCACCAGGGCATCAGCGCCGATTTAGTGGCGCAGAAGTGGGAGATCAGCAGGAGAGAACTCGACGAGTTCAGCCTGGAGAGTCACCGTCGAGCCGCGCGGGCTACTGCCGAGGGACGCTTCAGCAGCCAGATTGTCCCAATTCCTGTACAGAACGAGGATGGCACTTCGAGCATGTTTGAGAAGGATGAAGGTATCCGCACTGATACCAGTCTCGAGAAGTTAGCCAGCCTCAAACCTGCTTTTAAGCCAGATGGGCTGATTACGGCTGGTAATTCTTCGCAGATCAGCGATGGCGCGGCGGTTGTATTGATCATGGAGCGCGGGACTGCCGAGCGATTGGGACTGAAACCGCGCGCACGCTTTGTTTCCTTCTCCCTGGCAGGAGATAACCCTATCCTGATGTTGACCGCGCCTATCCCTGCCACATTTAAGGCACTCGCACGGGCTGGCCTGACAATGGATGATATTGACCTGGTGGAGATCAATGAGGCGTTTGCCAGTGTTGTGCTGGCGTGGCAACGTGAGACCGGGACAGATTTACAAAAAGTCAATGTGAACGGCGGAGCTGTGGCTGTTGGTCACCCAATAGGAGCATCGGGCGTGCGCCTGACCACTGTTCTACTGCACGAACTAGAACGCACGGGCGGTCGCTACGGGCTGCAAACCATCTGCGAGGGTGGTGGTATGGCCAATGGCATGATTATTGAAAGAGTTTGAAATCCATCGCTGCAACGAAGCTCTCGCTTCTACTTTCAGTCAGCAGCGATGAAAGGAAGGATATAGTGCTATGCTCAACTTTGCGCCAACAGAAGAGCAGGAAGAGATACGACAACTGGCACAGAGTGTGGCTCTCGAGCAGTTGCGCCCACAGGGACGCACGACTGAAAAGCGCGGCGACATCTCGCCAGAACTGATGCAGACACTGATGCAGACGGGATTGACAACGCCCTTCCCTGAAGAGTATGGCGGCTCGGGGACAATCGAGGCAGTGACATACACGTTGATCGCTGAAGAATTGGGCTTCGGCGATGGTGCACTGGCAATGAACATCCTGGGCTCCCTGATGGGGCCGTTGACAGTATTGCTGGCAGGGGATAAGAGTCAACATGAACACTACATTGCGCCGTTCTGTGATGAGCAGAAGGGATATCTGCAACGGGGAAGCCTGGCATTTGCCGAGCGTACAGGTGGCTACACCGTAGCGGAAATTAGCGCGACGGTACGCGAAGAAGGCACGATTTTTATCCTCAATGGGAGCAAGCGCGATGTGATTCACGGGGGACAGTCCAGCCCGCGAGTAGTATTAGCCCGATTGGAAGGGACAAATGGCAGCGATGGATTGTGTGCGGTGATGGTTCCTGTAGACATCGCGGGAGTACGTGTCAGCCAGGATGTAGAGAAATTGGGGCTGATCGCTGCACCGAGCGCCTGGTATGCGTTCGAGAACGCGGCCATCTCATCTTCCTGTATGCTAGGCAAAGCGGGCAATAACGGAGTGATACGAGCCGCAACCCTTTACAACATCCTGCGTGCCGCTGCAGCCTGTGGTACGGCACGGGCGGCGCTCGACTATGCCACGGACTATGCTAAAGGGCGCATTGCCTTTGGCCGTCCTATCGTCTCATACCAGGGGATCGCTTTTATGATTGCGGAGATGGCAATGAAGCTGGATGCAGCCAGGCTGCTGACATGGCGCGCGGCGGCAAGTTGGGACCTGGGCGTCGTAGGGGCCCAATTCATTGCGCCCACCCTGGTGCAGGAAGCAGAGGCGGCACAGCACCAGGCTGTAAAGATTGCAAAGTCAGCGACGATAGATGCCATTCAAATTCTCGGTGGGGCCGGTTTTATCCAGGATCATCCCGCAGAGATGTGGATGCGTAACGCAGCAGCGATGGAGTAGAGCGACATGATTGACTTCACCCTCAGCAAATCACAAGAGGCGGCGCGTGATTATGCTCACCAGGTCGCGCGTGAAGAGATGCGGCCCATATCGCTAGAATGCGACCGCACGGAGAAGATTCCTGACTCGTTCTTCTGGAACATGCAGCGACGGTTCTGGGCCGGAGCGGCTGGCCAGACTCGTACACAGGCACAAGAGGAAGAGGAAAAGCAGGCCAATGTGCTCTCGATTCTCTCGCAGGAGGAGATGGCGTGGGGAGACGCGGCTTTATCTACAGGGATACCAGGGCCGGGGCTGGCTGCTCCACCTATCCTCGCGCAGGGGACGCCTGAACAACAGATGAAGTTTCTTGGCCCGTATATGGATGGGCAACTGCACTGGGGAGCATTGGCGCTGACGGAACCTGGGATTGGTTCGGACGTGGCCGGCATGTCTACCACAGCGGTGCTGGATGGCGACGAGTGGGTGCTCAATGGTCATAAGCACTACATCACGAATGGCGCTCGGGCAGACCTGGTGGTGACGTTCGCGACTATTGATAAAAGTTTGGGACGAGAAGGCATCCGACCGTTTGTGGTGCCAAAGGGAACACCCGGTTTTAGTGTTGGACGGATTGAAGAGAAAATGGGGCTGCGCGCCTCGCAGACGGCTGAACTGATCTTTGAGAACTGCCGCATTCCCAAGGATCATTTACTGAGTGGTCGTGAGAGCAGTAAAAAGGCTGGTTTTAAGGCGGCGATGGGTACCCTGGACGCGACACGCCCAATGGTGGGAGCGCTGGCAGTTGGTATCGCACGAGCAGCATATGAAACGACCTGCCACTGGGTGCGGGAGGAGCTGCCAAAGGGATTTCCACCACATAAACGGCGTGAGATCGAGCAGGAATTGGATGAGATAAAGCAAGAGTTAGAGATGGCTCGCTTCCTGGTCTGGCGTGCAGCATGGATGGCCGACAGAAGGATGCCGAACTCGAAAGAGGCATCCATGTGTAAGGCCTACGCGGGGGAGTTGGTGATGAAGGTAACAGCTGCTGGCGTACGGATTACGGCACCAGGTGAAAACTGCGAGTCCAGGCAATTTCTGCAGAAGTGGTTCCGCGATGCGAAAGTCTTTGATATCTTTGAAGGTACCGCACAGATTCAACGACTGGTGATCGCCCGCCGTTTGTTCCCAGAGATCGATATCCCCTGAAGTCAGTCTATCATTGTGGTAGCCAGCCTCCTGATAAGGGAGTACCAGGCTACCACAAAGTATTATTTCTGGGTATTTTCTAGCTGTAAATCCTCATCCTTGTTCCAAAGGAAATCATCTTCCTCTTCGAATTGCTGATGCAACTGGACGTTGAGAGAGCGATTGTCGCGCTTGTTTGTGCGGCGGCGCTCCAGGGATTCGCGCTTAAAGTAGTCGCGTTTCACTTCTGAGCGTTTATCACGTAGCTTCCCTCTCATGCTTTCACCTCCTCTCCATCGGGGTAGTGATGCGTTGATTGTGGGCATACAAGCGTAATCGGCTAAGCAAGTTGATAGAGCCTTTCTTGGACTATGTGGATTCGTCTTATGCGAGAAAACTCATCGGTTAGATGCATAAAAAATCTGCACATCATGTTGTTTCTCTAATGGTGAAGTTTTGATGTTTTCATGTTGAGGAGTACCGGCGCACTGTGAGGGAATTCAGGGGAAAATAAAACGCTCGGGCCTTCATAGCGATCCGAGCAGCAACAGCATTTGGCATAGAGATGCTACCTACACTCCCGTGTTGCTTATTGGATGAGTCCCACTGTTTCGCACACATTGCGCGATTTTCACAATTACTTTCTGCATAGAACTCACCCCCCTTTAATCGATGTATATTCATTTTTACAACTAACTAATAAACGGTAAATCTGGTATGAGTGTACTCGCAGATTTGGGAAAAGTCAATAGTATTTGGATAGATTTTTTCATGACTTTTCCAAAGCTGGAGCATTATCAAGAGTAACCAGGTTTCGTGTATTCAACCAGATATATTCATCTTTTGTGGTCAGAAATGACCATTGCAAGAAGTATACAATTAGGAAAGGGTAACAATGCGCAGCAACACGAACAAAACCAAACCCACAGCGTTCGCCATGTTTTGTCTCCTGCTATTAGGCACACTTGTGCTTTTAGCAGCATGCGGGAGTAACTCATCAACGGGATCCCCACCTACATCGTCGACAGCAACGAGCAATCCGGCGCCTACAGCCACTACCGCCAGCAATGGCTATGGTAAATATGGCAACGGTGGCGGCAATACGACGCCTACAGCGACGACGGCTCCTACTGGAGCAACGAAATCAGTCACGATCACGACGGACAGCAACGGTCAATTTACCTTCAGCCCAAAAACGCTAACAATCTCCACTGGTACCACGGTGATCTGGAAGAATACGACGCAAGCCCCTCACACCGTGACAAGTAAGGATGGCAAAACATTCAATTCAGGAGATTCGACGCCAGTAGCACCGGGCACTACATTTTCCTTCAAATTCAAGACAGCAGGGACGTTCGCTTATCATTGCGATTTCCACCCCTATATGGTAGCGACGATCATTGTCAAATAACGTTGGTAGTGATGAAGAACAGCTATAAATACACATGTGAGAGCCTGGCTGCCGGCGGCAGCCAGGCTCTCACATGTGTACAAATTACTGTTTAGCTTTGGTAGTTGCCAGCTTGTGTTAAAAATATTTTGAGCAGGCCAAAGATAATAATAGACGCGAAGCCTATCTCAAGCACAATCATCACGATCCAGAGCCAGGTGAGGTTGTGGGTGTGCGCATTGACGTCCAGCGAATTGACAAAGAGCGGGATTAAAATCATCAATGGGACAGCAAGTATTGCGACACAGAGTAACACAACAAAAGCGGGTAGGATGATGCGCCAGCGACCTGAGTCACGCAAGTTTTCGGTCTTGGCGGTGCCATAGGCCTTTCTATGTTCAGTTGCGGCTACCTCAGGGGATTCTGGGGTAGATTTCTCTGTTGGCTCTGTTGTGGTTGGTTGTCCAGCAGCGGTTTTCTCGTCCATAATCGAGCTCCTCAAAATCATTTGATACAGGAAACCTTTTGGTTTCTTATTTTATATTGTACATGCTCAGATAGTTTGATACAATGCCATCAGTTACCCTCTTACTCACGATTACCACGTAATCTCTTCCAAATCGCTCGTTGAGAATAGCAGGATACCATACGACAGTATCAAGAAGCCAGTAAATATGAGAGAGAGCCCATTTCCTGGTGGAGTTGGCGACCCGGCATTAAACCACGAACTGCATTTGTAGTCGGGGGACTCTTATCGTTGGTGGCTTTGGGAGAGTATTGGACATATTTACCTATTCTGGGTCACTTGCATTATCTATATGCATCTGTGAGCCTGTCATTGACAAAAATCGCAACGTTTTGACGGACAGTTGCGTCTCAAGATACGGGTAATACAACAGGTTTTCCAGGCCAGCATCTATTAGACACGGTCTTCCCGCCGCACTGCGTGGGATGCGGGCGAAACGGCACTGTGCTCTGCTCCTCGTGCATTACGCAGTTCAGGCCGGTGGCGCCTTTTCCTTGCCCTCTTTGTGGCAGCGCGTTAGAGGCTGGCATGGTATGCAGAAAGTGCCATTACAGTCCGCACGGTCTGAGCGGGTTATTCGCAGTTTGTAATTATGAAGAGCCACTGTGTTCGTGCATACACGCACTGAAATACGATGGCAATCTCCGCTTAGCTGAACCATTAGGTACTTTGTTGGGACAATCTTTTAACCAATATGGTTTGCAGGCTGATGCTCATTATCCCAGGTACCTTTGCATAGAGATAGACAACATCAACGCGGCTATAATCACGCGCAACTACTGGCGGAGGTTTGTGCTACATTCGTGCATGTGCCGTTTCACGAGTATATGCTGGCGAGACACCGGGCTACTCTTCCTCAAGTAGGCCTTTCGGTGAGGGAACGTTACCTCAATATCGCTGGAGCTTTTCTGTGTACTCCTGCTTACGCAACTGGGGCACTTTATGGACGTAGTATTATTATCATCGATGATGTCTCCACAACGGGAGCAACATTGGGAGAATGTGCCGCTCCCCTCTTTGCAGCAGGAGCAAAAGAGGTAAGAGGGCTGGTGCTTGCGCTGCCATTGTGAGTAGGAGGATTTAGCAATGATAAAAGATATTTTCTTCGAGATTAATCGTCCGTTGTGTTATAATAAGCCACGAAAGAGTCAGAAAAGTCAGATGCCATTAATCAGACAGTAATACTTCCAGTAGAGATGGATTGAGTGACCTTGAGAAGTGTTACTTGTCCTGCAGATAGAGAGGATTCCTGATGTCGAGCAATGGGAAATGGATCAGAACGAGCTTTATATTACTCCTGATGACGCTGGCCATTATCCTGGTTGTGATTTTTTTCCGTTCACCATCCGATACGAAATCGGTCGATGTATCCACTATCCTGGCGCATATCAAAACGGATATCAACAATAACCAGAAAGATACGCTGAACGTCAGCAGCAATACTATCACGTTGACCAGGGGCGCCACACAGGACGCAGCCAAAGAATCGGCAACCATTAACGATACATTTGATACGACCAAAGTCCTCAAAGACAATGGTATAGACTACGCGAACAGCCGCCTCCTCACCCTACAATATGAACCTCCCAGCGCCCTGAGTACATGGATAAATCTCCTGGTAAGTTTCATTCCTTTCATTTTAATTGGTGGTTTGCTCATCTTTATGATGCGCCAGGCACAAGGAAGTAATAACCAGGCCCTCTCTTTTGGCAAGAGCCGGGCGCGTATGTTTATGGGGAATAAACCGTCGGTCACTTTTGCCGACGTTGCCGGTGTTGAAGAGGCAAAGCAAGAACTGCAGGAGATTGTAGAATTTCTCAAATACCCTGAAAAGTTTGTTGCTCTGGGAGCACGTATTCCAAAGGGACTGTTACTGGTTGGACCGCCTGGGACGGGTAAGACACTGATCTCACGCGCTGTTGCAGGCGAAGCAGGGGTGCCATTTTTCAGCATAAGTGGTTCTGAATTCGTTGAAATGTTCGTGGGCGTTGGCGCGAGCCGCGTACGTGACCTCTTCGACCAGGCAAAACGTAATAGCCCCTGCATTGTTTTTGTCGATGAAATTGATGCCGTTGGTCGTCAGCGTGGCGCCGGGCTTGGTGGATCACATGATGAACGGGAACAGACACTGAACCAGATTCTCGTGGAGATGGACGGCTTTGATACCAATACCAATGTGATCGTGATCGCGGCCACCAATAGACCCGATGTACTGGACCCGGCCTTATTGCGACCAGGCCGCTTTGATCGCCAGGTGGTACTGGATCGCCCTGATATCAGAGGGCGGGTGGCAATTTTAAATGTACATGCAAAAGGAAAGCCCCTGGAAAAGAATGTTTCGCTGGAGACCCTGGCGAAACAGACTCCTGGCTTCTCCGGCGCTGATCTTTCTAATCTATTGAATGAAGCAGCAATCCTGGGGGCACGGAGAAATAAACGTACCGTTGGCATGAGTGAGTTGGAAGAAGCTATCGATCGCGTGGTGGCTGGTCCTGCGCGCAAGAGTCGCATCATCAGCGAGCGAGAGAAAGCTATAACGGCGTATCACGAAGTAGGTCATGCTTTAGTGGCACGGTTACTTCCCAATACCGATCCTGTCCATAAAGTTTCGATAGTGGCACGAGGGCAGGCCGGCGGATTTACCATGCTGCTGCCAACAGAAGATCGCTACTTGTGGAGCAAGCCGCAATTCGAGGATATGCTTGCCTATGCGCTTGGTGGTCATGTTGCTGAACTGATTATCTTTGGTGAAGTAACTACCGGCGCTTCTAACGATATTGAAAGAGTGACAAAGATTGCACGCTCGATGGTGACTGAGTATGGCATGAGTAGTCGCATCGGCCCAATGGCTCTGGGGCACAAAGATGAGCTTGTATTCCTGGGGCGCGACTTTGGCGAGCAGCGCAACTATAGCGAACAGACAGCTCGTGAGATCGATGAAGAGATACGGCGCATTATTCAGGAGGCCTTTGATAAAGCCTATACTATTGTAATGCAGAATAAGACCCGCATGATTATGATCAGCGAGCGTCTGATCAAAGAGGAGACGCTGGAAGGGCCACTCTTTGAATCACTCTTCAATCAGCCGATCAACGATGACCAGTACGAGATGCCGTCGATACTGGCAGGTATGCATGGCATTAACCTATCGGGAGGTACTGAGCAGGGCAAATTACTGCCAGAGCCGGGTGTGACTCAGCCGGTAAATCAGCAATTTCAAGGGCCACTGAATGGCGATTTAAATTGATAGGCGTTCGCACTGGGCATTACCGAGCAGGGGTAGATATAGGGGGTACTTTCACCGATCTCATTGTCTTCAACGATGCCACCGGCAGTTTCACGGTCGGCAAAACGCTCACCACGCCCCATGACCCCTCACAAGCTATCGAAACAGTCCTGGTCGAAGCGCTTGAGCGGGATAAAGTCGCAGCAAGCGCTGTGCTGCAACTCATACATGGCACAACCCTGGTTACGAATGCCATTATCGAGCGCAAAGGAGCACGTACTGCACTACTTGCCACACAGGGGTTCCGTGACTCTATAGAGATTAGACGGGAAAACCGCTATGAACTCTACGATCTTATGCTTGAGATGCCGGAATCACTGGTACCGCGTTACCTACGCTTTAACGTACCACAGCGCATGTTGACTGATGGTACGACTCTTCAGGAACTCGATGTCGCTTTTGTCGGGCGACTGACACGCGAACTGGTCGCTAACGGGATTGAGGCCATTGCAATTGCTTTTTTGAATAGTTTCGCCAACCCCACTGCCGAACGAGAGGCCCGCGCCATCGTCCAGCGCATCGCACCAGCCATGCGAGTTTCAATATCATCGGAGGTCGTACCTGAAATACGGGAGTTCGAGCGCACCTCGACGACGATTGCAAATGTGTATGTCCAGAGCAGCGTTGAAAGTTATCTCATTGAATTGCAAACACGCCTGGCTCGCATCGGTATCAAGGGTAATCTCCTCATGATGCTTTCCAGTGGCGGCATTGTCACATTAGATACTGCCATTCGCTTCCCTATTCGCTTACTTGAGTCGGGCCCGGCAGCAGGAGCATTGGCAGCGGCTAGCTTTGGCGCAGTATGTGGGTATTCCGATCTGCTCTCATTCGATATGGGAGGGACGACCGCCAAGTTCTGTGTTATTGATAGGGGACAACCACTGATTGCCCACGAATTTGAAGTTGATCGAAGGTATCGCTTCAAAAAGGGGTCAGGGCTACCAATAAAAGTGCCGGTGATCGAAATGATCGAGATAGGTGCCGGGGGTGGCTCGATTGCGCGGATAGATCCACTGGGGTTGTTGAAAGTTGGGCCGGAATCGGCAGGAGCTGAACCGGGCCCGGCCTGTTATGGATTGGGTGGCACTGAACCGACTGTCACCGATGCCGACCTGGTTCTTGGCTATCTTGACCCAGACTACTTTCTTGGAGGTCGAATTAAGTTAGATCTTGCTGCTGCGCGCCTGGCTATCAAGGTGCGGGTCGCTGACCGATTGGGTATCTCGGTTGAAGCAGCCGCCTGGGGCATTCATCAAATCGTGAATGAAAGCATGGCGAATGCTGCCCGCATCCACACCCTGGAGCGAGGCAAAGACCCACATCGCTTCCCCTTATTTGCCTTCGGCGGAGCCGGGCCTGTTCATGGTTATCGGATTGCCAAAGCCCTGGGATCGCCAGTCGTAATTGTACCATTTGGAGCAGGAGTAATAAGTGCGGTTGGTTTTCTCACCGCTCCGCTCGCCTTCGATTTCGTGCGTTCCTGGCCTGGCCGGATTGATAGCCTGGACTGGCAGAAGGCCAATATGTTGCTTGCCGAAATGGAAGCGGAAGGTCAGGCACTGCTTGAGGCATCTGATGTTCAGACCGGGCAAATTAGCCACCGGCGCGAGGCCGATATACGCTATGTCGGTCAAGGCCACGAGGTAAGAGTCCCTCTCCCGGATGGCCAGCTTGATAGTAGCTCTATCTCCACTATCACTACCTCTTTTGAAGAAGTCTACAGTCGTCTCTACGAACGGCTTAGCCCGTCCGTGCCGATTGAAATTATCTCCTGGCGGATTATTTCATCCGGCCCTAAACCCGAAGTACGCTTGCAAGTACCCCATACTGAGAGTAAAACTGCTCAAGCGGCTCTGAAAGGGAGGCGGGAAGCGTATTTCCCAGAATTGGGAGGCTATTCCACTATACCAGTCTATGACCGCTACCGTCTATTCCCGGGTGAGAACTTCAGCGGGCCGGCTATCGTTGAAGAGCGAGAATCGACTATCATCGTGGGGCCAGACAGCCATTTCCGTATTGACGAGCAGTGGAACCTTATTATTGAGCCACTATTTACCTTGTAAGGACCCCGGCCATGACGAATAGTTACGACCCGATAACGTTAGAAGTTCTCTGGAATTGTCTCCTTTCAGTAGTGAATGAGCAGCAGGTAACATTGATGCGTACCGCCTTTAGCACCGTAGTACGCGAGTCGCAGGACCTGGCTTGCGGTGTCTTTGATACTCGTGGCTATATGGTTGCCCAGTCACTCACTGGCACACCCGGTCACATCAACGCAATGGCAACTGGAGTACGCCATTTCTTGAAAGCGTATCCGGCGGAAACGCTCAAGCCGGGTGATGTGCTGATTACCAATGATCCCTGGCAAACTGCCGGTCAGATCAATGATATGACGGTACTTACCCCGGTCTTTAAAGAAAGCCGTGTGATTGGCTACTTTGCCAGTACCTGCCATGCCCCCGATATTGGAGGGCGAATTTTTTCAGCAGAGGCGCGGGAGGTTTACGAGGAAGGTGTACGCATTCCAATTACCAAACTTTTTATCAGTGACGAACCCAACCACGAGCTTTTTAAGCTTATTCGTGCGAATGTACGCACCCCTGACGAAACCATCGGTGACCTTTACGCTCAGAGGTCGTCAAACGCGGTGGGCGCGCGCGAACTGCTTCACTTCATGGACGAGTATGAGTTGGACGCCATCGACCCTCTTGCCGATGAAATCATTACTCGTTCGGAACGCGCGCTGCGAGAGGCCATTCGCAAACTTCCAGATGGATGCTACGAAAACGATGCCTGGAGCGACGGCTTCGACGAGCCAATTTATATCAAAGTAACCCTCACAATTCAGGGTGAGGATATTCTCATCGACTTCGCCGGCTCGTCACTTCAAAGCCCCTGGGGGATCAACGTGGTGCTTAACTACACTCATGCCTACGCCTCATTCGCGATAAAGGCGGCAATTAGTCCTGAGATACCACACAATGAAGGGTCGTTTCGCCCAGTGCATGTCACTGCACCACTCGGCTCAATTCTAAATTGCGTTGAGCCGGCAGCAGTAGCCTCACGGCATATCATTGGACATTTCCTGCCCGGCGTTATCTTTGGGGCATTGGCCCAGGCGATGCCGGAGCAACTCATGGCCGGAGGAGCTGACCCGATCTGGATTGAGGTCTGGCGGGGGAAATGGCCAACATCCGATGAGTCTTTCACATTTAGCTTATTCCAATGTGGGGGCACCGGGGCACGAGCGACGAAAGATGGTCTGAATACGACAGGCTTCCCAAGCGGAGTTGCCGGGGTACCAGCGGAAGTGATAGAAAGCCTGACTCCCCTCGTTCAGTATCGGCGCGAGTTGCGCACCGACTCAGGCGGGCCTGGATTACATCGAGGAGGGCTAGGGCAATGGACGGAGGTTGGTTATCGGGGCGATGCATCCTGGGCAGTTTCGGCGATGATTGATCGCACACGCTTTCCAGCTGCGGGGCTGAAAGACGGTAAACCTGGCGCATTAGGAGAATTTCTCGTGAATGGCGCTTCCCGCCCACGACCTAAGGCGCTCATTACCCTTGCGCCGGATGCCCGCGTCCAGCTAAACCTGCCGGGCGGTGGTGGCTATGGCAATCCATTCCAACGTCCTGTAGAACTGGTACTCAACGATGTCGTTAACGGCTACGTGTCGCTGGAAGCAGCGGAACGCGCATACGGAGTGGTCATTCGCTATCTGGGCAGCCAGGATCAGCTTGTGCGACCCCCTGAACTGTATGTGATCGACGAGGAGGCAACATCTGTCCGACGTGTATGAATGTGTTGAAAGGGATCGACCGCTTTTCAACAAACCGGCTACAGAGAGAACACAACATTGTCTAGGTTTGATAGCACCGGGGTTGTGCTTAGCTTATCGCGCATAGTACAATGAGACTGACACTCCCCTGCATAGAATGCAGGGGGTTCTTCCTTCACCCATGAGACTTGCCCATCAATCTCGCAACTGAAAGGTAGAGGCCCGCATGTCCAGAAGCGTTCATGGATATTGCTATCCATCGGTTTCCGAGTGCCCCCCGGTACCGGCCAATATGTTGACAAGACAGACAACTGACCGCGAGGTGAGTATAGCGCCCCTGTTTCCAGAGATTATACGCCCGTCTCTCTTGGTAGTTCTTTGGTTGATACGCTCATGCTTTTACCTAAAGGAGCGATTTACTTTAGAACCCGCAAACATAATTCAGTTGTCAAAGTACTGTATTGAGTATAGCACATTGACACACACCTGTCAAATGGGTATACTGCTTGCATGGAAAAGAAATCAAAACACACAACAATGCGGTTTACCTCGCAAGATATGCAAGCGATTGCTCGTATTCGGGAATTGTATGGGTGTGTCTCAGATATGGCGGCGGTTCGCCTGGCTCTCTCTATTGTGGCTAGGCAAGAGCAGGCCCCCAACCCATCACGCCCCGAAAGGTAGGGCCATTCATCCCCCGCTTAGAAAGACGGGGGCTTTCTGGCCCGTTGGCAGTAAGCAACAGTTCCTGGTTCCCAGTTTTGAGTTCCCAGTGCTGGCAACATTTGGCTGGGAGAGAGGCGTGAGAACTGGGAATTTTTTATGGTAGGAGGTATTTTCACCTTGTTTGATATATTTCGAGAGATCGATAACTGTGTGACTGCCCCTCAAGGTTTTCGCGCAGGTACCACGGCCTGTGGCATTAAGTCTGATGGCACGATTCCAGACCTGGCTATTCTGGCTTCGGATGTGCCCTGTGTTGCTTCAGGCACATTTACGACGAGTAGTACACGAGCGGCTCCTGTGCTGGTGTGCCAGGAACGGTTGAACAGTGGCAGGGCGCAAGCAGTGATTGTCAATAGCGGGAACGCCAACTGTGCTACAGGCGATGTTGGTCTGCTCAATGCCTATCGTATGACAGAACTGGTGGCGAAGAAGTTACAGTTGGAGAACGAGCTAGTACTCTGCTCTTCCACTGGTATTATTGGCCGCCAACTGCCAATGGAGAAGATTGAGGCTGGCGTGGCGGCTATTGAGTTGGGCAGGGACAAAGGAAATGCCTTCTCTGAAGCGATCATGACAACCGATACTCGTCCAAAGAGGATTGCATTGGAGTTTCAGATCGATGGACGCACCGTACGGCTGGGCGGCGTAACGAAGGGTGCGGGCATGATCTATCCCAATATGGCGACGATGCTCAGCTATCTGACAACTGACGCAGCGATGGCCTATGACTGGATGAAGGCAGAGGTAAAAGCTGCTGTCGATGATTCGTTCAACATGATCTCGATGGATGGCGACATGTCCACCAATGATACCTGCATTCTCTTCGCGAATGGACTGGCGGGCAATACGCCTATCGACGAAAGACATCCTGGGGCAGATACATTCCGTCAGGCGCTCCGGTATGTGACCCAATACCTGGCGCGCGAGATGGCACGCGACGGTGAAGGTGCGACAAAGCTGATGATCGTCCAGGTGAGCGGAGCGCGCAATAAGGTGGACGCGGTGAAAGCAGCGCGTGCGATAACGCTTTCACCCTTGTGGCAGTGCGCATTAGCAGGAGGCGATCCCAACTGGGGACGAATTGCCGCGGCGCTGGGCGCCAGCGGATGCGAGCTTAACCAGTCCATGTATGATATTTTCATCGGTGACGTGCAGGTGATGAAACAGGGCCTGGCGGCAGAGTATGACCAGGGCGCGGCTCGCCAGGCAATGGCAGGCAGTGAAGTAACAGTAGCGATTGACCTGCATTTAGGGAATGGCAAAGCGACGGCATGGGGATGTGACCTGACGCATGGTTACATTGACGAGAATACGCTCTATACCCGCTAAGATGGGATGAATTGTAGACTATTTTTCAGAGGAGAAAACGATGACGACAACGGAGACTAATAAACGTGACTGGGCAGCGCTTGAGCAGAAGTATTATCAAGGGGCGTTCAAACGCCAACCATTAACGCTGGTGCGAGGCGAAGGTGCGCGGGTATGGGATAGCGATGGGAGAGTATTGCTGGATTTTGTAGCGGGTATCGCCGTCAATGTACTGGGCCATTGCCATCCAGCGATAGTACAGGCGGTACAGCACCAGGTGACCCAGCTTGTACATGTTTCCAACTTGTATTACAACACGCGCCAGATTGAGATGGCCGAGTTACTTGGCATACAGAGCAACGGAATGCGTTCATTCTTCTCCAACAGTGGTGCAGAGGCAAATGAGGGTGCAATTAAACTGGCACGCAAGTTTGGGCGGGTGCATAAAGATGGCGCCTATGAAATTATCAGTATGGAGAATAGCTTCCACGGGCGCACGCTGGCAACAACGGCGGCTACCGGGCAGGCCTACTACCAGGCAACATGGGTGCCCATTCCTGACGGGTTCAAGCAGGTTCCATTTAACAACCTGGAAGCTTTGAAAGCGGCTACCAGCGAGAAGACGGTGGCGATACTCCTTGAGGCGGTACAGGGTGAGGGCGGCATCTGGACAGGGAACAAGGAGTTTATTCAGGGTGTACGTCAGTGGTGCGATGAGCAGAACCTGGCGATGATCTGCGACGAGGTACAGGCAGGCATGGGACGCACAGGAAAGTTCTTCAGCTGGGAGCACTTTGACGTGGTTCCTGATATCGTGACGATGGCAAAAGGGCTGGCAGGCGGCATACCTATTGGTGCGATGCTGACGGGACCGCGCACTGACCTCTTCACGGCGGGCGATCATGGCACCACCTTCGGAGGCAATCCTATTGCCTGTGCGGCTGGAATAGCGACGATTAAAACTATTCTGGAAGAAAATTTGCTGGAGAATGCAGCGAGGATGGGTGCTTACTGGCATACTAAGCTCGAGGCATTCTGTAAGAAGTATCATTTCATTGATAATCCGCGCGGCATTGGCTTGATGCAGGCGGTGCATGTACAGCACGAACTCGCGCCTACGATTGTGCAGCAGGCGCTTGAGCATGGCTTGTTGCTCAATAACCTTGGGACGAGTACGCTCCGCATGATCCCGCCGCTGATATTGAAGGCCGAAGATATCGATGAAGCAGCCGAGTTGCTGGATCGTGCTCTGACGGATGTGGCGAATATGCCGATTGCCAGGGTCTAAAGCCAATCTACTGCTCACCCAAAAGTTCAACCGTTACTGTGTGTTGGGAGAAAGAGAAAAATCTTACAATGCGCGCAACATGTAGCCAGCAACATCATATCCTCTTCCTAATCTTCCATGAGTTGGCAAGTCCGTGAG
The DNA here is from genome assembly GCA_963775585.1 of uncultured Chloroflexia bacterium. Classification (GTDB taxonomy): domain Bacteria; phylum Chloroflexota; class Ktedonobacteria; order Ktedonobacterales; family Ktedonobacteraceae; genus UBA11361. The sequence continues at coordinate 60,550 of CAVZJN010000007.1, read as the reverse complement.
CCATTCCCATTGATTCTCTTCTACTACGGTAAAGTGATCGCGAATGAGGTCTGGTAGAGTGCGGGGAACAAGCGGCATGGTACGGCGGTGTTCTGTATCGTGATCAGTACCATAAACGTTAAAGACAAAGCCACGAACGTCACTGATGAAGATGATGATGCCATCTTTCTCTACGAGTTTTTGCAATAGATGGAGATGAGCCTGGATAACGCGTTGACGGAATGCACTGGCGGCTTGCTGGTAACGTCGGTGACGTTCTTGCTCTCCCAGGAGTTCAGGTGCAATACTCTGTACGCGGTCGAGTATATCAAGCAGCGGATAGCTAATGAGTTGCGAAAGGACGAGGGAACTGACAACCAGGCCAAATTCACCGGCTCCCAGACTCTCAAGCTCTGGTGGATCAGGAATCAGACATTGCTCTAAACACTCAGCAGCGGCGTCAAAGACTGCCTGTGCGCCGCGTGAAACGAGCAGGTTCCAGGATTGTTTCTCTAGCAAGCGGTGCAAATTTGCGCTGACGCCACCAGTGATGTCGCACTGAACCAGGCGCAGGCGCTTGCGAAGCGCAGGCGTTGGGAGTTCCCTGGCGGCCTGCTGCATGGAGGCAAGATCCAGGTCGGCAAGAACAACCTCATCGGAGCCACGAGTTAGCTCAAGCAGGGGAATCTCAGTACAAGCGCCCGCGCCCAGGACGAGTACATTGGGTGAGACACTCGATTTGCGCTCGTGCAGACCATGGAGGATAAGAGAGGAACAGTGTTCCAGGTGTTGGGGACTCAGGGTGTACAGCGCCTCTCGTCGCTGCGCACCCTGAGTCTGTATATTACTATATGAAAGGGCATCAATGCGCACCGTGGGTACCTATCCTCATCTACCGTGATAATGCGGGGAACGTTTTTCCAGGAAGGCCTTAACCCCTTCGCGATAATCCGCGGTGTTGACAGCGATATCTTGTAACTCACCCTCTAATTTGAGAGATGTTTCCAGGTCGCTTTCAAGCGATTTATACATGAGTTCTTTGATAAGCGCATAAGCTTGCGTTGGCCCATTGGCTAAGCGCTGAGCGAAGGCGGCGGTCGCTTCTTCAAATTCATCAAGGGGGACGCAGCGATTGACGAGGCCGAGACGCTCCGCTTCCTGGCCGCTTACCTCGTCAGCCAGCATAGCCAATTCCATCGCTTTTCCTAATCCTACCAGGCGCGGTAAGAAAAAGCCGCCACCTGCATCTGGGACAAGGCCAATTCTGGCAAAAGCTTCAATAAAACGAGCATTGTCGGCAGCAATACGCATGTCACAGGCAAGCGCTAAATTGCACGATGCACCGGCAGCGACGCCGTGCACAGCCGCGACAACGGGTTTAGGCATATGGCGAATGTCGTAGAGCATTCGATGATATTTTTGCAGGTGATCACTGACTTTGATAGGTGTTTCACCTTTGCTGGCGTGGAGCGCGCCAAAATCACGCAGGTCTTGTCCAGAGCCAAAGGCTCGACCTGCTCCAGTGATGACTACGCAACGCACTGCTTTATCCTTCGCGGCTCTCTCCAATACTTCACCCATCTCGTCCAACAGAGTATCATTGAAGGCGTTGAATACTTCTGGGCGATTCATGGTGATCTTGAGAACATGATTATCTTCTTGAATGAGTAAGTGTTGGAAATCGGTGCGCATTGTGTATCCCTCCTGTGATTTCATCGTTGGTACGTCAAAGCCAGCGCAACCGCAGTGGTTGCCCCTACGTATTGATTGTTGGTACGTCCAGCATTAAGACTTCGAGCGCGGCGCGGGTGTTTACATTTTGATCCAGGGCTTCCATTGTGCCCAGGATAGCATGGACCATGCGCTCTGCCTCGCTCATGCCGACTTTCATTGCTTGCCGTGCTAAGATATCACGCATGTCTACATTGACGGTTAAGTCAATGCAATTATGCGCCGCTAATACCATATCACGCCACCAGAGTAACCACAACTCTAGAACTGTGCGAGTTTTTTCGGGGTCAAGGCTGAGTCGCCGGGCTATTTCAAAGCGTTGTACTTTGCCGACAGTAGGCAATTTAGCGAGTGTTTCAAGCTGAGCCTTGCGTTCTGTGAGCAGATCTTCGTCTTCGACAGCTTGCACAGCCCAGCCCATGCGCCCGGCCGCCAGCGTAGCAATTAAGGTGGCTTCATCTTGATCGACGCCCCATTGTCTTTCCAGGGCAGATTTGATTTGCGTGGCAGTGAGCAAGTGTAAGGTGATTTGCTGCACACGTGAGAGGATGGTTGGCAGAAGCAAACCGGGATCAGGTGCGGTGAGGAGGAGAATAACGTCAGGCTCCGGCTCCTCGAGTGTTTTCAAGAGGCAGTTTGCAGCCTCCAGGTTCATCTCGTGTGCATCTTCGATGATGAAGACGTTGCGCCGTCCCTCCAGAGTTTTACGCGCGGAGTCGCTCTGTAGGGCTCGGATTTGCTCAATGAGTATGAACTGCCTATCGGGAGACCGTGTAATAATGTGCAGGTCAGGGTGGTTGCCGTGCATGACTTTACGACAGGAGAGACACTTGTTGCAAGGTACCAGTGGAGCTACCGCGGGATCTGGGCCACCTGTGCAAAGAAGGGTCTGGGCAAAACGGAGGGCAAGGAGCGTCTTGCCAATATGTTCCGGACCAGTGAAAAGGTAGGCATGGCGCACTTGCTGCACAGTCAGTGTGCGACGTAGCAGGTCGAGGGCGTGTTCGTGACCGACGAAATTCCAGCCTGGTTGTGTTGTTTGTTGGCGCGTTGTCATGGGGTTATGGTAGCAGAAATGGAGGGAATTGGCAATGTTGTGATATAGTATTGAGTATAGTGGGCATTTTCAGCTATCTCAGCCATTTAGAGTGCAGTGTGTGCCAACAGCAGTTTGAAGCTGACCAATTACAGACCATTAGCCCTTGTTGTTCCAGGCCATTGCTGGAGTATGACCCGGAGGCAATTGCACGGGATGAGATAGCGCAGCGTGAAGCTACTATGTGGCGCTAGTAGGAAATTATTCCTTCCAGGTACCTTATGTTTCATAGTTCACAGCATAAGGTAGTTTCATATGTTATGCTACGAGAGAATGAAATTACGTCAATGTATAACAGAATTAAACTCTACCCTTTTATACTTATATATTAGATAAGGTTGTTGTAACCAATGGACGCATCTATCCGTTTCTACAATTCGAATAGCGATTTACACTCAGTTATAGATGCTGAACGTAAAGGGCTTCCTATACTTCCATTGGCAGTGAATGAGGAAAGTAGTGTAGAAAGAGGCAATGAGGGGGAAGCGGTGGTGGATACACACCCTCAATTAGCTGTATCAGCTGTGCAAGAGCCGGTACAGAAGGTTGAAGTGGCGGATTTCGAGGCCATCTTCCTCCGCTACCAGGGGCCAATTACCAATTTCATCTATCACCTGACCAGTAATCGTGAGCAGGCATATGACCTTACGCAGGACGTATTTGTCAAGGCGTATAAAGCGCTATTAGGCGGTACAGTCGTACAGCCGGGTGCGCTCTCGGCATGGCTCTACCGGATAGCAGCAAACACGACAACGGATACGTTACGCAGAAGAAGATTGATAGCGTGGTTACCCCTGTCGTTATTCAATGAAGATCGTGGCATTGGGGCAGGTGTCCTATCTGACTCAGGTGGCGCAGCCTCAGAAGGTTTCAACAACATTGAAGAGGACCGTAGCGGGCGCATTAGCAACGGAAATTCAATGTACGAACGTGGTGGCTATGATGGGGGACGTTTTGAGAGCCGCGTGGCAGACCGCGAGATTGTAGAACGTGTCCTGAAGCAAATGCCGCCTAAATATGCAGTATGCCTTTGGCTATACGAAAATGATGGGCGTTCCTGCGCTGAAATCGCAGAAATATTACATATCAGCGCATCAGCTGTGAAAATGCGTTTGATGCGAGCGCGAGAACGTTTTATAAACTTGTACAAACAAGAAGTGAGCGAAGAGTGAATTGCACCGAGGCACAGGTGTTGCTGGCTGCACACCGAGAATTGAATACTGACGATGTAGTTACCGCTGAGTTGGATACTCACCTGGAGCAATGCCCTTCTTGCAGAAATGCGCTTGCTCGCTACGGCCTGATCGGCGAACAGATCCGTTCACTGTCAGTGCTGGAACCGCCTCCTGATATGTATGCAAAGCTCATGCGAGCACTGGCTGCTGAGCATTCACAGGTTATGCAACGGTCTTCATCTTCAGTACAGCCGCCACCGGAATTCCTCAAGCCCTACCTACGAGAGCACGTTCATTCCTCATCTAAAACTGATCCGCTGGCTGCCTTTTCATCAGCAGACACAGGGCCCTTGCCGATCATCCGAGCAACTCATAAAAAGCGGCGTCGTACATTTGGACAGTTTGCGGCAATCGGTTTAGCGGCAGCATTTTTGATGACATTGATGATGGGAGGGATCACGTCATTACTGCTTATGGCGCATGACCAGATGGGTAATGCGCCTGCACCATTGGTCGTGAGCCATCCCACCGATGTTGCAAAGGTCAGTTACACGACAACGACAGTGTACAATCACGTGGTAAGCGCCGTGGCCGATCAGGCATCTATTTACTATACAGCGTACGGAGATGGCGAAAATAGTAATTGGATGCTTGAACAGTTGGATCGCGCAACGAAGGTCAGCATGCCTTTGCTTGCCACTGCCAGCACTAGCCCATTGATTGTATTGGGTAACTCAAATGACTGGTTGGTCTGGTTACAATTTGATGAACCACAGGTTGCTACACATCCAATATTGCCCGACCATTCGTCACACTCACTCGTTCGTACATGGAGTTTACGGTATCTTTCCCTGGTAGGGCGATCGGATGGAGGTACTGCTGTGCCCAACCAGCCGGTGACACTTGTTTCAGGCACATTTAACCAGGATGCTACACTCAGTTGGATACATACCCCTATTCAGGGTATCTGGTTTATTCAGAATACGCTACTGGTCGCGATGGTTGACGAGAATGGCTCCTCACATCTTGTACGCTATCCGCTAGGCGAGAACAACGATTTTGCTGCTACAGAGATCGCGGTAGCAAGCCCGGACCACATTTTTACTTCCCCGACCGCCAATAATGATGGTTCGCAGATCTTCTGGGCGGAAGAATGGCGGAGCGACGATGAGAACCTGCACAGCAATATATGGACCCAACAGGTGTTAGAAGTGATACCATCACATGGACCGGCAGAGAGGCATAAGATGACGATTAAGCAATTGTTTCTACAGGATGGGCTATCTTTCACGCCGGCCGTTGTCAACAATACACTTTTCTTGCTCAACACTGCTGATGGAGGGGGTTTAACGCAGACTACCCCAAACGCTACGCCATTGCCAACTTCGACCGGCACAGCTGTACCAGTGGCGACGCCGAACACCGGTACACCGCCGATGACCTCGTGGGCCAATACGAATTATTATTCAGCGGCACTTGACAGTAGTGTGCGAGGGAATTTGATGATGTATCCACTCTCAGACTCACTTGATGCCTCACCAACACTGGTGAGTGGAGCTATTGGTTCTGCCTCATCGCTACAGGCCGGTAAAGATTTCGTGCTGTGGCAAAATGGCGATGGCAGTTACGGCATATATGACGCGGTCTTAAAATCTAATATCATAGTTGGGGATGTTTTGAACGATGCTCAGTTTCTCGCGGTGAACGGAGATACGGCGGTATGGACGATCAATAATACCGGAGCTACAACGGGAAGCACCATCAATCCGGCTGCAACACTGGAGGCCTTTAGCTGGCCAATGAACTGAGCAAGCCATAATAAGTGGGTTGGCAAATATGGCCAACCCACTTATTATGGCTGATTCACTCCTCTTGATTTTTCTGTTTGCTTGCTAGCACCCGAGATATTTCGCGATAACCATTCGCTGGACCTCGCTGGTGCCTTCGCCAATTTCGTTTACCTTGACGCTACGCCAGTAACGCGAGACGGGATATTCGTCCATAAAGCCGTAACCACCATGTATCTGCACGGCTTGATCAGCAGCGCGTTTGGCGGTTTCCGAGGCAAAGAGTTTTGCCATTGAGGCCTCGCGCGAGTAAGGTTCACCCTGCATCTGCAACCAGGCGGCCTTTTGATACATTAAACGCGCCAGTTCAATTTCTGTATCCATATCGGCAAGTTTGAACTGGGTAACCTGGAATTTGCTGATGGGCTGACCAAATTGTTTGCGCTCTTTCGCATAGCTCAAGGCTTCATCCAGGCAAGCCTGTGCCAGTCCAACAGAGAGAGCTGCGATGGCAACACGCCCAGCATCAAGTATTTGCATGAATTGCCTAAAGCCATCGCCGCGCTGACCGAGGATATCGTTCTCAGGAATAACGCAGTCTTCAAAGGTGAGGGGGCGAGTATCCGAGGCTTTCCAGCCCATTTTTTTATAGGGATTGCCTATGATATAGCCGGGTGTACCCTTTGGCACAATGATATTGGTGATTTCCTTGCACCCATCGGGCCGCATTCCCGTGACGGCGGTAATGGTGACACCACCGGTCATTTCTGTACCGGCGTTCGTGATGAAGCTCTTTGAGCCATTTATATGCCAGTAGCCATTCTGTAGCACAGCGCGTGTCTGGGTACCGCCGGAGTCGGAGCCGGCCTCGGGCTCCGTTAAACCAAAGGCCCATAGTTGCTCACCACGAGCCAGGGGTACGAGGAAACGCTCCTTTTGTTTTTGGTTTCCATAATAGAAGAAAGGGCTTGCTCCGAGAGAAGTGTGGGCCTCCATTGTGATTCCGATGGAGACGTCGGCGCGCGATATTTCTTCTATCGCCAAGCAGTAGGAGAGGAAATCTGCACCGGCGCCGCCGTATTCTTCAGGAAAAGGAAGTCCCAGTAACCCCAACTCGGCCATCTTGCGAATAAGTTTGTAAGGAAAAGCTCCTGTGCGATCCATTTCTTCGGCAAGAGGTTTTATTTCTTGTTGAGCAAATTCTCGGCAGGTGTCCCGAATTGCCAACTGCTCTTCATTGAGTGAGAAGTCCAAAGTGTTCTGCTCTTTCTGTTGCATTCATTAGTCATATACAAATTTTCGATCAATCAATCATCATTATACGAGATTAGAGCAAGGATTAAACATAGGAACAGCAGCAAGATTGAGTGAACCATACCTGTGGTTTCACTCAATCTTATGGGATGTGCTGATAGGATGTGACTATGAAATGGTCTCAACCCCACTTTCACTGCTTTGCAACACGGAGACGCCGACGCCTTTGCGGAGCATGGGAACTTTGTTTAGGGATTCCCATGGAGCGTCGATGTCGGTGCGACCAAAATGGCCGAAAGCGGCGGTTGGCTGGTAGATGGGACGCCTGAGATTCAGAGACTGGATGATGCCAGCCGGGCGCAAATCGAAATGCTCGTTAATCAAGCGCAGAATTTCGTCGTCGGAGACTTTGCCTGTGCCAAATGTCTCGACAAAAATGGACAGGGGACGAGCTACACCGATGGCATAGGCTACTTGAAGTTCCAGGCGATCGGCAAGCCCGGCTGCCACTATATTTTTCGCGATGTGGCGCGCTGCGTAAGCAGCAGAGCGATCGACTTTGGTCGGGTCTTTCCCACTAAAGGCACCACCACCATGGCGAGCCATACCCCCATAGGTATCCACGATTATTTTGCGGCCAGTGAGGCCAGCATCTCCCATGGGGCCTCCGGTAACGAAGCGACCAGTGGGGTTGACTAAAAATTTCGTAGAACTATCGAGCAAACCTGCGGGAATAACGGGTTTGATAATATGCTCGATGACATCGAGGCGAATTTGTTCCTGGTCAATGTAACTGGCGTGCTGTGTTGAGACGACAACGGTGTCAACACGTTTCGGGCGACCGTATTCATATTGTACGGTGACCTGGCTTTTGCCGTCAGGACGCAGGTAGGTCATTGGGCCATTACCGCCCCACGATTTGCGGCGCACCTGCGAGAGTTGCCGGGCAAGGTGATGGGCAAGGCTGATGGTTAAAGGCATATATTCAGGGGTTTCGTTACAGGCAAAGCCGATCATCATGCCCTGGTCACCCGCGCCGATCTGCTCTAACTCATCATCGCTTAAGTGAGCAAAGCCGCTCTTAACCTCTACTGAGCGGCTGACACCCAGATCGATATCAGGTGATTGCTTCCCAATTGAGGTAACTACCCCACATGTACGATAATCAAAACCATAGTCTGCATTGATATAGCCCACCTGCTCAATGGTTTTACGGACAACCGCAGGCATATCGATCCAGGCAGAAGTAGTAATCTCACCTGCAACGAGTACAAGCCCCGTCGTGGTAGCAGCTTCGCAAGCTACCCTGGCCAGGGGGTCCTGGGCTAAAATGGCGTCGAGTATACCATCTGATATCTGGTCACAGAGTTTATCGGGATGTCCCTCAGTCACCGATTCACTGGTGAAAAAGGATTTTGGACTTCTCATAAAATTGCTCAATGCGGGCTTCCTCCTTTTAGAAAATGTAGAACTGAGAAAATGTAGAACTGGTTGTATATTCAAACTTCGGGGTGCAAGATACAAAAAACCCCTGAGATTTCAGGGGTTTAAGAGTAATTGCTTATTCCCCTCATCTTGCGGAAAAGTTCCGCCGGAATTGGCACCCTTCCCGCTTACGCAGGGGGGTTGCCGGGCTTCATCGGGCCGTCTCCCTCCACCTCTCTTGATGAGAGCAGTTGTTACTGCACATGTTCAATTGTGTAAGTACGTCTGTATCAGTATACTGAGCTAATACAAGCGATGTCAAGGCCGTTACGTGCCGGACTCCCATGAATTGAGGTATTCGTCTTGCTGAGCCGTGAGCGTATCGATACGCACACCCATAGCATGAAGCTTGAGGCGGGCGATCTCCTTATCCAATTCAGCTGGGAGGGTATAGACGCGAGGCTGCAATTCACGCGCGTGGGCAAGCATGTACTCAGAACCCAGCGCTTGATTGGCAAAGCTCATATCCATAACGCTGGCGGGATGGCCTTCTGCGGCTGAAAGGTTGACGAGGCGGCCCTCAGCCAGCAGGTGAACACGGCGTCCATCGGCGTAAGTGTACTCGTCGACAAAATCTCGCACACGGCGCTTACCACCTGTAGCAAGTTTTTCTAAGGCGGGGATGTTTATCTCATCGTTAAAATGCCCAGAGTTTGCAATCAGAGCGCCGTCTTTCATGCGGGCCAGGTGTTGTTCATCGATGACATTGACATTACCGGTTACGGTAATGAAAATATCGCCGAGAGCAGCAGCTTCGATAGAGGGCATGACACGGTAGCCGTCCATAACAGCTTCCAATGCGCGCGTAGGATCTACTTCGGTGACGATGACATTGGCACCCATGCCATGCGCGCGGGAAGCGACACCGCGGCCACACCAGCCATAACCAAGGACGACAAATGTGCGGCCAGCCAGGAGGATATTGGTTGAGCGTACAATGGCATCAAGCGAACTCTGCCCGGTGCCGTAGCGATTATCGAACATGTGCTTGGTATCGGATTCGTTGACTGCGAGGACTGGGAAACGCAGAACGCCTTTTTTCTCCATGCTTTTTAGTCGAATGACACCCGTAGTGGTCTCTTCCATCCCCCCGATGATATCGGGAATAAGCTCAGTGCGAGTGGTATGGATGGTCGAAACGAGATCGCAGCCATCGTCCATAGTCATGTTGGGCTTGTGGTCAAGGACGGTATTGATATGGCGATAATAGGTTTTTTCATCTTCACCCTTAATAGCGTAGGTGGGAATACCATATTCGCTCACCAGTGCAGCAGCGACATCGTCTTGCGTTGAAAGAGGGTTGGAGGCACAGAGCACGAGATCGGCTCCGCCTGCTTTCAGGGTGATAGCCAGGTTAGCCGTCTCTGTTGTGATATGGAGGCAACCCGACATGCGCACGCCTTTCAGAGGCATATCTTTAGCAAAGCGCTCCCGCAAAAGGCGTAGCACGGGCATATCTTTTGCTGCCCACTCAATGCGGTCTTTACCGCGAGCAGCCAGTGAGATGTCTTTGACATCTCCACGAAATGAAGTAGTCATAAAATTGTCATTCCTTTATCGAGGAGCAATAAATTGCATCCCCATAGTATTTCGCCAACTAGGTTCGAAATGAGAACAATCAACCAGGGCTTGATACCGTGCTGCGATATCATCCATGGTCAAGGTACGCAAACGACCGATACTGAAATCTTCGCAGACATATGAACCAATGATATTGCCATGGACCACACCGCATTTGATATCGTCGATAGAGTAGCAACCATCAGGCGCGGGCTGAACAGTTGAGAGGTAGCCAAGAAAACCGCCTGCGAAAGCGTCGCCAGCACCGGTGGGATCGATGACCTCCTCGAGAGGGTAAGAGGGTGCGCTAAAGTAGGTACCATCAGCTCCAAAGAGGAGTGCGCCATAACTCCCCTGTTTGACGATGACGTATTTCAAACCCATCGCCAGGAGTTGGCGTACTCCTGTTACTATGCTGGCTTGATTAGTATACTGGCGAATCTCTTCTTCACTCATCAAGAGGAAATCAACGCGTTTAATCACCTCAGTCAATTGTGCACGCGCAGTCATTATCCACAATTCCATCGTATCAAGCACCGTCAAACGGGCATTGGGTATCTGTTCCAACACCTCCAGCTGCAACTCCGGCTGGATATTCGCTAGAAAGAGCAGCGGACTTTGACGGTATTCGTCAGGGATAACGGCATGAAATCCTGCGTAGACTCCCAACTGGGTATCCAGGGTATCACGGGAGTTCATATCCAGGTGATAACGCGCAATCCAGCGAAATGTCTTGCCCTCCTGGATCTGGAGACCAGCAAGATTGACTGGACGGCTGCGCCAAAAATCCAGGTACTCCCTAGGGAAGTCGCTCCCAACTACAGCGACAAGATTCACCTGGTTATAGAGCGAGGCAGCAGTGGTAAAATAGGATGCAGCGCCTCCCAAGGTCTCTTCTTTCCTGGTAAACGGTGTTTCCACGGTATCCAGGGCTACAGAACCAACAACCAAAATGGACAACTCTTCAAACCCTCCATAATAAACTATGATGCGAGTACATTGTATAACAAAACCGGTCAGACAGGCGTGGATTCGGCCAGGTGTTCAATAACGCCATCGAGGAAGGCCAGAGTATGGCCAAATTTCACCTGGACCATTTCTCGGGCAGGAGCCGTATTCAGTGATTGATAAAGCTCCACAAAGCATTCCTCGATATGCCGAAGGATGGCAGCGAGCACATCGCCGGTGACGGCTCGATCAGGATAGCGAGCTCCAAACTCGATCAACGTTGTGACAACAGCCAAGCCACTCATCCGGCCGAGCTTATCGGCATCATAGAGGATTCGGCCCTCTATCGACACACTCTGCCGTTCTTCAGGAGTAAACGCGGTAGTATGTACCAGAATCGCCTGTTCAACTTTTTTGATTTGCTCTTCGGATATATCGAGACCGCGTAAAAACTCAACAGCCATTTCTGCTGACTTGAGTTGATGGTCGTGGAAACTATGTGCCACGGTAGAAATATCATGCAGATAAGCAGCAATGACCAGTGCTTCTAAGTCGATAGCCTCGCGTGTATCGCTATTTTCTTCTGCTTCCTCCTGTGACTCTAATTTCAGGGCAAGCATTTTGCAGTTTGCTACTACGGCACTGACATAACGATATCTTTCTTTGCCCAAAACGCTCTGAGCATGTTGCGCAACGGTTGATGCTACTCCTGTCTCCATTACTATTCAACCTGCTTCCTACTTTTGCGATTTTCTGAATCTGAACAAACCCGGCGCAGTTCCTCCACATAAGGAGAACGAATAATACCCCTATCGGTAATTATGGCAGTGATATAGTCATGAGGGGTAACATCGAAAGCGGGATTGGCGGCCAGTATGCCAGGCGGGGCAATGGATGTTCCACCCACACTCGTCACTTCTGAGGGGTCGCGTTGTTCCATAGGAATGTGGTTTCCAGATGGTATGTTGAGGTCAATGGTTGATAATGGGGCAGCAACGTAGAACGGGATAGAATGGGCCTGTGCCAGCACAGCAATGCCGTATGTGCCGATCTTGTTCGCTACATCTCCGTTAGCAGCAATGCGATCCGCTCCGACGAAAACAGCCTTAATGTCGCCACAACGCATAAAATGCCCCACCATATTGTCAGTGATCAAGGTAAGTGGGATTCCCTCCTGTTGAAGCTCCCAGGCGGTCAAACGGGCTCCTTGAAGGACTGGGCGGGTCTCATCGACAAAAACATGAATATGCTTCCCTGCTTTATGTGCCACATACATAGGAGCCAGGGCGGTTCCCCAGCCAGCAGTAGCCAGGGCGCCAGCATTGCAATGCGTCAGGAGCGTATCACCATCTGCAATCAGTTCCGCCCCGTAGACGCCCATTGACATACAGGCATCAAAATCCTCGTCAGCAATTAACTGGGCCTCATTGCACAAAAGCTGCGCGAGGTCATGCGGCGAACAATGATCGTTGATCGCCAGCTCGGCACACAACTGCATACGGTCTATGGCCCAGGAGAGATTGACCGCGGTAGGACGAGTCTGAACAAGCAATTTACCAACGAAGTGCAGGTGTTGTTGTATCGCACTAAGTGTCAGTGCTCCATTCTGCTCCCTGAGCAAACTGCGAAGCGAGAGTGCCATACCAAAAGCGGCGGTGACACCTATTGCAGGCGCACCGCGTACCTTCAAGGATTTGATAGCTTCCGCGACTTCTTGTTCTTGCGTTAGCCTGAGATAGACAACTTTTTGGGGAAGAAGTGACTGGTCCAGCAGGCGGACAGCCGCCCCAGATGCGTCCTCCTCCCACCAGACAGTGCGCACGCCTTGTGTTTGCTTTCTATCGGGCACGTTCCAGACGTCTTCCATTATCGGGAGTCCAAGTGAATCAAAGGTTCATGGGTGTATGGTACCATACATGAGAGTTGTGGGCAACTTGATGGGACTTTGCTTTTTCAAGAAGGATTCCTGCTCCCTTGCCCAATAGTACTAACCAGAAGGCCAGTCAATTCAAGGCTCAAATAAAAATATGCTACCATGTACTCAACGTACCGGGCGAATAGAGGTCAACGGAATGTTCGCCATGTTACTGAAAGCGTTGGTTGTCCGTTCCACTACACAGAAGGATGTAAGCCTTTCCAGCACCGCAGGAACAGTCCTAGGTAAGCCTGCGCGAAACGGAGATGAGCTACTATCACTTGTATGGAACGGACAAGACGATAGCTGTAGCCATCGAAGGGATTGTAGCGCATGGCCAGGGTGGAAACCAAGGAAAGTACTTGGTCCTTTGACCAGATTTACGACGAATATAAGACACCTATCTACAACTATGTATATCACCTGGTGGGGGATCGCGAACAGGCAGACGACCTGACCCAAGATACCTTTCTGAAGGCATTTCGGGCGTTACCTAAAATGGATGCGAGCTTGAAGTTGTCGGCCTGGCTCTATCGAATTGCGACGAATACAGCGTATGATGCGCTTCGTCGCAGGAAATTGATCGCCTGGCTACCCTGGCAGGACCTTGATCACGAGCCAGCAGATGTTGAAAGCGCGGACCCACAAGAAATATATGGAACGACGGAACTGGTACGCGCGGCGCTTCGACGCATGCCACAACAATATCGGGCAGCCCTGCTGCTTTATACCCAGGAAGGGTTCTCTTACAGCGAGATTGCCAAGACGTTAAATATTGCGGAGAGCGGTGTCAAAATGTATTTATCACGTGCGCGACAATCTTTTCGTGAGCATTATCGGTCCTTGGAGCAAGGAGGCACAAAATGAACTGCGAGCAAGTCGAGGAGCTTTTAAGTGCTTGCCTTGACGACTCGCTCGCCTGGGGGGAAACAGCAGAGTCTGCATCAGAACTTGAATCACAAATCGCTGCACACCTACAGGATTGTATCCATTGCAGTACAGTTCTCGCCGATTACCGCCGTTTTGATGCGCTCCTTGAGCAAATGCCACGTGTCGAACCAGGTCCGGCTCTACGCGAAAGAATCTTTTCTTCGCCTGAGTACCTTGAACTCACGGGTACACACGATGGTACCAGAGTGGATAAAGATCTCGACCTTACAGTCCCCTATAACAATGTGCGACGGGATACGCCAAGTCGTCCACAATTGGTAGCTTTACCTGGTGGGCGTCGCGCCACAGCTGATTCATCCTCAACTTCCACGACTCAATCATTGCCATCTCTACAGCCAGGAATTCAAAAGCGCCACAAACGATGGGGATTACGCGCCATGCAGGTTGCCATCGCTGCTACACTTTTGCTGACGCTTGGAGTAGGTAGTTTGATTGGCTGGAACCTCTCGTTGCAAAATAATACTCACCCGGTCAGTAGCAATAGCGCGATTACACCTCCTGCAGCACCTGCTTTCGGTGGCCCTCTACCCGCAGGGATATATTTTGTATTCTTACGGGATGGCTCACTGTGGAGTGCGCCTGCTGACGGCACCACAAAAGCTAAAGAGCTGACACCTCAACAGGTTACAGTAGCTGAAGACTGGGTTGTCAGTCCACCTTTACCAGGGCGAACCGCAGGCGACATGCTGGCCTATATCGACCTGCAGCACGCATTTGTCCATACGATTCGCAGCGATGGGCAAAGCGATACTGCTATCCGCCAACCGCTGCTGAAAGCAGGAATATCCCCTTCATCGGTTTGGGATACAAGTACGGGTGAAGCGATTTTGGGTAGCCTGGCATGGTCAAAGGATGGTAACATGTTAGCATTTGTAGCTGATCCTACGGGTACAGGTGCAACAAGCCTCTATATACTCTCCACAGAGACGGGTACCGTACAGATGGTGCCGCTCCCTATCAAAGGAAGTGTTACTCATCCCGTCTGGTCTCCCGATGGCATACGTATTGCATTTGAATTAAGCCATAATGGGGTAACGAGCATCCTGGACTATAATATTCAGAATCACGGATTATTAGTGATTACAGATAATGTCAATGTCCAGGGCAGGCCAAATGATACAGTGCTTAGCCTTGACTGGTCGCCGAGTACAGATACTCCTGCGATCACCTGGAGTGTAGGGACAATTGGACATGTCCATAGCATCTGGTTGCGCCGCGTAGGTAATGGGGGCAGTGCATTTCCGCAAGAGATTATACAGGGGGATTACGTACAAGCGATTTACAGCCAGGCTGGTGGACATGGTGGTATAGGAAGCTGGCTACTTGTGACATCATTTCTGGGGCAGGCGGCCAACCTGTGGTGTATCGATCTCATTCCCGGGGCGATACCTACCATTTTAACCAGGGATAAGCAGGTTAATTTTGCCCAATGGTCGCCGGATGGCACGCACATCGACTACCTTGATACTATTTCATCTGGTGTAGGAGCACTGCATATAGTAAATGTGACCACGATGGTTGACATGTTCGTTGCTGGAGGAGTAACCAGTGAGCCAACTCCGGCATGGTCAATGGATGGTCAGCAACTGGTCTACAGCACAGGCAAACAGTCCGTCAGGGTTGATATACAGGGCAGTTTGAAATTGCACCCTCTCACATTACGTGGACTTGCCTCTACATTTAGCTGGTCTGTTTCTTCACCGCACCGGCTCATCGTAGCGTTAAATGATGTACGGACAGGAATTTACCTGGTAGATACGCAGCATAATACGGCGCTCCAGGTGGATCAAGAAACCATCAATGGCCCTATTATATGGACCGAGATTCCCTAAGAGTTGTCTGAGTAAAGGCTTGATTCTGCTCGTCCAAGCTCAACCTCAAACTGAATTACATCTAGCAGGTAGCAGTTTGAAACAGGAGTGGATAATCTATGCATGGGGGTTTTGCGCGAAGAATGGGCTCCTACTCATTCAGGTTAGCAAAGAGAAAAAAGAGGGAAAAGTTTCGTAAAATGAGCAAAAATCTCAATTAACTCACAATTTTTCAGTTATTTGGCGATCGGGGATAATTGCTCCTAAATATGATATCAATGTGCCCAGTTATACGTTATAATACATAGGCCTAGGACGGAAGGCGGGATGTCCGTGAGCAAGCAGATCCACCTCGACGAGCAGCTTGTAACGTTCATCTGGATTTACGTGCAACCTTTTCCCCATGGGGTTTGCACGCGCACCTCTTAGAGTTTCACGTTGCTTTTGGCATTCGTGCGGTAGGGGTAGGACGAGCTGGCACCCCGTCCTACCCTTACTTTTACATTGCGAGAAAGGTTCGCATGAGATTCAAAGTGCGGTCATTGGGGGGAAAACTCATACTTGTTGTGGCGCTAACGCTCTTGCTGTGCCTGATTATTTTTTCAGCCTTATCTTTGGGTGCACTGAAATATCTATCGGAGCGAAAAGCAAGAAGTGACGCTGCGGTACACCTCACAATGCTCAAGGACGCGTATCAATCAGCATCTGTTACACTGATGCAAGATTTATATCAGGTAGCACAGAATAGCGATGTGTCTTCTTCGTTATCCCATCATATAACAGAGCACACTCGACAACATCTGGAAAATGTCCTTGCCTATGTTCCCACGCAATATCACATATTCCTCGCTTCACTTGATATTCTTGCCAAGAATCGCCAGTTAGTTGCCCAACTTTCAGATAAACAACATACGATCGATAACAATGCGCCTGTAGCAGTAGATTTGATAAAGCTGGCGTTGCAAGGACATGCTACCTCAACGTTACAACAGGTTCCATCAACTTCCGGGTCGTATGAATGGATGCTAAATGTCGCGGTGCCGATCGTGGATCAAAACAACGCGCCGAAGGGTGTGCTTATTGCGGCACAAGCCATTGATGATGATTTCGCGCTGAGCCTGGTACAAGAGACAGGGTTCAACGTGGTCTTATGCCAGGGAAAACGTGTACTCGGATCAACATTGAGAGGGTTTCACCTCGATCATTTGATATCGGTAAGCGCTCTCTGTAGCACTGATGAAGTCAATTTTATAGATGGACCACAACGCTATCTGATCTTTGCAAAAACTGCCAGAGCAATAAATCAATTGAAGTCTTCGCCTTCCCTGGCGATCGTAGATGTCGAACCTCTGTACAGCGTGAACACTCATATAGAGCGTTATGTACTGATTCTTCTGGCAATTGGCATATTTGTGTTTGCATTTGGCATAACAGCCTCTGCATTAATTACGCTCATATTCTTCATCCGACCTCTACGGCGCATTCAAGCGGGTGTGAGATCTCTGGTGGCAGATAGCGGCAATGCAAGCATGGGGAGACAGCCGTCGACTAGTGATGAGTTGAGTATGCTAGCGCACTCATTTAATCTACTCTCGCAGTCACTCTCTGTCCAGGAGAGCGAAAGTCAACTGATGACAAAACAGATGAGAGATTTGCTGATAATGAGCGATGCTTTCATCTCAACTCTTAACCTGGAGCACCTGCTGGGCGAAATCGTGTCCCGCCTGGGTTGGATTACGCAGGTAAAAAATGTGTCCCTGCTGCTTTATGGACGTGAGATGCTAGAACCCTGGGCGGTAGCACACTGGTCGTCGGATCAAGCATCAAATCAGAATATTGCCAGTACAACCAATACCCAACCCTTCAGACAGCAGGGAGCGGTAACTGTACATGCTGACCCAGTCAGCGATATCACATTGGCAGTAACGACAAAATTAGTGGCTATCCCCTCAGCACGGATTGGCACGTCAAGCGATAATCACAAGGCTGTTGGTGCAACAAAGGTTAATCAAACGACGATTCCCTATGGAATGCGGCAGTCACGCATTCCACGCCCAGCACTGCGTGAACTGGATCAGAACCTGGCATATATCACGATGCAGAAACAAAAAATTGTCTATGGTGAAGATATTGCCAGTATCTACCAGGAACGTGGCGAAACCTGGGCGCTTATGGCACTTGAAGCCGGGTTCCGCTCAGTAATGGCGGTTCCTCTGCTGCTACAAGAACAATCTATTGGAGTCTTTATTCTCTATGACGACAAACCACACCAGGTGACAAGAGAAGATACCTTTCTATTGAAGAATGCAGCAGTGCAAGCGGCAATTGCTATTCAAAATGCACTGCTATTCGCGGAAGTAAAGGATAAGAACGCGGCTCTTGAACGGGTTAATCATTTGAAGTCACAATTTCTAGCCACAGTTACACATGAATTACGTACTCCGTTACACAGTATTATCAGTTATGGTGCGTTAATTTTAGAGGGATTCCTGGATGGAGAGCTTACGGCTGAACAGGAAGAACATATCCAGTTCATGGTAAGACGTGCCGAGGATCTCACGCGCCTTGTAGATGATATGCTCGACCTGTCAAAGATTGAAGCAGACCGGCTTGAGGTCAAGGTTGAGCCGTTGGACCTGGAACCATGTTTGAAAGAAGTCTTGAATCAACTCAAGCCACTGGCTAACAATAAAGGGCTAAGCCTGTCTCTTGAGATGGCTGAGCCTCAACTGATGGTGATGGCTGATAGTCATCGCATCCGTCAGATCGTCATCAACCTGGTCTCAAATGCTTTGAAGTTTACAGAAACAGGTGGGGTGACTATTCGCTGTATGCTGCTGGAAAACTATGACATGATTCGTGTATCTGTCCATGATAGCGGTATCGGCATTTCACCAGCGGCAATGGGGTATATTTTTGAAGCGTTTCGCCAGGCCGATGGCAGTACGACGAGGCGTTTCGGCGGCACAGGCCTGGGCCTGACTATTGCAAGAAAGCTCATTGAATTACAAGGTGGCGAGGTCGCTGTAGAGAGTCTACTAGGACAAGGTTCTACTTTTTCATTTACTTTGCCCGCGGTATCCTCTCTGCGTTAAAGCGTTGGTGTTATGGCTTTTATTGAAAAGAGTAATTGATTATGAATACACATATCCCTGGCAAAGGCCAGCCAACCATACTGGTCGTCGAGAACGAGGTCTCAAATCGCATTCTGATAGAAAGAGTTTTATCTACACGTGGATACTACTGCCTTACTGCCTCGAACGGACGAGAGGCGTTAGAGATACTTGATCGTGAACGGGTCGACCTTATTCTCACCGATCTCTCGATGCCGGTCCTCGATGGCTATCGCACGACGCAGTTGATCCGGGCTCGTCCAGAACTGGCGAATGTACCAATTGTCGCTGTCACAGCTTATGCGCTGAATGACGAGAACGAGGCGGCGATGCAGATTGGCTGTAACGAATACCTGACCAAACCATTCAAACCGCGTCAACTGTTAGAGGTAGTGGATCGTTTGTTACCACAGAGGCAGGAGAAAAGAGAGACCAGTTGAAGGATCTCCAGGACTGACACAGCAAATATAGCTATTTCTGGCAGAATTTGCTATTATAGGCCATAGCGTAGGCGATCAATTTGACCGACCAAAGTATAGATGGTCGGTCAATGTCTTTTTGATCATCAATACACGACTAGAAGATTGGAAGTGACTGTATGGATTTTCAAGTAACAAGGAATGCATTAGAAAATGTAGTATGTGATGCACTTGTCGTGGGCGCAGCTCGCTCAAAGAAGGCGCAGAACAGCAATGGCGTCGTGCTGCCTGAGATGACGAAAGAAGTGGATACCCTATTAGATGGCCTCATTAGCCAGATTTGCGCAGATGGGGCATTCAAAGGCAATCTAGGCGAGATGACGACAGTGTATACAATGGAAAAGCTGGCGGTAAAGCGCGTCCTGGTGGTTGGATTGGGTTCTTTAGAGGCATTGAATGCACAGATACTTCGCAGAGCCAGCGCAATTTCAGCGCGCCACTTGCAAAATACTGGCGCACACACGATCGCCCTGGCATTAGCCTTGGATGGTACGCCCATTGAAGTAGAAACAGGAATGCAGGCGCAGGTAGAGGGTGCGTTGCTCGGATTGTATACGTTCAGGAAGTACCAGCACACCGATGACAAAGGTGAGGAACGAGACATTACGAAGATCTGGCTCGCTGCTGGCAAGGGAAATGGCGCTGGATTGGAGGAGGCTATTCGGCGAGGAAGTGCCCTGGCGCAGGCAACAAACTTTGCGCGTGACCTGGTGAATGAACCGCCAAACGTTCTCACACCTACTGAGTTGGCGAACCGCGCCAGCGCGATGGCTTCGCAATTTGGGCTGGAGTGCGAAATATTGGATCGCCCACAGATGGAAGAGCTGGGCATGGGCGGATTACTTGGTGTATCACAGGGAAGCGCAGAGCCGCCAAAATTCATTATATTACGCTATCGGGGCGCGGCAAATAGCACGAATAAGGGGATGGCTTTTGTTGGGAAAGGTATCACCTTTGATACCGGCGGTATCTCGCTCAAGCCAGCTGATCGCATGGACGAGATGAAAGGGGATATGGCAGGGGCTGCGGCTGTGATTGGTGCGATGCAGGCGATCGCCTCGTTGAAACCGCTGGTTAACGTGACCGCGCTGGTCTCGACTACAGAGAATATGCCCAGTGGTACAGCCTATCATCCAGGGGATATCCTGCGTATCATGAATGGCAAGACGATCGAGATCGTCAATACAGATGCAGAGGGGCGGCTCGTGCTGGCCGACGCTCTTTCTTATGCTGCGAAAGAGGGATTATCGCCGATTATCGACGTGGCAACGCTGACAGGTGCGGTAGTCATTGCGCTAGGTAACACCATGGCTGGATTATTCTCGAATGACACTGAACTCAGCGAGGAAATCGTTGCTGCAGGAAAGACAGCAGGCGAGAAGTTCTGGCCCATGCCAATGGACGAGGAGTATGGAGAACAGATCAAAAGCGATATTGCAGATATCAAACAGACCGGTGGACGCGCAGCCGGTTCGGTGACGGCGGCAAAAATCCTGGAAAATTTCGTGGGCGATGCTAAGTGGGCGCACCTGGATATCGCGGGTACAAGCTATGTTGATAGCAAGAAGCCCTATCAGGAGAAGGGCGCGACAGGCATGGCAGTGCGCACGCTTGCTGAGCTTGCCTTACGCATGGAAAAGTAGTTATCGGGTATGATCTCAGATGCTAACGTAGTTAGTGTTTGAGATCATAAAGAGCGATCTATATTGAGGTGCCTTGTCGGATGAGCAGCGATTACAGAGAGTCAATTAAGAAACTGGTACTAGATGAAGAGATCTTTTTGCGCATAACGCTCAAGGGGCAGCTTCGCGGACATGAGGTACAGTGGCGTAGGGTGGTTGTGCGACCAGTGCTGATCAAGCAGGCAAGGCACTTGCAATTCTCATACTTTGATTCCAGGCAAGATATTACGAAGAACTACCGGGGTGGCGAGGCTGTCGCGAAGTTGGACGAGGTGCTTGCGTTGCCGTTCAGTAGTGTAACAGTAAAGACCACGCTAGAAGATGTGCATATCCAGGTAACCAGAGAGGGTAGAGGTATCTTCACGCGCAAGAAGGCTTCACAGGGGGAGAGAGTCCCAGACCTCGCGCACGATGCCAGGAAAAATTTACCGCTGCCGGCTGATAAAGCTGATACATTCTTGCACGCAACGGGAATTATGAACGATGACGGAAAAGTTATCCCAGCGATGCGGGATAAGTTTTCTCAGATCAACGAGTTTCTAAAGCTGCTGGAACATACAGGTGAACTTGAGCATTTCGAGAAGTCGCCTTTGAATATCCTGGATTGCGGCTGCGGATCAGCATATCTCAGTTTTGCAATGTATCACTATTTGAACGATGTACGTGGACTTCCCGCGAAGCTTGTGGGAATTGATACCGATAGGATGCTGGTTGAGAAAAGTAACCAGCATAGTAGGGAACTGGGCTTCGACAAGATATGTTTTCAGCTATCAGCGATCATCGACTATGTCCCTGAAGTAGCACCTGATATAGTGCTGGCTTTACACGCTTGTGATACGGCAACGGATGAGGCCCTTGTACAGGGTATACTCGGAAATGCGCGCTTGATACTGTGTGCACCCTGCTGTCATCATGAACTACACGAACAGCTTCACGTTGGGGCTCCTTTCAAGCCCGTGTTGCGGCATGGCATATTGAAAAAGCGGATGGCAGATATTCTGACCGATACGTTCCGAGCGCTAGTACTGCAAATGATGGGCTATAACACGGATGTGATTGAGTTTATCTCAACCGAGCATACCGATAGAAACCTGATGATTCGGGCGGTGAAACGGACAAGCAGGGGTGATAAGAAGTATCTGCTGGAGTATGAAGAGTTGAAAGCATTTTGGGAAGTGACTCCGTATATTGAGAAGTTGCTTAGAGAGAAAGAGTACTGGCCATACTAACAGAGTGCGAAACTATCAAGAAGAAAGAGCTTGATTGGGCTAACACTTTGGTAGTCGTGACATGGGTGAACTGCGCACTCTTTTGGAGCGCCTGGCAGTTGTTATTGTACAGAAAAGCGCGCGTTAAGCTCATATATGTTATACTTTCGGCATGAAGATACGTATTCGTTATTTTGCTTTATTCCGTGAGATTACGGGGTTGAATGAGGAGATTCTGACGTTGCAGGACGGTGCGACAGTCGCTGACGTTCGTGCGCAGCTACTGGCTCGTTTTCCGCGTATACAGCCTGTAATGGAACGCTCGGCGTGTGCAGTCAATCGAGGCTATGTAGGGGCAGAGACAGTGTTGCATGAGGATGACGAGCTGGTATTTATTCCCCCCATGGGCGGCGGTAGCAAGCAGGAGGAGTGATTGTTATGGAACCGATCATTCAACTTACGCGTGAACCTCTTGATAGAAATGCCCTGGTAGAGGCTGTTACGCACGCAAGTGTGGGAGGTATCGTCATCTTCGAGGGAGTAGTGCGTGACAATGCGCGGGGCAAGCAGGTGCGCTATCTCGAATATGATGCCTATATTGAAATGGCGAAAGAGCAGATTCGCGCGATAGTAGCCGAGGCTGAACGACGGTGGGGAGTAGAACGCGTGGCCGTGGCACACCGCTTTGGTCGCCTGGAGATCGGCGAAGCGAGCGTGATCATCGTGGTTGCAACACCACACCGAGCAGAGGCCTTTGAGGCCTGCCATTATATTATTGATACGCTGAAGACGACCGTCCCTATCTGGAAGAAAGAGGTCGCTACCGATGGCGAAGAATGGGTAGAAGGTTAACGTATTATATGTTATAATTATTCATGATGGTTGTTCCTTATACATCGATAGGGGAGGTCAACGGAGAGTTTCTCATTCCCGATATAGAAATGTCTTCCGGCAGAGCCTTTCCCTTGGAGTTTGTGGATGAACCTATTCGAAAAGCAATCTCGCCTCAACCAACTCTTCACACAAAGTCCCGTCAATGCTGCCTATCTTGCCGGCTCTCTCACTAATCGTACCTCTTTTGGACACCTCAGTGATGTGGATATCGCGATTTTACTGATGGATCAGATCAAGTCGGACCAATTCCTTGACTACCAGTTGTACTTCTTTAGTGAACTGGCCAAGCGGCTCGAGTCCGATACCATCGACGTGGTGATTTTGAACCAGGCTTCCCTGCTACTCAAGTTGCAGGTAATCAAGTATGGGCAGATCTTGTTTAGCCGAGATGACAAGCAGCGCGTGATGTTTGAGACGAAGGCGGTGATGGATTACCTGGATTTCAAGAAATACGACGAGATTCAGAACCAGGCTTTGAGCCGCAGGCTCTATGGCCAGGTGATACCAATCGATAAAGAACTGATAGAGCGGCACATGAAACAGCTGCGCGAAGCGGTAACAATTCTACGTAGTCTGGGAGAAACGAAGCGCGAAGAGTTTATCACTGATTACCGCATTTACGGCCTGGCAGAACGATACCTGCAACTGGCTATCGAGGCCTGCTTGCAAATCTGTGGAACGCTGGTAGCCTCCTTTGGATTACGCCGTCCTGAGAGCTATCACGAACTTCTGAGCATTGTGGCTGCACAAAAGATCATTCCACAGGAATTAGCGTATCGCCTGGAAGTTCTGACGAACTTGCGTGACTCCCTGTTGCATGATCCCAGTACGCTTAATCGCGACCTGCTCTATGACCATTTACGACAGCGCCTGGATGATTTGAAAATGTTCGCGGATACGGTGGAGGAGAGGCAAGGGTAGTTACTACCAGAAATTGAAAAGAGCTGGTACTCACGAGGGTACCAGCTCTTTTCAATGTAATCCGGCCATCTCAATCGGTTACCAGATGAAGAGTATTGGCTTGTTCTCTGGCAGCAGCCGCCTCATCTGGTTGACCCATCTCATCGTAGATTTGCGCGAGAGTTTCATAGGCAATGATGAGTGAGGGATCCATGGCAATAGCCTGTTGGGCTGCTTCAAGGGCTTCGTTATAGCGCTTCACTTGACGGAACGTATCAGCGAGATCGTTATAGTAGTCAGCATTGAGGGGATCGCTGTCGATAGCATTTTGATAGTTGTCAATAGCTTCATCGTAGCGGTTAAGGGCATCGTAGGCCGTAGCAAGCTGGTAATAGCCCTCTGCATCGTCCTCAAATTGTTCCAACAATGTCTTACATGTCTCGATCGCGTCATCATAACGCCCAAGCGAGTTGTACGTGTCGGCAAGGCCAGCATAGGCGGCGGCGAGATCATCGCTCTGCAGTTCCTCTGTTTGCAGAACCAGGTTTTGATAGGCTTTCATAGCTTCATCGTACTGTTCAGCTTCAAGATATGTCTCTGCCAGGCTGAAGCGAGCGCTAATACGACCTGGTTCAAGTTCCAGCGAACGGTTATAAGCACGTATTGCATCGCTGCTATTTCCCTGAAGGGCACGCCACGTACCCAGGTGTTCCCAGGCCTCAGCATCGTCGGGTGATAGTTCAACGATACGTGTATAGGTTTCAGCGGCCTGATCACGCTCGCCCATCTGCTCATAGACGGAAGCAAGCATATCATAGCCTGCGCGACTGGAGGGATCGAGGGCCAGCATCTGGTTCGCAACCGAGAGAGCCTCATCATAACGGCGCATATCGAGATACAGGCTTGCCAATTCGGCATAACGAGAGGCATCACTTGGGTCTTCATCGATACGTCGCTCTTGCTCCATCAGACGGCGCATCTGGTCATTGATACGCTCACGAACATCTCGCAAGTTACCGGCGGCGTTAGTATTCTCAGGGTTCAGAATGAGAGCCTGACGATAGGCCTGGATCGCATCCTGGTACAAGTTTTGAGTTCGATAGGCATCTCCAACGCTTAAATACAATTCATCATTTTCAGGATTCAGTTCTAGCGCTTGCTGAAACGTCTCTAACGAGTCCTCTTGCAAACCCAATTCACCATAGAGATTGCCAAGGTTGATATATGCATCGATCAGTCGTGGGTCGAGATCAATAGCCCTGCGATAGCCTGCGATGGCCAATTCAGTGTCTCCAAGATATTGCTGAGCGAGCGCTAAATTATAACGCGCCCTGGCGTCATCGGGGCTAATCAATACAGCTTGTTCAAAAGCTTCCGCCGCGCTTTCGAAGTCGCTGCGTTGAGCCGCGGCATTGCCCTTGTCTGTCCATGCTTGCTCTTCAGGATCACTTGCCTGTGGCGAAGTTCCGTTCGAATTGTTCGTTTTTTCCTCTTGCATCTCATCCATATGTTTCAACGATTCTCCTCAATTCCGTTTCATATCTCATAAGCACATGTTCCCGTGCAATCCAAGAATACTTTCTTCACGAAAAATAGGCTGTAAGTCTCAGGCTAGTATAGCATGCTGAGAGTGCTTCGACTAGTATTTTCCGGCACTATTCGGAGCAATTTCAGCGATATGGAGACTTCTATCGCAGCAAGGTTCCCTGATTATCCCGGTTACGTTACTTTGCAACGCGCAAAGTAACGTGAAAATCATAGCGGGCGCCTGGAAAAAACGTTTCGGAATATTCGATTGGTGAGCCTGTCAGGTCAAAGGTTGTAGAAGTAAAAAACACCGGGAAAACATATCACAAATGACACGAGCAGTCGAGAGGGAATAGACAAAATAGGGAAACAGCGCATAATGACAGCATCTCAGTCACATGCGCAATTTCTCTTTAGAGCGAGTAGATTGGAATCTTACTTGTTTGCGACGCGATCAATCTCTCTCTTCAGCCGAACGCGGTCCGCTCCAACTACGCGCCCAACTTCCTCGCCACCTTTAAAGATGATAAATGTAGGAATACCCTGGATGCCCAGGTTAGTTGGAGTACGAGGATTCTCATCGGTATCCACTTTAGCGAAAATCAGTTTGCCATGATACTCATCGCTCAATGTCTCGTAGTAAGGGGCAATAGACCTACAAGGTCCGCACCAAGCGGCCCAGAAATCAACAACAACTGGCGACTCAGATTTCAGGACCTTTGACTCAAAATCATTATCGCCGACATAAACAAGGTTTGCATGTGTAGCCATACGTTACGGTTCTCACTCTCTTTCTTTCATGACAGAATATATATCCGACTCCTGTTAGTTTCGCAACCAGGCAAGAGATTCTGTTTCTTATTTATATGTAACAATTCTGTCCCTGTTCTTATTCCGCATCCACGTTACCTAATTATACGAGAAATGAGACTGAAAGGTAAACATGGAAACGCCCGGCATGCCTATTGATTTACCGGGCGTATTGATAAAAAACAAGTTATCTGCGGCTGTTTCCTTGCAAGATGGAGAGTATCCGCAGAATGAAGAGGAACAGGTTGAGCACAGTCAGGAAAAGGGAAATGGTTAAACCGATCGCGTTGGGCATGGTATCTGCCATGTTTTTACCGCGCTGGACATAGTAGATGACATAGCCAGAGAAAAGGGCGACGCCAAAGAATGAGATGATAAGCTGAATGAATGTTGTATTAAAAAAGCTACCGAAGAAAAGGCCAATAAGCGATGTTACGAGGAGGAGGATCAGGCCGAAGAAAAGGTAATCACCCAGGCGGGAAAAGTCACGCTTTGTGAGCCAGGCATAGGCCGCTAGTCCAAATGATGAGATGGCGGTAATCAAGAAGGCCTGACCTAAGATATTGCTCTGGTTAGTAATGTAATAGGCAATGAGAGGAGAAAGCGACATCCCTTCTAAAAAGGTAAACAGGTAGAGCAAGAAGAGATTCAGTCCAGGCCTTTGAATGACAAACTGGAGAATGATAAGAACAACAAGGCCAGCTATGGCAATAATCCAATAGGTCCCTATAGTGATATGGAGAAAGTTGATGCCAACAAACGTACCAAGAGCGGCAAAGAGAAAGGAGAAAGCCAACAACCCCATGACTCTACTCATGAGACCGCTTATCTGAGTACCTTCATACCCATAAGGTAAAGTCTGATATTGATAGCGAGGGGAACCAAACATCCCGCGATTTTGACCAAATGGTCCATTATTCTGTTGATAATTCATGTTAATCCTCACAATTGAATTCTGATCTCCAGAGGAACTGAAGAGCATGTATCACTACTGTTTACGAAATAATGGGCTAAAGGTTACATGCTCGCCACAAAAAAGAGGGCTTCAATGAAACTCGCAAGATAATAACAGCTACCATTATTGTGATAGTTCGACTTTGCTGGACTGGCTAAACGGTTGAAATAGATCATCATTGACAATTATTTCTTTTGATGCTTGTGATTCTTCCTGGGTGGCTCGTTCTGCTGCGATGGCTCCTCAGCAGTTTGCACAACCATTGGAGGATCTACCATATTCGTAATATCGCAGCGAGGGTGATTATAATCGGCATGCCAATAGAATGGGCTTCCCCCACGTTTTACCATGAGTCCTCCACAGCGGGGACAGCGACGAGGCGCAAACTCCACTTGATCCTCAGCCATGCTTGATTCTCCTGCAACAGCTCAAACTGATGGTATCACAAGGTGCCAGAAAGATTAGAGAACACTCCAAACGCCACAAATTTCACAGTAAGCAATGCCAACTTCGCCAAAGGTCTTACTACGCGTATTCCAGCGATCATATGCGATGGCAATAGAGCCACAATTCCAACAACGAGCACGCCCCCCTGCTTTGCTTTGACTCTCCAATTGGTGCAACAGAGCGCTACGGGCCTCATCTGCACCAGTATAACCAGGGTTATAGGCGAGATGAAGCAGATTACCCAACGGTAGAGAGATCTCATGTGTAGGTGGCTGTAAGGGTGCTGCTGAAGGCGAAACGGCAGCATTTGGAACGAGTGGCTGTAGTTGAGATGCTGGCGGCTGTGGTGGCCGGCGGAAGAGCTCTCCACGAGAAGTCCGTCTCCCTCCTTCTATGGGAGGAGTATGGTTTTGTTGTTCTGACCCATTTGACACGGTCATGGGAGGAAGAGGAGGTATAAAGGAGGTTACGGACTGATCTGCAACAGGTGGAACAGGTGGAACAGGTGCACCTGTTCCTGGAGCTTCTTCCTCTTTCGCGGGTGCGCCAAAATCTTGCTCTGTTGTGTGCGAAGCATTTTCCGTTTGTTCCGCAAGGTGGTTGTTATTTTCGGGCTGATCGGGTGGATTAGCGCGTCTGCGTCGTGTAATTGGCATAGGGGCTGCTCCCTTAGAAGTAGTGTGTGAGTACTGCGTTTGCAAGCAGCATTATATCACAGCACCACAGAAAAGTCTAAGGTAATATGGAGCATATTGTGTATGAGCCTGATACCCGTGGGTGTCAGGCTCATACACAATATGCTCCATATTATCTTTTTGTTTATTTGAAGAAATCCGCGTTAATCTTGATAAAATGCTTCCATTCTTCAGGAGTTGCCGATTCCTCAAATATGGCTGTGACGGGACATGCGGGTTCGCAAGCTCCGCAGTCGATACACTCATCAGGATTAATATAGAGCATCTCAGCCTCTTCAAATCCTGCCTCGCTCTGTGTAGGATGGATACAGTCAACAGGACATACATCCACACAGGATGCGTCCTTTACACCGATACAGGGCTGAGTAATTACGTATGTCATGTTAAGATTATCCTCCTCTTGCTACGCCATGTTAAAACTGGATACGTGGCAGCAAAGTAATTTTTCGGCCAGCCTCAGTATAGAGCCTTGCGTAAGCATTGTCAATTCCCTATTCCCCGTCCTCTGAACTGTACTCCGTGGTTGACAAAGGAGGCAGGCCGTTTTTATACTCTCTTGAGGAGTTTAAATGATGCACGCAAAACTAGCGGCTACTATTGACCCACATTACCGCCGAAATCTTGGCGATGGACTCATCTTGCGCTGGTCCAGCGTAGATGATATTGAAGATATTGTCTACCTGGCAAGTTCCGTTTTCCGTCAGAATGCTGATGCTCCTGCGAATATCAATATGGGTATTCTGATGAGGGAGCTCATGAGCGGGAATCACCCCGTGATGGGCACAGGTGACGTGGCAGTGGTTGAAGACACGAAAAGGAAGGAGCACGCTATCATATGCGGTACGTGCCTTTGGCGCCAGCAATGGGAGTACGAAGGTCTACCATTTACGATAGGTCGTCCCGAAATTGTTGCCACCGAAGCCGAATACCGCAAGCGGGGACTGGTGCGAGCAGTCTTCGAGTTGATTCATGCTCGCAGCGAGTTCGAAGGGCACCTGGCGCAGGGCATTACCGGTATTCCCTATTTTTATCGCCAATTTGGCTATGAATATGCATTAGACCTGGACCTGGGAAATACCCTTTACCTGGCCCAGATACCGAAAATCAAAGAGGGTGAACCCGAGCCATACGTGTTGCGAGAAGCGGCACTTGAAGATATCCCTCTGCTGCAAGCGCTCTATGATCGTCAGAAGGAGATCTATGCTGTAACGACACGCATCGATGAGCGATGGTGGCGATATCAGATCCAGACATGGAATAAGGTTATGGATGATGGATTCTGGCATATCCAGATAATTATCGATAGGGAGGGCATCTCCTCTGGGGTATGTCGTTTTGCCCATGGTGCGCTCATCGCAGACAATCTATGTATCTCACCTCTCTGTAGCACCTGGTGTAAACTTATATGCGATAATGCCTTCAGTCTTACGGGCATTGCAGGCCCAGGGGCCGCAAATGGTTCCTCCACCAGGTACAGAACCCGCGAAAAAAATTATCTTCACATTTGGGCGAAAACACGCGGCGTACGAGGTGCTAAGTAAAGAACTTGCACAGGGTCTTCCTTATGCGTGGTACGTGCGAGTACCGAATCTTCCAAGATTTATACTGCATATTGCTCCTGCTTTAGAGCGGCGATTGGCAGACTCGCCAATGGCTGGATACAGAGGAAGATTGGTACTGAATTTTTATCGCGGTGGTCTGCAAGTGCTTTTCGAAAATGGTCGATTGATAACAGCGGAGCATTGGCGGAGCCAGGTATGGGAAACCAACGAAAACGCAGGATTTCCGCCACTGGTCTTTCTGCAGTTGCTGTTTGGCCATCGCAGCCTGGATGAGTTGCGCTACGCTTACCCTGATGTGTGGGCTAATAACGAGAGCGAGTTATTGCTCAAGACGCTCTTCCCATCAAGCCCCTCGTGGGCGATACCATTGGGATAGTGAAGCGATGAGAGAAACGCTGGTACCTTATGCGAGAGGCTGCGTTTCTCTTCTCATAAGTAGCGGGTATGGGCGTCACAGGACAACTTTATTTTATCGAGTCATTAATGTAAAGATGTGAGAAGACGATCTCTGTGCCTTCTTCTTCCACGGAGAAACCAACTTCGCCAGCAGTCAAGGCGGCTGATGAAGAGTCAGTGACAGAGTGCCTGACGGGCTTGCCGTTGATCAAGAAGCTGAAAGTATGTCCGATAGCCACAATAGTGATAGTGTTACTTTTCCCGATACCGGACAGCAATAAAGAAGTAGGCCCTCCTTTTAAGGTTGTCCAGTGCCCATCGCCATCGTAGCGCAGAAACTGATACTGTCCTCCGCCCCATGCAGCGACTTCAAAAAGGTAGTAATGCGATTGATCAACGCTTCCACGAAAGGCGATCCCAAAATAATCGGCGCCGTCTGACGAACCATGAATTTCAGATATCGTTACCGTGAGACGGAAATTGTGATATTGATGATTGGCATAAAGGGCCAGGGCAACATCGTGCGCTGATTTATTTTGAATATGATACTGTTGATTCGTGAAGAAAAAGGCGCCACCTGTAGGCCAATCATTACTATTTGATAGGCCATCAACCTGGGTATTAGCTGGAATGGTTACCTGTTTTTGCACGCTGGGGGTGTCATAAGCAAGGCGGGTGAAGAACAATCCCCCGATAACAGCTGCACCAGTGGTCAAGGCCAGTAACAGGATGACAGCGATAATGGTTCGCGAAAGACCAAAAGTAGGTTTGGTAGCAGGTTTCACGCGAACAATGGGTCTAAAGGCATCAAAGGCCCGTAGCCTGGCACTACTTAAGCCTCTCATGGGGAGAAGCATCTGTCCTGGGCTGAAATCAGGATCAATTTGATTTAACCGAGTTGCAATGTGGATGGACTGGGCAAAGGCGGCACTAAACTCGTCTGCGGTCTGAAAGCGATCCTCTGGCCGTTTGGCAAGTGCTTTCTGAATGACCTTATCAGTATAGGGTGTGATGTCCGCACGCAGCAAGCTGAGCGCAGGTGGCGCTGCGTGCACTTGAAGGAGAGCGACAGCAATAGAGGAATCTGCCACGAAGGGGAGACGGCCCGTCAGGAGATAGAAAAGCGTAATACCAAGCGAGTAGATATCCGAGCGACCATCAAGAGGCTGACCCAGTGCTTGTTCCGGCGAGATATAGTCGGGCGTTCCCATCAGTGTCCCTGGAGATTTCGTTGAAGGCTCTTCGGAAATGATATCTCTGCGCATCATGTGAGCGATACCGAAGTCTGAAAGCACGACACTACCATCGCTATCCAGTAGAATATTTGCCGGTTTGACATCACAATGAACACAGCCATGCTCATGGGCATAGTCTAAAGCGGAAGCAATTTGCTCAAGATACCATTGTGCTTCATGCAAGGTGAGACACCCATGCGCGGCGATGTATTCGCGTAATGTGCCACCCGGCATATACGGCATGATGATATAAGGCAATCCGTCCTGTTCACCATAGGAATAGATTGGTAAAATATTGGGATGATCTAACTGGCTCGCAGCCTCAGCCTCGCGAAGAAAACGGACATAAAAATCTTTCTGCA
Organism: uncultured Chloroflexia bacterium; assembly: GCA_963775585.1. Lineage (GTDB taxonomy): Bacteria > Chloroflexota > Ktedonobacteria > Ktedonobacterales > Ktedonobacteraceae > UBA11361. The sequence continues at coordinate 28,593 of CAVZJN010000007.1, read as the reverse complement.
TTTGCACAGTCATATTGGAACGGGGCAAAAAGACTTTGATAGCAACTTTCTGTTCAGGTGTGCGCTGTTGGGCCAGGAAAACGGCGCTGGTTCCTCCATACCCCAACAGTTGTTCAATAACGCACGAGCCCAGCTCTTTACCGATTAGGTGGTGTCCCCTGGTCGTAGACATACTTGAAATCCTCTCAATTTCTCGCAAGCGAGAGTGAGTGAGCAAGTGTATTACCCGGGATATAAAAGCTTGCGGTGATACAAGAAGAAACTACATTGATTTTAACAAGAATCTCAGGTTACTGTCAATGGTTCAATAAAGAATTTAAAAGAAGCATTTCAATTGCCTGCATGTTTCAAACTTGCAGGCAATTGAAATGCTTCTTCCTCTACTTAACGATTAGACAGTAAACACCCCATTACGCATGATAGTGCGTCCATCCACTTCAATCGTACAGTCCGTTGGGATGACATCCACGTGGATTTTTGCATCCCAGTCAGCTCGAGTAAATTGTGGATATGGATTGCCAAAGGCTACATGGAGGCCAGGCATTTTTTCGTCCTGCAAGAGATTACCGACCAGTTTCTTGAGGCTGGCAAGCGTACCGATAGCGAACTCGCCGGCGCGATTACCATTGGGCACCGAGAAGAGGTAATCGCGTAGCTCTTCTGCGAGTGCTTCATTCTGGCTGGTGATCTCCGTGATATACCCATCTTTGACAGTGATGACAACTGGCTGTTCAAGTACGCCATATTTCTCAGAGAAGTAGTCTCCCAGTACTTCGCAGACTAGAGTACCATCGACTGTAGCAGGGGCAGTGAAGACTTCGCCTTCGGGCAAATTCCCCCATTTCCCTTGCTCGTGGTATCGTCCATGGCAGGGTATCCACTTCCATTCTTTGTGGAATGTTGCTGTTACATCGCTGCCTTTGGCAGAAGTGACACGGATAGTTTGAGCGTTTCGCACAAGGTCATAGACCTGGTTGGTCAAGCTGAACACCTCATCGTAATCTGCACACATACCATCAGCCATTAATGCGTCGTCAATGCCGATCATATGGCCGTGACGCACTTTTAATTCTTGCGCCAGGAAGGGCAACAATGGGATACGAAAGGCTATTTCTCCTGGTTGAGCTGTTGCGATATAAAACGTGACAGTCGGTCGAGCTTGAATAAGATCATTGCGTAAATCATCTGATAAAACGGTGAGTGGCCGTTCACCATAGTGTTCGAGGAAACGCACCGTGACATCGGCATGTTTGGTGAGAGCAGCTACCGCCACGCGATGAGCAATGCTTTCACGCTCATAGTCTGTGATAATAAACACTCTATCCTGCGCGGTCACACCCATACAGCGTACCGCGTTTTCTGCACCACGCTGTACACGTTCCTCGAACGTTAGATGTTGGATATCCTGCTCTTGCTGGTCAGGAATGAAACTACTTGTTTTGCTTGACATAGACTCCACCTCAAAGGTTATTGATTTGACTTGTGCTTGAGACGTTTTCTGTAGAGCTGAATACAATGCGGGGCACTATTCCTCTGCACAATGCCACTTGCTTACGCTCTTAATAAGTAAATATACGCATCAAAGAGTGTTAAGTAACGATGAAGATTGCTTGCATTTACAATATAGCCTCTTTGGCTGTTCCACGGACTGTGCTTGGCTGTATTCAATGCCGGCGAAATAGGTTACACTTTTTAGACTAACCTCAATACAAAGGAGATGGTATTACAATGGCAGAGAGTAGTACAGGGCTGTATCGCTCAATTCATGCACAGCCTGAAGCAGTGCGCCAACTTCTGGCTGACTGGGACGGCCCAACGCAGGCAGCAGAGAGGCTATCAAAAGCTGACCGCATTCAGCTTTCGGGGATTGGCACCAGTTTCCACGCGGCGATAGTGGGAGAATATATGCTGCTGCTGGCCGGCGCGGATGCCTGGTCGGTGCGTTCGTTTGAATTTGTCAACTATCCCCATCCATTGCGTGAAAATGATGCAGTGATTGTTATCAGCCACCGCGGTAGCAAGCTTCATGGAAACCTGGCAGTTCAACGCGCTGTGGAGGCGAAGGTACTGACGATTGGTATTACCGGCAAAAGCTCTAAGATGCAAGGGCCAGATATTGTGATACAAACCGTGGAGCAGGACCCATCCTCTACGCATTCCATAAGCTATATTGGCGCATTGACCCGCCTTGGGCAGATAGCCACACGGCTGGCGACATTATTGGGAAAGACTGAGCAGGCGCTGCGCCTTGAGCAAGGACTGAGGCAGGTGCCCGCATTGATGGAAAGCATGCTGACTCGAGAAGATGAGGTGCGCAGTATCGCGCAGGAAACTGCGGCGAAACAACGACGTCTCTACTATGTGGGGGCTGGTCCCAATGCAGCGACGGCGACCGAGGGCGCTCTCAAGGCGAAAGAATCGTCCTATGTAACAGCAGAAGGTTTTGAGTTGGAGCAGGCTATCCACGGTCCTCAGGTGGCTTTTGAGAAGGAAGATCTGCTTATTCCTATTGCTGTGAAAGGACCCGCCCAGGCTCGAATGAGCGACTTTCTGTTGGCATCAAGCGAGATTGGTTCTCATATCTGGCTTATTGGTGAAGCTCCAAATGCTAAGACCGCCGAGCTGTTCAACCGCGACGGCTGGAAGCGTTTTGCTATCTGTGATGGCATCGATTTGCCTGAAGAGGTAACGCCGCTCGTGGCAGCGTTACCAGTACAACTCCTTTCAGAGTTCTTAGCCTCGGCACGCGGAACCAATGCCGATAGTTTTCGTGTCGACCAGGAAGCATACAAGAAGATGGGGACGCGTTTTCGCATATAGGCACTGATGGCGAGAAATGAGCGATTAAGCATGTATCTGATGGCTAATCGCTCATTTCTTTTCTGGTGAGAAAAGAGGGCAAAAATCAATATGGTATAATTATATGCAAGTGGTATGGCGCATAGTAATGAATTATATCAAAAGAAGGAGCCTTGCATGGCCGACAACTTCGGTATCCCCCAACTCGAAGAGTATCTGACCAGAATGGGTTTGCGCCTCGCCAATGTCGATCTAGAGCAGGAGATCATTGAATTAGCATTCCATGGTAACCATGGACAATGGCGAATGATCGTAGGTATTCAACAGAGTGGAGAGGTACGGAAGTTGATGCTTATTGCCCCGCACATCGCCGCTGTGACAAAAAAGAAGCGACTAGAATGCCTGGAAGCTTTGATGGCCGTCAACTATCGTATCGCCATGGGTAAATTCGGTCTTGATTTAGATGATGGCGAAGTGCGGTTAGAAGAGTCAATCCCCCTTGCTCATGATGCGATAACGTTTGAACAGTTCCAGCTAGCTTTAGGCGCGATGATGCAGACGGTAGCCATGTACCATAGTTTGTTACCACGCATTATGTACGGAAATCTCTCTGTGCTGGATGCACTCAACGTGTGCGAGCAGGAATTTCTTGAGGAAGTCGATGGGATCGAGGAGGTAGATAGCGTTGAAGATGAGGCAGTACCACTACGGGAAAAAGAACAACAGGTTGAACCTGTAGACTCGCCTGAACTGAATGTGAATGATGTACTCGCAGAAATCACACGCATGCTAGAAGAACACAAAGACTAGTTTGTTCGATGGGCGGAACGATCCTATCTTTTTGAAGCTATTCTTACCCATTCATTAAAGTGTTTTCTTACTCGGTATGTAGTGACCATTTTGCTGTGCCAGCGTGTGAATATCCGACTCATCAGTTTGCTCTCCTGGTTTGTCTTTTTCTTCCTTTGGCAACGACAATGGTCCTTCTTCTTCGAGGTGCGCGTTCGTGAAATCTAACTTGACCCAGGCACCAGGGGTCTCATCTTTCAGCTTTTTGCGACGAACCTGCCTTGATCTTAGTTCAAAGGCCGCCCAAATAAGAATGATAACTGCAACGATAAATACGATGTATCTTAATACTGTTAGATCCATACCTGAACGTCCTTTTCTACGAAAAAACAAGTTTCGTTGGTGTTCTCATTGTAGCGATTAGAAGAAGAGGCGTCAAGTATGAAAGATTGGGAATCTGCTCCCGCCACAGCGGTCGGGAGAGGGAGAGAGAGAGAGAGAGAGGTAACACCCGACCGCCTTTGAGGAAGAGAAGAGGAAAGATAGGAGATTGTTAGGGGAAAGGGAGAGCTTATTTAGTTTTAGAACTTTTGTACTAACACAATGTATATTACCACAGGTTTATCGAGATGTCAAGATAAATATAGAACAAATATTCTAATTTTTACAATGAAGAGTCAAAGCGAATGGGCGGCTCAGCACCTGAGCCGCCCATTCGCTTTGACTCTCTCTGCTAAAATGATACAATGTGCCACAGGCCACTGCGCCAATTAGATTGATCTGAGATGAGCATTACTGCTCACAACAGATGGATAGTATAGAAAGTGAAATGTATAGAGTATGGCAGATGTGCAACCACTACGTGGGATACTATACGCGAGCGACATTATAGGGGACCTGGCAGAAGTTGTTACACCACCCTATGACGTGATTTCTCAGGAAGCACAGGCAAGATACTATGCTCGCCATCCCTACAATTTCATCCGCCTGGAATTTGGGCAGGAGGAAGCGACTGACACGACCCTGAATAATCGCTATACACGCGCGGCTTCTACCTTCGCTGAATGGCGCAGGAACGGCGCGCTGCGTCAAGAGGTTACTCCCTGCTATTATTTCTACCAACAACAATTTACGCACAATAGCCAGACGTACACACGGACAAGTCTATTGGCAAGGGTTCGCTTAGAGCCGTGGAGTGCGAAGGTAGTGTTACCACATGAGCGCACCATGACAAAACCGAAAAACGATCGTTTGCAGCTTCTACGAGCCTGTGTTACCAATTTCAGCCCGCTGATGAGTATGTATAATGACCCGCAGGGGAGAATGCGCCGCTTGCTCAGCGTTTACGCTGCCGACGCTGAAGTGCAGATGACAGACGAGGTACACGAGGAACATCGTTTACAGCCAATTACAGACCCTACGCACAGCGGGCTTATTCAGAATTTCTTTGCCGAACGTCAGTTATATATTGCCGATGGACATCACCGCTATGAGACTGCTTTGAACTATCGTGAAGAGATACGGGAAATGCGGCATCACCTGGACGATGAGGACGCAGTGAACTTTGTGTTGATGGCATTGATTGATGTTGACGATCCAGGCTTGCTGGTATTACCGACACACCGCTTGCTTTTTGGCCTGAGTTCCGAAGCGATATATGCTCTAAACAGCGAACAACTTGCGCAGTATTTTACGGTACGAAACCTGAATAGAGCGGCGACAAGTGACGCGATGCTGGCAGAATTAAGTCAGGTTGGAGAGGAGCAACCCTCACTGGTAGTGAGTACAAAAGAGCGAAACTGGCTGCTGATGCTGAACGAGCAGGGAAAGAAACAGATGCTGGCAAGTGGGCATTCAGCAGCATGGAATGATTTAGATGTAGCGGTGGCCCACACCCTTATACTGGAGGCGCTACTCGGCATACACGCCGAAGACGTAACGTCGGGAACGTACGTACGGTACACACGAGACGCAGGGCAGGCTTTGGAGGCGGTACAAAGCGGTGATGCTCAGGGAGCACTCTTACTGAATGCGACACGGGTGAGGCAGATTTGCGAGGTAGCACAGGCAGACGACCGAATGCCACAAAAATCTACCTATTATTATCCAAAGCTGATTAGCGGACTGGTTATGAATCCGCTGTGGTGATGCTTCTGTAATCTATTGCCTGGGTTGCTATGATTTCTCAACAACTAACCCAGACAACATGGTTTTTGGCGTGTGGCCTCATAGAATAGTCTAGTCGTTTGGAAATAGATCTATCGGCATATTAAGCCTGGCTGCTTCAAGAGCTTCGGCAAGCGCACGAAACGGACCTTGCTCAATAGAGACACGCATCAAAGCTCGAACAAATGGTTGTTCCTGCGCTGGAATGCCGGAGTCTGGATGGAGCACAGCTGCGACGGCACGAACCAGTTTTGCATCCTCTAGCCGATTTACAAGCTGAAAGAGGGCGCCTTGACGCAACAGACGATCCCCATAAAGGACACGCCATTGATTATCTACTAACTCGCTTATCGCTTCACTGATCAGTGTTTCTAAGTCTATGGCGGATTTCTTTTTCTGAGCACTTTTCCGTCCACGACTGCGCGAACCTAAACTCGACATGTCAAACAAATCACGGTTTGACCAGTAGCGATCAATATATGGCTGAATGCGTTCCATAGGATCATACATCCACGAAACGAATTCTGGGATCTGGTAGAGCGTATCTCCGCGTTGCGCGATTTGAATGACTTCGGAACTAAGTTCCCACGGTTCCAGCCTTGTCGAGACAGGTGGTGCATTCTTGTTTGGAGGTTCTTCTCCCTCAATAAAGGGGCGCCATATAGCATAAGCGATAGGCATTTTGCGACGTGTGCGTTTGTTGACAGCACGAGCTTCAGCAATCAAGGCACGGCCAAATTCCAATGGAACTGTGTAACTACCAAATCCCTGATCGTCCATATCAGCCACCAGTTCAGTCCAACGATTGGGTTCCATTTCATCGGTGCCATAGCAGTCTTTGATACCCCATTGATCTTGATAGAGAACGTTGACGCCCTTCAGAAGACCATCAGTACGCCGCCAAGAGAGCATTATCATCTGTGAGCCGACACCGTCGAGATGGCTGACACGCGCCTCATTAAATTGCAGCTGCTGTTGATGAGCACCAGTCCGAGGCGAGTCTTCAATGCCAGGTGCCGAATGCATGGTCAATCTACCAAGTGCACTACGGGCATATTGTTTTATCTGGCGATTGGAAGTGTGAGCAATCAGGTAGTTCAAAGCGGGAATTGTTTGCTGAGCGGCAATTTCGCCCAATTGTTCAAGAGCGTCGATTGCAGCAACGACTATCTTACTGGTCTGATTTTCCAGCAAGGGAATGAGCAAGTTGGCGGCGCGAGGGTCGTGGCTGTTCCCCAACCAATTGACGAAGCCAAGGCGTCTCTCAAGGGGCATTGAGAGGATATCTTCCAGGACAAATTCCACCCCCATTTCGCTTTGTCCCACGAGTTCAAGCAGGCGCATCTGCATCTGTTGCATAGCAGCTTCGGGGTCATTGAGATATTCAATGAGGCCATCATCGGCCATTTCCGAATCCATTTCTTTCAAGATCGGCGCAAGGGTGAGTTTCGCGACGTCGCTCACGGTGGGGTCAGCAACAAGGTCTTCAAGTTCCTCCAGGTCAAATTCGGTTGCCAGTTCAGATAGAATCAGGATGGCTGCCGCATGGGCTGCTTCATCACGGGTGCGCAGTAAATGCAAGACTTTATCGCGTGCTCCATCAGTCCATTCTTCATCTAGCCGATCTAAATAATGCGATAACGTATCGGGATCGATGTTGTCGCGACGGCTGATGGCCAGTAGTATGCTGTCGACGCTATCTTGTGGTGGTCTTTTGCGTCCTCGCGGCATACGGTTTCTCCTTGATACAAATTAAGTGTAGTACGCAGCCCTTCATTATGGACGGCTAACGAAACGCATTGTACCACTATACTGCTCATAAGTCGATATCAAAGGAGAAAAAGAAAAACCTGGCCTCTATTTTTCAAGAAACGTTCCCTGGATGTCTGCTGAAAGAATAGACGAAATACAAATTTATGATGAATTTCCTAAGCCAATTCATGAATTTTTGTGTCTCTTGCGTAACACGCCTGCTAAACCTAACATGAACATGGCGAGGATATACCCTAACATGAACAGCCAGAACCAGGAACCAGGGAGATTAGTGCTAGATTGAGGTAAGTCCGCACTTATTCCTATGCTGGCTGCTGCACTAGACGGCAAAAAATTACTACTCCCATTCAACGAAGAGCTAATGGCGGTAGGAGTGATTCCAGGAGTAGTGCCAGGCGCTGCTGTTGGCGTAATAACTGATGTAGCAGTAGGCGTTGGCGATGGTTGGCTCGTAGGCGTCGGGACAGGAGTCGTCCCCATCGTTGGCTTTGGCACAGGAGTCGAACCAACAGCCGTTGGAAACGTACCTGGGCCGTTAGTAGAGGTAGCTGTCGCGGTTAACCCTGGATATGACGATGAGGGTGTAGGAGTGGTATTTTTACCAAAAGGGCCGCGGCGAGGATGACTGGGAAATCGACGGCACGACCCGTAACAACGTCACGAGCAATGACGCGATGCCGCCCCGCTGTCCAGGCAGTGTCGTTGAGCGCAACCGAAAAGGCCCCATGATCGTCGGCCTGAACGGAATTGGTTTGACTATCCCGCCTGAGCACTGAATGCTTATTTTTCTCATCGGTAAATTCAATACTGCCATGAGGACTGAATCCCTGACCTCGCAGATACAGTGCTTGACCCGGTAGGAGCGGACCTTTATTTAGAAGAGAGAGTGTCATGCTGCCCTTGGTAACGACAGTTGCCGGGCTTGAAGAACTATTGAGCATTGAGCCGTTCCGGTAGCCAGGTGGAGTAATCCAGGATAAACTGATTGCAGTGGTAAGCAAAAGAACAACAGTGACGCCCAGTAGCAGGATCGTACCACCCAACCATAAGATAAATTCAATTCTCCCTGGATGTAACAGCCACCAGCGTAGATGATCCATAGGGTGTGGGAAAAGCCTGCGTCTCGTTCTTGTGGGCCGTTCAGCAATTCGCCGTGCATAGGGAGACCCGCTAGCACTACCTGCTGTCCAGGAAGATGGGTCGGTTGTCTGCTGAGCAAGGACAAACCGTTCTTGTTCCAACAGATTGCTTTGTGTGGAAGGTAGGTTAGGGGAAGCCAATGCCATGCATAGTAGTGGACTGATCGATTGAGACAAGAGAACGATCAATTTGGCCACTACCGGCCAGCGGCGGAAGGGTGTTTATCTCATCGATATCGAGCTGCTGCGATCTCAGCCTGGGAGGTTTGGTATCCATCTCATCAATTGTAACCTGGTTCTCTTTCCTAACAGGTATCGTATCCATCTCATCGATATATGGCAGACGATCAGTTCGTCTTGGAGCATTGGATAATTTAGGGAGTGTCGGAGCGTCTACTATCAATGAGAGTGCGGGTAGACTGCTCTCTATTTCAAAGTCTGATGATTTAAATTGCCACATTGTTGGTTGAGGATACGTTGGGATACGTGTGATATCGCTTTCCTGATGTTGAGTGAGCCGAGCACGAGAATCATGATATTTTGGGCGCACCTTGACATTGTCGGAGCGCCGTGCTGAGGCACGCGGAGGGATCGGGGTTACGGGCCTCTTGGTTGGGGAAGAACTGATAGATTGTGGCTTTTTCGGTTGATGCCGTGACCGGGGCCGCATGATTTCCGGTGTGTAATCTACCTGTCTCTTTTGATCTTCCAGGAGATAAGTAGCGACGGCAGGATCAATCCAAACGGATGGTCCCCCCTGAGGAGGCTGTTGATCAGCCTGGGGGGCGAGATGACGTTGCCGTTGGACAAAAGGGCCGGAAAAGCCACACGAAGGGCACATGACTACGCCATCTGGGGACGTATTGGGTCCTGTACTGTTGAGTGGTGCATTGCACAGGGGACACATACCTAGAAACATGGACTGCTTTAAACGTACATCTGCCTGCATGCTCATATTCTTTCGTGAGTACATCAGTTCGCCTGACCCCAGGGCAATCGGAAGTTTATTCATTGACTGCCAGGGTGACCAATCTTAACCCCTTCTTCAGACAGGAGTGGTATCACTTAAAGGAGACTGCTCAAATAACATGACCAGAGAAGCGTCCTCGTGTTCTACCTCTGAGCGTTTCATCGCATAAGAATGGTCAGATTATTTCAGCGGGACCCCTTAGCGGTCTCTATACCATACGTCTATTGCAAATAAACGCACCGCTTATTCATTTTCGAACATAGGCAGTACCTGCACTATTCTGCTATTTCTCCGTGCATAACCGTCACCGCTTGCCCACCGATCTTCACGCGATCACCATTGACACGAACGTGTAACACACCACCGCGAGCAGAGGCCTGGTACGCAACCATTTCTTTTTTATGCAGTTGTTTACTCCAATAGGGAGCAAGGCAACAGTGAGCTGAGCCAGTCACCGGGTCTTCATTCACCCCTACTCGCGGGGCAAAAAAGCGTGAGACGAAATCATAGTCGGGAGAAGAAGCGCGGCTAGTCACCATTACTCCGCGTGCTGATACTTTAGCCAGCAAGGCCATATCGGGATCCATATTACGGACGGCCTCTTCCGTCTCGACTTCGACAAGGTAATCAAAGACATTTTTACCCACATACGTCACAGGGATTCCCAGGGCTTCGATCAGATGAGGCGGGGCAGATGTTTGCTCCTCTAGCTTTGCTGGAAAATCGAGTTCTATCCAATCCCCGTGACGATCGGCTGTCAAAAGGCCGCTGCGTGTGTTGAAGCGTGCTTGCTCACCTGGTTGTAGATATTCCTGCTCCCATAAGATATGGGCGCTGGCGAGCGTGGCGTGACCACAAAGATCGACTTCGACAGCGGGAGTAAACCAGCGCAAATTGAAACCATCTTTCTGCCAGAGGAGGAAAGCTGTTTCGGAGAGGTTCATCTCCTGCGCCAATTGCTGCATCCAGCGATCATCCCTGGGGCCGGGCAAGAGGCATACAGCGGCAGGATTGCCCGAAAATGGCCTGTCAGTAAAAGCATCTACCTGGTAAATAGATAATCCCATTTTTCTTTCTTTCCTTCCATCCACCCGAGCAATTGACCCCTACAGGTTGAGTGATGGTTTGCCAAAGAGTATTGTCAAATTGTTACTCTGGTTGGCAAGCTGCAGAAGTATGCGACCGCCTGGCCCGATATACGCTCCGGCGTTTGATGTTGAAAAAGTGGATCCGCTCAGCGTGAACCCGTCCCAAGAACCTGTCCGCCAGTTGTACAGGTACGCTTGCAATTCATTTGCATCCCCTATAGTCGTTGATCCTGCCAGGGAGGATGGTTGTGCCAGGTTGGAGGGCACTGAAATCGTTACGTTGTTGACGGGTAGTTCCGTACTCTCAGGCACCGTGAATTCAAATGTCATGCTATCTGTTGTCATAATGTAGGCTCCATCAGGCTGTATCTGGACATTCTTGCCTTGTACATCAATCAAATGTCCTGTAAGAAAGTCTGCCGGAAGGTTTACTGTGCCGGAATAATGAACATTCAGCCCTGCCTGAACCAGGGTCTCTTGAAAACCTGGAGGGTTGCTGCCGTTGATCGTTACATCGGTTGGTATATCCGTTGGCCGAACTGCCCAGCCAATAAGGGTTGCAGGTGAGCTAGCAATTAACAAGGGATCGCTGTCGTTTACTGTTGAGGAGATACCACCGTTAGGTGCTATATAAGAAGATGAAGATGCGGCAACTGAACATGAACCAGACGTGCAAGCGGAGTTTGGCAACCCTCCTCCACCGCCCAGCACCGATAATATTGCCAAACGACGTTGCAATTCGTTCTGTGGTGCTGAGCTAGCGCTACTCGCAATAGGGCTATAAGGGGCAGGCAATTGGTAGCTCTGAGCAATCTGGTCGGCAAGTGCCGTACCTGTATTTCCTAGGTGAACTGCTCAACGTAAGATGAACTTGTTTGGTTTGGCCCGCTAGCAAATCACCAATGCGCACAAAGGTATCAGGCATCAGTACATACACGTCACTGAGTGAATAATGAAGTGTGTTCGTAACTGTCCCTGTAAGTATGCCATTGGCTAGCGCCAGTTGGGAGCTGATTCCACCGTGTACCTGTTGATCGCCATCTGCAAGTAGCGGGCGCAGTAGCCCGGTATTGCCTCCCTGCAGGTTTACATCTATTCCGTCCTGTCCTGATGTAATTGTCGTCTGCTGTTGTCCTGCATCAGAAGGGCTGGAACCTGAATTGAATTGTTCATCGAGCACAGGTTGAACCAGGTCCTCCCCAGGAATATGTACCTGGTAATTGCCTTGATTAGGTGCGAAGATCCCTATGTAGGTAGTAATGTGGGCAGATGATCCGCCCTGGTTGAACCGGAGAACTGAGACGCTATTGCTTACAATGGATGTGCCATTCTGGTGGATAGCAAGCCCATAGGTAAGCAGGGAAAAGACAATGATACTGCTCAACATGATGTGCCAATTCCAATTGCGCCTCTTGTGCTGACGTACTAGCAAAATGCGTACTGGCCCTATCATGATCAGGTAGCATAGCAGTAATACCAGCAGTAACCAGGGCGAAGGGAGGGTATTTGGCTGGTGGTTTTGTAGTAATTCGCTCAATCTTGCCCATTGGAACGAGGCGCCTGGCACAAAACTGCTGCTGGAACTGAGCAGCTTATCGCCCAGTGAACGGAAAACAAGACCCCGCCAGAGTGTTCCGGCAGCGGGCCAATTGGTAATGGGGGCAAGAGTTGGATCAAAAGCAAGATAGCAAATGCTGCCCTGTCCTTGAAGAGCCTGGACGATTAAGGGTATCTTACCGGAAGCAAGGATGGGATAGCTCTTGTCTCCTTGTGCTAACGTTGCCGTACTAACTGTTACAGGAGCATTGATCGTACCTGCACCTACCATTGGGCCCTTACCGGTGCCTCCATTGCTGGAGCCGTTGACGGGCAACAGGCTGGTGCCTGCTGGCAAGGTGCTCGTTCCGTTGATTGAAATTGGTAACAGGCTAGCAGGAAGTGTACTGAGCGTACGGCGCCATTCAGGGCCACCAACTTCAATGAGCGCTCCCCCTTGATCGATCCAGGTTTGTAGAGCTGAAAGTTGATCATTGCTCAGGTTACCTGTAGTAAAGTTATCAAGTATAATAAGGTCAAAGTTTTTAAGCATACTGGCCGCACCCGGCATAGTGCTTGCATTTAATGTTTCCACAACTATCGAGCCGCCCTGGTTGGGAAGCGAGATGCTAGAGAGAGAATTAAAGCCGCTGCTTTGATCGGAGAGGATGCCAACGAAGACATCATCTGGCCCGAGTGCAGTGAGTGTGCTTGTCTGCGTATGAACGATATTTCCATTATCATCAAGCAATTCTATTTTGAGCGTTTGAGTAACGCCCTCTATGCCGGAATGAAGTGGTACGTACATGCTGACCTGTTTCTGAGCACCACTGGCTAAAGTGATTGATTCTTTGTAATATGTGGAAGAAGGTGTTGAATTTCCTTGTCCGGCAAATGCAGGTGGAACGCTAATCGAAAGCGTACCACTGAAATCTGCTCCATTATTACTGAGCGTGATTTGGACGGGAACCCAGTTACCATCTCTATAGCGTGCATTGAAACCGGCCTTGACCTCAAATGTGGGCAGCAAACTTGGAGGGCTTGTACCGTTTACGGCAGCCGTGCCTGTGTTGGCTAATGCGTTTGCAGGAAAGAGAAGAAAGGTGACAATGAGGCTCAGTGCGAGGCACGATCGGACGAGCGTTCCGACAGCAAATTTGGGCTGAAGTCGTTGATTCTTATGCAACATAGCCTCAGGCTCTTCTACCATTCAAAGGTGGTTGACTGAAAATGAGAACCCCGCATACTTAATTATAACATTTTAGTACCATGCTGGGTTACATGTGCGATGTCTTTTGCTACTGCATACAAAGGAGAAAATCAGGGGCTGTTGCCTCCCGTGCCCTCTGCATCCTGATTTCCGTTGTCATATTGTGTAAGGCGTTTTAACGTCAGGTTTTGTTACGAAGATTTAAGGCCCTCGTGGTGAAAGGAGCGACGACTTGTCAAAGAGGCAATTATCTTTGCTGGCTCTGGCTCTCATAGTTGGTTCTTTTTTTGGCTTTCTTGTAGGTAATTTGAGCATAGCCTCACGTAATTCTGCCACATCTGCTTTACAGACAGTCTCGAAAACAATAACGATTACTCAGTTCACGTGCAGCTTTGGTAATTATGACACTGATATTGGCCAGTTCTGTCCAGTGGATAAAATTCCTCTTGCTCATCGGCCAACAAGTATGAATTGTATCTCCGATGCGACTTCAAGTTCAAGTCTCACTCTGGAAGAAAAGTGTGACCCTAACGGCAGTCTTATCGGAAATCCCTTCTTTGTTGCCTGGAAAAACGGATACCTGGAATTATTTGTGGAAGATGGGACGTACAACTTTAATCCTCCTCGAGTGGTGACCTACTCGGCTGTTGGATAGAAACAAACCCAAAGCTAAGCAGTCTGAGAGGCTGGCATATGTGTTAAAGTATCTGTCAATAACTACCGATAAGCGTGAGGATGATACGATTTTCAGAATCACTGAATTGCGAGCTGACTTGACTTGTATCGTCGCCATTTTTATAGATCACGCTCGGTACCTGCTCACTACCCGATACCTCAATGTACAGTTGGAGTTGTTTGTTGTCGGGAAGACGGACATTATTGCTATCGTCCATTACTCCGACAAAGAGTTGATTTGCATAGATTGGTGAGCTTTGCAGCCCTTGAATCCGCGTGGAAGCATCCCAGCCACTCCAAACCTGGAAGTAGTAGCCAAACCTTCTTTGATGTGGATAATTAGGATCTGTGACTAAGCCTTGTTCATACAGACGGAAGTTGATATTGTACTGGTAATCCGAGCCTTGTATATGTCCACTCGCATAATGTCTTGCACCGTTTATCTCGTACCCATAGCGAAACGTGCCATTTTTCTGTTTGAACAGACCTACAAACGCAATATCACGGGGGTTGAGACTGTCGCCAAAAGACAAGGTGTCCTGGGCAATTATGCCCAGGAACGAAATGCCTGGGGCATAACCAGGTATTCTATTCAACTTAGGCTCTAACGAGGCGGAAACAATCTGTTCGGGAAATGCGAATACATCACCAATGTATCTTGTATTTGTAATAACCTCGGTAGTATTGATCTGCACCGAAGGGCGCAAAATCTTTTTCTTTTGCTGTGTATCACAACTTGCAAACAAGTCAGCTAAGGGGAAGAACGCAAGGACAGTAGCAAAACGTGCAACCGTCCCACAAAACGTTCTACGAGATTGCATACTCTTGGATATGGTCATAGTCTGTCTCTTTCCTGAGCTTCAGCAAGAAGTTGATCCAATGAAACATCCCTTCATGTTTTTCCTAATCTGAGTTCCCAAGTTGTTTTCTCCTATCAATTCTCCCGCCACCTTTATTGTACTACATACATTTTTGCATCTAATTCGCAGAGGGAGTGATAAGCTGATTAATTTATTGGTTTGAGTCGGCGTAACCAATTTCCTATGATAAACGTTACACTAAGATATAATCATCTTTCGTACTCATTTACACATCTACTGCATGTAAGAAGGAAGGTAAAGGAACACCATGGCAGGGGAGGTCATACCGCCGGCAGCACAGAGTCCACGTAGTTCCACAATTCTTATTGTCGAGGATGATGCTGATATCGGCGTTTTCCTGCAGCATTTAATTGAAGAGGAAACGCCATATCAAACAACTGTATTTTCCAACGGTTTTCAGGCCCTGGAAAATGTTCCAGAAATTTATCCTTGTCTCATGCTTTTGGATTACCGATTGCCAGGGATGAACGGGATCGAGTTATATGACCTCCTCCAGGAGAAAAGGGAGACCAGTGGAGTGCCAGCTATCATGATGAGCGCTACTTTACCAGATGCGGAGCTTCAACGTCGAGGTATCTACCAACTGCGTAAACCAACGGATATAGGCTGTGTAATACGCATGATTACTCATGCGCTGGCAACCGCTGAAGAAAATGCATTGCATTGACTCCGCGCGCGTATTGTTTGAACCCGGGCGGCACTGAGTGCCGCGTTGTAATAGAGGTTATAGTAACTACCTCTTCACACAAAAATTTGGTACAATACAGGTATCCAGTAAAGGTCTGCTAGTGTCGATCCTCGTGCATATGAAGAGAACCTTAATCAAAATGGGGTGCAGGGGATAGCCTCTTGTAAGGCAGGAGAAAATGAAGGGATTTCTCCTATGCTTCCTGCTTTGTATGCACTCATTTACGGAATCAGGAGGTACGTTTCGTGGCGAATAAAGAACAAAAAAAAGTACAGAAAGCTGCACCCAAGTCAAATAAACAAAAGAAAGAGATGCAGAAAGAGAAAAAGGCCGCTAAAGCGAGCGGGGGCATCTCTTTGAAAAAAGAGTAAAGCTCTTTGAGCAAGAAGAAGGCTGAGCACCTGATAGAGCCAGGGTTCAGCCTTCTTCGTTTTGCAGTGCTGGCTTGAAAGGATCACGGTGTACTTGACATGCTTGTTACAATGCGGGTAGAATGCCATTTAAAGTTGTACACACCTGCTCATTCCAGTAGATTTTTATGCGCCAAACTGTTTTACTGGTGAGAGGAATAAGAGAAATTGGGGGTTGTATGCAATCGATGTCACACGATAATGCATCCAAACGTGAGACGGCCCCAAAGCAATGGGCAGGGAAGCCTGAAGGCAGGCCAGACGTGTACGAAGAGCAAGAGGATCAGTGGGCCGTCCTGCGGAATGAAGTAGAGGCAGAGAGCGTAAAGATACAGAATGAGCGAATCCGGCCTGGCTGGAACCAAAGAGATACGGAAGAGGACTCTCAACCTGCTCAATCCCCCCTTGATGCGCTAGAACGAGCACAGCATCATGTTGATATTGTGGTCGCCGGTGTTGGCGGCGGTGGGATGAATGCGGTAAATCGCATGATCAGTACGCATGTACGTGGGGTGCGTTTCATTGCGATGAATACCGATATACAGGTGCTGTCGCTTTCTGATGCCCAGGGGCGTATAAGCCTTGGTCAACACTATACCAAAGGACTGGGGGCAGGCGGCATTTCAGCAGTAGGTATGCGCGCCGCTACGGAGAGTACAGCCGAGATTCGTGCTGCCCTGGGTGAAGCAGACCTGGTGTTCATAGCAGCCGGGATGGGTGGAGGTACGGGTACAGGAGCAGCCCCAGTTATCGCATCGATTGCCAGGAAAATAGGAGCATTGACAATCGGTATTGTCACATTACCGTTCACCTTTGAGGGAACACGGAGGCGGCGTATTGCGGAGGAGGG
This sequence comes from uncultured Chloroflexia bacterium, assembly GCA_963775585.1. GTDB lineage: Bacteria > Chloroflexota > Ktedonobacteria > Ktedonobacterales > Ktedonobacteraceae > UBA11361. Next base: position 11,619 of record CAVZJN010000007.1, on the reverse strand, counting down.
CCTGGAGGCACTAAGTTCAGAGATTGATGCTTTGATTACTGTACCAAATGATCGCCTGCTCGCGACTGCCGGGCGGGAGCGCAACCTTGTAGATGCCTTCAAGCTTGCGGATGATGTGCTACGCCAGGGTGTGCAAGGAATTGCCGAGGTCATTAATGTTCCCGGTATGATCAACGTGGATTTTGCTGATGTACGGAGCGTCCTACACGAGGCTGGTACGGCATTAATGAGCATTGGGCAGGGACAAGGCCGCAGCCGCGCACAACATGCTGCTGAGGAGGCTGTCGCGGGCGGATTCCTTAATGTCACTATTCGGGGCGCAAAGCGCGTGCTTTTCAATATTAGTGGCGGTGAGGATATGACGCTCTTCGAGGTAAACGAAGTCGCAGAGAGAATAGGGCAGGCAATTGATGACACAGCGGATATTACATTTGGCGCCGTCATTGATCCTGCGCTAAAAGATACTATCCGCGTGACCCTGATTGCTGCTGGTATGGAGGAACGGAGCACAGCGCGCATACCGGCCATCCATCTCAATCAACCACGTCAAACACCTGTACATGCAACACCGCCATTCTACAAAGTGCCTCCGAGAGGCCGGTATCACCACCTTCACGGCCTGCGAACCACGACGTACAACAGCGCCCGGTGAGTTTTACGCCACCGGCAGTGCCAGCGGCGCAGCCTACACCCCCACGTTCGCCTGGCCTATCAGGGCGGCAACAACGCAGCCTGGAGGATCTACGAGGTATTCGTAGTATGGGACGCCGCCAGGAGCTATAGAACAGGCAGTACATAGATGAGATAGAAGAGAGGGTAGATGCAGATGCACCTCCATTCTTACAGTAATATACTTGAAACCTGAAATGAGAGAGCGAACATCCGACGAAGCCAGATGTTCGCTCTCTCATTTCAGGCCGCTTGCTATTCCTTTGGTGCAGCGGTGACACTGCCTCGCTCGCCACCTTTTTTGCCAATCGTGGAATAAAATGCCGAGCCATGTTGACTCTTGGTAGAGTCGCCGCCCTTTTTGCCAATTTCGGCGTAGAACTGTGGCCCCCGTTTCTCTTTGACGGCTTCGCCACCCATTTTTCCAATCTTTGAGTAAAATTCAGGACCATACTTTTCGCGTACGGCCTGGCCACCATGTTTTGCCTTCTGCGACCCTGGTTCCGGTCCACGTTTGTTGTTTGCCATAGAAAGTCCCGCCTCTCTTTTGCACTTTCTTCCACATTGACCCAACTCAATACGCGGTGAGAAATTCCCCACTGAGAGAGAACAAACATCTCACTGCTTTACTGCTCCCTTGCTCCTTTGCTCCTTTGCTTCCTACAGTGACTGATGCTCTCGAGCCTGCGCCACACGATTGGCAATCAATGCCGCTGTGATGCCTGCGCCAACACCATTATCAATGTTGACTACAGTGAGACCTGGCGCGCACGTTTGCAACATCGAAAGCAATGCGGCAATACCATTGCCGCCGAATCCATAGCCAATAGATGTCGGTAAACCAATTACAGGTACAGGAACAATCCCTGCTACTACGGATGGCAACGCTCCATCCATACCGGCAGCTACGATGATCGCATCTACGTCATTGGAAAGCATATCGCGCAATGGTTCTATCAAGCGATGCAATCCTGCTACTCCAACATCATAGATGCAGGTTACGCGACAACCCATTTCCTTAGCCACGAGTGCAGCCTCTTCAGCCGCTGGAATATCAGAGGTGCCAGCGCTGATGACGCCAACATGCCCACCAGTAGGTCTTCCAATAAAGTCAGGCTTGTAGATTACTACTGCCCGGGCTGATTCATGAACACAAATGGTATATTCTTGGAAGGCTGCCTGAAGTGGACTTATTGCCTCAGGACGCACTCTGCTGATGATTGCTCTACCGGATGCACTCAGCAGACCATGTGCCATGGCAATCATCTGAGTTACGCTTTTTGTCTCGCCAAAGATGACTTCAGGAATGCCTTTACGCTGTTCGCGTCCTGTGTCGGGACGTATCTCGATGCCAGGTGATACAATATTGTGTTGTAGGTTCTGTGATTTCCGTTCTTCGATATTCCCTGGCTGGCGGTTGCTCAGTTGCCTCTCTCCCTCATGTCCCTGGTCCAACTGTTCGGGCGGCTCCTTTTCATACAACAAACGCAGCAACTCCAGTTGCTCATCGGCGTGCTGATTTACAGAAATACATACCTCATGATAGTACCGGGTCTCGCACAACAATTACACATCTGGGGGCTTTCCAACCCGTCATAGTTTAACATAGTTGTATAGAATGAGCAAGGCATCCAATTCACAAATTCACAATAAGTGTGTTTCATAGTAAAACGAGCGATCCAGGCAACAATGGATGCCTTGATCGCTCGTTTTACTATGGTATAATCTACTGATGAATCAGAATTACAGGAAGCCCTTGTCGTGTCTTTTGTTCTCTGGCAAGGGTAATGGAAAAAGGATTATCTTTCTTTGTATAAGTCAAGCTCATTTGTAGAAAAAGGAAATATGCATACTTTTCGCCATAGTATTTTCGCTGTCTTTTCCATTTGCTTGCTGCTTCTTTTGGCTGCGTGCGCACCACCTGTTGCAACTCAAACCGATACACAGCAACAAGTAACCATCAATAAAGCATTTCAGTCAGAAGTCTCACCAATACCTACTATCCCACCGTATCGCTGTGGCGCATGGTCATCAAACAATGCCCCAGGCGCTTTCTCAACGATCACGATCTATGCCAGGATCACGAAAAATATTGCTCCGGTGAGTGGCGCAAACGCGACTGCGGTTGTGCATTTCAAGAGCGGTGATCAAACGATCGATGCACAATCACCAAGCGATAATGGAGGATATGTCTCATTCACTGTCGCGCTACAGGGGCAGCAGCCAAGCCAGATTCCTGCTACGGTTGATGTGACGTTTACCAACGTTCCCGGAGGACCGGGTTCCCTGAGCTGTACACCAGCGTTTTTCACTCCACACTGAGTTTCTGACAACCTGGACAAAAATGCGCGCTGCGTTGTCCAATAATAATGCGTTCGATGAGCTTCCCGCAACGCAGGCAGGGCTTTCCATCCTGTTGATAGACGCGCATATGGTTGTAGTTGTCGCCAGCTTCTCCCCAAAGATCACGATAATCGTTAAAGGAGGTACCCCCATGCTCAATACCGAGGGTAAGCACTGCAACGATACCTTGATATAGTAGCTGTATCTCCGCGGAGGTCAGTGAATTCGCTCGGCGCAAGGGGTGAATCGATGCATAATAGAGCGCTTCGTCGGCATAAATATTGCCCAGACCGGCCACGACCTCTTGCGTTAAAATTACCTGCTTAATGGCACCCTTGCGCCCAGAGAAAACTTGCGCCAACCATTCCGCAGTAAATTGAGCACTCAGAGGTTCAGGCCCCAAGCCATTGAAGGCTACTGCCTCGCAGTCACGCGGCCATAGTTCAATCCGTCCAAATTTGCGGGGATCGGTGTAGAGGAGACGCCGACCATCCGCGAGGTTGAAACACACACGGCAATACAGGCAATTTGCTGATCCATTGGTATGGCTGGCGTCTTCTGCCATGTCGACCGCTGAAGAAGCAACAAAGGATGGTCCTTTCGTGCTCCATGCCTGGGGGTCTGTTTCTCGCAGATTGGTATCAATTTTCCAGCCGGGAGGTAGGAGGTAGAGGTTGCCTGTCATACGACGGTGAATGGAGAGGAACAGCTCACCCTGCAAATCAAGCAAGAGGTATTTTCCACGGCGGCGCACCCCTTCTATACGGCGGTCGGCAACCTGGAAAAGAAATGAGGTGAGGTCGGGGTGTCCAATAGTGCGCTCCCAGAATACAAGCGCATTGCTGATGGTAGCTCCCACTACGCTGGCACGCAGTTGGCGTGCGGTATATTCTACTTCTGGTAATTCTGGCATACTTGACTTCTCTAGGCGAACTCAGCCCTATGGCGTAAATCATGAAACCGGATATCCGGCAAGCCAGCCTTTTTCAATACCCCCTTGAACATAGTGCGCAAGTTCGCAGCCGCAAACGGCGTACCATGAGAGGTACAAAAGACGAAATCACGATCTTGCCATTGAGGCGATCTTTGGCGCATTCCTGTTTGACGTATTTGATGTTTTTTTTATAACAGCAAGCGCAAAAGCAGGGAGCAGGATACTTCTATGCCCCTTCGATGTCTTTGGCTCAGACTCTATTATACCTTCTCCCTTCAATTCGACAAGAGAACGACGGACAGAAATGACACCCTCAGCAAAATTGACATCGCTCCATTTCAACCCAAGTAACTCACCACACCGCATACCCGTTACTAATGCCAACACGAAAAGAGCCTCAGCGGTGATCGCCGAGGAGCAGCATACAGCCGTGGGCAAAGAGACCAGAGAAACCGCTCATGTGGAACGTTGGAATAACACGCTACGCCAACGTTTGGCTCGTTTTGTGCGCATGACGTTGTCGTTTTCAAAGTCAGGAGTCATGCACGAGGCCTGTCTGCGGTATTGTCAACTTGGTAAGATAACTGAACAATATGCTAGAATAGCTTCATGAAAACAAACACCACTTCCCCAGACTACAAAGGTTTCCGTTTCCCATCTGAGATTATCAGTCACGCTGTGTGGCTGTATTTCCGCTTCTCGCTCAGTTTTCGTGATGTTGAGGAAATTTTGGCGCATCGCGGGATCGTCGTCACTTATGAAACCATCCGGCAATGGTGCCTCAAATTTGGGCAGACCTACGCCAATGAGCTGCGCCGCCGCCGCCCTCGTTGTGGAGACAAATGGCACATGGACGAGATGGTTCTCACCATACGAGGCAAGAAGCACTATGTATGGCGAGCGGTGGATCAGGATGGAAACGTGCTCGACATCCTGGTTCAAAGCCGAAGAAACAAAAAAGCAGCCAAAACATTTTTCCGAAAGCTGCTCAAAGGACTGCACTACGTGCCTCGCGTGATTATTACCGATAAACTGAAGAGTTATGCGGCTGCAAAGCGTGAAATCTTGCCTGGAGTAGAGCATCGCCAACACAAGCGACTAAACAACCGAGCTGAGAATTCACATCAGTCTACACGACTACGGGAGAAGAAAATGCGACGGTTCAAATCGGCAAAACACGCACAACGCTTTCTCTCTGCCTTCGGTCCCATCGCTGGGCATTTCCAACCGCGGAGGCATCGCTTACGTGCAAAGGAATACCGCGCCCTTTTACAGGGTCGATTCCAGACTTGGAATGAGGTGACTAGGGTGAAGCAAGCTGCATAACCAGACCTCTCCTCCAATCCCTCATTGCTCTCCAGCGTCTTTCCTCTTTTTAACACAGCAATAGCCTTCGTCCCTACGAATAAGTTGACAATACCAACGAAGCGCAACCCATGGCGGAAAAGGAGAAAGTAAGGAGTCCTCCTGCTCCTTGTATTCCAGGGCGAGTTTTTGCGACATAAACCACAAAACTCCTATGCCCACCGTACCAATCCCATATCATATTTCCTGGGAAGGGCAGGATGGGTGGGCAGGACGCGCACACCATAGCCCACGCTGCCGGTCTCAGAGGGTCGCAGATGAACAGCATAGCGCATGGAGCCATCTGATTCTTCCTTGATGTAGTTCATTGGGATAGTTTGATCGGGCAGAATCAGGTTGTCGCGTGCTTCTCCATAAACCAGTTCAACGGCCAGGTCCTCCTTTTGCAGGCCATCAGCGCGAACCCAGGCGTTGACGTCAACGCCTTCGCCAAGGCTAAGTTGTCCATCACGAAGCCCCTCTGCAAGGAGTTCTAGATTCGACCAGTTCTGCCGGACATGCTCTTTCCAGCTGGCCAGGACGCGTGCCTCTTCGTATCGACTCTCCTCCATTTTGATGCCAGCCCGGATGTCAGGAACGTAGAAGCGAGTCGTGTATTCCTTTACCATACGGCGCATGCTGAATGCAGGAGCGCAAGTGCGGATGGCCTCCTTCATCACGGCTATCCAACCATGGGGGATGTTATCAGGGCCACGATCATAGTAGGCCGGAATAATCTGCTCTTCTAGCACTTGATAGAGGGAAAGACTATCAGCCTCAGCCTGTACCTCTGGATCGTGATATTCGCGCTCTTCTCCAATGGCCCAGCCATTTTTACCGTTGTAGCCCTCGGCCCACCAACCATCAAGGATGCTGCAATTTGGCTGTCCGTTGAGGGCGGCTTTCTGCCCGCTGGTACCGCTGGCCTCGTGTGGACGTATCGGGTTGTTGAGCCAGAGGTCTGTGCCTGAGACCAGGTACCGGGCCATCTCGATATCATAATTTTCCAGGAACACAACTTTTCCTCTGAACTGATCGCTGCGAGAGAAGCGGTAAACCTGCTGGATCAAGGCTTTCCCAGCTTCGTCGGCAGGGTGGGCCTTGCCTGCAAAGACAATCTGGACAGGCCGATCAGGATGGTTCAGGATACGAGCGAGCCGCTCAGGATCTCGGAAGATCAGAGTTGCACGCTTATACGTAGCAAAGCGGCGAGCAAAGCCGATGACGAAGGCGTCGGGATCGAGCATACTCTCGAACTCAGTCATCTGGACAGACCCTTCACCCAGGCGGAGATGCTGCCATCGTAAGTGGCGACGCGTGTAGTCAACAAGAGCCTGCTTGCGCCGCATGTGGACGTTCCAGAGTTCCTCGTCGGGAATGTTTGCAATATGCTCATCCCAGAACTCTGGCTGATCAACGTCTTTGCCCCAATCGCTATCAAGATAGCGACCAAACAGAACATTCATCTCCGGGGAAACCCAGGTGAAGGTATGGATGCCGTTAGTGATGTATTCAATGGGGACCTCTTCGGCATCAATGCCTGGCCAGAGGAACTGCCACATCTTGCGCGATACAGCTCCATGTAATGCACTTACGCCATTATGGTAGCCAGTGAGGCGCAGCGCAAGGACTGTCATACCATAGGTGGGATCCCAACCATGATCCTCGCGTGCAATATCCATAAACTGTTCGCGCGTCAGTCCCAGTTGTCTCCAGTAGGAACCGAAGTACTGGTCAATCAAATCAAAACTAAAGGTATCGTTCCCTGCTGGTACAGGTGTATGAGTGGTGAACAACGAGTTTGCTACCACAGCTTCACGAGCTTCGTTAAAGCTCAGACCGGAAGCAACGAGCTCTCTACAGCGTTCCAGGTTCAGGAATGCCGCATGGCCCTCGTTCAGATGCCAGGCGGCAGGAGTGATGCCTAGCGCGCGTAGCGCGCGTACTCCGCCGATGCCCAGCACAATCTCCTGGGAGATACGTATCTCGCGATCTCCCCCATACAGGCGGGCGGAAAGCTCGCGGTCGGCAGGAGCATTTGGTGCTACATCGGTATCCATCAAATACAGGGGAACGCGCCCAACCTGGATCTTCCATACCTTGGCATGAATTCTGCGGCCAGGAAGATCGACGCTAATCATGACCTCATTGCCATCCGGGCCGCATGCTGGCACGGCAGGAGCCTCAGAAAAGTGTAACTTGTCGTAAAATGCTTCCTGGACGCCCTCACGGGTAATGTGCTGGCGGAAATAACCCTGCGGATACAAAAATCCAACGCCGACGAAGGGGAGTCCGAGATCGCTGGCCTCTTTACAATGATCGCCAGCAAGGATACCTAGACCACCAGAATAGATGGGCAAAGCTTCGTTTATGCCAAATTCTGCTGAGAAATAGGCAATGACGTGGTTGGTCAGTTCCGGGTAGGTTGTCGTGAACCAGGTATCTTCGGGGCGGGGGTTCATATAATGGTCAAAATCCCGGAGTACACTGCCGTACTCCTTCAGGTAGTCCTCGCGTTGGGCAGCTTCTTCAAGCCGCTTCGGTTCCACTTCGCTGAGGAACCGCACAGGATTATGCCCCACACGGTCCCATAACTCAGAGTCGAGTGTTCTATACAGTGCGCGGGCTTCAGGATGCCAGCTCCACCACAAGTTAAACGCCAGTTCGTACAGGCGACTGATGCGAGCGGGCATGATCGGGAAGACCGTCATGCGGCCAAAAACTTTCATGAGGAAAACGCCCTTCTCTCGTGATGATCCAGTAACTTCTACCGTAATCAGTATATCTTTTTGAGGAGCCAAGGTCAATGTGGGGAATTTGCAGGGCTTTCCTTCGAAAATTCCGGTGCTGCTCATGGCTGGGGAGCGAGAGAAAGAGACAAAAAAGGCTTAGAGGAGACATGAGACAAGCATGCTCCTTCTTGGGGACGCGAACAGATCATGTGGCTCTGCGCGAAGCGAAACGTTAGGCGGCCTCCTTTGGGGTCAGAGTCACCGTGTAGCCCAGTTGCTCAAGCCGACGGACATGGTGCCGCTGAATGCGTGCCGTGTCGAGTTGGTCAAAGTAATCAGCCCCCAGATCGCTAGAGGGCTTCTTGTCACGCAAGACATGGTAGAGAATGACGAGCACTTTATGGGAGAGGGCCATGATGGCTTTTTGCTTGCCCCGTCGTCGCGCAATGCGATGATAGAAGGCGGAGAGGTAGTTGTCCTTGGTATGAGCGATGGCCCAGGCGACCTCTCCCAGGATGGCCCGCAGGTAGGGGTTGCCTTTGGTGGTTTTGCCACTGAGCCGTTTGCCCCCACTCTGCTTATTGCCCGGACAGACTCCCGCCCAGGAGGCCAGATGCTTGTCGGAGGCAAAGCGCGACATATCGGTCCCGATTTCGGCTACAATGGCTGCCGCAGCCGTCTCTTGGATCCCGATCAGACTCTGCGCCAGGGTGATGGCTTCCTCCAAAGGGGCCAGCCGCTGCTCAATCTCCTTCTGCACCTGCTCTAACGACTCTTCTAAGAAGTCGATATGCGCTAAGATGCGCGTGAGCAGAAAGCGGTGATGAGGCTGCACCCGACCCTCCAAAGCCAGACGCAGATCGGCTAACTTCGCGAGGCATTCGGCCCCGTGCTAACTCCGCTAAGGTCTGGGCATCCTGCTCACCACCTACCAAGGCATCGAGCATCAGCCTGCCGCTTTTGCCCAAAACATCGGTGGCCACCGCCGCTAACTTGACATTGGCTCCCTCCAGCACCTTTTGCAAGCGATTGACTTCTTGAGCACGCTCTTGCACCAAGGTCTTGCGATAGCGGGTTAACTCACGCACCTCACGGATCGGTTTGGGGGGAATAAAACTGGCCTTGAGTAACCCATGCCGCAGCAACTCGGCCAGCCATTCTGCATCCTTCACATCCGTGTCGGGTAGCAGGATGATGTTACCATCATCCCGCCCCCTAAGAACTGCTCGTGAAACTTTCGCGTCAAGCAGTTCAAGCCTTTCTAACGCCCTTTGCAGGACGCGGTTTCTCCACGTGTAAACCCTGGCTGTGTAGTTGCTGATGACAGGTGGGATGAAGGAGTATTCGGTTTTCTGCGGTGTCTGAACCACCTTTTGACCTCCCTTCTATGTGATGGCTTTGCCATCCTGTAATCTTGGTGATTTTCTGCTGACACATTGGACAGAGTCCGTTTTGCTCTTTCCAGAGATGGATGAGCCAGCGTTTCCCCTTCAGGGTGTCTACAATGTGAATGTCCAGGCGTTTTTCATAGTAGCTCTCCCATTCGGGGTCATAGGGGTTGGCCTCGCTTTTCACTTTGGCGTGTCGTTGAATTGGCACGCTGGCCGTTTCCGCGAGAGAGTATTCTTGCCCGTCCTTCTCTCCATAGAAGACCCAGTTGTTCCCTCCAATGGTCTTGAAGTATTTCTTCGTCATCCATTGGTTCGATTTCTTTGGGGGTCTTCGTTTCATCCACTGTCGGAGTCGTCGATAGATCGCGTCGTCTACGTCATGGAACACATTTGCGCTGACAACGTGGCGATGATATTGTGCCCACCCACGAATGATGGGGTTGAGCAACAGGATCAATCGTCCCGCAGACAGCGTTTGGTTCTTCTTGATGATCTCCTGCAGCTTTTCCAGGTGAGCATGCACATTCTTTTGCGCTGGTTTGATCAGCAGTTTGTACTGCTTTCCCGTTTTGTACTTGCGTACATTTTGGCCCAGGAAATTGAACCCGTCCTCAATATGGGTAATGCGGGTTTTCTCGCTTGAGAGTTCTAACCCGCGTTCCTGCATGAAAGCTTCAATCACACTACAGTGGCACTTTTAAACTGATCACTAGATGAAAAAAGCCTCATGAATTTTCTCAAAAGATGTGACACTCTGGAAGCAGAAAAAGAAACTGCAGAGTAATCACAAAAGCTGAGAAAAGATCATGAAGCCCCAACACGATAGCATAGAAGATGAAATCCGACCATCGCTTCAAGAAATGGGGGGATGGAGCCTGCAATTGCAGCAATTGCATCGTCGTATCGCTTCTCGTTTCGCGCGACCAGAACCACGCCGTCGTGCTCTGCTCTACCTGCAAGCACTATTGAGTGAGATCCCCCGAAAAAATAGCTGGCAAGTGGCCGAACATGCCAGACAAGCACAACCGTATGGCATGCAACGCTTGCTCTCAAGGGCGGTCTGGGATGTAGATGGTGTCCGAGATGACCTTCGTGCCTACGTGCTCGAACAGCTTGGTACCGCAGATGCCATTGCGGTCCTCGACGAGAGTGGCTTTCCCAAACGGGGGAACAAGTCAGCCGGGGTCAAAAAACAGCATTGTGGCGTGACCGGGCGAGTGGAGAACTGCCAGGTAGGAGTCTTTCTGACCTACGTTACTCAACGAGGGCACGCACGCATTGATCGGGACTTGTATCTGCCAGAAGACTGGCTCAATGATCGCGAGCGGTGCACAGAGGCGGGGATTGCTGACACGATCCAATTTCATCCCAAGTGGGAGTTGGCGCTGCATATGCTTGAGCGAGCCAGAGAGGCGGGCTTGCCGTTCCAGTGGGTGGTAGCTGATGCCGTCTATGGTCGTGCGGTAGATCTGCGTACATGGCTTGAGAAGCATGGGTATGCCTACGTTCTGGCCATCGCTTGCAATGAGGCTGTCTGTGTGGAGACGCCCAATGGCTGTCTGCTTGCAGAAGCCAGGGAGGTCGATGCCACGCTGGTACAAGAGCAGGACTGGCAGCGACTCTCGATGAGCCAGGGAACCAAAGGCCCTCGCCTGTTTGACTGGGCGCTGTTGCCGGTGGTGCATCAAGGGGTTGTAGATGGATGCCACTGGCTCCTGATCCGTCGCTGCACCGTATCCTCTCAATATTGCGGGGTAGCAATAGCCCTGATCTAAAATTGACAGGCCGTATATACTGAGCAGTATGTTAGAAAACTTCGACCCGAACACAATTGAAGATGAAGTGGTGCGTCAAGTGGTCTTGTATCTGATGAACGTGGTGGAAAACCAGAACACCAAGATTTAAGAGCAAGCTGAAGAAATCCAACGTCAGCGCGACGAGATCAATCGCCTGAAGGGTGAACAGGGCAAGCCGAAGATCAAGGCGAACAAACCGACAAGGGATCAATCTTCTGAAAAGGAACGTCGCCAGTCCAAACCGCATCACAAAGCCAGCAAGCAGCCCGAGATCAAGATAGACCGGGTTCGAGGTGTTGAAGATTGATGGCAAACGCCAGCCTCAAGATGCCCAGTTTAAGGGCTATGAGGAAGTCGTCGTGCAGGACATTGAGTTTCGCACAGCGAACATCAAATTCCGCAAAGAGAAA
>CAVZJN010000006.1:0-58828 GCA_963775585.1 uncultured Chloroflexia bacterium | reverse complement strand
GATGTCCCACCCTGTTCACACGCTCGATCAGGTATCAGGGACGAAGAACAGTCGCTTGAACACTCCGCTCACCTTCGAACACCACCAGGTTCCGTCCCAGAGGCTTGAGATAGCTTGCTTGATACTCTGCATTCCCAACGTCTGCTATCAGGTGAAGATGAAATGGCTTCAAGAAAGATGGAACACAAGAGGGTTCCAGGCCGAAAAGCCAGGGGGCATGCTGTTTCGCCACCACATCCATCAGTTTCTCCGCACCCGCAATATCCGAACGCCGCTCGATAATGCTCTTCAAGACATAGGTGAATACGAGGATGCTTCCAGGAGCCGATTGGCCAACACAGGCGAGTGTCCGGCGGACGGCTTCCTCCAAGAGATATTGCGTCACGCCTTCCCACACAAACACCACCGGCCTGGAAGGGTCGAAGGCTGTCCCGGATAAGACGGCTTCCAGGCTCTGCATCTCGAAGTCGATGGGGAGAAAAGTGACCTGTTCCGGCAACCGGCCGAAGTGTTTGTGGAGCTTCTTCTTTTTGTCTTCCTGCACTGATGGCAGGTCAACTTCCAGCACGTTCACGCGCTCCATCCCAGCTAAGCGATAGGGACGCGTATCCAACCCAGCACCCAGGATCACCACTTGTCCGATCCCCTGCGAGAGGGCGGCCTGGACAGCATCATCAATAAAGCGCGTCCGACAAATCTGGGCGCCGTAAATCCCTGGCATGATGGCATCTGTCTGTTTGATCGTGAAATGGCGCATGCTTTCGAACTGCATCAGCGCCCGGATGGGTGTGCCGACCAGGTCTTTGACCACCGGATCGTGAAAAAGCCGGGTTTCCTCGGGCTGGGACTGTTCGATCAAACGACACACTGCTGCGCCAAGTGCCGTCTTTCCAACACCTTGTTTTGCCATACTTGTTTACGGCTCCCATTCTTCCTTCTTCAGAGAGGGCGGGACCAGCCACTGCGAGAGTTCTTCGCGTGAAGCGCGCTGCAAGCAACCCGCTGGCGCTCCCAGCACGCGTTCCAGCGCATCAGCACAAGCCTCGACGATCCGTTCGAGGCGGGGCAGGTCAGAGGGCTCGCGTTCCTCCGAGAGGAGTAGCTCGACTGTGGCAGACCCAAGGTCTTCAAGCAGGGAGATGATCATTCTCGCCGCCTGATCAGGATAGGGAGTCGTCAAGACGCCTTCCCGAGTCCCCTGACGGATAATCTCCTCCAGCCAGGGCGTGAAGCGTTTGCATCTTTCCATGTAGAGTTTGTGGCGAACGATGGCATTCTCATCGGCATACCAGACGCGCAGGTACGCGAACACCAGGCGCTTGTGGGCGAGTTTGTGGTGGTCGAGCGTGGCAAAGAAGCGCCGGAGTTTGTCCAGGGCACCAAGCTTGGGATCATGGACGATGGGGAGTACGAGCTGTTCGACCTGGTCCCCCATACGTTCGACGAGCGCCAAGAGCAACGCCGGTTTGGAGTCAAAGTAGTGATAGAACGCCCCGGAAGAAATCTGCAGCTCGCCCAGAATATCGGCAATCGCCATCTGCTCATAGCCTGTGGTCTCGACGGCTTGCTGGGCCGCGTCGAGAATGGCGTTGCGCTTGGCTGCGTAGGCTGCTTCGTTGACCGTGCGTACCATAGCTTCCCTCTTCTCATTCGTAAACAGATTCTCGGTTTATGACTACAAAGAGTATAGCTCATGAAAGCATCGTCGTCAAGGGGAACACGGGCGCGCGTGCAAGCGTTGAACCCAGTCCGCGCTTGTCGGATGATTTGACTCGTCTCATTATCGACCGTTATCCGATATTCGTCTGAAAAAACGAAGTTTTATTAGTCAATCAACGCTCTTGAGGCTCAAACATTGCACAGAACTGCTCCCAGCCATGAAACAAAGCCTCTACTGGTGAATGCATTGACCCCCACCACCCCACAATTTGGTGCCATCCGTATAATAAGTACAGGAGGAACATCCCTATGCCTCACCATTTCCTATATCATTACAACGCATATCACATAGTGATCGTAAAACCATCGCTCGCTCACCTTTACCTCTACTATATCCAAAAAATTAGCGCGCAATTCGCTCGCTATCTCCCAAAATTACCGAGCATAACAGCAAAGGCCGCCAGGTACCTCGTAGGGGCGGGGCGGTGCTTTCACTTTATTTTTTCTTTTTCCTCCTTTTTCCCTTCTCTTCTCTCTCCCTTCTTCTGCCCTTTCTCTTTTTCTTCTTCTCTTTGCCTTTGCCCGTGTGTTTCTTGCGCGGAGCAGTTCTCTGTCCACTGTTCCTCCATTTCAGCCTACTTTCTTCCTCTTGCTGTGCTCCTCCTTTCAGCCGTATCCCTTGCCCCCTCGCCGCGGCTGTGATCGCTTCGTGGCCGTCTCGCTGCCGCTCGCGCCTCCGCCGCTGCCTTCGTGCCTCCCTGCCTCCCCCTCCCCCTCGTCCCCGCTCGCCCCCCCGCCCGCTCTCTCTCCTTCTCTGTTTTCCTCTCCTCCCCCCTTGTTCTTTGCCCCCCTCTCCGTTCCTGCTGTTCTCCTTTTGCTCCTGCTCCTCGCGGCCATGCCTCCCTTGCTCTCCCCTCCCCTCTCCCTCCCTCCCCCCCCCCCCCCCTCCCCCCCTCCCCCCTCCCCCTCCCCCCCCTCCCTCCCCCCCTCCTCCCCCCCTCCCCCCCCCTCCCCCCCCCCCTCTCCTCCCCTCCCCCCCCCCCCCCTCTCCCCCCCCCCCCCCCCCCCCTCCCTCCCCCCCTCCCCCCCCCCCCCCCCCCCCCCCCCCCCCCCCCCCTCCCTCCCTCCCCCCCCCCCCCCCCCCCCCCCCCCCCCCCCCCCCCCCCCCGCGGGGCGGTGTGGGGCGGTGTGGGGACCCTTGGGTCGCCTTCGTCCCGTTCCCCTTACCGCATCCCGGGAATGATAAAACCATCGCTCAAGTACTTTACCTCTACTATATTCAAAAATTAGCGCGCAAGTTGCTCGCTATTTCCCAAAATTACCGAGCAAGCGAGCAACCCACCCGGTTGCGCTCTGCCCCCAAAAGTGCTAAAATATATCCTAGTGAATTAGTCGGATTAATCGATGTGCCAGTAAAGCATTCCCGCTGTGTTAGATCGCTCGCCTGGCAAAATGGCGAACAAAAAGAAAGAAGGGAGAAGGAAAGGCCGTGAATTTAGGAATCTCTACAAAAGGCGAATATGGCGTACGGATCATGGTGGACCTCGCTCATCATTATGGCGAGCATCCTCGCTCCCTCACGGATATCTCACAGGCAGAATTGCTGCCCCTGGCATACCTGGAACAATTGGTGAAGATGTTGCGCGAGGCTGAACCGCCTCTCGTTATCAGCACCCGCGGAGCGCACGGCGGCTACCGCCTCAGCCGTAACCCCGCACAAATCTCCATGGGTGAAATTGTACGCGTCCTGGAAGGACCCATTGCACCGATGATCTGCGCCACCGAGGGCGAGATGACACAAATCTGTGGCTTTCTCGACTCGTGCAAAACCAGGTCTCTCTGGGCAAAATTGCGTGATGTTGTTGCTCGCACGCTCGATAGCATGACTCTAGCCGACCTGGCCGGGGAATTGTCTGTACCAGAGCGGACAGGTGTCACAGCGCCAGCAGCTAACCGCTTCATTGCCCTCTCTGATATTCATGTAGCGTCGAACCTTGAGTTCGCCCTACCATCTCAAATAAGCGAACCTGGTGAGGTTCGCCCCTTATCTTAAGGAGGTCGTGTTTCGTTAATGGGATCAGAACTAATTATAAAGAACCTTCATGCCAATATTGAAGGCAAAGCAATTTTACGTGGTGTTGACCTGGTGGTGAAACAGGGTGAAATTCATGCGCTTATGGGACCAAATGGCTCTGGAAAAAGTACCCTCGCTAATGTTATTATGGGCAACCCCAAATATGAAGTGACCGAGGGAGAAATCTGGTTTAAGGGCGAGAACATCCTGGAATATTCTCCCGATCGCCGCGCGCGCATGCGCCTCTTCCTCGCCTTCCAGTACCCTATGTCTATCCCCGGTGTGAGCGTGGCAAACTTCTTGCGCCGCTCCCTTGAGGCCGTTCGTGAAGGCAACAAACCTCTCGAAGAGGGCGAGAATCCCAGCGGCAAGATGGTCAAGCGCAAAAGCATTCCTCCCAAAGAGTTTCGCAACTTGCTCCAGGAGAAGATGCGCCTGCTCAAAGTAGATAACAGCTTTATCAATCGCTCCATCAACGATGGCTTCTCCGGTGGTGAAAAGAAACGCGCCGAGATCCTGCAGATGGCGCTGCTTGAACCAGAAATCGCACTGATGGACGAGACTGACTCAGGCCTCGACATCGATGCGCTCAAGATCGTCTCAGAGAGCGTCAACGCATTGATCGGCCCAAATCTGGGCATCCTGCTCATTACTCACTACCAGCGTATACTCAACTATATCACCCCCGACTTTGTCCATGTCATGTTCAACGGTCGCATCGTCAAGTCAGGGGGCAAAGAGCTAGCATATGAACTGGAAGAGAAGGGCTACGAATGGCTCAAACCCGCTGAACAAGAGAATGGGGTGAGCGTCAATGGCTAACTCGTTGGTTACTGGACTGACCCATGGCGCGGTAGCAGCGCTATCGCGTCACAAGGGTGAGCCTGAGTGGATGCTGCAAAAGCGTCTCCATGCCTGGGATCTCTATGAGAGCCTTCCGGCGCCCCTGGGACGCCGTGGCGATCTGGGCACATTCCGGGCTGTCGCGAACTTTCATTTTCAGGATGTCAGCCCCTTTATCCCCGCCGATGCCAATGGCACACTTCCAGCGGTAATCCAGCAGTCCTTGCATGAAGAGGAGGCCCTGGTCAACGAACGCTCCGGTCATATTGTGCAGCGCAATGCCTCCATCGTACATATCGAACTCGACGAAGCATTGCGGCGCCAGGGCGTCATTCTAACTGCCCTCGACACTGCTGTCCGCGACTACCCGGAACTGGTCCAACAGTACTTTATGACAAAGTGCGTTCCGGTTGAGAGTAACAAGTACACGGCTCTGCACGCCGCCTTCTGGAGTGGCGGCGTCTTCCTTTACATCCCCAAAGGTGTAGAGATCGAGCAGCCAATTCTCTCGCAGATCTGGATTGACTCGCCTGCCTCTGCCACCTTCGCACATACCCTTATCATCGCTGAAGAGCAGAGCAGCGTCCGCTTCGTTGCCGAATACAACTCGGCCTTCGAGGATGAGCGCCCCTCTTTCTTGAACGATGTCGTTGAGGTGTACGCGAAAAACGAGGCCCACGTCGAGTTCAGCAACATGCAAGACCTGGGCCAGAACGTCTGGAACGTCACCAATAAAAATGCCATCCACGAGAAGGATGCCAGCGTCACCTGGGTCATGGCCGACCTTGGCAGCAAGGTAACACTCGCCAACATAGGCGCGACCATGAGTGGCAATGGCAGTGTCGCTGAGCTGGTCGGTGTGTTTTTCACTGACCACGACCAACGTTTCAGCATGAAAACCCTCTCCGACCACGCCGCTCTGGCAACGAATGCCGAGACGCTCGTCAAAGGCGTGCTGACAGACCAGTCACGCGTCGAGTTCGAGGGTATGATTCGTGTCCGGCCCAAGGCTCAACAGACGGCCTCCTTCCTCTCGGATCATACCCTGCTCCTGAGCAAGGAATGCCGCTCGGAATCTATCCCTAGCCTGGAAATCGGCGCCAACGAGGTCAGCGCCAGTCACGGCGCCACCACCGGCCAGATCGACGAGGAGCAGCTTTTCTACCTGATGGTACGCGGTATTCATCGTGAAGAGGCCGAGCGTATTATCGTTCAGGGTTTCTTCGAACCTGTGCTCCAACGCATCCCCTTGGAGAACCTGCGCACGCGCCTGCGCCGCAGTATCGTGCGTCGTATGAGCGGTGCCTACGAGACCGAGGCCGATACCTGGGTCGATGCCCAGGAACGCTGGGAGATTGAAGGCGTCGATGAATACGCCATCAGCCTCGACAGCAACAAGCCCGAAGAAGAAATTCAACTTACTGAGTATTAGGAATTGACTCCATATGATGGCATCTTTTGGAGTCCATCTTATAGAGTCAAATAAAAGAAACCAGGTAGCAGCAATGATAACGTCGAACAAAGCAACAGACGCAAGCGCCTTCCATCGCAGCGTCGCTGATATTCGTAAAGACTTCCCTATCCTGTCGCGAGAGGTACACGGAAAGCCACTGGTCTATCTTGACAGTGCGGCAAGTTCACAAAAACCTCGTGCCGTCATCGACGCCATGAGCACCTACTACGAGACATATCACGCCAATGTCCATCGCGGAGTCTACGAAATCAGTGAAGAAGCCACGGCAGCCATGGAGAGGGCGCGCGTCAAAGTGGCTCGCTTCATCAATGCCCGCCACAGCAAACAGGTTATCTTTACGCGCAATACCACCGAGAGTATCAACCTGGTGGCCTACAGTTGGGGCAGCACAAACATTGCCGCCGGCGATCTCATTCTTCTGACAGAGATGGAGCACCATAGCAACCTCGTCCCCTGGCAAATGCTCGCCCAGCGCACCGGGGCAAGATTGGAGTTCATCCCCATCACCGACGACGGCTTACTACAACTCGATGTCTATCATCAAATTTTACAGCAACATCCCAAACTGGTAGCCTTCACTCACGTGTCCAACGTACTCGGTACCATCAATCCGGCGCAGGAAATGATCGCGCAGGCCCATGCAGTGGGCGCAACAGTGCTGCTCGATGCAGCACAAAGCGTCCCCCACCTGCCGGTAGACGTCCAGGCCCTCGACGTTGATTTTCTCTGTTTCAGCGCCCACAAGATGCTTGGCCCAACTGGTATCGGTGTCCTCTACGGAAAACGCGCTCTGTTGGAAGCAATGCCCCCCTATATGGGCGGCGGCGATATGATTCGCAAGGTTGGTTTGCGAGAGTCAACCTGGAATGATCTACCCTGGAAGTTTGAAGCAGGCACGCCTTCTATCGCCGAAGCCATTGGACTGGGTGCGGCAGTCGATTATCTCCATGCGATCGGCATGGAAAATGTGTTACACCACGAACAGCAAATTACCCGCTATGCCATGGAGCAATTGCAGACCGTACCAGGCTTAACCATCTATGGACCGGATGCCAGCAGGCGCGGAGGCGTCATCTCCTTTACGTTGGGAGATATTCACCCGCATGACCTCGCCTCGATACTTGACCAGCAGGCAGGTGTCGCCGTTCGCGCCGGACACCACTGTGCGCAACCCCTGATGGAACGTCTGGGCCTCACTGCAACCGCGCGCGCCAGCTTCTACGTCTATACTACAGAGGAGGAAATTGACATCCTCGTGCAAGGACTGCACAAAGCCATACAGATATTTAACCTGTAGGGACCCGATTTATCGCGTCCTACGCGGGGACTTCCTTTCATCCCTGCTGACCTCCCAACAGCCGGGCGTGCGATGCGCAGCATCGCGCCGAGTATAGTAGGGTTGACCCTTGCGGTCAACCTAGCGTCGTTGCAGGGATGCATATCAAACCGGAGGGGAGTGCAAATGTACCTGGGGAAGCATTTAGCCCAACCCATACCATAAATTCGTCAATTAAAAAGGGGCCAACCCATGTCAATGGATTATCGAGATTACATACTCGACCACTATCGCAACCCGCGTAACTACGGCAAACTAGAAATTGCCAGCGCTCACGCGGAGGACTCCAATCCCCTGTGTGGCGATCAGCTCGGTATCGACCTCCTCGTCGAAGGAGATACGGTCACTCAAGTTCGCTTCAAAGGACGTGGTTGCGCCATCAGCCAGGCCTCCGCCTCCATGCTCTCAGAGATGATCGAGGGCAGGCCTGTGGAAGAAGTCGTCAAGCTTGGCAAGGAAGACATCCTGGACGCGCTGGGCATTCCCATTAGCCCGGCACGTACAAAATGCGCCTTTCTCTGCCTGCGCGTTCTGCATCGCAGCCTCGCTCTTGCGGGCCTTGAGAAACCACAAGACGACAATGACGAAGATGAGGAGTAGGGGCCCAATCCAACATCGCATCCATGATTATTAGATTGAGGGAATTTAAAAAAGGCCGTATGACAGATTTTATTAAAGTAGCAGAACTCGATGAATTGGAAGAAGGTGCGCTGATGGCTGTAGAAGTCGATGGCGAACCTATTTGCCTGGCAAGAGTGAATGGTGACGTCTGTGCCTTCACTGACAACTGCACCCATATCAGCGGCCCGCTGAACGAGGGCGATCTCGATGGTGACATCCTCACCTGTCCCTGGCACGGCGCTCAATTCAATGTGCGTACCGGCAAAGTGGTACGCGGCCCCGCTCGCCAGGATATCCAGACATATCCCGTCAAAATAGAGGATGATTCCATTTTTGTACGCATACCCGAAGAAACATATTCAGCCTGACATTCTTGCTGATCTACCACTTGCTATTTGGAACAAATTTCCCTAAAATGGTTCAAGTAAAACGTCCATTGTAAGGGAGAAAAACAGATGGAAGGTAGATCCCATCTACTGATTGGCCTGACCGCGGGAGTTGTTCTGGATAGCGTGGCGCACATTACTGGTGACCCACTGCTAGCCGCAAAAGGTATAACCATTGGGCTTATTGTCAATAAGGTTATATACTATACGATGGTAGGCTTTGGTGCCTTGTTACCGGACATTGACAATGCGCACAGCACGCTTGGACACAAACTTGGCTGGGTCAGCAAAGAGATACAGCACATTGCAGGTCATCGCACGCTTTTTCACAGCCTGCTAGGCCTGCTGATTGGATCATTAATGGCAATAGGCCTGGAACAACTGGTGGCCTATTTACTGGTTCAACGAGGGTACATCATACCGGCCCAATTTATCACGGCCTCACATGTGATCTTTATCGCCGTATTATTTGGTTGTATCATGCATATTGCAGCCGATGCGATGACAGAAGGCGGTGTTCCGTTGCTCTGGCCAAATCATAAACGCTTTGGGTTCCCACCGAATCCGCATTGGCGATTTCGCACAGGCACCTGGCCCGAGTTCGTGATCGTATGGTCCTTCATGATCCTGGTCGGCATAGGCATCTATCAATCAATCCTCGTGGTATAAAAGTCATAAAATGAAATCTATAGATGAAAAAACTATTTGACACAAGGAGACAGCAACTGATCGCCTGGTGGCTCTTGCTATTTGCCGTAGGAGCATACGCCCTGGAAATGAGCAATCAGGCAATGCTGCGCTATGATGTCTTTAAGGCAACAGCCTTCGACCTTGGCAATATGGACCAGGTCCTCTGGAACACCATTCACGGTCGTTGGTTTCAATTCACAAACCAGGCAGTTGACTGGTATGGGCCACCAACACGTCTTGCCCTCCATTTTGAACCAATCCTTCTACCGCTGTCCTTACTCTACGCCTTCCGTGCAGACCCACACATTCTGTTGGTCTTCCAGACCCTGGCACTCGCCTCGGGAGCCTTGCCCGTCTTTTTACTGACGCGCAAGTACATTCCAGAGTGGCCCTTCATTGCCGTAGCGATGGCCATAGCGTATCTCTTGTCGCCCGCACTGCTCGGCCTCAATATCTTTGACTTTCACCCCATCAGCCTCGCCACTCCCTTATTGCTGTATGCCGTACTGGCACTGACCTACAAACGCTATGGGTGGTTTATCCTGGCCTGTATCCTGGCAGCCTCGTGTAAAGAAGATATTCCCTTTTCGCTTGCCATACTTGGTCTTTTCCTCATCTGGAAGTACAAACTACCGCGCCTTGGTATCGCCCTGACTATTGGCAGTCTCCTCTGGAGTTTCGTCGCTTTCGCCATCATTATCCCGCATTTCTATCCAGGCGCCCAGCATAACAATTTCTGGTATCGCTACGAAGTCTTAGGCAGTTCACCCAGCGATGCAATTGGCAATGTCATTCTTCATCCCTGGCTGCTCTTCACCACCTTTATCACCCTTGACCGCTTCTATTACCTGGCCGGACTTCTCCGCAGCACTGGTTTTCTCTGTCTGTTAGCTCCCGAGTGGCTCTTACTGGCCATTCCCACCCTTGTTGAAAACCTTTTGAGCACAGATTCCTTACTCTATTCTGGAGTCTATCATTACAATGCCGCAATTATTCCCTTTGTCATGCTCGCGGCAATACATGGCACAAGGCGCCTCATCACATTCTGGCAACATTGGCGTGGGGAACTCAGCGAAAAAGAGGCGTTGTTTCCCCTACAGCCAACGAACAAGGCATCCCAGATTCCTTCTACCACTACTGTTCATCCAAAGGATAGCACCGTCTCTCTCGCAGGCGGACTGGCCTTTACCAGCATCCTTGTCGATATGTATAACAGCCTATCTACTACCATCACATCGTGGTTTACTGCCTCCAAACACTTCATTGAGCAAGTAATAATAATCTCCTGGCTACAGCAATCCCCCCCCTATACCCTTCTAGCTACATTTATCACGGCGCGGCGCTCTTCACTGTCGCGCTTGCTTTCAATTCAGTGGCGGCGCTTCAGTCAGCGTATGGCTCCTCTTGCCAGGGGTATCCCGCTACTCCGCCTGCAGTGGATCACCCTGACCTGGATCATCTTTATGACGGGACTTAATCTAGCGATTACCGCCCCGCTCCTGGAAAATTTCCTGGCAGATCACACTCCTGGGAGCCGCGAACAACATATTCAGCAGCTGCTATCAATGATCCCTCCGGATGCTTCTGTCTCCGCCGGTAGCAACCTTAACCCGCACGTAAGCGAACGGCAGCGCCTGGCTGTCTTTCCTTCTATCAGCGATCCCGGCCACGATACCCCCGACACGGTTCAGTATATTATTGTCGATCTTAACGCGGTTTTCCCCGAAGATCGCGTCGCGACAGCCAATGAAATCAATCATTTACTACGCTCTGGTCAATACATAGAACTCGCTCGCGCAGAGGGTGTTGTGCTACTCGTTCGGCGTTCGACGTAGCGCAACAGGGGCAATTCATGTTATAATCGGTGTGAGAGATACTAGAAAAATCCACCAGCTTTTGGAGGTAACCAGGATGCGTAATAATCCGTACCCGAACGACCACCCATTAAATATGCAGACAACTGATATCATCCCTCCGCTGCCGGATTTACCGCCAAGGCCAGTTCAGCAGGCGCCAGCGCCCGTTCCTGAAAGTTCGGCTCATACTGAACAAGTCGATGAAGGAGAGAAGTTACCGCAAGAACCCCCTGGTCAAACGCTCGCATTCGTTCTTGGCAAAATCAATGATTTCATGCAATGGTTTGCTATCGTTGTGGAACTGACATTGGGGCTGCGCTTTCTCTTCTTGCTTATTGGCGCATCTCCCACCAACGTTTTTGCCAGCTTTATCTACGCCCTGACCGACGTCATGCTATTGCCCTTCGCCAATCTCATACCGAATCCCTCGCTGCACCCGCACCAGGCTTTTGAATGGACTACATTGATAGCCATGGGCATCTACGCTATTATCTTCTGGCTCATAAGGAGGCTTATTCGCATTTCGATTACTCCTCCTAAGCCTGAAGAATAAATGCCTGCCGATTGGAGTTTTGCTTTAACCAGGGCCACCTCTTATAGTACCTGTCTGGCGACAGCGGCAGCGGGAGCAGCGCAACGTGGAGTTGTCCATAGCGTTTTCTATGCTGCCGCCAATATCGTCTTCCCAGGTGGCCTTGTCCTCTCCCTCAACGCTGCCGATTCGGCACGTATGCCCAATGGCCTGGAACTCTCCAACTCTCCAGGCACATTCCCTTTTACTATACTTCGCCCTGGCATGCCCGTACTCTTAGGAGCACAGCGCTTACATATCGAATCCGCCCATTGCTCGCTTGATCTTTCCCACTGCACTCAATGGAATCCCCATATTAACAGGCCAGTATGCCTGGACAGGCACAATATAGTGAAAAATAGGGAATGGCTCGCCAGATACCTATCGACTAACCCTCTATCAACCAGTCATACTTTAGTGCAGTCCTTAGATCTCTCTTCTTTCTTCGCAGATACCCTTGTATGGTATCTTCCCCCTGCTGTTATCCTCGAGAGCGACTGCAAAATCGATATACTCCCTATGGCACGCTCTCTATGTGGACGTGGAATTGGTTTAACACCGTCAGGCGATGATATCCTGGCAGGATGGATAGCCAGCAACTGGCTGCTCTACGGACCACTGCCATGTTTACTTGAAGCCTTCCAACAGATCATCGCAGTTGCCAGTCAACAGACCCATCTCCTCAGCCAATGCTGGTTAGGCTACGCGGCAGAGGGCAACGTCGCCCAACCCATACAGGCATTTTTGAACGCTCTCTCCAGCGACAACGAAGCAGAGCTTGCAAAGACTACCCAGGCGGTAGTAGCTATGGGCGCAACCTCCGGTTATGACCTTTTACAGGGCATGCTCCTCGGCCTTACAAACTTCTAGTGAAAGTAAAAAAATTGCCATTGTGACTGTTGTAGCTGAAGGGCGAGCAACTGCTGCTCAAGCTGTATAATTTGCTGTTGGAGTTGCTGTTTTTGTTTTTGGGGTTCCCAAAGTCTCGCATTCTCCATCTCTTTATCCTATCTAGCCAAAAAGTAAGGTCAGAGAACTCCTCAAACGGCACTATGTTATAGTGGTGTCTGATATAACATGCCTCTACAAGCGAGTTGAGCGTGGGCAAGGGGGCAATAGTACAAAACGATACAATTTGGATAGCGCTATAATTAGATGATATAATTGCAACCACGCAGTTTACAAAATGTATCATGATTGCCTGTTTGTAACAGCAAGGGGCGGATGAACGAATACATGCGCACACGACTCATAATTCTGCTCCTCACACTTTTGGTGCTCCTTGGATTCTCCGGAGGTTATGTTGTGGGAGGGCTACAATCTTATTCTCGCTATCAACAGAGCAGTTTTGCAAACCAGGAACACTGCGGTGATCAACTGCCTGTACATATATGCGTCCGCTTACCAGCAGCAATCTTCAGCGCATATTACCCTTATTACGTCGCCAACCAATATCCCCTGTTCACTGTAGAATACAGCAGTAACAGCCCGATGACACTGGTGGTGAGCATGAGCATCAAAGGAATGAGCCAGGTGCAGGTGCAAACCATTAATGCCACCAACAATCTACAGACAGTCAGCATTCTGCCTCCTTTCATCCCCCAGGATTTTCGCACGCTCACCTTTGAGGATCATACCTCCCTTCGTGTGCAGGTTACAGACAACAATAAACACTTTTACTATCTGAACGATATTCCCCTGCTGCTGCATTCGCGCTGGGTAATGCAGTGGATAACCGCGAATCGCCTGAAGATCGCCGCCTGGGTTACGCCGAATGACCCCGCCATTGGAGCATTGGTGCACAAAGCAGCCAACCATCTGCCCCTGGAGCCACCTCCCGTTCCACCCGCTTTGGTTGGCTATAGTAAAGCGAATGCAAGAGAAGTCATCGCCCAGGTTGACGCCATTTATGATGCACTGCGCATTGATTATAAAATACGCTATCTCCAGGCAAGTGTACCATATAGCGGTCCGGGAGATGCCAGCACTGCGACACAAAACATCAAGCTGCCATCAGAAGTATTACAGCAAGGCAGCGGGATGTGCATTGAACTGACACTGCTACTGGCATCGGCGGTAGAGCATATTGGATTGCACGCCGAGATTGTTATTATTCCGGGACATGCATTCCTCGGAGTCGCAGTCACACCTGATGATAAGCATTTTGAATACTGGGACGCTGTTCAGGTCAATAATAATGTTGTTGGCGATTCCGCCAACGTTGCGACGGACAGTGTCTACACAATGAACGCACAACAGCATACCATCATAGATACTATTTTGATTAGTGACGCACGTAATGCGAACATTGATGCCATGCTTTGATAAGTAGAGAGGAACACTACGACGAGCAGCTTAGATTTCCCAACCTGGTTCAACGTTGGCTGTTATAGCGGATTAGCTTGCTGCATGTTCGCTATCGCTGTCAACGCCCTCTATACCTCTTTGCGGAAACGAGGGACGACCCGCCAACTCGCCGGTGCTATCGTCACTTGTGTTATCTCAGCATTGCTGTTGCTGCCAGTTCTCATCTGGTTTAATATTCGCTTCAATGTCGTACAGGCAGCAATTCCGGTCGCGGAAGTGGAGGTCGCACTCATCTATGTAGCACTGTGTGGCTGGTTGTTGCCATTAGGCGTAACCACCACCTACTGTCTCTTTACCCTACCACGTTCCTCAACAACATCTGTACACATCCCTCGTCAAAATCGCACTACACGCGCCAACGCTGCCGCCGCCATTCATCCTCCAAGACATCAAGTCGGAGTAATCCCTCCTTATGTCTACAGAGAGGATACTCCGTGGGGGTGGCTCGACTATCGCGGGGGGCGTTTTCAGGGGCTGCGGCTGGCATTGGAACGTGCCATCGTCACTATCGGTCGAGGAGAGGACAACGATATCTGGCTGGATGATGACCTGGCTTCACGTTATCATGCGGAACTGGCCTGGGACAATGGGCGGACCTATATTACAGACTGCGACAGCTTGAACGGCGTCTTCCTCAACAGACGACGGATTTGCGGTTCTACACGTATCGAAGCAGGCGAATTGCTTGAAATCGGTTCGCAGCGTTTTCTATTCGAAAAGGCTGAACAACCAGGTGCTCCTTCTGAACAAGATGACCCTCTCACGCGGCATGTCTGGCATTCTTCTACGTCATTATCTACTGATAGTGAGCAGATGCCTATGACGCAACTATTGAATGGCGATACCTCTAATAAATCCAACCTTGATGCTCAGAGCCTTGCTTCAACATCAGCGGAGGATAAGCCGGTGGAGCTGCAGGATACAGCGGAACTCAACCCCGTCACGCCACCTCAGGCAGCACGCCCAATCCATGGCGGTCCAACGCCACTGCGTCTGCCAAGCAGGCCGAAAAACGTATAAACTCCCATCACTCCACAACAATATTCTCCAATGGGTGTTTCGATAAAATCGGCCTGCCATGGCCTGGATAGAGATAGTAGATGTCCAGGCTGCGTAGCGTTCTTAGCGTCTCTTCTAATTGACGGCGGTTCGCAGCTCTACGAAATGGTGGCACCCCACCCTCTAGTGTAATCACCGTATCTCCACACAGAAGCTCGTAGCTGAAAGGATTGTAAAGACAGATGCTCTCGGGAGTATGGCCTGGGCTAGCAATAACCCGCCAGTTGGGGTGATAAGGCACTCCAGCAACATCTTCTAGCCATATATCAATACTATTCATCTGGTCGGCATAATTGGGTGGGAACAGATCCAGGTGAAGTAATGCCGACGGTACTGTTTTCTGCCTCAAAACCTGCTCAGCGAAATGTGTTATCCCTGGTAAAGCCTGCTTCCCCTGTATCTCCTCACGAGCTAATTGCTGTGCGGCAATAGAAGCCGCGATGGGAGCATTACATATTCGACGAAGCAATTCTACCCCCGCCGTATGATCTGGGTGGAGATGTGTCAAGACGATAAGATCGATATCAGTCAGGGTACGGTGCAGAAAATCCTGAAGATACGATAACGCCAAACACACATTAAGTTCCGAACCAGGATCAACAACGATAATTCGTTCGCCATCGATGAGGTATGTATTAGCCATTGAATAACGATCAGTGATTGTATGTACCTGTCGTGGTTGCCAACCAAGGTGTTGATAATGTTGTTTATTCTCTAGAGCAGGATCCAATGAAAATGACTCTCCCCTCCGTAAATCGCAACTTCTGTTCACCCCATGGTATCACAATACACAGCAAATTTCGCCAGTATATGGTACAATGATTGTATGGTTTGGGGGCAGAATCCCATCAAGGTAATGAACATCTGGGCCCCGGTTTCGTTCCGCTATCCGGTCTCTAGGAAGTTACTACCTATCAACCACCGTCAGGTATATTCACCTGTTAGCAGCTTTAACCAGGTAATATACTGCTCGATGAAACCTCCTCCATTCAAAAAAAATTTGTAGGCGGAACGAACAAACAGAAAGAAGGGGAAATACTACCCATGATGTCCAATGAGGGATACCAGGATCGTATCCTCATATGCCGCGATTGTGGTCAAGACTTCACATTCAGTGCTGGAGAACAAGAGTTCTATGCCAGCCGCGGACTAACAAACACTCCTGGCCGTTGCCCAAGTTGCCGAGCCGCCCGTCGCGGTAGGCCATCATCTTCCACACATACTTCTCGTAGTAGTAGTAGTGAACATTATCAGACCACCTGCGCCACCTGTGGACGTCCAACCTCTGTACCATTTATCCCTCGCGAAGATCGTCCCGTATATTGCAATGATTGTTTCCAGGCTCAGCGTGCTTGACGTAGCTCACGCCGTGATGACTCGCGCAGTAGTTATAGCACAAGCGGCTACAGCAGCAATTATAGTAGTGGTAGGGGTAATCGTGATCGACGCGATCGGCGCGACCATCGCCACTCGGATTGGTAACATCGAAAAAGGTACCTTGCAATAGGCCGTTGAGCCGGGCACTTATAGGCTGCTCGGCTCGTCTACTTCGCTATCAACGATAACTTAACTTCTGCCAACCCTATCCCTGGGCTTCCACTCCATCAGAAAATGGGTGCCTGTTTCGCCAACCTTAGAAAACCCCAATCGCTCGTAGAGTCGAATGGCCGGATTGAATTTCGTTACCTGCAAGCGGAGCGGCTTGCCTGACATAAGTCTTTAGCGCCCTCCTAATTTCTTGACGGGAATATTCCTTGCAGGGCTATACAGTAATTGAGACCGAGGTATGGCTGTATATTATCGTGCGGTTGCGAGTCGCCTCCATTCGCGATCATCCCTGGATTCATGGTAGATCCATCAGCGGTTGGTTGGAATGAGTTACCGGCAGCAAGGAAGTTATTAACAGGTTTTCCAGAATCGGAAGCGTTAGAGTTAACATTGACCAAATGCGAGTGTGCTCCCACCTGATTTCCGGTCAATGTGACTGTTTCCTCGCCGCCGACTTGTCCGAGGTCATAGTTCTGCAAGCCAGGACCTTGTCCTGAGCTGATGGGAACATCGGCCACGCAGATCGACCAGTGCTTTTCAGAAGCTCAATCTGTGGTATACTTCTGATTACGCGAACATTCTGTAGTGGAAACGAGGAGAAGGATTACCCTCGGAGAGGGTGTCGAGGGTGTCGAGGAGATCAGGCCATCGCACGACTCCTCTTCTACACAGGCTTGCGCCTTAGCGAATGCGTAGACTTGAATGTGGATGATGCGCGTATTTCAGCACGCAAGGATCTGGTGATCGTCCGTTCTGGGAAGGGAGATACCTATCGTGAAGTTCCGCTTAATGCAGAAGTGCACGAAGCCCACAGATGAAAAGGCGGTCTCAGAAGCGCAGGTATTCCCTACGGTAGCAGGCAGTCGCCCGGGTTTGCATGAGAAGAGGGACCTCACCTTTCATCGCGGTAGGGAAAGGGGATCATTCCCATGACTGAACTGATGACTCCCGTGTTCATCTCTCCCACGCTGGTTGGTCGCCATCTCGACCTCACCGCCTTGCACGTGCTCATTGATCGGAAGATCAGTGGACAGAGGGAGGGGGGGCAGGTGATCCTCATCTGCGGTGAAGCGGGCATTGGCAAGTCGCGCCTGGTCGCTGAAGCAAAAACCTATGCCGCGCAAAGGGACTTTCTCCTCCTTGAGGGGCATTGTTTCCAGACGGACAGCGCGTTCCCTTACGCGCCTCTGCTTGACCTCTTCCGGCCATATTTTGCGCGTTATGCCCCGACCTCCCTCGCAGACAACATGCACTCATTCGTCTCTACACTCTCTCGCCTGCTGCCCGACCTGGCACTGCTCTTCCTCGACCTGGCGACCTTCCCTGCACCGCCGTCTGTTGGTCCAGAAGAGGAGAAGCGACGGCTCTTCGCTGCCATGACCCATTTCTTGACGGAACAAGCAACACGACATCCCGTGCTCCTCGTGGTGGAGGACGTCCATTGGTGTGACGACCTCAGCCTGGACTTTCTGCTGCACCTGGCACGCCGCTGTCGGCATATCCCGCTCCTCTTGCTCGTCACCTATCGCACTGATGAGCTCCATCCAGGATTTCGGCAGTGGTTGACCCATCTGGATCGTGAACGGTTGGCACAGGAATTCTCGCTTGATCACCTTACGCCGCCCGCACGGCTCATGATGGCAGAATGGAATGGCAGAGTGTGATGGCCCTCGGCTTTCTGTGGGCCGGACGCGATTATGAACAGGCGGGAGCCTGGTTTCGTCAGGCCCTCGACCTTGCCGAGAGGCTTGCTGACGATGCGCTGCGTGCTCGGAGTCTCAACCGCCTGGGCAATTGGCTGGGGAACACTGGGCGAGCCAAAGAGGGGCTACAAGCACATCAAGAAGCGCTCAGCATCTTTGAGGCGCGAGCCGACACGCGGGGCATGGCTGAAACCCTCGATCTGCTCGGTACGGCATATGGACTGTACGGAGACAGGGTCAACTCGGTCCAGCAGCTTGGACAAGCGATTGTACTGTTTCGTACCCTCGGAGATACCCAAAGTCTCGTCTCCAGCCTGGCTATGCGCGCTGTCCAGTCAACTTCGGAGACGAGTGAAACGACCTTTCACGCACTGAGAATACGTGATGAGTGTGTGCAAGATGCAGCAGAGTCCCTGCGCCTGGCACGTCAGATTGATTCGCTCTCAGGACAGGCCTTCGCTGAGATTGCCCTGTCTTATGTACGCTCCTCCTTCGGTGAGTTGGGTCAGGCACTCACTCATGCACAAGAGGCGCTGCGCATCGCGACTGTAATAGAACACCAGCAGTGGATGGTCGTTTCCTATAACGCATTGGGGGACATCTACCTTCTTCTGCTCCAGCCTGCTCTGGCACTAGCAGCGTTGGAAAACGGTTTGTCGATGGCACTTCAACTCGGTTCCGCGTTTTTGATTGGCACTCTCACGGCCTTGCAGGGGCTGGCGTACGTGCTGGAACACGATCTGCCCCAGGCTTCGGCAACACTCACCACCGTTATGCCACGTGAGCAGCTTCCACGCAATCTGGCAGAGCGGCAGATCGCCTGGGTCTGGGGAGAGCTTGCCCTTGCAGAGGGCGAGCCGAGTCGTGCGCTCCAGAGAGCAGAACACTTGCTCGCCTCGGCTCCTGGTGAGCAACGGACACAACCCATTCCGCATCTGCTAAAACTGAAGGGAGAGGCGCTCGTGGCGCTCTCGCGCTTCGAGGAGGCCATGCAGGCCTTCGAGGAGGCGAAACGTGGAGCGGAAATGCGTCATGATAGGTCTATCCTCTGGCGCGTCCAGCGTTCATGCGGGCAACTGCATCACCGGCTGAAACGCGAGGAGCAAGCCCAACGTGAATATAGCGCAGCGAGACAGGTCATCAAAGCACTCGCCGCGACCGTCGATGAAACGGCGCTGCGAGAACATTTCTTGCACACGGCTCTTTCGTCCTTCCCGCAAGGGAAACCACGCACCTCACAGCAGACAGCCAAACAGGCCTTTGATGGGCTGACGACTCGTGAGCGTGAAGTGGCGGCGCTCGTTGCACAGGAGCGTACCAATGGGGAGATTGCCGCCCACCTGGTGGTGAGCGAACGGACGGCCGAATCCCATGTGAGCAATATTCTGGGGAAGTTAGGCTTCACCTCACGGGCACAGATCGCGGCCTGGGCCGTTGAAAAAGGGTTGAGCCTCTTCTAACATCTCCGTACTGGCTTGTTGCTCCCTCAAAAATCTCCGTATCCTGATCTCGGTACTTTCCACGATGGCAAGGGAACGTTTCCCGGCTATACTGCGTGCAGAAGAGGTGATGGAACCTCAGCTACAGTAACAACAAGGAGAAACAACGATGGGAACAGCACAAGCACAAGGTGAACTCTGGGGAGTACAAGCTCGAAACTTCGCCAACCTACAGGAAAAAATGCTCTTGCCTGCCTACAAGATTGTCTTCGATAAGACAAACGTGAGCAGAGGGACGCGCCTCCTGGACGTCGGCTGCGGGC
Source organism: uncultured Chloroflexia bacterium (assembly GCA_963775585.1). Taxonomy (GTDB): domain Bacteria; phylum Chloroflexota; class Ktedonobacteria; order Ktedonobacterales; family Ktedonobacteraceae; genus UBA11361. Next base: position 38,879 of record CAVZJN010000006.1, on the reverse strand, counting down.
CAGGCCTTGCGGCGCAGCTTGCCGCAAAGCTGGGAGCCTCTGTCACGGGTTTGGATGCATCTGAAGCCGAGCTTATTATTGCACGCGAGCGCGTCCCAGACGGTGATTTTCGTCAGGGAGAAATGGAAGAGTTACCGTACGCAGATGCCTCGTTTGATGTGGTCACCGGGTTTAACTCGTTCCAATACGCGGCTGATCCAGCCAATGCCCTCAGGCAGGCCAGAAGGGTGGCCAAGCCAGGTGGGTATGTGGCAATGGTGAGCTGGGGCAGGGCACAGGACTGCGAAGTCGTGCCAATGCTTGCAGCTGTGATGGCATACCTTCCGCCGCCCCCTCCTGGAGCAGAGGGGCCGTTTGCACTCTCAGAACCAGGAAAACTGGAAGCGTTGATGGAACAGGCAGGGTTGACTCCACAAGCAAGTGGCGATGTCTCGTGCCCATTTGAGTATCCCGACGACGAGACAGCATGGAAGGGCCACAGTTCACCAGGGCCTCTGGTGGGAGCTATTCGCTATGCCGGTGAAGACAACATCAAGAAAGCTCTTCTCGATTCCTTAGTTCCATACAAGACCGCCAGTGGAGGCTATCGACAGGAGAACAGCTTCCGCTACCTGATCGCCACGGCCTGAGGTCAGACAAGTTTAAAGGCGGATTACCTTCAGAAAGCAGTGTAACCCGTTGAAAGCGGTGCCCAGGAGGGCCACCTAAGAAAGGAAAAGAACATCCATGTCAACCAACGCAAATGTCCAACAGAAACAACTGATCTGTCGCGCGCCCAACTGCCGATTTGAGGTGCGCGATACCGAGGAAGACGAGCTGATTACGGTTACTCAGGACCATGCGCAGGGGAAACATCAGGCAAGTGTAACGGCGGACTACCTTCGGAAAGCAGTGCAACCGGTTGAAGGCAGTACCCAGGAATGACATTATCCAGAAAGAAGGTGAAATGATGATACTGGTGCGCGACACCTTCCAGGCCAAATATGGCCAGGGGGGAGCATTAGTGGCACTTTTCAAAGAGGTTCGCCAGCAGTGGCCGGCACAGTCTGTGGATCGCATCCTCACAGATGCCAGTGGTCCTTTCTTCACTGTCGTCACCGAGACAACGGTGGAAAGCATGGCCGCCTGGGAGCAGCGTCTTGCTGAGGGCTTCTCCATGCCAGCGTTTGGAGACTGGTTTGCACGCATGACGCCGCTGGTTGAATCGGGTCGCCGTGAATTCTACAACATTGAGGGATAATTCCCTGATGGGCAAGGAACGCACGTAACCTCTGTAGCTCGTTTCACATAATGGGCACGAAACTCGGTAGTAAACTACTGCCGAGTTCTGTTCTGTCTCGGTACTTCTTGAGAAACTTTCGGCAAAGCGGATTGCTGGATCAGTTGAACGATCGCTGATACACGAAAAAGGAGGCACGCTGATGCCTGAATCAATTCATCCCAACACCAGGATTGGCGCGGTAGCGCTGACCATTGCCGACCTTGATCGGTCACTGGCGTTCTATCAAGACGTCCTGGGCTTGCAGGTCCATCGACGCACAGGGGACACGGTCCACCTGGGGGCAGGCGGGCCGGACTTGCTCGTTCTCACTCAACATCCAGGGGCCTTGCTGATGCCAGGCACGACCGGGCTGCATCATTTCGCCATTCTGGTGCCGTCGCGCCTGACCCTGGCTCTGGTGCTGCGGCATCTTGGCAAGACGCATACGCCGCTGCAAGAATCCTACAACCATTGGTGTAGCGAGTCGATCTATGTCGTCGATCCCGACGGTAAAGGCATCGAGATTTATCGAGACTGTCCACGCAGTGAGTGGCTCTTCGAGGGGGCGCAGTTGCGCATAGACAGTGTGCCCCTCGACCTGGAGGGACTGCTCTCGGAGCTGTCGGGACGCAACGATGTGTGGAGCGGGCTGCCGCCAGAGACGGTGATCGGTCACGTAAACCTGCGGGTCGCCAATCTCGCCGAAGCGGAAGCCTTCTATGTCGGCGTCCTCGGGTTCGACGTGATGGCGCGGTACGAGACGCAGGCGGTGTTCGTCTCGGCGGGCGGCTATCACGGTCACGTGGGCCTCAACACCTGGGAGGGCAGCGATGCCCTGCCACCCCCACCAGGATCAATCGGGTTGCGCCACTTTGAGGTGCTCTTGCCGGACACAGCCGAGCTGGATCGCGTGACAAAGCGGCTACGAGACGCGGGCGAGACCCTGGAAGAGATACCCGCGGGTGGGCTCGTGCTCGACCCCTCCGCCAATGCCATCTTGCTCACCGTGAGCACTCGTGAGAAGGCTCGCACCCGACCGGGGGAACTAAAAGAAGAAGTAAGGAACATCTCATGAACGCAGCTGATATTCTGAAGTATGATCACCTGACGGTGCTCCAAACCCTTGATGGCTTCCCCGAATCAGCGTGGGACACACCAGGCGCATGCGGTGTCTGGTCAGTCAAAGACATCATCGCCCACTTAGCCTCCTACGAACAGGTGCTAATCGATGTGCTGACCTCCTTTGAAGGGAGTGATCCTACTCCTGTGTTGAACAGGTTAATTGAACTGGGAAGCCAATTCAACGACACTGAGGTGAACAGGCGCAAAGAGAAAACCATGAAAGAAGTACTGGGAGAGTACAACGACACGCACACCCAGGTCATTTTCATGGTGGCATAGCTTCCCCCAGAAACGCTCCGTCAAACCGGAACCCTTCCATGGTACGGAGCAGTCTATGCTCTGGATGATTTTCTCGTCTACGCGTACTACGGGCATGAACGTGAACACAGCGCTCAGATTGCCGCGTTCCGCGACCACTTGAGAGAGAGGAGCAAGAAGGCAACTCTGTGATCGATCTGAAGGACTCAAAGCATTTGCTGCGATGTGGCGAACGTCTTTTCCCGACTGGTCTTCCTCTGTTGAAGAGATGGTTGTAGAGGAGGACACGGTCGTCGAGCGGTTTACGGGCCGGGGCACTCACCAGGATGAACTGCAAGGGATTCCCCCAACCCATCGATATGTCGCGGTGCCAGAAGTGGTGTTCTAACGCGTGACCGCAGGCAAGATGGTGCAGATGCGAGCCCAGTTAGATGTAATGAACCTGTGCAGCAACTCGAGTGATTCCCCCCGCTGGGAAAGAAAGGACACACTTATGACCATGCACCAACATCCAGCAACTCACTGCTAGACCTGACTATCCGTCCGCTGCACGAGCATGATTTGCCTGAAGCCCAGCGCGTCTTCCGCCTGGCGTTTGGCACATTCCTGCCTGGCCCTGCCGCAGCAGAGTACTTTGACCAGTTACTGCGGGCGTGTGAATCCTTGACGGTGGCCCAGGGCTTATCTCGCCTCGTAGCAGGGGTCAATCTGGGACGCCAGGAAGCCTATCAACGGCTCCTCGCCTCCGGCTTCCGTGCTGATATGGTAGGGGTCGCGATGGAGAAGCCGAATGAACCTGGCTATAATCACGTCGGGATCTACCTCATTGACGATTGGCGCTAACCTCTTTCGGTCAGCAGGTGCACAAGTAGGGACGGCCTCATGCTCGTGCGCAGTCCCACGAGCATGAGGCTACCGACAACTGAGAAAACGCGCAAGAGGTGGATCAGCTGACGCATGTCCCTGATCAAATATTCCAGTTATCTGGCAGTCCAACGCCATGCGCAACACACGGGGTGACGACATTTTTGGCTGCAAGTTTCCCCGCTAAGAAACGCGCCTTCGGAGACGCAGTCGCTTACTGAGCTTGATTTTTGTGGTCTGTCCCGGCTTGACCACCATTTAGTGTGATTCTACCGCTTGATGTCCACTATGCTGTCAGGATGCCAAAGGAGTTAAGAGGAAATTATAGAAACTGAGGCTAGAAGCGGCTTCGGGAGATGGGTTAGGAAAAGTACTGGCTATATGTTATACTTATCAGTAATCAAAATGTTACCCCTCGGCATGGAGGTTCTTATTTCATGACACGGCTTCAAGCAAACCAGTGGCCTCAATACACGTACATTGTTCCACAAATCTATACCAGGGCGAAGGTACGCCTTATTGGTTTAGGGGCCTATGCTCCAAGTGGTATCGTTACCAACGAATACTTTGCCTACATCTCTACACGCCTTGGCGATCCTCGTAGCGCAGATGATCTGGAACGAGTGACTGGCCTGAGTACGCGCCACGTACGTGCGAGCACCCTGGAGTTATGCCGTAGAATGGCTGGCGCAGACGCTCCAGGACTGATCGATGGGCCGGGCGCCCCGCAAGATGAGTCGTTAGTCGATATGGCTGTTATCGCAGCCCAACGTGCCCTGGCCAGCGCCGGTCGCGACGCCTCCGAAATCGACACAGTGATTGGCGCATCCTCTTCTGATAATGATGCTTTTCCCACTATCGCCGGAATGGTACAGATGCGTTTGGGATTGGGGCCAATTCGCGCAACCATGCTCAAGGGTGCCTGCGCCTGCCAGACAGAGGCGTTCCAGATGTGCGCAGAAGTGCTGGCAGCTAGTTCTGCCAAACTTGTGTTGATGGTTACCTCCGAGGGGTTGCTTCCCAATATTATGAATGTCCTTGACTGGAAAACGAGTTCTCTTTTCGGCGAAGGAGCATCAGCTTTTCTGCTTGAACGCAGTGATGAGGATACCTTCGTCATCAATGGTTCTGATGCTCATCAGGGGCATTCTCTTTTCTACCAAACACCTCTGCGTAAAGATGTCATCGAAATGGCAGAAGTTGACATGAAGATACAAGCCCTCTTCAAGGAGGGTAAAGGCAAAGAACTCAGCCAGGTACTCTCGCAATACATGGTTGGCTATACCAAAATGAATGGGAAAGAGGTTTTCCGCGAGGCTCCTCGCGCTATGGCAGAGTCGGTTGATGCCTTGTGCCGTCATGCGGGGCTAAGTCCCGACAAACTTGACCATATAGTTCCCCACCAGGCCAATTCACGCGTTACACGCCGTATGGGTGAATTATTGATCAACGACTACGGTTGGCCTCAGTCTACCATGAACAAACTGGTTGATAATTTCCGCTACTATGGCAATCTCTCGAATGCTAGCATCGCCATGGCCCTGGTGGAACTATTGCGTATAAACCGACTCCATGATGGTCAGTGGATGGCTCTCCCCGCTGTCGGCGGGGGCATGAATTATGGCGGCTGGCTGTTACCCTTCCATGAGCTAAAGAACCTTGATGCCGTTTTAACTCCCACGTAAGCAATTCTCGGACAACAAAGTACTCGTGGATTCTACATTTGGGAGCGTAACGCCGTGCCCGTATGGCGGGAAACGATCTTCATCCGTAGGGGCGAAGCCGGATTGGGTGAAGTGGAATCGCAGCAACATCCGGGGAATGATGAGGGCACTTCCTTTCGTCTTGCCTGAGCGAAGCCAGATGCACTAGCGTCGTTGGCAAGACGCATTTCAAGGCAGCGTCGCCCTCCGTCCCGTTCCCTATGGATGAGGCAATTCTTCGAATTTCAAGTCAATTCCCGCTCATACGTACAAAAAATATTGCCATCCCACTCGTATCCTGCTCCCACAAAAGCGTCACGTACCATAATGAGGTCTGGAACGTAGGCATTGACGCTCTCTAAACCCATGCCGACAATCTGCTGTCGCAATGCGTATGCAATCAGGCTAATTGATTCGGTTGTACCATCAATATAACCTACAGAGAGTTGTGAACCGCGCCTGATCATATGTGATTCCGCGATAGCCAACCCATCCAGGCGATTCCAACGGCGCAAGACATACACCTGACTTGCCTGTACTTTAGCTTCCAGGAAGTCGCTGGTGATGGTGTAGGCAATGAAACTGTGATAATAGAGTCCACCTATTGCCGGAAAAATATTTGAAGTATTGAGATAGCCAATAATATCGTCAATATCATCCTGTGTTGCCAGTTGTGGTATTTCGAGACCATACTGTTGTTTAATAGAAACGGCCTCCGGTATAGCCCTATATAGGGCGTAAGCGCCAATTTGTCGGAAAAACCCTCGTTCGATCAATGTGATGGCTGCAGCATTGGTAGACTCGGCAATCAGTCGTGCGTTTGTCGCTCCACGCCTTTTCGCTTCTGCCATCATCGCAACATCAAGAGCCTTGGCAAGACCATGCTGCCTACGGGCAGAATCAACACGCATTCCTTCAAGCCAGGCATCCGTTTTGTTGAGCATGCGAAGATGGGATACTGCCACAGGTTGATTATCAATTGTGGCAACAAACAACATTCCCTGTGGATCATGCAACCATTCGTCCCAGACATACTCGATATAGTCTCCCCACTCCCACGTGTGGGTGCAAAATGCAAATACCGCCTCGCGATCCTCCGCACGGGCAGGGCGAATCTCTGTTTCAGGCATTATTCTCTCCTTCACTTTGTTCTATACTGACTGTAGCGAGAATCGAGGTTTTCGTCAATGTGGTTTTTCCCTGATCCCTACATCTCAGTAGTAGCGTCTTAACCGAAACATATCCCCTGCATCAAACGTACTATAACTAATATCTCAAGGGATAAGGCCGGTTATTAATGTATGCAAGAGCCTAAAATACCATCGAACCATGTCGATGAACAAGAACTGGAGGGAGAGCAGAAGCCACCTACCGAGGCTCTCCAGGAATATACGCAGGATGTAATAGAAGAAGTACATAAGGAAGTAGAAACTGCTCGAGTCCCATCGTATCTCACAATGAGACGCGGACGGATATTGCTGTTTTTGTATACGCTACAACTGGCTCTCTTTGGAGCCCTGGCATGGTGGGTACATTATAACCCCATTTTAGCAATTGACGTTATCATAACTCGTGAATTTCAAGAGAATCAATCCCCGTGGCTAAAGTATACTATGCTAGCCATTAGTTACCCTGGCAACGTGCTACTAATTTCGGTGGGACTTGTTTTGCTCGCTGCTGTAATCCTCTGGATAGTACATCTTCGATTAGAAGCTATTATGCTAGTCAGTCTTTCCGCAATCAGTGCCTTATTGAATGCATTGCTAAAAATCATTGTTGAACGTCCACGCCCGGCAGCAGGTCTTGTCGATATCATCCAGGCCGCAAATGGGCTGAGTTTCCCCAGCGGGCATGGAATGGCCTACATAGCTTTTTGGGGATTCCTGTTTTCTCTCTGTGTTATTCTTTTTAAGGGACTGGAATGGTGGCGTATTTGTTTAATGATTATCTCTGCCTTGTTTGTGATACTGGTGGGGCCTTCGCGCATTTATCTTGGAGACCACTGGGCAAGCGATGTACTGGGTTCTTACTTGATAGGCGGAGCATTACTGGAAGTTGCTCTCTGGCTCTACCTCACGCTTAAAGAAAGAGGAGTGTTGGCGAGGAAAGTAAAGGAAGAGCCTGAGCCCTCAGAATAGCCTCGCGGCTAGTCCGTGGCCTCAGGCTCTTCTCACAATCCTCAACCTATTCACCTTCCTCCACAAAAGTAGCTTCTGACCCGACTGGTATATAGGTGTAGTCATCAGCAGAGGAAGTAACCTCTTGCTCAGATAAAGCAGCCTTATGGCCATCATGCGAGATAGAAATATCAGCGTGATTTTCAGAGCGAGCATTTTCTTCCCCGGCAGTGCTGGATAGGTTTTCTGCCGAGCCTGACTCATTCTCATCCGCATCAGGCTGCGCTTCCGCTACCTCCGCGGCTGGCTCCTGTTGAGGAGAACGTATTTCACTTAACTTTGCCTCGAACTTGTGTACCTGCATTCGATAGGTCTCAAGCTCCTCCTGCATTTTAGTAATCTTCTTTTCAGCCTTCTGCTCATTTTTTTGGGCCTGCTCAAGCTTAAGCATGGTTTTTGCTTCTTGCCTTGCCTGCTTTTTCCGTTGTTTCTTTGTCCCATCAGGGGATGTGGTAGTCTCTTTTTTGCTCACTGTTTTTACCATTTTCTTCACCTCAATCTTGCTCTAGAAGAACCACAACGCGTCACTTATGAAAAAGGATAGGCTTCAATTACAAATACCAACCACTGTCGTGACTGTGCCTAGTGGCAACTTACACTATACATCATCATTAGTGAAAAAGCCATATTTTCTAGAGAAAGGTTTATTGTACGATATCTGTCTGTGTGATACACTCACACAAAGCAAAGGCCGAAAAGCCCTGTGCGAGAAAAAGTGCTATCTATAAGGTTTACCGAACGATGGAATTAAACGATACAACCGACTATCAACGCTGTTTTGTCTGTGGACAACGTAATCCTTATGGATTACACCTCGTCTTTCGTCTCGAAAATAACACTATTGTGGCCGATTTTCAGCCTCGTGAGGAACACCAGGGATTCCCAGGAGTTATCCATGGAGGGATTGTGGCCGCCGTGCTTGATGAAGCTTTGGGACGAACATCAATGCTGGCAGAGAAACCAGAGTGGTCCATGACAGGACGATTAGAAGTGCGCTATCGTCGTTATGTTCCCTTTGGACCGCTCTTACGTATACGTGCATCATTAGAATCAGAAAGGCGCCAGATGGTGCAAGCCTCTGGAAAACTCACTCTAGCCGATGATGAGAGTGTAACTCTTGCAGAAGCTCACGGCACATTTTTATATCTCTCCGACAATGTAATTGATACCGTCCTGAAGGATTATCCAGCGCTACGCGAGTTTCTCGAGCAATAAGCATGGGGCAGTCCGTCATTTCGCGAGGGACTGCCCACTCGGCATTATAATGGTGAATTGGGCCCTACAGGCTGTATTATCCCTATTGGTCGCTGCCAGTACTATTCCACTTCTGGACGAAGGGAGACTGTACCAGGTGGTGGTGTAATAACCCGCGGTATACCCTCAGGTAGAGATTGGGGAGATGCGATAACCGCTCCCGTTTCTTGCATGATTTCCTGCAGCTGCTTAGAATCGATTACTTCTTGACGACGTAACTCATCGGCAATGCGATCAAGTGTCGGACGATGCGTCGCCAAGAGTTCAACAGCGCGCGCATGACAAGTCCGGACAATACGATCAACCTCATCATCAATTGCCTCGGCGGTAGTCTCGCTATAATCGGATGGCGCACCAGCTTCGCCACCACCAGCAAATGGACTGCCGCGTTCACTATATGAGATAGTACCGAGTTTCTCACTCATACCCCAACGAGTAACCATTTGACGTGCCAGAGCAGTAACACGTTGGAGATCATTCTCCGCTCCCGTTGTAATGCCTCCAATCGCCACCTCCTCAGCCGCGCGCCCGCCAAGAGCGGTGACAATCTGCGTTAGTAAGTACTCCTTCGAGTAATTATAGCGATCATCAAGCGGTGTAGACATAGTCACGCCCAGGGCCTGACCGCGCGGCACAATAGTGACCTTGGTTACGGGATCCGCATTTTCTGAGAGCAGGCCCGTTAGCGCATGGCCCCCTTCGTGATACGCTATAACCTTCAGGTCCTCTTCGCTAAGCACCAATGGACGCTCAGCTCCAAGAAGAATTTTGTCTAACGCTTCTTCAAAACACTTCTGAGTTACATGATCCTGGTTTCGCCGGGCAGCCAACAATGCAGCTTCGTTGACCAGGTTCGCCAGGTCTGCGCCAACCATTCCTGGCGTGCTACGTGAGATAGCAACCAGGTCCACGTCGGAAGCTAATGGCACATTTCGTGAGTGGATCTTGAGAATAGCCAGCCGTCCATTCCAATCAGGGCGGTCTACAGTTACACGTCTATCAAATCGGCCTGGACGCAGCAGAGCCAGGTCAAGTCCATCCGGGCGGTTGGTAGCCGCGATGACAACAACTGCCTGTCGGGTATCAAATCCATCCATCTCTACGAGCAATTGGTTTAACGTTTGTTCACGCTCATCGTTTGTATTGATACTTGCACCACGCTGTCGCCCCACCGCATCGATCTCATCAATGAAAATGATACTGGGAGCAGCCTTTTTCGCCTGGTCGAAAAGATCGCGAACCCGGCTAGCGCCAACTCCCACCAGCACTTCGACGAACTCAGAACCGGACATGGAAAAGAAGGGTACCCCAGCTTCTCCAGCAACGGCTCTCGCCAGCAGTGTTTTACCCGTTCCTGGAGGGCCAACCAGCAAGACACCGCGGGGTATTTTTCCACCAAGGCGCTGAAACTTTTGCGGTGTCTTAAGAAACTCGACAACTTCCTGTAGCTCATATTTGGATTCATCGACGCCCGCGACATCGGCAAACGTCGTGCTGGGTCTATCCTCGAGAATAAGCTTGGCCCGACTTTTGCCAAAGCTGAATATGCCCTGTTGCCCCTGACCTGCCCGCCGTGATAGGAAGATGAAGAGAGCAATTACCAGTAGCCAGGGTACAAAGGCAATGAGCAGATTCAACCAGAAACTATTATCCTGGGGTTGCTGAGAGGAAACAGTGACGCCTTTAGATTGTAGCACTTGCGGGAGTTGGGGGTCACCATTTGGAAGTTGCACCACCCGATACTGGGTGTATGAATCAACAGGTTGAGTGAATTCACCAGTGATATCAACCTGCCCGTTAAAAACGGCTGTTTTGATGTGCCCCGCGTTGATCTGGTCGTAGTAGGCACTATAGGTGATTTGATCGACCTGGTTTGTATTGTTGTTGTTATTCTGGCTGAAAAACGAGTATGCATAAATCCCAAGCATAACCAGAACAATGACAAGTAGCCATCGATTTAAATTAGACGAGCCTCCTCCCTGGGGAGTTTGCCCGTTTTGACGCCCACTGGGACGCAACTGATTTTGTTGCCGCTGCGGCGTATTGTTATTATTATTTTGTAGCCAGAGTATATTGGCTGGTTCTTTATGCATGTAAGTGTACCTGCTTTCTGGGCCTGTGACAGGTGTACCAGAATCCTCAGACTTCGACTGAAACCTGAAGTTTCAATAGTATGCCCATAGCAATTAATATAGTATGGGCTTTTTATGGTAACGTTTATCATTATTATATCTCACAGAGGGTAGAAATGCACGCAATTAGCTCAAGCGGTAGGAAATTTCATAAAGTCAGTCATCTTATTCAATCCGTCCGTTTTCATATAGTTGACCTGGCGTTATTGTATTGCACCGGTGATTCACATGCAAAGTACCGTGTCTAGAATAGCTAGAAGTACGTGCGTATTGCGTTTTGTTAACTGGACGCTTTATACTGTATTGTGTTACGATACACCTGGTTATTTCAAACAAGAGTACATATTAGTGAGTTCATAGAACCCTGCTGCCAGAAGTGAAATGGGGGCTTTATTGGGAACGGAGGATACTTCAGAGAGAGTAACTTCCGAAGAGGATAGCAGATCGGGCAGAGAGGAGAAGCAGTCTGTGCAAGGATATGTTGCTATCAAGGGGACACGCAATGGCTTGCTTTTAACTCTGGAGCCGGAAACCCCTTTTAGCGAATTACTTAACGCACTTTCTGACCGGCTTGCAGAAGCTCCAGGCTTTTTCCGTGGTGCTTCTCTGGCATTGGATACCAGTCGTCGCATGCTCCGTATGAGCGAAAGAACACAACTTGAAGATCTCCTGGCACACTATCAAATGTCGGTGACGCCGTTAGAACAGGTCACCCCAGCGCACAAATATGCTGAGGCAGGAACTGTCTCCTCAAACGATACGGCTTCAAATACAGTTACAATGAGTGAAATTCTTGAGACTCAGCGTGACCCACGCGAAACAGATGATACCCTTTTTTTGCGACGTACAATCCGTTCTGGTCAAGCTGTTCATCATGCCAGTAACATCGTCATTCTGGGCGATGTCAATCCTGGTGCGGAAATCGTAGCAGGTGGGGATATCATCGTATGGGGCGTGTTACGAGGGATGGTTCATGCCGGCTATCCCGACAATGAAAATGCTTATGTTTGTTCGCTGCATCTGGCCTCTGTGCAGTTGCGCATAGCGCACCTGCTCTCACGGCCACCAGAAGGTGGGGAAGTGCAGACCTTCCCGGAAGTCGCAGCAATCAGAAATGGACGCATTGTGGTCGACACCTGGATCAATGGTCGCCCACCACGCAAATAGTGACTCAACTATGGCCTGATGGCTAGCGCTTTCTAGTTCGTATCAGTAGAAGCGATCTTAACGGTCGTGAATGTAAACCGTAGCTTTGCATGGAGCGTGTTTTATGGACAGTCGGGTGATAACCATTACGTCAGGGAAGGGCGGCGTCGGAAAAACCACAACTACCGCGAATATTGGTACTGCTCTTGCGCTGCAAGGGAAAAAGGTGGCCGTTGTGGATTCGGACATTGGCCTGCGTAATCTGGATACTGTTCTGGGATTGGAGAATCGCATTGTCTATGATCTTGTCGATGTGGTTGAGGGTCAGTGTCGTTTACGGCAAGCGTTGATTAAAGATAAAAGGCTTCCTGAACTCCATTTGCTTCCTGCTGCCCAGACACGCGATAAAAATGCCGTCAACAGTGTTCAGATGGAGCAACTCTGCCAACAACTGCGCGCAGAGTTCGATTTTGTGGTGATCGACTCTCCGGCTGGTATTGAGCAGGGGTTCCGCAATGCGATTGTAGGTGCGGATGAGATTATCATCGTGGCCAATCCTGAGATGGCCTCGGTGCGCGACGCGGACCGCATCATTGGCCTGGTGGAGGCCGCTGGAAAACCTGAGCCGCGGTTGATTCTCAATAGGCTACGCTCTGAAATGGTCAAACGCGGAGACATGATGGACGTAGCTGATGTCTTAGAAGTGCTGGGGATTGATCTGCTTGGTATTGTCCCTGAAGATGAAATGATCATTGTGGCAACCAACAAAGGTGAACCTGTCGTCTATGATAAACGTTCTCGGGCAGGCCGCTCATTCCTGAATGCCGCCCAGCGTATCATGGGCGAAGAGATTCCCCTTGATGAGGTAACGGAAGTACCATCACTTTTGGAGAGGCTGCGACGCTTTGTTGGGTTGGGCCCAGCGCTGGCTGAAAGGCGCGTTCGTTCTTAGCCATCCTGAAAAGGGGACAGATATTATGGGTATTTTTAGTTTCATGTCAGGACGAAAGAAGCCCACACCAAGTGAGCTTGCAAAAGAACGTCTGAAGGTTGTGCTGGTGCAAGATCGCATCAAGGTGAATCCTGAGCTGCTGGAACTGATCAAATCCGATCTTCTAACCGCGATCTCGCGTCGTTTAGATATAGACGAGCAACATGTTGAGATTCGCATGTCTCGCGAGGACCGTTGGGACAAGCTACAGGCGGAAGTACCTATCAAACGTCAGAAGATATCGTTTGAGTGGGATCCCCCTGCCCATACCACCGCTGTGACTGGACTGCGTGGCAAGATCACTGTCGAGGTGGAAAAAGATGATGGTGTAGAGTAGAAATACCTCTTTTACGCCTTATGCCAGGGCGCGCGTTCTCCGAGAGGAGACGGCATGCGCCAGGGTCAACGCTACATTTCTGCGCGTCAATGGGTTAACATGTAAGAGCAGGACTTGCCCCTGCTCCGATAACTCACAAGTCCATTTTCTCCAGCGTGTCGGCAAACGCCTGATAAGAACTTTCCCCAAAAAGAACCATCATTACCTGCTTGAGAGTTGTAGGTTTCCTGATATGCTCAATGATGGTGTGTAGCGCGATGGGAGCAGCCAGGCGCAAGGGATAGCCGTAAACGCCTGTACTAAGCGAGGGGAAGGCAATGCTCTCAATCTTGTAGAGTTCTGCCAGGTTGAGACAACTCTGGTAGGCGCTCTTCAGGAAGCGCTCGTCCTCTGCGCTCCCGCGATAGATTGGCCCAACCGCATGAAAAACATACTTCGCGGAGAGTCTCCCGCCAGTTGTTGCCACAGCACTTCCTGTTGGGCACCCTCCTATCTCGCGGCAAGCCTGCATAATGCTTGGTCCGCCCGCGCGGTGAATGGCGCCATCAACACCACCACCACCCGCGAGCGCACTATTTGCAGCATTGACGATAGCATCCGCCTGTATTTTAACGATATCTCCCTGGATAAGCGCCAGAGTTACACTATTGATTGTACGTGTGGACATGAACACTTCCCTCCAATGCATCAAAGTACCAACCCGAATGGCTCCTCCAGCAAGCGTTTAACCTCCTGCAAGAAACGCGCGGCAGTTGCGCCATCAATTGCGCGGTGGTCTGAAGAGAGCGTTACCTTCATGCGGTTGCGCACCACCACCTGACCATCGACGACTACAGGAGTCGGAGTAATCGAGCCGACAGCAAGAATAGCCGATTCGGGCGGATTAATGACAGCAGTGAAACTATCAACATCGTACATCCCCAGGTTACTTACGGTGAAGGTGCCTCCGCTGAACTCTTCTGGTCGAAGCTTACCTTCGCGAGTCGCCTCTGCCAGGCGCTGCGTCTCACGGGCGATGTCAAGAATACCGCGCTGATCTGCATTGCGTAAGACAGGGACGATCAGGCCCTGTTCAACAGCGACAGCGACACCAATATGTACCTGCTTCTTCTGCAAGAGGCGATCTTCTGCAAATGAGATATTCACCTGGGGAATGCGCACTAATGCCTTTGCCACAGCTTTGACAATCAGATCGTTATAACTGACCTTGACAGGTGCCGGGTCATTTGCGGCATATTCGTTTATCTGCTGTCGGAAGGCAGCTAGTTTGTCCGTGTCGATAACGCTGGTGACGTAGAAGTGTGGCGCAGTTTGCATACTCTGGCTTAGACGCCTGGCGATGGCACGTCGCATAGTGGTGAGTGGGATCTCAATCACTTCGCCACTATCTATGGCGGCAGGTGCCGGTGGAGGTACTGGTTGCGCAGTTAAAGGAGTAATCGATTCCGCCTGAGGGGCAGGTGCCGTGGCAACTGCTGACCGCTGCTGACTTAAAGCGGCCTCAATATCCATTTTAATGATGCGCCCATTGGGACCTGTTCCCTGAAGTGTGGCATAGTCCAGGTGTTTCTCATCAGCGAGCCGACGAGCAAGAGGCGAGATAAAAATGCGACCCTGGCGTTTTACCGTAGAAGCTCCACTCGTGGGTTCTGGGCTGAGACCCACAGAAGCTCGAACAGGTAAATCCTCCTTGTATTGTTGATTGCTCTGTGTTTGTCGAGGTGAGGGTTGGAGTGGGTTGATTAATGACCCTTGTCGTTGACCACTTGCTCCCGCTCCGTTCGCATTAAGATAATCAGGCAGTGGCTCATCGGGTGTGCCAATCAATGCGATCTCTGCACCGACAGGCGCTGAATTACCCTCGGGCACTAGTATCTTGCGCAATACTCCACCAGCAAAAGCTTCTATCTCAATATTGACTTTATCTGTCTCAACCTCCGCCAACATCTCTCCCTTTTTAACTTCCTCACCCTCTTTTTTGATCCAGTGAAGAATCTTGCCCTCTTCCATGCTATCGCCCATCTTGGGCATTTCTACTTTTTTCATACAATACTCTCCGAGTTACCTGTGAACGAGGGCCGAAGGGACAATCGCCTTCACTGCATCGACAATATCGCTCTTTTTGGGGATAGCAGCACGTTCCAAAACTTTCGAGTAGGGCATGGGCACATCAGCGCCAGTTACGTGCTGAATGGGAGCGTCCATATAGTCAAAAGCATGTTCGTAAATAAGCGCAGCCAGACCCTGGCCCGTCCCATAATACTTCCAGCCTTCTTCAGCAATCACTACGCGGTTTGTCTTCTTCACTGAATCGACGAGCAGGTCAATGTCGATGGGGCGAATGCTCCTGAGATCGATTACTTCAGCCTCGATACCTTCTTTAGCCAGGTCTTCAGCGGCTTGTAATGAGACATGCACCATTCGCGAAAAGGTGATAATAGTTACATCGCGTCCCGGGCGCTTCACCTCTCCGAGATTGAGCGGTACGGTATATTCAATGCTTTCATCGGGCACCTCACCTTTTATATTGTAAAGCAGTTCATGTTCGATGAAGAGAACTGGGTCAGGATCGCGTACCGCCGCTTTGAGCATCCCTTTGACGTCGTAAGGCGTCGCAGGCATAACCACTTTCAGCCCTGGAATATGGGCATACCACGTCTCAAACAATTGTGAGTGTTGCGCGGCTCGCTGCGCGCCTCCGCCAGATGGCATACGTACGACAAAAGGCACAGCAGGCTGGCCACCAAACATATAACGCATTTTGGCGGCACTGTTCACAAGTAGATCAGAGGCGAGTAAACTAAAATTGATGGTCATCAGTTCCAGGATAGGCCGCAACCCGCCCAGCGCAGCACCGATCGCTACTCCTGTAATAACCTCTTCTGCCAGAGGAGTGTCTCGAACACGTTTCTCGCCAAATTCCTCATAAAGTCCTTTGGTGACAGCGTAGGTGCCACCATAACCGGCAATATCTTCGCCCATAATGAAGACACGTTCGTCACGCAGCATCTCCTCGCGGATGGCTTCACGGAGCGCATCTCGATAGGTCATTGTACGCATCTTTTGCTATTTCCTCTCGTAGCGATAAGTGAGAGCTGTAGAGTTATCAACCATTACGTCAGTATAGAGTTCTTCAAGTGAAGGGTCGGGGCTATTCTCGGCAAATTCTGCCGCATCTTCGGAAACCTGTGTTGCCCTGGCATCGTTATCATCAAATTCAGCCTGGGTAGCCAGACCGGTGTCCAGTAATTTCTTCTCAAAAATGCCTATGGGGTCGCGCGTGGTACGCCACTGGTGCTCTTCCTCGCGGGTGCGATAATAGGCGGGATCCGTCATGGAGTGTCCACGGAAACGGTAGGTTTTGACCTCGAGTAACACAGGTCCCCCACCGCCCCTGGCATGCTCTACAGCCTGTTTCATCGACTCGTAGACGGCTATTACGTCCATGCCATCAACCTGATCACTGGGCATATTGTACGCCGCCGCGCGTGGCTGCAGGCTATCAACAGCCCAGGCTTTTCCTACAGCCATGCCCATAGAATATTGATTATTCTCGCAGACATAGACGACAGGTAATTTCCAGACTGCCGCCAGGTTCAGCGATTCATGGAATGCTCCCTCGTCAACGGCTCCATCGCCAAAATAGCAGGCGATAACGGTATCTTTCCCCTGGTATTGTACGGAGAAGGCCACACCCGCAGCGATTGGCATTTGTGCTGCGACGATACCGTTCCCTCCATAAATACCTAGTTCATTGCTCCACATATGCATGGAGCCGCCTTTGCCCTTGCTACACCCTGTAATTTTGCCGAAAAGTTCGGCCATTACTGCCCCTGGATCCATCCCTTTTACCAGAGCATGACCATGTTCCCGGTAGCTACATAGAATTTTGTCATCTGGACGTAGTGCCTTAATACTGCCAACTCCAACAGCCTCCTGGCCTATATACAGGTGCATAAAGCCACCTATTTTACCACGAGTATACTCTTCAGCGCTCTTCTCCTCAAAGCGACGTACAAGCGCCATTTTATAATGCATCTCAAGTAGCTCAGTACGGGCTAATCCCGCCAGTGCTGCGTTGCTGATCGCCATAGGCCTCCTCTGTTCTATGAAAAAATTATGTTTGCATGACTAGCCCGACATACAGCTCTGTATGCGATGAGGCCCTCTATCTCACCACGCTGTGATTATTTTGTTACTCATTGTACCGCATGAAGAATGAGAATGATAGTGGTATCGATTTGCTTCAATGGTTCACCAATTATTCCGAAAAAAGAGATAAAAATGGCTCAGAACGGGGTGCCTGACATAGCCAGGCGCCCCGTTCTGAGCCATTTTTATCTCAGTCACGAGATTTTTGAAAGGCGGCAGTGAGGACAACAGGCACCCACAAGCAGGGGTGCCAGACAATTACTTTTTGACGACGGCGTCTGCGAGCTCTTTCCCAGGAAAGAACCGCACACGCTCTTTTGCGGGTACCTGGATTGGTTTCTGGTCGCGTGGATTAACCCCTCTGCGCGCTGCACTCCGGCGCACTTTGAATGAGCCAAAGCCGACCAAACGCACCTCGTTACCACTCTGAAGTGCCTCACGGATGGAGTCCAAAGTGGCTTCTAAGGCAGCTTGAGCTTGCTTCTGAGAGATATCCGCCTGTTTTGCTATACGCTTTGTTAATTCTTGTCTACCTACAGTAGGCGTAGTAGTTGGTTTCGATTCGGTTTCTTTCGTGGCCATGGGTTCAAGGTCCTCCTTAACAACGAACAACACACGTCGCTTCCCGTCCCAATAATGTATTGTTGGGCCTGTAGAGCGGCATCATAACCTCACTGCCGTTTAGGAGTATAGCACGCGATTCTGCGGAAAACAAGGGTAGCACCTTGCCTTAAGGCCCGGTATAGGGCCTCGATCAGCATAAGAGGCCGATTCGCAGCAATCTACCAGGTAGAAAATTGGCTTTCCATGCGGTTCTTTCCCTATTAAAGAATTTTGATAGAGACCCGGTTATTCGTCTAATATAATACGTATGCTCAATTTAGCTTTCACACGGCCAAACAAAAAATACGACATGTTGCCCTTGCTACATCAGTGAACTATAATGGCACTATACTTAATTGAGGAATAGCAATGTACATCAGCGAACCAGCAGAATACGCCATCCTGGGACTGTTAGAAAGTCAGCCCATGCATGGTTATGAGATGTTCCAACAGTTCAAAAGCGGCGCAATGGGACAGATCGTCCACCTTGAAATGAGTCAGATGTACGCGTTCCTGAAAAAGCTTGAACGCCTGGAATATATTGAAGCACAGCTGGAAATCCAGGGATCGCGCCCGCCGCGCAAAATCTTTCACCTCACTACAAAGGGACGACAGGCATTTTTCCAGTGGTTGAAAGAACCCGTTGAGCGACCACGAGAGATTCGCATCCTCTTTCTTATCAAGCTCTACTTCGTCCAACAGTTACTGCCAAAGGAGATTGGACCTCTGATCGACCAGCAAATTGTTGCCTGCCAGAACTTCCTCAATCACCTTGAGTCTCAACATCCAATCCCTCCAGAAACCAGCGATGGAGCGTTCTTCGACCATGTCGTTTTACGTGGGCGCATCTATCAGACTCGTTCGTTGCTCGATTGGCTACGCGAACTACAACATCAACTGGCCGAAACGCAACGACAATAAATAAGTGTTATTACTCAGACCACGGCGTTTTGGGTTTCGGCATCAGTTCGTCGTGCACATAGAGTGCATCCACTCGCTCATTGAAAAAACGCAGAACATCCACCCATTTGTAGGGATCAAGCACGCAGCAAAAGCTGGTAGCGAGGATTGTAGGTCTTGTCGCATTTACTGCATGAGACAGCTCGCGAGTAACGGCGAGTACGTGGGTATTGATTGCCACAATTCGGGCAAACATAGAGATAGCGAATTGGGCGCCGTTTGCGACGTATAGCTTCGCGACGTGAACTCTCTTCGTGTAAGAGGCGACGTAGCTCTTCCAGTTCATAACCGGTGATAGCGGCCTCATCGGCTGCAATTGAGTCATACCCGTGATGGCGGTGACGACGCGGTGTCCCATTCACCCGGTCGGCCAGGTGTATCAATTCATGAGCCACCGTTACTTCAATCGACTGTAGCTGCATATCCGGCTCAATAAAAATGAGGTGACGATGGCTGGGTACATGGAGTTGCAGCGTTTCTTCAAAGACGGGGAGAACTTGTGAATGAAAAAGTTTGCGAGTACGCGTTTGCGCTCCAGACTGAGCATGATGGGGAGCCGGTAGATAACAATAACAGCCTAACACCATGCTATTGAGTCGTTTTCCTGTCCAACGCATGTATTCCTGGCGATCTTGCGTAATAGCCAGTTTACCAAGCTCTTGCGCTGGAAGGTTTAATTTTTGCCAGTAGAATGTCAACCAATCTCCAATTGTATCACTTGCATGTACGATGGGGCCTACTTGCCGTGGTGGTGGTGCGGGTGTATGAGCTTTAAGGACGGCAACCATGTCCGCTTTTTTACTCCTGCCTATTATAGAGCGCACTCTTAAAGTGTCGCGATACCAGTATATCAGGCATGGCAAGCAGAGGCAAGGCTAGCTAGTACCTTCGCTTGACACCCATTTCTGAGCGGCGTAAGATGAGATAGGTCTTAATAGAGTTCACCTTTTACCTCCCGTAAGGAGCTTTTCCATGTCGTTTCAAGTATGCATAAAAACAGAGAAATCATTACAGCAACTCACCTCTGAGATACGCACCATCTTCTCACTCCCTCTGTTTCGACAGAACTCTTTCGCCGGTGAACCGTATTGCCAGTTTGAGATGCTAGGAATGCTCATCCTAATCCATCACGCCGAGGAGGAGGACCGCGACCCGGAAGTTATGCACTATCCCTACTGCTTTGATCTGCAAATGGCTTTTGCAGATCACGAGTTGGATACCGATCATATGGAGTATATTTTGCAACCTTATTATGCTCAACTGCTCAGTTTCCAACTTGGCCTGGATACTGCATATCACGAGAAAAAGAAAATTGATAACAAGTGGCATATACGCTATCGTTTCTATCGCAAGAATCCACGATGGAAAGAGTCTATTTTGTACGGTGAGCCAGGCTGGGAACCGGCTGTCATCGAATCTCCCCCCTCCGTGTGGCGCACAATGCATCCTGTCTTCTAAACCCTTGCGTAATACCTGAAAAAAATGCTACAGTGAAATCGTCACACTACATCCCATCCTCCATTGCATAAACGAAACGTTGTAGGGGCGCGATACCCACGCCCATAGAGAGGACACAAGAAACAAGAAATGTGTTCGTAACTACATGGAGGCACGTTGTGAGTATTCTGAACGCAGCTATCGGTGAAGAGCTTATCCCGCTAGTTAAACCACCAATTACGCAGGAGCAGCTTCAACGCTATGCTGAAGCATCTGGGGATCATAATCCCATCCACCTCAATGAAGAGGCCGCACGTCGCGTAGGCCTGGATAGTGTTATTGCCCAGGGTATGCTCAGTATGGCCTTTCTTGGACAATTCATCAACCAGCGCATTTCTGACGTGTCAGGGGCATATCTTACCCATTTGAAGGCGCGCTTTATCAGTATGGTCCGTCTAGGAGATTCCATTACCTGTCATGGCACAGTGAAAGCACGTACCACTGGGGACGGCGAACAAGAATATGTGACAGTTGAGTGCTGGGCACAAAATCAAGAAGGTGAAAAGGTCACAATAGGTGATGCGGTGGTTTCAATTCCTCTACAACTCAAAAAAGAGGTAAAGGAGACAATATGTCCATTGAAATGCCCTTAGAAAGTGCCTCATTGGCCCAGTTACAACAGACTCCTATTGATAGTGTTTTGAACATTATCGACCAGGGGCTTGTCTATTTACCAACTTACAGGGAACTATTCTATCGCTGGGAACGCCAGCAGTGGCGCGCGGAGGAGATTGACTTCACCTCAGATCGTCTACAATGGGAAAAAATGGCGCCCGAGGAACGCCAGGATCGTTTGTTTGGACTCTCAGCTTTCTTTAGAGGGGAGGCATGTGTCACAGATACATTAAGCCCATATATTACCGCTATGCCAGACGAGGAGATGCGTATCTTTGTGGCCACTCAACTAGCTGATGAGGCACGGCATACCGTCTTCTTCGCACGCTTTTTCAAAGAAGTGCTCGGCATCGATAAGGAAACGTTGGAAGATACACTGGAGAACATACTCCAGTATATGAACAAACATCTCCAGTATATCCTGATTGACTCGCTCTTGGACGTAGCCGAACGCATTCGCAAGGAGCCTGCCAACCTGGCCCATCTGGTTGAAGGTGTAACGCTCTATCATGTCATCGTTGAAGGGACTATGGCACTGGCGGGTCAACGCAGCATCCTGGAATTCTACCGCCAGAACAATCTCTTCCCGGCATTCCGTGGTGGTTTCACTGCCGTCGCGCGCGACGAGTCGCGTCACGTGGTCTTTGGGGTGAAGTTCCTGAGAGAAATGATACAGCGGGACGCAGCTAACGCCAGAACGGTCAAGGCGGCCATCGATACATACACACCTGTTGCGCTCACTGCATTGACCCCCAAAGACGAATACATTCCGAACATCCTGGCAATGCAAGCAGATCCCTGGGTAACACCGCGTTATGCGCTTGACTCGTTGCGCAAGAAAATCAAAGGGGTTGGATTAAGTATGGAACTTCCGGTGGTGCCCCCACCGCCAGTGTTTTAATGACGTTGAAAGGGTCAGGTCGACGTGACCCTATTAGGAGCATTCTTATGGTATCTGCTGTCGTTCTCATCAATGTACAACGAGGAAAGGTTAATGAAACCGCCCAGAGTCTTTTAGAAATCGAAGGGGTAGCCGAGGTCTACTCTGTTACCGGTGAATATGACCTTGTTGCCCTTTTGCGACTGCAACATTACGAAGACCTGGCGGAGGTAGTTACCACTCGCATGATACAAATTCCTACGATAACCAAAACCAATACATTGATGGCTTTTCAATGTTACTCGCGGGCCGATCTGCAACAAGCCTGGGATATTGGCATTGAGTGAAAAGAGAAGGGATAAGATTACGGGAGACTGGACGCTCCCGTAACCGCATCCTTATAATACTTTTGTCTCCGCCTTCTGTCCATTTTCGATTACACTAACACTCTGTGCCATTTCTTTCACCACGCGAATTTCGTCCTCGAAGATGCGGCGCAGAATGGCTACGGTGCTAGCATAGGTCGAATCCATACCAAAGTACGACAAGCTGCCCGCTCCTAAATTCTTGCCACGAGTATATGGGGTATCCGAAGCATAGTGCAGAACACCCAACTCGTACGGCAAGCGGGCAAAATTGATATTTTCGCTCGTCGGATAGCGCGTCAGGTATTGATCTTCATAAACGGCATTCAGATAGGGGCCGCTTTCCATCTCCACTACCGTGTAGTTCGCGCGGTAATAGAAATCCAGGTACTGCCGATTTTGCAAGTATGTTCCCTTGGCCGAAACGGCTTTTTGATTGTCCAGCACCGAGCCATAGATCAGGTAGGGCTGCACATCCTGCGCAATAAAGCAATTATCCAGCCAGTAGGTATTCTGGCTGTGTTCATCGAGAACGACATTGGAGATCATCACATCACCAATACTGCCGTTCAGTGTGGCGGCTTTACCCAGATTGTAGATACCCCGAATCCCCGGCACGTTTTCCATGATTTCACGCAGCATTCTATAGGCAGCCATACCGAGAGGATAATCAATATTGAGGATAATGGCCTGGCTCCTGGCCAGGTTATCCATTCCTGGCATGCGGCAACGCGGATCAATTTCCATGTCGCGCAATTTGTTCAGTTCAAAGACCTGAGCGTCAATTTCCAGGCCGTGACGTGCACCCACATGCCAGATGCCGCGTTCTTGCTCTTCGCGAACGCGATTACGCGCAAATTCTTTCCCCATGGGAGTACGCGACCACTCGCGGGCAGCAAAGTACAAAAAGTTTTGCCAGTTACCGGGAACCGTTCCCTGTTGTATTTTGCGACATTCGTCGGCGAGGTAGGGGTCCTGGCCACTTAACGCAAACTGAGTCAACTCATCCTGGCGCTTCAGAACACAACCAGACATCAAATTGACAAGGCTGTGCGTATTGCTGGATACAAAATAGACAGGCTTATCCTGTATGCCCAGTGTATCAGTCAGAAGGTGTTCAACGGGTGCCCACCATTCCCTCGTGGAGCGGGCGTAGCCAACATGTGATCCGCCCAGCATACGCAGTAAGAAGCTCTTGCGGTTTCTGCCAATCATGAGCAGGTTTTCCCACAGTCGATCACCCCAAATCAATTCCAGCCGCCGCCAATCGTCGGGTTGGATATGAAGACGCTCACGTAGCACCTTGGTAATCTCCGCGAAGACTGGAGAAGTGCGATCCATGCGGGTCTCCAGCAATTGCATGGTGGTTGCATCTGCTTTGAGCAGGTAGTATATCTTATTCCATTCGATCTGGAAGGCAACCAGAACAGGCACGATATCGTCTGTGTCGCTGACGCTGGCAACGTATACAGCCAGGGTGTCCTTGCCATCATAAAACCATTTGCGCCGCCGCGCTGAGGCCGTAACAGCTTCCCAGCCATCGACGTGAAACCCCTGCTGCAGGAAAACCCCTTCCGATTGCCCTAGCAAGACCAGTTGACAATGGATAATCGAGGCAGGTAGGCGCAGTACACTGTAGATGAATGCAGACATATCCGGATAAGGCGATCGAGCTTCAGGATGCAAACTGGAGTCAATATTGTAATGCGCTTGCACTAGAGCCTTCAGGCTAACTTCACCTGAACTGCGCAGGAGCGTATTGTAGGTGCGAATATAAAGATCAACGTCGCGTTTACCAGCTTCATGATGACCATTTTCGTGTTCGAAAGGTGTGTTTGTGGCAGGGACGGTCATTTGATCATCAATATCCGTCTCCAGGCTATTGTCCTCTAAGTGATGTAAATTCTGATTCTTTTGCCGATCTTCAAAAGGATCAGGCGTATTATTGCTATCCATTGGGGATTTGTTTTTTCGTGACACTCTCTGTGTTCTCCCTCTTTGTTAAGGACGAGGTTTGATAAAATGGTTGTGTTTATCTCTTTATATTTCTCATAATTATACCCCTTCGTTCAGCAATATGGTAGT
This sequence comes from uncultured Chloroflexia bacterium, assembly GCA_963775585.1. GTDB lineage: Bacteria > Chloroflexota > Ktedonobacteria > Ktedonobacterales > Ktedonobacteraceae > UBA11361. The sequence goes on along the minus strand of CAVZJN010000006.1, from coordinate 14,477 downwards.
AGGACGCCTTTCACATACTTCCCTCTACATGTCATGCTCAAAATTTCCATATTTAGTATTTTCTTGCCATTTTATGCCACTAATTCACTAACCCCAACGTTTCTATACTGAGAGGTATTACTAAAACGTTGGGATTCCCCATGCCCAGCGTTTCCCCCTAGTAATACTTCTCTCCTTGTGCTAAATGCAAAATACAATTTCATCTCCACAGCAGAATATCTTCAAACCCAGGCACTCGCTTCCCCTCATCGCCTGCCGACATGCGCCTCCAGTCACAACGCACATCCCCCTGTTCCAATAATATACAAATAGCTTCGTCAAAATCATGAAGCGTAAATTGACCAAAGTAGGTAGGGAGCAATTGCTGGCGTAAATCAGGCCATCGTCGTGTACGCTGCGCTTTCCCCTGACGCAGTAGGTGTTGACGTAGTTGACGCAGCTTCTCTGCGAAGCGCTCCCGTTGCTGCTCGGCAAACCACTCTTCTCCCAACAGTCCCTGGTGACTCTGTTCAGCAAGACGGCGGTGATAGAGGCAGACCGCATCATTCATACTGGCCAGGCTATCTTTACTGCGGGTAGCAAAAATCAGGGTATATGGTGCCTTTTCTATAATAGCTGGCCGCACTTGCAGCGGAAAAGCAATACGTTGCACCCAGAGAAAATGCTGCTGCATTGTGGCCAACAAGAGGTCAATGATTCCATCCAGCAAGGGCATTGTCTGTTCATCTTTCGGGAGGAACACCTTCCAACGATCTGTGCGCAGCAATGCTGTCAACGTAGCGACTCCTGCCTGTGTGCGAGACGATGACAGCAAACGCGTTTCTGCTTGCTTGTGTGGAATAAGCAGGCAAAGTTCGGTTGGAGCCGATTGACGTTGATAAAGTGGGAGGAGATCATCATTGGTGAAGAGAGTGTATCCAAAGGGGTTAAGCAAGAAGATTGCGGGTGAAGATTCAATTTCTTTCAATAATACTGGCGCTATCTCCAACCAACTTCCAGCTACAAGAGCGCTTTCTTTTGGAAGTTCTAGTGTATCTTTAACCGGCGCGGCAGAAGCATTTTCTTCTTTATCTTTAACGCCATAGTGCCCCGCCCTGCTCTCTTTTCGCCTGCTGCTACCAGACCCAAGTACGATACCATTGAGGGCAATCGGCTTACTCTCCTGGGCCAGGAGCCTGGAGAGAGAGACTATTTGCTGGAGAACAGGGGAAGAGGTATCCGCTGGATCTATTTTGGAAGTATTCTCAGGGCCAACATCTTGATTGATGGCTCCCACGTTTTTACGTGCGTTGATACCCCAGCCATCGATCCAATAACAGCGGCGATAGATACGCATAGCCGCCAGTGCACGGCAATAGGAAGAGGCGTAGTCCTGTAACAACCACTCGCGTAACCTGGACAGAATGACCTGTTCAGTGAGACGGCGTGTTTGTGTATGTCCCACAGCTTCTTTTTGCGCGTGCTGGTTATCAAATTCGGCCCACAGGTTCATCGTGCCGATATTTTATCACACAATGCGCATCGGCCCTTAGAGATAGGCCTTAACCTGCACTAGCGCGAGCCTACCTGATGTATAGACAAGCGGGCCAATATGGGGCAGTTGGAGACTCAACCGCCTTCTCCTGGCGGTGCTGGTGGCGCTTGTTGAGCTGGTGGTGCTTTTATTTCAAACGCTTCGTGCTTTCGCTCCTGGGCACCATCCTCATTCACTATCATCAAATCCCATTTCCCTGGTTTCTGATTAGGCAGATCCGTGATTTTGCATTGAATATTACTCTCAGTTGAACTAATGCCTATGCCGTTCATTACTGCGTTTCCCTGGATAAGTCGGACTTCCTTTGGTGATTGAAAGTTCATCCCCTCAATCGTGAGGTTAAGCTCTTGTGCTCCCTGACTCTGATCGTACGAAGGCGGTTTAACATCACGGATGACAGGTTTCGAGGTTGAAGTCGAGGGCGCTAAAGCTCTGCGGGCTGAGGAAGCACTCCTGCTACCGAAATAGAATGATGCGACAGCGACTACGAGCGTTGACAAAGTTGTGAAAAGCTGTTGCGCCAATTTTACGGCATCAGCATTGCTACTTGGACCCCCAACTGCGCTAAACAAGTATATGCTCATAACGATTCACGCAACAATCAGGAAGAGAGCGATGATGGCGCGGATACTACCCTCCGGCAGACCCATTGCTTGTGATTTATCAGCAATATCGAGCGAGGAAAATCCAGCAGCCATAATAAATAACAAGACTAGTAGTACGCCGAGGCCAAGGATAATAATCAGTCCTGTAATCAGTTCGGGTTGTTTAATGGGAAAAACGTATGTTACTAAACGCAAGTCCGACAATGATGAGAAGGAGGACCAAAAGTGCAGACACGAGAGGGCCCCAAAAGATCTTTTCTTGTTCACTTTCATTCTCCTTTTACTGTCGAGTGTTGGGCACTCAATGACTCCCAAGAAAATACGTAAAAGCACTACATACACACTGGGAACAATAAAAGCGAACATCGCTTTTTAGGCGATATTCAATTCGGGCAAATATTGCTATTTACCACACCAGAAGCGGCTCAGACAGCCCCCCTCCCCCAGGCTGTCAAGTGCATGTGAAACATGCATTGGCATAATTATACCACATCTGTGTGATTTATGGAAGTTGTGGGTTGCACAATATTGGAAGTGCGCTGTAAAAAAATAGTATGTTTCACTATCACATATGCAATCATAAATCAATGAAAGTATAAGAGTATGCAAGTTTAGATAGATATGAACCGTGATCAAAAGACTTCAAATTAATATGACAAACATCATAGATGAACCGATTTCAGGCAATACGAAGAATCAAGAGAAGCGGCAATCTTGTTGCAACAAGATTGCCGCTTCTCTCGTATCTAAAGAACACTATAATATTTTGAGAGGCGTCCATGGTGACTTGGGGTCTGTCGTTGTTTTCCAGGAGGTCCAAACTGCGAAGGCGGTGAAATCATCGTCCTCGATAAAGAGCTGCAAGCGTTTATCAGGGAGAGCAGCAACGGATATACCATCTGGATGATGACCTGCGTTTGTTATAGGAGTGGTGTCGAATTCACTCCAGCCACTCCATAATGAATCATGAGATGTAGACACCTTCCAACTAGTGTATACTTTGAGGCTGCTATCGTCAATCCCCCAAATCTGCGTTCGGCCATCAGGGAGAACACCAGCGGTCATATCAAAGAAGAGCCCCCCTGGTGGTAGGGGAGGGGGGGGGCTGAATGGAGCCCAGGGAGTAGTCCACGGGGAATTAGGATCGCTAGTAGCCTTCCAACGGGTTTTCAATATGTTGGTTTGATCAAAATTCCATACTTGCAACCGACCATCTGGTGGTATTGGAGCAGCTAATAAATAATGTGCCATACGAGTTTCCCTTTCTGCTTATTTAGCTTATGCCTACAAAAACACTCCACACAATTCAAGTATAATTATTGTGACTGTTTTGTCAAGTGAATATTGAGCTTAGTACATTGAGCCTGTGAGCCTGTTATCGTTTTGTGATATTGTCATAGGGAAAGTGTTCAGTGATAGCATCTCTCTTATTCAATCTTCTTACCGCCTCCACAATCAACCGGTGTTCCACAACCTTCACTCGTTCATGCAAACTTTCCTCTGTATCCTCACTCTCGATGGCAACCTCCTCCCGGCAGATGACCGGCCCGGCGTCAACCTCTGGAGTTACATAATGGATTGTGCTCCCCGTCACTTTTATGCCTGCATCAAGTGCCTGCCTGACAGCATGGAGACCACGAAAGACGGGTATCTCTGTGCCGTCTTTTGTTGTATAGGTATTGCCTGTACCATCGTCGGGCAGCAGTGCGGGATGCAGGTTGATTACACGATGGGGGAATTGCTCGAGAAAGGGGGCGCTGAGGATACGCATCCAGCCAGCTAAGACGATGAAATCAACTTGAAAGAGGTGTAACAAGGAGATGAGACGGGTTTCGTTTTCGGACATTTCTGTTTTTTGGAGCACATTAGCTTGCCCCCATGGTAAATAGATTGTGGGTAGAGCATGTTTGAGCGCTCGTTGTAGGCCGTAAGCGTTGGGATTGTTGCTCACCACCAGGACAATCTCTACTCCGGGGAGTTGTTTGCTTTTGATTGCGTCAATGAGAGCTTGCAAGTTAGTGCCGTTGCCCGAGAGAAGAACAGCGAGGCGAAGAGGCGTCTCAGACATATTAATGCCGCTCATTCCGCTGTAACTCTTCATCAGCCATGACCAGTTCAGAAACAACCCTTTCTTTATAATTCAGCACACGTTGTAACAGTTGAGCATCTGAGAATGCCAATATTTTTGCTGCTAAGAGGGCTGCGCCTTCTGGTTCTAAAATAGTGGGGGATGCTATACCCGACGGCAGCCTGAGAGACGAGAGCACATCCATACCGGCAAAGTGGTCACTGTATGGCGGGCAGGCGATAACTGGATAGCGCGTGTTGGCATCGACCACCGCCGAAAGGGCATTTGAGCGACCAGCGATGGTGATGTAAACCAATGGTCCATCTTGCTCGTAGCCATGCAGTATCTCTAAGAGGCGCTGTGTTGCCTTGTGAGCAGAACAGATACGCATCTGATAGCTGATCTCTAGAGCCTTGAGAGTCTTAACTATGGGTTGGGCATGGGAGAGATCACTCTTACTGCCCGTGATGATAATTACTTGTGAGGTCATTAGTTATTCCTTGTTTGATACTCGTAGCCCCTGCGAGGCGATATCTCGTCGAAAGTGCATACCTTCAAATGAAATATGTGCCGCAGCATCGTACACTCTGGCTACAGCTTCTTGCAGCGTCCCTCCATTAGCCGCGACGCTGAGGACGCGCCCGCCAGCCGTTGCCAGGCGTCCATCCTGCAGGGCTGTTCCCGCGTGAAAGATCTGCACGCCCTCCAAACGGCCTGCCTCCTCAACTCCCACAATAGGTAGACCTGTACGATATTTGCCAGGATAACCGCCCGAGGCCAGCGTCAGGCTCACCGCGTATCCTGGATGCCACAATGTATCCTCTGGCACATGCGCGCCTCCGGCGAAAGCTAACACATCGAGCAGGTCTGCCTTTAAGAGCAGTACGAGGGCCTGGGTTTCCGGGTCACCAAAACGGGTATTATGTTCCAGCACCATCGGGCCGCGTTCTGTAAGCATGATGTTGGAGTAGAGCACGCCGCTGAAGTGAAGTCCCTTATCCATCGCGGTAATGCAACTCCGCTCTCTTGTAGCGCGTCTACTTTCAGTCAGCAGCGATGAAAGGAGGTGAATACCTCGTGTTTTGAGGGCATTGAGAGTGGGGGCAATGATTTGTGCGTGGATCTGCTGCTCCTGTAAGCTGTCGACGAAGGGCAGGGGAGTAAATGCGCCCATACCTCCGGTATTTAGCCCCCGATCATTGTCAAGTGCGCGTTTGTGATCCTGCGTCAGCTTCAGGGGGAGAAATCGGGTACCGTTACAGATAGCGGTTGCGCCAATCTCTATACCCTGTAAATAATCTTCGATCACGACGATGTCACCGGCAGAGCCGAATACGCGGTCAATCATGATCTCGCGGACTGCCTGATGAGCCGTTGCCATATCCATAGCAACAATTGCTCCCTTACCAGCCGCGTTGCCATCGGCCTTGATGACGACAGGCACGCCATGTTGTTCAAGATAGGCAAAGGCTCCATGGGCTTCAGTGAAGGTACGATGTTGAGCAGTGGGAATGCCGGCCTGGACCATTAATTCTTTGGCGAAAGCCTTGCTTCCTTCCAGTGCTGCTCCTGCTGCTGTTGGACCAAAGATGGATAACCCACGCCGCTGAAATTCGTCGACGATACCAGCGACGAGCGGCACTTCCGGCCCGACTACTGTTAAATCAATATGGGTGCGCTCGGCAAAGTCCGCCAGTTCTGCAATCTGTGTTGCGCCTAGCGGAACGCATTCCGCACATGCCGCCATTCCGGGATTTCCTGGCGCAGCGTAAAGGTGCGTTACGCGCTGGCTTTGTGCCAGTTTCCAGGCCAGCGCGTGCTCTCTTGCCCCTGAGCCAATGACCATTACACGCATTACTTCACCCCTCCCCCTCTTGCATCGCTATGTCGGCTCCGCTCGACATAGGCTCCCCACTCCCTCGACATAGGCTCCCCTTCTCCCATCGCATTATCCCGTCTGCCGAGCGAAATAATTTGGGCATCCGCGGGATTGAAAGGCCAGCCTTTTTTCTCCATACAACCGTAACAGAATTCGTGGTGCAGGCTAGCAATAGCAGCCTCGTCATCGATGGAACGACCTCCCCCCGCGGAGGATATGGCCCGTCCCAATCCCGCTATGCTCAAGTAACCCAGGCTATCCACGCCAATATAATCGGCAACCTCCTGGACGCTGCGACCGGAGGCAATCAGTTCCACCTCCTGTGGGATGTCTATGCCAAAGTGACAAGGGTGGCGCAGCGGCGGCGAGCTGGAACGCAGGTGAATCTCCCTAGCTCCGTAATGACGCAGAGCCGCCACCAGGCGCTTCATGGTGTTGCCGCGTACAATTGAATCGTCTACTATGACCAGGCGCGCCCCTTCGATCTTCGGTTTGACCAGGTTGAATTTCAGGTCGACTTCCAACTGGCGCAACCGCTGATCGGGTTTGATGAAGGTGCGGTCGCTATAGCGGTTTTTAATGATAGCCTGACCATAAGCGATGCCAGAAGTCTGCGCATAACCGAGCGCCGCGGGAATCGAAGAGTCTGGTACGGGTACGACCAGGTCGGCAGCGACGGGATGCTCTTTTGCCAATTCACGCCCAAGCGCCTCACGCACGTTATACACATACCTGCCGTTCAATTTACTGGTGGCATCGGAGAAGTAAATATACTCGAAGACACAGAAGGCCTGGCGCGGCAAGCGTACCAACAATTCCCCACGCATCCCCTGTTCATCGATGGTAATAAGTTCTCCTGGCTCAACTTTGCGCACGAAGTCGGCTCCGATACGGTCCAGGGCGCACGATTCAGAGGCAACAATCCAGCTTTCGCCGATGCGTCCGAGGCAGAGGGGACGCATTCCCCAGGGGTCGCGCATGGCATAGAGCCTGCCACCCGCCAGGATCACGAGGCTGTAGGCTCCCCTGAGCAAGGGAAAGATGGAGATCATACGTTCCCGTAAAGTGGGTCCATCCGCGTGCAGCAGCAGCCAGGCGATCGCTTCGCTATCGGTAGTAGAGTATAACAATTCCTGGGGCAGTTCTGCGCGTAATGCCGGGCCATTGACAAGGTTGCCATTGTGTGCAACCGCTATGGCTTCATAGTGATTGGGGTGCGTACCCACCACGAACGGACCTGCATTCTCGACACAACTTGAACCAGTTGTAGAGTAACGCACATGGCCTATGCCGCAGTGCGTTTCTGGCAGCCCTGTTCCTGTATCGGAGAAAACCTCGCGCACCTTGCCCATAGCCACGCGAGAAATGATCTTGTTCTCACTATTGTAGACTGCCATACCCGCGCTCTCCTGCCCGCGATGCTGCAGGGCAGTGAGTGCCAACGTGAGATAGCGCCGCACATCGATGCTGTCGCCCCCCTCCCGCATCGCTATGTCGGCTCCACTGCGTTCCGCGCTCGACATACGCTCCCCACTCCCTCGACATACGCTCCCCTCCCCGTTCTCACGTGCATAAATACCGACTATGCCACATGCATCGTGGAGACGCTCCATGTTTTCCTCCTTGGGCGCAATAAATTGGGCCCTACCCGATGTCCGTTTTCAAGTGTTTCAACTGTATCAGGTGTTTCAGGTGTTTCAGGTGTATCAGACAAGTTTGAGTCGTAGTGGCTCACTGTATCAAGTGTATCAGGTGTATCAGGTGTATCAGGTGTATCAGATAAGTTTGAGTCGTAGTGGCTCACTGTATCACTGTATCATTGTTTCAGGTGCTTCAAGCGGGCACGAAGGGCGCAATAATGCACATTTACTAAATAATCCGGAGAGCGGAATATCCACCGAGGCCGATAAATCGGCGCTGGGCACGATAAATCGGCCCCTACGAGTGTCCGGATGATTTGGTTAATCTGCATAATTGGGCCCCTACGTCCGTGGTTTTAATTTTCCTGTAAGGTCGGCGACCAGCGCGTAGCGATCGGCAATCCCCTGCATATCTTGCTCGGTCACGGTCTGCAGGTTACGATAGACCTGCTTATCAAGCATACGCATCTTGTCGCCGCCAGGCCAGAGGCGCCAACTATCGTTATCTATGACGTCCGCCACCATCAAATCGCTTCTTTTGTCGCGACCAAATTCAATTTTGAGATCGACCAATGTGACATCTACAGTAGCCCAGGCTCGTTCCAGGGTTTCAAAGACACGCCGTCCCTGTTGTGCCATCCACTCAATTTCTGAAAGTGTAGCCAGCCCCATGCTGATGATATCCTCCGGCCAGATTTGTGGGTCATGGCGCGCATCGTCCTTGAGAAAAGTCTCGACCAGAATCGGTTCGAAGCGCGTGCCCTCGCTCACCTCAGGATGCCGCTTCAAATAGGAACCGGTGGCGATGCGCCGTTGCACCTGTTCGATTGGCAGCATCGTACAGCGTCGAACCAGTAAGGTGACATCGTCGATCTGCTCGACAAAATGCGTAGCAATGTTTGCGTCATTCAGCAAGCGGAAGACATTGGCCGTGGTAATGGTGCTCCATCGCGACTTGCCGACAAGTTCGTTGCGCCGCACGCCATCGCCAGCGGTAATCTGGTCCTTATTCACCATATACGCCAGGCTCTCATTCTCCGGGTGCGCATAGATTAATTTCGTCTTCCCTTCGGCCAACAACGTGCCGAAATGCGGTAATTGTGGTTGATCTATCATTTGTTGTTCCTTGGGCGCAATAATGGTCATTAACAAAATAATCGGGACATCTGTATGGGTCACAGCACTGTCATGCTGAGCACATTCGCTACGCTCAGTGTAAACTCCGCGAAGCATCTCGCTGCCCAGTGCGACAGACCCTTCGCTGCCTCTTCGCTTCGCTCAGAGCAAGTGTGGCTCAGGGTGACAGGTAGGGGCCGATTTCATCATCGTTTTTTGAACTGATATTGGCCCCTAGCTTTAACACAACACCATTGCCTTCTTTGATGAAAATCTATTGGGATCAGTTCAGGCAAAATGTGCCGGGCCTGCTCCGCTGCCTCTACCGAGAAAACCAGCACCATCCCTATACCCATATTCAACGCTTGATATAGCTCCATGCGCTCAACATGGCCTAAACGGCCCAGCAATTGAAACAGGGGAGGCGCCGTCCATGCTCGCGTCTGGATCACAGCCTGCCTACCTTCAGGCAGGATACGAGCGATATTCCCTGCAAAGCCGCCACCAGTGATATGTGCTATACCTTTGATGGCGATACCTGCATGGTTCTGCAGTGCCTGTATCTCTGAAAGATAGCATCGATGCGGTCGTAACAGGGCATCCACCAGTGGTTCTTGCAGTTCGGGAAAGACGGTATCTAATGCGTAGGGAGCGAAGACACGACGCGCCAATGAATAGCCGTTGGTGTGCAGCCCGCTCGAAGGAAGGCCGAGCAGCACGTCGCCAGGGTTGATCGTGGCACCATCAATTGCTGAATCCCGTTCAACTACCCCGACGATGGTGCCCGCCAGGTCAAAGGCTTCAGAGAGATAGATATCGGGCATCTCCGCCGTCTCGCCTCCCAGTAAGGCGCAGCCGACCGCCTGGCATGCCTCAGCCACGCCGCGCACAATCGTCGCGGCATGCAGCGCATTCAATTTACCCATCGCAAGGTAATCCATGAAGAAGAGTGGTCTCGCACCCTGCGTCAACAGGTCATTCACGGAATGATTGACAAGATCATAGCCGATGGTGTCGAAGCGCCCGGCCTGGGCCGCGATCAGTGTCTTGGTGCCAACACCATCCGTCGAGGCTACCAGCGCAGGTTTCCGCATCTGTTGGATACTGCTCGCATCCATCATTCCAGCAAAGGCACCCATGCCCGCCAGAACTTCTGGCCCATGTGTCGCTCGGACCGCATCTTTCATCAATGCCTTCGCGCGTTCAGCTGCGGCAATATCTACCCCGCTTGCAGCGTAGGAAGCTTGACGAGATGATGGAGAGGGGAGCGTATATCGAGCGGAACGCAGTGGAGCCGATATAGCGATGCGGGAGGGGTGCGTGTCAGCAAGAGCGCCCATTGCATATATCCGTGAGTTTAACGATTGTGCATATTTGTAAGCGTTCTGGAAGATCAGCAGCCCATCACCCCGATCACCCCGATCGCCCCGATCGCCCTGCCCTCCAGCTGTACCTCTGCGCTGTGGATGTTGGATTGACGAGACGTAGCGTTCAGGGTGGGGCATTAAGCCGAAGATACTGCCGAACGCATTACATATCCCGGCGATATTGCCGATTGAACCATTGGGGTTATCAGGATATGCAACATCGCCTCCAGCGTGTGAGGCGTAGACCAGCGGCACATGCCCATCCATTTCCAGCGTTCCGAGCAAACCCGGCTCGGCCAGCACAAATTGACCCTCGCCGTGAGCTACTGGTAACTCTATCGGGCGATCTATCCCCTGCGTAAAAATACACTCACTGCGTTGAACGTCCAGGGTGACCCAGCGGCACTCAAACTGGGCCGAGATGTTATCGGTGAGGGTAGCGATGGTCTCTCCTGATGGCGGGCGACGCAAGCGTCCCCACTCCACATCCTCTCCGCTCCCGCCCCTACGGGATATGCGTATATTACCCGGCAATAGCCCGGCCCGCACAAGTACCTGGAAGCCATTGCAGATACCTAACACCAGTCGTTCGTCATTGATAAATTGATCCAGTTGGGAGCCGAGATGCGTAGTCAAATTTTTTGCCAGCAGAGTGCCCGCTCCCAGGTCATCACCATAGGAGAATCCCCCAGGAATGATAAGTAGGGCGTAGTCGAGAAGGCGTTTCGGCGCTTTGATAAGCTGGTTGATATGAAGTACATCTGTCTCAAAGCCAACCAGGCGGCATGCATGAGCGGTTTCGCGATCACAATTAATGCCTGGGGCACGGAGTACGAGCGCACGGACAGTCATGCCTGACCTCCCTTCCACGCCTGCTGTAATGCCACAATGGGGAGATCAATCAACGTCTCCTCACCGTGCCTGACGAGAAAGCGCTCTGCTTCCCCCTCCCGATACCCTTCCCCATACCCTTCCCCCATCGCTATATCGGCTCCACTACGTTCCTTCCCCTCCCGCATCGCTATGTCGGCTACGCTCGACATACGCTCCCCTCCCCCTCGATATACGCTCCCCTCCCCCGTTACCAGGCCAATGCAGCTAACATCGTTTATGCCATATAAGCGCATATGGGCTTCAAAAGCTTCCTGCTGCAGTGGGGCAACCTCAACGAGGAAGCGCGAGGGAGACTCGCTAAATAGCAGGATTGTGCTTATGGTGTCCTTTTCACTAAGTCTCCCACCCTTCGGTACACCCACCCCTTCCTTGGCGTCTGCAAATGGTGCCCATACACGGAGGTCCTCTAGATCAATGGTCATTCCCAGCAGCCCCGCGAGCGACATTTCAGCGGCAGCAACGGCAAGGCCCCCCTCTGATAGATCATGGCAGGATTGGACGAGGCCAGTGCGAATAGCTGCCCCTACAGCCTTCATAGTGGTTCGCGCGGTGGTAGGGTCTACTTGTGGGACAGTTGTACCAGGCGCGGCAGCAGCGGCAGCAGCGGCAGCAGCAGCAGCAACTGTCACCTGAACTATTTCCGCATAATGCGATCCTGCCAGTTCGTTGCGCGTCGCGCCAACCTGGTAGATCAAATTTCCAGCACGTTTGAGCGACATATCAACGGTCTGCGCAGCATCGTCGATGACGCCGACAGCCGAAATGACCAGCGTTGGAATGACGGGCAAGCGTTGTTCCCTTGTACGATATTCGTTGTTCAGGCTATCTTTACCAGAGATAAAGGGTGTGCCAAAGCCAATTGCGGCATCATGACAGCCCTTGACGGCACGTACCAGCATGCCTAATTGTGCGGGGTCGGTGGGATTACCCCAGCAGAAATTGTCGAGTATGGCTGCCTTTTCGATATCACCACCCACGGCGGTGAGATTGCGCAATGCCTCGTCAATGGCATTCATCGCCATGTGATACGGGTCGAACTGGCCATAAAGAGGGTTAACGCCGTTTGCCAGAACGATACCCGCCTTTGATGGTTCGTCGAGAATAGGTAACAATACGGCGGCATCTCCCGGACCGTTTCCCGCTCTCCCCACCAGAGGTTTCAGTACAGTTCCTGCCTGCACTTCATGATCGTAACGACGTATGACCTCCTCTTTGGAGGCTATGCTGGGATGGCTCAGCAAAGTTAATAACGTAGGGGCCCAATTATGAGGTTTAACAAATTGATGAGGGGATGTGGGAGATTTCCCCGAGGGCCGATAAATCGGCGATGGGCACGATAAATCGGCCCCTACCCATAACGCTTCTAACGTTTTCTCTGGCCTGCCATCGTGTAGAAATTGCATTTCCAGGTTGGCAACAATTGTACCCTGGTAGGTAACGACCAGATGGTGACTGTTGGTAAAGGTACCGATAATGCTGGCCTCAACCTCTTCGATCTCACAAATCTCAAGTAATTCATCGAGGCACTCTGGGGAAACCGCCAGTACCATGCGCTCCTGGGCCTCTGATAGCCAGATCTCCCAGGGAGCCAACCCCTGATACTTAAGGGGAGCTTTGCCCAAATCGACGTCGGCCCCTGTTTCCGCACCCATTTCGCCAATAGCCGAGGAGAAACCGCCTGCGCCGCAATCCGTGATGGCATGATATAATCCTCGATCTCTGGCCTGGATAATGACGTCGGCCAGCTTCTTTTCGGTAATAGGCGCGCCAATCTGTACAGCACTCCCGGCCTGGGCGTTGCTCTCTCTACTCATTTCGCCGGAGGAAAAAGTGGCGCCGTGTATACCATCGCGGCCCGTCCGCCCACCTAACACGACGATGTGATCTCCCGGCTGTACCTGCCGTGGATGGCTCCCATGCGGCAAGATACCCAGGCAACCACAGAAGACCAGTGGATTATAGAGGTATCCTGGATGATAGAGAATAGCGCCGTTGACGGTGGGAATGCCCATCTTATTGCCATAATCGCGCACGCCGTTGACCACGCCGCTTGCAATGCGCCGTGGTGATAGGATACCTGGCGGCAATTCCTCGATTGGCGTTTCAGGGGGACCAAAGCAGAGAATATCGGTACAGGCAATAGGTTGTGCAGAAACACCCAGTACATCGCGGATGACGCCGCCTACGCCCGTGTTTGCTCCGCCAAACGGCTCAATAGCCGATGGATGGTTATGCGTCTCGACCTTAAAAGCAATATCCTGCGTCCCGGTAAAGCGAATAATGCCTGCATTATCGCTGAAGGCTGAGACCAGCCATTCCCGTTTTACCTGTTCAGTTGCCCGCATGAGGTAATGTTTCAGTAAACCGTTGATGATTTCATCCGCAAGAACATTGCCGTGGTTATCCACCTCGCGATACGCAATAGAAGCTTTGAAGGTTTTGTGCGAACAGTGCTCCGACCAGGTTTGCGCCAGCGTTTCCAGTTCGACATCCGTTGGTTCACGCTCCTGCTCTCGATAGCACCTCTGAATAGCACGCATCTCTTCAAGATTCAGAGCCAGCAAACCTTTTTGACTCAGTTCGAGGAGTTGCTGGTCAGCCATGTTGCAAATAGGAATGGATTGCGTGATTTGTGGTTGTTCTGTCTCTGTAGGACCTGGGGGTGCAATAAATTGCACCCCTTCATTTTTACTACGTAATGTGTATTGCTGGATCACTGGATTGTATAAGAGAGCTTCCACAATCGCTCTCACATCGGTTTCGCTCAGACGGCTATCAAGGAAGTAGCGCCGCCCAGTCTCGACATGTTCCAATCCAGTAAGGCCAAGCATCTTCGCGCCGGCTAACACGCTCTCAGCCAGCGTGTCGGTTACGCCAGAGTGATAGAAGACGTCAACAACGTGAAGTCTCTTATCCATCGCGGTAAGACCGGGCGACCACAAGGGATCGCCCCTACTATGGACGATGAAAGGAAGCGGCGATGAAAGGAGGTGATCATGAACCGCCACATCAGCGGAAATGCGTGCCTCCTGTACGACAGGATCAACAAGCAGATTGGTAATAAGCTTGTCAGCATTTGTGGGGGAAAGTTTTCCTGTAATAAGGTAGAGTTGAGCGGTGCGGAGTGTCGGTGGATATTTCTGATCGGCTAGAATGGTGCTAAGGGATGGCAGTTGTTTCAGTGGTAAATGTATTATTTCACGAGCCAGCCGGTGCGCCTGCATATCGTGCTGCTCCGATCTTGCTCGTACCTCTATTTGAAATATGGTCACGTTATCTTTCCCAACATTTGTACCTACCAATCAGCAATTCCGTCGAATGGAACAGTTTCATTGTAGCACTTTTTTTGGGGATATAGCAAACGCAAAACCAAT
>CAVZJN010000005.1:0-99205 GCA_963775585.1 uncultured Chloroflexia bacterium | reverse complement strand
TGACCGGATAACTTTTCCGTGCGTACACTTTTTTGAATGATGAGAACTGGCTTTTCAGGCTGTTTTATATCAACCGACCGGTGTTTTTGTGATTGACTGGCTGTTAACCGGTAGGTTACAGGTTCGAATCCTGTTCGAGGAGCCATTGAAATAAAGGCCACCGGCATAGGTGGCCTTTCTTCATGTTAGGAGGGAAAAAGACCAGATGAGCCAGAAACGTACCACTATACGACCACTCTGCCTGGACGATGCCAAAGATATTTACGAGCTCATGCATATGCCCCAGGTGCTCTGGGGTACATCCCTGCTCCCTTCAACAACACTGGAAAAATGGCAGAAGACTATCGAAAACTGGGTGTATGATGAGCGTATGCATACCTTCGTTGCCGAAGTACAGGAAAAGGTGGCAGGTATTATCAACATGCGTGTCGGCAGCGGTCGAGAGAGCCACGTCGGGGATATCGACATGGCCGTACATGATACGTACCAGGGGCAGGGCATTGGCAAAATGCTGCTGATTACAGTCATCGACCTGGCAGATAACTGGCTCAATCTCGTACGGCTCGAGCTTGACGTCTACACGGACAATGAACGAGCCATACATATCTATCAACAGTTCCATTTTGAAATCGAAGGACGAAAACGCCTTGACGCTTTCCGTGGCGGCAGTTATATTGATAGTTACATGATGGCGCGCCTGAGTCCTCTTGCCAGAGAACAAGTTTCCCGATCAGCGGAAGAAAAGGGATTGCCGAACATTTCAAACAGTTATGTAGAAACGTTAACACGAGTACCTGAGGCTCCGGCTCTTCCCTCAGCCGCCAGGCAGGAGGAGTCGAGGACGCCATAGCGAGGTAATTCCGGTTGGCTGATGACACCAGTATCAATTACCAGCATTTCTTCAAAAAACTGCTAGAGGCAGAGCCCTGGCCGGTAATCATCATTGATCGCAACCTGTCTATCTGTTTCTACAACCAACGCTCCGTTCGCTTGTTGGAGGCAGCTGAGCCCCTGCAAGGCGTCTCATTGGAGCAAATCATTCACGACCAGGCGATTTTACAACTTGTACAAGAGAGTATCCATGCTGGACAGGTTCGCAACGGCGAATATACCAGGGATACTTCCGGTACAGCATGGAGAGTTTCGGTCACTCCGCTTGAGCATGACGAGGGGGAAAAGCGGGCCAAAGGTACTCATCTGACAGGCGACCAGGGAAGCGGGGAGGCATTAACGTACAGGTATTTTGCTATCGCCATTGAGGATTTAACCGAATTGCGCCGACTGGAACGCGTGCGCCGTGATTTTATTGCCAACATTTCGCATGAATTGCGCACGCCCCTTGCATCGGTGCGCTTACTGGCAGAGACGCTAGAAGAGGCAATCGACACTGACCGCGATAAAGCGCAAATGTTCCTCGAGAAGATTGAAACCGAGGTTCATCATCTGAACGGGCTGGTCACTGAATTACTTGAACTTTCGCGTATCGAATCCGGGCTGGTATCAATGGTGATCGAGCCAGTAGAGGCTGAACAGTTGGTGCGCGAGGTTATGGCGCGTATGTTGCCACAGGCACAACGGCACCGAGTGACGCTGCGCACGGACGTTGACGAAGGCAAGATACGGGTGGCCGCTGACAGCAAACAGATCGCACGTGTACTCGTCAATCTTGTTCACAACGCCATCAAATTTACGCCTTCTGGCGGAACGGTGACAATTGGAACGGCATTACAAGCGGGGGGACAGACACAGCGTTTTTTTGTACGCGATACCGGCGTAGGGATTCGTCAAGAAGAATTACCGCGTGTCTTTGAACGCTTTTATAAAGCTGACCGCGCCCGCTCGAAAACTGATTTCATTGGACCTGGAGGGGGTGGGAGTGGTTTAGGCCTGGCTATTGCACGACACGTTGTGGAGGCACACGGTGGGCGTATCACGGTAGAAAGCTGTGTTGGGCATGGGAGTACATTCACATTTACCTTGCCAGTAGCTTCACGCAGCAGTACATAATTGTACCGCAGCGAAGGATGTATCATGGATCCGGAACTCGAAAAGCGATTGCACAATGCCAGCAGAGAAGACCTCATCCAGCTGTTAGAGGAGCTTTCTGTACGCCATCCTGTTTTATTGACAGAGATTATGAGCATCCTGGAGAGGTTGCCGGACGAGTCAGTTTCAGCTGAGGAGAGCGACGAAGAGGTAACGGAAGATTGGGATTTTAATGGTGATGAGCAGGCCCTTCCTGCATTTCCTACGCATCCCACCTTGCCTCCAAGGAATAATGAAACTCACCAGCAGCGAGTTGAGGAGTTCGCCCGGCGTCTGCGCCAGGAAGAATCACCGCAAGTTCTCTTTGACGTGTTGAGAGATCTGGTTGAAGATGCAGTTTCTTTCAGTGGTCAGAAAGATGGGTATGCAGCGCTTGATCTCTTTGCCGTTTTGATTGATGAACGGCTGCTGGAGCTCAACCCGGTCACAACGCCCTTATTCGATGAAATGATTGATGCCGGGATGTACTTGTTAGAGGCTTTGCTAACCGAGGCAAGCAGCAACACACTGTTTGACAAAGATACGGCGGCGCTGTCGCCGCTTCTCAACGCGCAGGTCCGCCATCGCTGGCTGGAACGTCTCTTCGCGCTGTGGCTTAAACGCTTAGATGCGCACAGGGTTGAAGAGGACTTGCCGGAGTTAATTCTGGATGTGGCATGGAGCGAAGATATATTACATTTGAGAAGCCTTGTACAGAGCGAATTACGGAAGCATCCACAGACTGCGCATGCTAATATCGTTGATTTTAGCCACCAATACCGCACAAAAGCGCTGGAGAAGTTCTTAAAGGAGTTGCCGCGAACATAATTTGTTAACATTTATTATAACAAATGATGATTTTAAGGATATCTTTATGCCAAACATGTTGCACTTGATAAATCCGTATGGTACTATTCATTACTGAACAGGTTTCATTCCTGGTTAAGGATATTACAGGTTTTGCTTTGTTCCTGTTTTATTTTTCGCGCAAACGGCACTCCCTCGGGGGAGAGGGAGCGTGGTGGAGCACCCAAACAAAAGGCTATTTTCACCATGGGTGCCCCTAAAACCCTACATGAACTGAGACCCACATACTTATACACTGGCAGGTACCCGAGAGGTACGGCAGGTGGGTTGAAGGTAGGAGGGTGGCAAAGAGAAAGAGGAAAGCGGCATGAGCAAACTGGTTATGATCGTTGACGATTCACTCACCGTTCGCAAGATCGTAGAAACCAGCCTGAGACGTGAGGGTTTTGATTCCGTCAGTTACGCCGACGGTATTGAAGCATTACGAGCAATAACTGAACAACGCATGAAACGCATACCCGACCTGGTGATACTTGATATCGGTCTTCCCAAAATGAATGGCTACGAGTTCGCGCGGCGGCTGAAAACCAAGCCGCAATTCAACAATACCGTCATTGTTATGCTGACGAGCCGTGACAGGGTGATAGACCGCCTCAAAGGTCGTCTGGCTGGCGCAAAAGACTATATTACGAAGCCGTTCAAAACGCAAGAGGTTATTTCTGTCCTACACTCACATTTAGGGACTCCGACCTACTCGTAAAGAGAGATAGCCTGGGAGGCAGAGGTAACTTACAGAGAGTAAATGAACGAGCACCCCACGGTTAGCGCTGCCTATTTAGACGAAACACATCTACAACACCTTGAGCAGTTAAGTGATGAGGAGTTCTGGGACTATGCGCATAAGCTAGCATACCAGGAGCCTGTTGCGGCACAACTCTGAAGAATGTCTCGAATGTACCTTGAGTAATGGTTCCTGCCTTATTCCCCTCTTAGCACTCAACGAGGTCGTATTGCCTCCTCATCGACTTGCATTGCTTCCTGCTACCCCTGAATGGATGCCCGGCGTGGTTGCCTGGCGGGGTCAAGTGATCGCAGTGATTGATTTGAGTATGTATCTCTCTGGCCACACGCTTGATCTATCCAACGGTATACTACTCGTCGCAGACAGTGCAGGTTTAGCGCTTGGTCTACTTGTCCCCGCAATTGGTCAAACAGCTTCTATTCAGCACGATGTGCAGGTTGCACCTAAAGACCCAATAGCAACGGTGGAGAAGGCAGAGCAGGCCTCACCCTGGTATTTACCTTCAAGGGCAATCTTTGTGAAGGGAATACAAAAAGGATCCCTCGTTTTAGACGTACCATCACTGCTGGCCGATGCAGTACAGCAAATAGAAACAGCAGCCCTCAATGGATGATGAATTCAACCAGAACGAACTCTCCGCCGAAGACCTGGCAATATTGCAGGCCTTCGATGAAATGGACCTGGAGGGGTGGGAAGTGGAACGTTCTGAAAAAGGCATCTCAACACGGCCCCTGACCGACCAGGAGATGGGTACTGATTTCCTTGCACCAGAGGAAATGCTTGCCATTTTTGTCAGTGAAGCTGGTGAAGATATAGCAGCGATACGACAAACGTTGCAGCAATTGGAACCTGATGACCACTTAGATAGCGCCCGCTTACAGGTGTTACAGCGTACTGCACATAAATTGAAAGGCAGCACGGGCGCTATGGGATGTACGGCAATGTCAACGATTGCCCACCATATAGAAGAACTGGTAAAGCTCATCACCAGTGGGACTATCGTGCCTTTCATCGGACTAAATGCGCTGGTCCAAACGGTACGCGCTTTAGAGACGACACTGAATAGCCTGGTGACCTCCGGTGTAGAAAGTAGCGACCCGCTCACCGAACTTGGGGCGGAGTACGAGGCTCTCAATATAGAGATAGCGAGCGGGCTGGCTGAGAAACAGGCGCTTTCTACAGCGGTCGAAGAAGAGCAAGAAACGGCGCCACATGTCCATGTACCGCTCAGAGCTACAGTAGAGGGCGAGCCGTTCAGCAAAGCTCCACAAGAGTCCCACACGACCCTGCACGTTGTGCGTGTTGAAGTCGATCGCTTTGAGAAACTCATCCTGCACACAGAACAATTGGCAGAGCTTAGTAGTCCGTTGGAGAGCGCGCAGGCAGAGGTTGAAAAAGCGCTCCAGGAATTACAGACGGCCCAGGCACGTTTACGACACCTGGAGGTACTGGTATCCGCGCAACTGGTGGCCAAAGCTTCCAGTGCCACAATAGAGCCGAACGGCAACGGTGAAAGGCCGACATCGTCGCTGATTGCCCGTATCTTAGATGAGGCGAGGCAACGCACGGGCCAGCACTACCAGCGGAAGAGCAAAGCGTCAACCCGGCTGGTGAAAAAAGCCGATTTGTTCCAGTGGGATGATTTGGAGATCGATCGTTTTACAGAGAACGACGTCCTGGCACATTCACTGGGCGAGGCTATCGCCGATGTCGCCACTGCCTCCACTCAATTACGCGCAGCATTCGCGCAGCTCAGCCGTATTACACAGCAACACATTGACCAGGCTACCAACGTACGCAACGATACGCTTTTGCTCAGCTTAGCGCCAATCAGCTCGCTTGTGCCACGCATTGAGCGCGCAATCATGATGAGCGCGTTAGCTCAGCAGCACCAGGTTCTTTTCGAGACGGAAGGCGAAACAACGGAAATTGACCAGGAGATACTGGAGAAGGTAATGCAGCCGCTTTTACAACTGGTGCGCACCTGTACCGCGTATGGATCTCAAACAGCAACAAAGACGGGCGCTGCAGAGCGTGGAAATGCGACTGATCGCATCTGGTTGCATGTTCATACGGTAGACAATGAGGTAAACATTGAAGTTGGCTTCTCGATGACGGTGGCCGGTGGAGCGTTAGACGAGGTACAGGAAGCGATACGCCGCTTAAATGGCACAATTGTGGCACGACGCAATAATCTGGGCGGTATTAGTTTCCACCTGCGCCTGCCGCGTTCTCAAGGAGCAATACAGGGCTTTCTTGTTGCTGTAGGTAATCGCCGCGTAGTGGTGCCTTTAACACAGGTACAGCGGATCGAACCTGGCAAAGAGAACCGGGGGGAACTGCCCTATACACTCAATAGCCTGCTGGGCTTTCCTATGGAGCAGACCCTGCCGGAAAGCGAGCGAGCAGCGCTCATCCTGCAGACTGAAGGAAGCCCCCTGGCTGTGCAGGTCGACGCTATTTTGGGAGAGACCAAACTGGTGGTAAAGCCACTCGCCCCACATTTACACCGACAAGGTATTATTGGAACTGCGATCGATGGCAGGGGCAATATACTGCTGATTGTCGATTTACCTGAACTCATCAATCGCTACGAGATGGTAGAAACCACGGTGAAGGTTGCAGCGATACGCAGCGGGGGCCAACAGCCTCCCTCAATTGTGCAGAAACAGCCATCGATTCTGGTCGCTGATGATTCTGTGTATATACGGCAATCGTTGCACCAGACGCTCAGCTACGCAGGCTACAGGGTCAGCGAGGCTGATGACGGGATGAAGACGCTTGAACGCCTGCTAGACTATCCTCCAGATGCGCTCCTGCTCGACATAGAAATGCCAAACTTGAATGGTTATGATGTTCTCAGTATGATGCGCGCCCACCCGGAGCTTGCAAAAGTGAAAACGATCATGTTGACTTCGCGAACTTCTGAGAAGCACAAGGCGAGAGCGCGCGAACTGGGAGCTCACGCTTACCTCACCAAGCCTTGCCCGCAGGATGTATTGCTAGAGACTCTACGGTCGCTCCTCATGAACTGAGCTGCGCGACATCCTGCTTGCAGCGTCGTATCATCAACGGGGCCATTGACGATAGAACGGAAAAGGATCCCCCCAGGTTAACCTGGAGGGATCCTCTCATGTTCGAGCATTATCCTTGATACGCCACTGGCGCAGACTCAATTGCACCAGTTTCAACCATTATCTCGCGCAATTGTTTGGCGTCAATGGTTTCGTACAATCGCAAAGCACGGGCAATCCGATCCAGCGTGACGCGATGCTCGGTCAGGAGATGGACGGCACGATTGTGGGCATTTTTGACAAGACGATCAACTTCTTCGTCGATGATCGTGGCGGTCTTCTCACTGTATTCGTGTGAACCACTTGCCAGAGCTGTACCAGCAAACGGATCATCACGGTCACTAAAGGAAACGGTGCCGAGCCGTTCGCTCATACCCCAGCGAGCGACCATCTGGCGCGCGATCGCAGTGACGCGCTGTAAATCGTTCTCCGCGCCTGTTGTAATACGACCAATAGCTACTTCCTCGGCGGCGCGGCCTCCGAGAGCAGTCACCAACTGTGACTCAAGGTAGTTCTTTGAGTAGTTGTAACGATCATCCAGCGGAGTATACTGCGTGACACCCAGCGCCTGGCCACGAGGCACGATGGTCACTTTGGTGACAGGATCGACATGCTCCTGCAATAAACCTGTCAATGCATGACCGCCTTCGTGATAGGCGACGACATTGAGATCCTCTTCAGAGAGAATGAGAGGTCGTTCCGCGCCGATGAGTATCTTGTCCAGGGCCTCATCAAAGCAGCTCTGTGTGACCGCATCAAGGTTACGGCGCGCTGCCAGCAGCGCTGCCTCGTTGACCAGGTTTGCAATGTCTGCACCAACCATACCAGGAGTGGCACGGGCGATGGTAATCAGGTCAACATCCTTCGCCAACGGCACATCACGGGAGTGGATTTTGAGAATAGCCAGGCGGCCATTCCAGTCGGGCCGTTCAACGGTTACACGACGATCAAAGCGACCAGGACGTAGCAACGCCTTATCCAGGCCATCTGGCCGGTTCGTGGCAGCGATCACGACAACAGCCTGGCGGGTATCAAAGCCGTCCATCTCGACGAGCAACTGGTTTAATGTCTGTTCGCGCTCATCATTGCTATTGATGCTGGAACCGCGCTGGCGGCCCACAGCGTCGACTTCGTCGATGAAGATGATACTGGGTGCGGCTTTCTTGGCCTGGTCAAAGAGGTCGCGCACGCGGCTCGCACCAACGCCGACCAGCACTTCAACAAATTCAGAACCACTCATTGAGAAGAACGGGACGCTGGCTTCACCTGCTACGGCACGAGCAAGCAGCGTTTTACCTGTTCCTGGAGGGCCAACAAGGAGCACGCCGCGCGGTACTCTTCCGCCCAGGCGCTGGAACTTCCCAGGCGTCTTAAGGAACTCAACGACCTCTACCAGGTCATTTTTGGCCTCATCAACGCCTGCGACATCGGCAAAGGTTGTGCTTGGCCTATCTTCCAGGATCACCTTGGCGCGGCTCTTGCCAAAACTGAAAATGTTCTGCTGGCTTTGCGTTGCCCGGCGGGCAATAAAGACAAAGACGGCGATTATCAGCACCCACGGTAACAGGTTGAGGAGCAGGTTCAAGAAGAAGTTATTGTCGCTGACAACCTTTGCTTCGTAGTTGACATGATGCTGGTTCAGTAAAGGTATGAGCGTGGGATCACCATTCGGCAGTTGCGTAAAATGAAAATTCTTCGATGGCAAGCCGTTATTGTTCCCTGGTACTGTGATGGCATTCTTGAACGTGCCATTGGCATCCTGTCCCTGGAAGACAACGTTCTGCACGTTATCCTGTTGTACTTGTTGGTAGAACGTACTGTACGGAACTTCCAACAGGTCTTTTGGAGTAGTGTTTGAACTCTGGGAAAAGTACTGGAAAAGACCCCATATTAACAGTACCGCAACGGCAATGAGTAATGTGCGAAGAATGAGTGGCATCATCGTGTTTCTATTTGGGCCCCCACTTCCCCCGCTGCCATTGTTGCCATTATTTGGATTATTTGGGCGTGGTGAGCCATTAGATCCCGGCTCATTGGGGTTGCGTTGGAACATATATATAGCCTGAGCATCCATAGGTTCAGACCCGCTTTCTCTATTGACATGGTTTCTACAAGGGATGTCAGTTGTAGAGATGGCCGTGTCTTTGAATATGACTTTGTGTCTTTCTATCATACAATGATTACGTATATTACGTCTACCATTATCCTTATGAGCAAGAATTTCTGCTCAAGAGTCCTTCAAAGTGGGAGCAACGGGCGATAGGCCCCTGCGCCCCAACTAGCGGAAACGCCCTGCTTTATCAGGGGAAACTGTATTACTTTACTATACGTTTTAACTATACGTTAGAGTTACGATATAGATTACTAAAAGTTGCCGAGTTTAGCAGTCATTCATCGAGACTGCTACTGTACTATAGCATACCCGGGCAAATATTGCTACTTTCCTTTTGACGTTATGGACGAAGGAAACATGTATTTCTTTCTCTATCTAGCAGAGTCCCCGCGTAGTATAATCAATTTTGGAGAAATACCAGATGGAGAATACGAACAGAAAGTACGTAATGAGGTAGATATGGAACATCGCTACGCTCTCATTGTTGGTATAGATCATTACAATGATACGAACCACTTTATTCCCCTGCGCTTTGCCCAGGCCGATGCTCGCGCACTGTATGAACTGTTGATTGATCCTGAACGAGGGGGGTGGAATTCTGAAGATGTGGTCTTTCTCTCTGGAGAAGCCGCGACACGCGATGAGATTGAAAGTCAACTCCGCGAGATATTCCTTGTGCGCGCACAGGCTCGGTGACCTTGTCGTATTTTATTTTGCCGGCCATGCTTTCCTTGATCCCGCCACCAGGGATGGATATTTAGCGTTGAGGACAACCCTGGCAGATCGTCCTGTCACAGGTCTGCATGTTCCCACATATATCGATCACTATCTCTATGATTCGAAGGCGAGCAATATTCTGACAATTGTGGATATTGCTCATGCTGGTGCCGGTTGGAGACAACAAAAAAATCCTGCCGATACGAGCCAGCTTTTTGGCCAGGCGCTGCTGGATTTGCCACGGACCCATGGGCGCGTAATCATTACTTCCCAACGCATCGGTGAAGTTTCACAGAGGGAGATGGAGCAGGGACACGGCATCTTTATGAGCCACCTGCTCGATGCTTTGGAGGGCGAGGCTGCCAACCCACGCACAGGACGCATTACCCTGGGCACCCTCTACGATTACCTTGATGAAACGATGCACCAGAATATGACCCAGTACCCACAGAAATTTGGCTTTGAGCATGGATCGATGGTGCTTATCGAATGGGCGGAATGGAAAACCGCGTCGGCGCCCCAGCCGCCGGGCAAAGGGCAACAGATCATAGGCGTTGAAGTGACACCTTTGCATATTCTGATGGGGCACCAGGGACACGTTGATGATGTCGTCTTCTCTCCAGACGGTACACGCATCGCCTCTTGTGGTGAAGATATGACGGTTCGCCTGTGGTCTACTGAGTCAGGAGAATTATTAAGCACATTAAGCGGACACGAAGGGGCAGTGATGGGGGTGGATATTTCTCCCGATGGGAAGTGTATCGCGTCCTGTTCTGAAGATAAGACGGTGCGACTCTGGGATCTCAAAACGGGAGAGACCACAGCAATACTACAGGGACACAGCGGCGCGGTCTGGACGGTAGCCTATTCTTTAGACAACCTTATGCTGGCCTCCTGCTCCAACGATGAGACGGTGCGCATCTGGAATCCTGCGACAGGTGAGACGCCGCAAGTGTTGCAAGGCCATCACAACGTGGTTGTGGGGGTAGATTTTTCGTACGATAGCCGGCTACTGGCCTCTTGCTCATTCGATAAAACGATCTGTTTGTGGGATGTGAGCAATGGCAAACTGCAGCGCAGAATACGCTATAGCGATATTGTCTACGGGGTTGCATGGTCGCCCGATGGAGCATTGCTGGCTTCCTGTTCAGCCGATGGAACCATCTGCCTGTGGGATAGCGCGAATGGCCAGATTGTGCACACGCTGACGGGACATGATGGCGCGGTCTGGACAGTCGATTTCTCCCCGGATGGGCGATTGCTGGTTTCCGGCTCGGAGGATGGTTCACTGCGGCTCTGGGATGTGCAGCAGGGACGCGAGTTGCAGACCATTAACCACCGCATAGAGGTCTATGGTGTGGTGTTTGGTGCCAAGGGGCTGCTTGCCAACAGCGCTGAGGATGGGGCAGTACGTGTCTGGCAAACGGAGGTAGTGGAAGGCTACTAATAGTTATTATTCAAAGAGAGAGAAGCCCAGGCTGGTGTGCATGGGGTGACCTTTGTGACCTCCTGACCTGGTAAAAATGGGGATTGACAAGCAGGGAGGTTTGATATAGAATTGCACACGTAATCCGTTATGATTTGCCCTCGTGGCGGAATGGTATACGCAGCAGGTTGAGGGCCTGTGCTCGAAAGGGCGTGGTGGTTCGAGTCCACTCGAGGGCACCTGGAACAGAAGAGGCACCCTGGTGGGTGCCTGATTGCTCTTTATTGGGGGCGACTAGCTCAGCTGGTTAGAGCGGCTGCTTTACACGCAGTAGGTCAGGGGTTCGAGTCCCTTGTCGCCCACTTGAATTGGCTTTACAGGCCGCTCTAACGATATCGTCTCAGTCGTTTCATCTCCAAATTGTGGGGTTGAGAACGGCTGATTTTTATTTTTTGGCACTGCTGCGGTTGCCCACTTTTGAGCCACCTGGCAGATATGGAAATAAACTGCTCACATAATGTGTTATAATGGATATATGGCATCAAAAAAGAATTGTATCGCTTCTGTGAGAAACGGTTTCTTCGAGCGTCAATGCATTGATAGATGTCGGCACAGGAGCATACTCTTATGAGAATTTATGTAGGGGGACTTCCCTATCAAACGACCGAACAAGATCTTCTCGATCTTTTCGCACAGGTGGGACACGTTACTTCGGCAACGGTCATTACTGATCGCGCCTCAGGACGAAGCAAAGGTTTTGGTTTTGTCGAGATGAGCAACGATCAAGAGGCACGAACCGCTATTGAGCGGCTAAACGGCACCAATTTGGGGAATCGTACCATTGTTGTCAACGAGGCACGTGAGCGCCAAACAACTGATCGCAGGAATCGCTACTAAACCCCGATGACTGGCAGCGCGAAACTTACCAGTTAGTAGTGTAGAACACACGAAATGGACAAGAGGCTAGCAGATGAGCTAGCCTCTTGTTTATGTTATTACGCTCCTCTATAAAAATAGGCGAGAAGGAGACAGCTTACCTAGCTTCAGATAAGGAACGGATAATACCACATCGCGGGCAGTAACAGTTATTACCCTTGAGGAGGAAGGGTTTGCGGCAACGCGGACATCTCCAACTCACGGACGAGGAATCTACCATCATCTCTTGCGTGGTCATAACCGAAGAATCTACTGTGTTCTCTTGTGTGATCAGAATAGATTCACCATGCGAAAAAGGCTTCAGTCGCTGTGCTTTGATTCTTTGCAAGGATCCTGTAAACGTAGGCAGAAATAACCCCTGCTCGTCGTGGTAAAGGGGAAGAGGCATGATGCTTTGGCTGGGCCGTTGGGCAATGGTAAAATTCTGCGCTCCCATCCATTGGAAGGCTACGGAGCCAACGGGTTCCATGGATACTTCCGGTACAGCATTTACCGATACGGCGTTTACCGGGGCAGCATCTATTTGAGGTTGTAGCGCCTCCCTGCTCACACTCTTGTGACGGCCTGACATCCATGATTGCCAGCGCTTGCTGAGTGAGGGCACAATCCCCTCAGGTAGGAGCAGAATAACCAGTAGCAGGAGGCCGCCAAAGAGCATCTGGTTGATGCCAGTTGCGGCAGGGCCTAACTGCTGGGTCAGGTATGTTTGAAGGGGATCAAACAACAGGCCCCCGACAATTGGACCCATCACGCTTCCTACACCCCCGAGAAAGGTAGCCGCAACCACATTGATATTCAGGGTCGTATCAAAGGCGAAGGAAGGGGTGACCTGGCCCGCGAAGTAGCAGGTGGCGGCGCCAATCATCCCAGTGAACGCCGCAGAGAGCACATACGCTTCCAGTTTGAACCAAGCTGTTGATACGCCCAGGCCATATGCCCGATCCTCGTCATCGCGGATGGCCAGGAGAACCAATCCAAATTTCGATCTCCGTATCCACCAGGAGACGAAGACCACCGCGAGCAGCAGGGCAAGGGCCACGTAGTAGAACGTCAGGTTCATAAAATCACTACTCCAGCTGGGGAGTGGAAGGAAAATCCCTTCTGAGCCGCCTGTGATCCCCGACAGGTTATAAGCGAGCAGCTGGAAAATAAAGAACAGAGCAATGGTAATGACCATGAACGTGTATCGCCGCGTGCGCAGTGCAATCCATCCTAATGGGAGAGCAACGACGCCAGCGACCAGCCCCGCCACCGGCACCAACAAAAAGGGCCTGTATCCATCTGCTATATTCCAGTCCTGGCAGGCAACCGCCAGGGAATAGGCGCCAAGACCGTAATACGTGGCCTGCCCCAGGGAGATATAACCTGTATAGCCCGAGAAGATGTTCCAGGAGACAGCAGCTCCCATCAGGAACAGCGTATCTATTGCCATGGACATGATGGTCGGGTCTCCGATCAACAGGGGGAATACCAGGGAACTGAGGATAACGGCGAACAATGCCAGGGTTCTGAAATGTTTCATAGATTTCACATATATAT
The DNA here is from genome assembly GCA_963775585.1 of uncultured Chloroflexia bacterium. Taxonomy (GTDB): domain Bacteria; phylum Chloroflexota; class Ktedonobacteria; order Ktedonobacterales; family Ktedonobacteraceae; genus UBA11361. The sequence goes on along the minus strand of CAVZJN010000005.1, from coordinate 85,766 downwards.
AGCCAAGCGCAACCCAAAAAGGTGTTCCGTTCGTCATTTTACGGGTAGAACTGACAGGAAACATAAGCAGCAAGGCTCTCCTTCATGGTTTCAGCCGGCAGTGATGTAGTCCTTCCCCTCAAGATATACAACACATCGCGGTAGGGAAATATCATAACAAGCAAAGGAATGAAACGCAAGAAAAACGCTCACAATGGGATAAATGGGGGGAAACAGTGACAACAGCATTGGATACTCCTTTTTTTGGGAGTTCCGCATTTTTTTCGGTCGGCCCGTGACGTCTGATGGGGAGTGGGGATCTTCTCGATGGATTGCAGGGCTGCTGAGGCCGATAGGTCAATATACCTACCCCTTTGACCCGACATCTCTCATGATGTGTTGTACAATGGCCACCATATGATTAATCGTGCTCTCTGAGTAGCGCCTTTCGCGCAAGGAAGAGATCCAGCGAACCAGCGTCTCGGGCTGGAGAGCCGCTTCCCGCGAACCAGCAAATTGCCAGTAGGCATAGAAATCCCGGCAATACAGCACTGGCATCTGATACAGCTGCATCAAGAAATAATCACAGGAATGCGATCTCTTCCTCGCTTTTCACCAGTCGCAGTTGGCGGTACGGCCCGGTGAAATCGACAAAAGTCGCCCGAGGCACCTGGTGCCCCAACTCGTCTCTATATTGATAGGGGAGCTTTCCGACCAGACCCACTCTGGTCTCCGCCAGTCCCCGTTCCTGCAGGTTGTGAGCTGCCGAAGCCATCAGGTCCGGCCTCCCCCCCAGCGAACGTCAGGGATGCTGGCGATCTGACGGGCGTTTGGCACGTGATTATAGAGTTCCAGAAGCAGCGTCGGCTCGCCTTCTATGGGAAAGACGAGCAGCGTCTCCCAGGTTGCTGGAAAATTCGAAAGGTAATGCACCTCATACGGGGAGCTGATCATACTGAACAGGAGAAGGACAGCGAGGTCCGCTTCCCGCATCGCAGTTCGCACGGCGATACGGCGTTGTGCGAACTGCGATGCGGGAAGCGTGGATAGGGATCTGTGATAATCACGATTTCTCTCAATGATAAAGAGCGCTGCGTGCACCGCTGTGGTGAGCGCCATCGTGTTCGACTGCTCTATCCTACATTTCTCCTAATGCCCACACTCCTAAATAGGCATCCAGCACCGTGCGTCCACTACGGATAACGGGGGGGCGCAAGCGGATGGGAAACCATCGCGTTTTACGCCCCCACAGTGCCGGTTGATCAGCGATGCTGGTTCCAGTGACGCAGCTGCCTGGAACGACGAGATCCTCAGTTGTCCCGGTATCTCCGTCACTCAGCTCTGGTGGCGCACTACCGAAATGCAAAAGCCATCCAATTGACTATCGTCAATTGGTAACGCCAGCGAAACGAGGTTCGGATTGGCAGCCACGCGTCGATTGTATTCCTCGATCGTCTCCTCGCTGCCGGGCTCGGGGAAACGAGGCATGGTCCCCATAGGAATACAGTTATCTGCCACAATAATACCGCCCGGTCGGCTCAACTGCAGCGCCCAGTCGAGATACTTCACATACCCGATCTTATCGGCGTCAATGAAGATAAGGTCGAACGGCGCTTCCTGCCTCAGTTGAGGGAGAAGGTCAAGCGCGTTGCCCACACGCACTTCTGTGCGGTCCGCCACCCCAGCCTCGGAAAATGCACGCCGGGTGACCTCGGCATGCTTTGGGTTAAACTCCAAGGTGATAAGACGCCCTCCCGGTGGTAAGCTCCTAGCCAACCAAATGCCACTATAGCCAAATAGAGCCCCAAGCTCTAAAATTTTGCGCGCATTGCAGGTGGCAGCCAGAAGTTGCAGGAATTTCCCATGGATCGGAGAAATCTGCATGTTTGGCAGCCCTGCCTCCATTCCCAAATTGAACGCATTGCGTAATCCCTCATCTTCAGGCGCATACAATTCGGTTATTTTCCCCCGAATTTCCATGCGTTGCTTTTCGTTTCCTTGCGAAGCATCCATACTCTTTCCTCTTTCATGTAAATAATGAACATTCTCTCTTGAGAATAAGGGGTGAAGGCTCCCCTTTAGCGGTTTCATCCTTCTCCCCCGCTGACTATCCAAGTGTACACTTCTCTATTTATGAGTGTGAGTGTCAACCTACAGGTCCTTTGGGGCGCAGATAAAGGCTTGTAAAAGAATAAGGTGACTAAGATCCCTGAGTAGCGCACCGCACGTAATTCATTGACATTGCTGTTCAGTGAGCAGGTGAACGATTTGGGGCTCTTCAGGACACGTTAGCATGTCCATGCATCTTATCTTAGGCCCTGGGAAGGGTCCCCCCGAAGAACAGGTGCCCCATCTCAGGGTCTTCTCGGACGCTTTCTGCCGGGCCCTGCATACGGACACGGCCACTTTCCATCACGACGCCGTAGGTCGCAATTCCAAGTCCGGCACGCACATTCTGCTCAACCAGCAGCACGGTTGTGCCTGCGCGATGCATCAGCTGAATGGTTTCAAACACCTGGTGAAGCGTCTTTTGATCCTGACTCATCGATGGTTCATCCACCAGCACCAATGTTGGTTGAAGCATGAGGGCGCGGGCGATCTCAACCTGGCGCTGCTGGCCCCCTGACAGGTTCCTTGCCAGCTCTTTTGCCCGTTCCTTGACAATCGGAAACTGCTCCGCGATTGCAGCTAAGCGCTGGCGGATCCTGTGTTTATCATGCAGGAGCAGTCCGCCGAGTTCCATATTCTCCTCGACGGTCATGTCAGGGAACAGGCTGTGTTCCTGTGGGGTCTGGGCGATGCCCAGCTTTAAAATGTCGGGAGTTGACCTGCCACCAATTGACTGACCCTGAAACGTGACCGTGCCAAGGCGAGGCTTCAATAGACCACTGATGACCCGCAGCACCGTTGACTTGCCCGCACCGTTTGGTCCCACAATGCAGGTAAGCGACCCCTTCTCAACCTCGAGATCCACTCCTTTGAGGACATCCCCCCCACCATAACCCGCATGAACGTTGTGTAACTTCAGCATGTTACGCTCCTAAATAGGCATCCATTACCGCCGGGTTCTCGCGTACCTCAGTGGGTGCCCCTTCGGCGATTTTCATTCCGCGATGCATCACGTTCACCGTATGGCAGAGCCCCATGACGAAATTCCATGTTGTGTTCTACGACCAGGAAGGTGATGCCCTTTTGTTGGTTAAGCAAGCGAATGCGCTCTGCCAGGTAATTGATCATGGTCGGATTGACCCCACCTGCGGGCTCATCGAGTAGAATCACCTGTGGTTGTGCTACCAGGATGAGGGCGAATTCCAGCAATTTCTTCTGCCCATACGACAGGTTCCCAGCTGGCGTGTCCTTGAGCGTTGTGAGACCCACAAACTCCAGTAAGTCCAGGGCCTGGCGTTGCTCTTGTGACGGTCCCCAGTGTTTCAACAGCCCCCATATACCCTCCTTGCGCGGGATAGCAATATGCATGTTCTCGAGCACGGTGAGGCGTGGAAAGACGCGGGTCAATTGAAACGTCCGTCCTATACCCAGGCCGAACACCTTATCGGGCTTCTGACCGGTAATGGCTTTTCCATCGAAGCGAATCTGTCCACTATCAACCTGTTCATAGCCGGTTATCACATTAAACAGGGTTGTTTTGCCTGAGCCATTGGGCCCGATCAAACCCGTGATGGAGCCCTGCTCAACAGCGATTGAACAATCGGAGAGGGCCTGGATACCCCCAAAGGCCTTGGAGACGCTCTGTACTTCTAAAAGGCTCATATGCTTACTCCCCTCTCTCCTTTTTCTGCAAGAACGGGTCGTTCCTGGTTAGCGGAACGTTAGTTGTCCTTGCTGCTCCGTCGCGTTCTCACCGGAGCCCACCACTTCTCTGAGTGAAGGCACGATGCCCTTCGGGAGGAGCAGTAGAATGATCAGCAGGATGATGGCTCCGTAGAGCACAAGTTCACGCCATTTGCCACCGAATTGCAATGTCCAACCATTGCTGAAGCGGAACGAAAACAACGCTCCAACCAGCGGGCCCGCCACCGTGCCCAGCCCCCCTAAGAAGGCCATCATGGCCACAGTGACGTCAAACGCGGGATCGAAGGCAACTGCGGGGTAGATCGGCCCATGTAGTAGGCAAATATGCGCCCCTGCCATGCCGACAAAGACGGCGGAGAGCACATAGGCGGCGAGCTTAAAGACCTGTCTTCACGCCAAGGCCGAGCGCGCGGTCCTCGTCATCGCGGATCGCCAGGAGCCCTAAGCCAAATTTCGAGTGGCGTACCAACCAGGAGATCCCGACCGCCAGGAGGAGCACACCGAAGGCAACGTAATAAAAGGGGAGATCGGCAAACGCGCTCCCCAGGAGTCAAAGGCAGAACACCCCGTTTGAGCCGTTGGTGATCCCCTGCAGGTTATAGGCCAGCAGTTGGAAGATAAACGCGACGCAATGGTGACGACGACGAAGGTGTGCCGCCGCGTGCGCAGGGCGATCCACCCCAGACGGGAAGCAACAACGCCTGCGACCAGCCCCGCCAACGGGAGCAATAGGAACGGCTCCCATCCCGCCGGGATATGCCAGCCCCGACTGACCAGCCCAAGGGCGTACGCTCCAAATCCATAATACACCGAGTGCCCCAGCGAAATGTAGCCCGTGTAGCCGGAGAAGATGTTCCACCCCACCACCGGATGGCCCCAATCAGGGTAAAGACAGCAATCGTGTTGACGGCATCGTTGGGCGCAATGCCCACTGGAAAGATGCCCACAAATACGACACATGCTAGCAACGCCAACGTTCTGACGAGCTTCATTGCTTCCTCCCCTCCAGTCGCCCGAACAGGCCCTGGGGGCGAAGAAAAAGCAGGATGACGAGAAGGATAAAAAAAACGGTGCTCGCCCAGATGGGACCAGGACAGGCGACCACATCACTGATGCTGATCATAATCAACGATGCTATCAGCGCGCCCCACAAACTGCCCATTCCTCCCAGCACGATGATCACGAGCAGACGCGCAATGAGGTCATAGGAACTGGCTGGATTAAACGCATTGGTTGCGCCAAACGCCATCCCTCCTGCAGCCGCCAACGCCACCCCAATGCCAAAGGTAATCATCTGCACTCGTGGCACGTTGATCCCGATGAGGGATGCCGCCGTGCGATTCTGCATCAGACGCGCGCAGGCAGCGGCCAAAGGTCGTTCGATAGATGAAGAGGTAGAGCCCCGCAAGCAAGACCACGCTCAGGATGAAGGCAAAGATATAGACGAGGGGCATATAGAAATCAATAAACGGCACGTAGATGGACTTGTCAATGTACCAGGCCTGTAACGTCATCAGGTTTCCCGTGAAGAAGAACCGCAGCGCCCCCTCGAGGATGATGGCGATCGCAAAAGTCGCCAGGATCGCCAGCGCACTCGCTCCCACTTGAGCCGGCGAATGAAGGCCCACTCAATGGCCATCCCGAGCAGAAACATGGCCGGGATCGTGAAAAGAAGTCCGACAAAGAGATCCATGTGGAACCTTTGCTCTAGCCAGTACGAGAGATAGGCGCCCAGGATCACCAGAATACCCTGGGCGATGTTGATAATCTCCAACACCCCAAAGATCAAAGTCAATCCTGATGCCATAAGAGCATAAACGCCACCGGTCAGAATGCCAAGCACGACCCCTTGGAGAATAAGCGTTACGATTTGATCCTCTCCTTCTAGCACGATCACCGCGCGTACACAGAAAAATGCGAATACGCACATCTGGTCACGTCGTTCAGAACGCGTCCGGCGGACAACTTACGACGTAGTCCAGTTCGGCTTTGGATATTCCACGTTTGCCGCGCCTGTCCTGTGGGTAGACAGGGATCAGCTCCCTCTTTGCCATTGGAACAGGTACGCCACGGACAAGCTGTTCTGCCCTATATTATCAAACGCTCACCGGACCCTGCAAGCTCTGGAAGGTGTCCGGACGCAGCTCATCAATCAGCTTCTGGTTATCCAGGGACTGTGTTTTTTCGAGGGCCTGCTGCAGCACCTGGCCCACGGAGAAGGCCTGGACCGAATCGGAGCTGATGGCATCCGACGTGATATTGTACTTGGTGGTGATGAACTGCACGAATTCGGTGTTTTGATAATTCTTGGCTGCGGGCCACCAACCGTCGTTCGGGACGATCATCCCCTCTGTGTTCTTCACCCCGCCGACGCCATTAATAAAGTCCTGGCCCTGATCGGGGCCGGCGGCGGAGGCAATTATCCCCGGGTTATAGTGCTGCTGCTTGAAGTTCTTCATATGGCCAGATTGTCCTGTAGGCCAAGGGTGCCCAGGACGACGGCGTCCGGAGCGGAGGCAATGGCCTTCTGGGCAGGGCCTTAAGTCCGTGGTTTCAGCCGAGTAGACTGTGTACAGGGCCGTTCTGATCCCTCCCTTCTCCAGGCCACGCCTGGCTGAGTCGATTTGCGACTTGGTGAAGCCCTCGTCTGACGTGGCATAGGCGGCCGTCTCCGGGCGCATATCGACTGGAAGGGACAAAACGTAGTGCACAAAACTGGTGAAATAGGACGTCGCCGACAGACTGACCGCAAACAGGTTGTCCAGCCCGTTCCGAAAAATATCTGGCGAGGTTCCGGAGCCTTCAAGGAAGGCCATGTCCCGTGCTGCCGAGCAACCACGTGCCCCGGTGATGGTCTGGGGATCATCGAACGGCCCTACGATAAAGTTGACCTTGTCGACCGTGATCAACTTTTCGTAGTTTGCGCGAGTCTGTGCCTGCTTCGTCCCGTCGTCATAGTAGAGCATCCTGAACCTGGTGGCCGAGCAGCCCCCCGTGGCTGTTGATGTAGTCTTGCCAGTGTCGTATCCCTGTTGCCTGGCTCATCGGCCGAATTGTCTCCCGTTAAAGAGAGCGAGACACCAATTTTTATCACCTGCTGGTTATTCGACGTGGAGTTTGGTTGCGTTGGGCTACACGCGCTTAACACCAGCAGTACAAGCAGGACACCTATAGGTAGAAATACGCTGATCCTTACGCCGTTTTTTTTGAACACAGTTTTTCTTTCTCCTTCCACTCTATGGCAAGAACTGTTCACAACGTGTGTGATCATCAAAAATCGAGGCAGGCGCGGGCCCTGAAACCAGGCCACTCCTCTCACCGGCCCCGTTTGAGGAGACGGCTAGTAGTAGCGCTGCCATTTGCGGTGCGCAGGCGCTCAGCAGCAGCACGAAAATAACTGTGAATACAGGAAGTATTTTTTTTGTTAGTTGGCCAAGTCTCAAAATGATGTCCTCCTTCTTGGACCGGGTTTCATGGCATGTGTGATAGCACACAATCACACTACACGCACCCATAGCGTAAACTGGAGCAAATAGGTGGCATACGACACTGCCAGAGCCAGAAAATAAGCAGGTAATCAAGATGCGCCATGAAAACGTGAAACGAGCCAGGTTCTACAAAAGCCGGGACGGAGGGTCAAACACTCTTCTTTCTACCCCCGCCAACGGCAGAAGGGAGCATCTTAAAAGACAGGAAGTGGCTCTTGGAAGCCCCGGCGCTTCCTCATCGTCGTCTAGACCAGCACCTTCAGTGCCCACTTGCATCGTATGCAAGCAAACAAGCGCCAAGCTGTTCCTTAACACACGGCATTAACTTTACCAGAAATGTCCGCGTTTCGCAAGCCCCTCCAAGAAGTCTACCCAGGAAAAGGTTCGGAATTCGATCAAGATCTCCGAACCCGTTTTTCGTTATTGTCTGCCATTATTGCCATTGTCCGGCACCGTTGCAGGATATGAGTGTCGCGTCTGTGGCTGTGGTGGTTGTGGTGACTGCCACTGCGGTTGTTGTGGAGGCTGTGGTGACTGCCACTGCGGTTGTTGTGGTTGCCGCTGTGGCTGTAGCCATCCACCATTGTGTGGATTGTTCGCCACTGGATAAAGCTGTGGGAATGGATTGGAGTTACGTGCCGGAGGCAAAGCTTGCTGCCCCCCTGCATTCGACGCAGGTTGAGCGCTCGCAGTGACGGTACGGAAGATACCGCTCATGGTCATGTGGTTATCCTGGCCATTTACCGGGGTGACGGTGACATTAGAGGATGGGGGCATGTAGTACCCCTGGTTTTCTCGCAGCTTAAAGGCTTCTACGGATGAACGTAGCTGCTCAACCAGGCGTGCCAGGCGTTCCATTTCCTGGGAAGCAGTGTGGGTGCTCATGGTGCTTTGATGGGTCGTGTTTGAAATAGCGCGCATAATATGCACCACGTTTCTCGAAGATTGCAACTGTTGCGCCGCCATCTGGTTGATATTTTCAATTTCTCTGGCCTGGTGTTCAACCGCGGAGAAGATGGATTCCAGCGCAACGCCTGCTTCCTGCGTCAGTTCAGATCCCGCTGATGTTTCTCGCTCGGTGTCTTGCATAGAAACGGCAACGGCTCCAATGTCTTCACGGACGCTACGGACGATGCGTCCAATCACAGAGGCCTGCTCCTTAGTGCGCTCTGCCAGCCGACGGATGTCCGCGGCAACCGCGCCGAAACCCTTCCCATTCTCACCGGCCATAGCAGCCTGAATAGCGGCGTCGAGTGCCAAGCGGTTCGTCTGATGAGCAACAGTAGAAATGACTTCGACGATGTTATTGATTTCACGTGAACGTTCACCAAGTGTTTGTACCTTAGACGAGGTTTCTTGCACGTTTTCATGGATGCGTCCCATACCCTCAGCAGCTTGCTGCACCGCTGCGCGTCCGCCCTGGGCACTCTGGCGGGCATCGCGAGCCACACCATAGAGGATTTCAGCGCGATCAGCCACCTTGCGGCTCGAATCGGCCATGTGCTCCACTTCTACCGCTGCATTAGAGATCTGATTGAGTTGGATATCTCCCGTCTCCACTAGTTGGGTCAAGCGGTCAAAGATCGCTGAGGTCGAACGATCAACCTCGTTGGCAACCATTTTGACACGCACGATCAAGCTGCCTAACTCTTCTACCATATAGTTAAATGAGTCGGCGAGCACTCCCAGGGCGTCAGCAGTAACCTCTGCCTGGACACGGAGATCTCCTTCACCGACACCACTCACCTCGCTGACCAGCTTTTCAACCTGTCGTTGAAGGAGATCGTGTTGGCCCTGTGTTTCTTGAATCAGGCGCACGATATTGTCCAACATATTGTTCATCGAGGTCGCCACCATGGCGATTTCATCGCGGCCTGTCATATGTGCGCGGGCGCTGGTATCGCCCCTGGCGATACGCCTTGTCAGAGCAGAAAGGGAGCGCAAGGGGGTCACAATGGTGAAGTTGACGGCCATCCCAATCAAGAACGCCATTGCGAGGATCACGATGATTGCGATGGTTGACCCAATAATGATCGGCTGTGTTTCTGATGGTCCGACAGTCGTCACGGTCTTGCCCGTCGCCGCCGCGTCGTCCACCACACGCTGCCAGCTATTTTGGAGATTGGTGAATTGATAATTGGCTAGCCACAACGTCTTGTATGTATGGGTAAATGCCGCATTCAGTTGAACTTGTGAGAGCTTTGTAGGATGGCCTATGATGGTAGGATCCAGACGATCGAGAAGTGCCACCTCCTGCTTTTGCAGTTTTTCATATGCCGGCCATTGTGTGGTGAGCACATCATTGAGCGCCTGCTGCTGGTCCGCGATAATGCGCTGGTCCAGTTGTGGGATTGTCGTTGATGAGGATCGAACGGATGGTGGCCATATTACTGGAATTGGTTAAGTCGTAGTTGCTTTGAAAATCGGTCAGACCCTGTCGCGAATTCTGCATCACGCGCGGCGATATCGGAACTCACTAAACCGCCCGCATTTGCAAGCGCCGGATCAGCAATCGTGCCTGAAAGTGAGGCGAGAATCTGATTGAACCGCGTTTGGAGCAATGCATTCATACGCTGCAGGTTTCGACTGTTCCTGCGATGAAAGGCTCTGAGAATCGACGCTTGTTTGTACTGCCTGGCTTCGTGTATCAAGCGACGTCAAGAAAAAGTTGCTCAGAAGCACGATCACGATGATTGGCACGATCGCCATTACTGCGAACAGGACAAGGAAGCGACGGAAAATAGGGATATTGTTAAAAAATTTGAACATGATAACTTCAAACCCTTCTCAAGCGACACGCAACACAATCAACACAGGATAGGCATCTGTACCGTAAATACAAGGGAGAAATCGTCGAACCTCATTGATGTATGATAGCTTCCCTTGATGATCCCAATACACATACTGCTCAATAAAATATGGGCCTGCCAAAGCCAATTCAACGGATATCAAACAATACCAACTCTATCATAGAGTGGTAAAGCAAACAATAAGCGTACACGCTCCCCCTAAGAATAGGTATATCTCTCCTGTAGTGTACAGGAATTCCAGGAGAAATGGAACCTTATGATGCAAGTCCCCCCCAAAAGTGCTAGTAAGTCATACAACCATGTTCTTCATTCCAGGGAATCTTCTTTTTATGCCTATTGCCCAGTGAATACGCGATGTGTTATAATCGTCACGCAACGGGGATGTGCTCTGGACAAAGGCTTCTCTGCGCCTTCAATGGAGTACTTGTTTGTGGGATTGAAAAAGAGTTTGCAGGGCAAGAATCGCTACCCACACTGCCTCTCTCCTATTGTGCGCTGGCTCATTTGCTAGTTGTGCGCTCAAGCAGATAGATTTGCAGCATTTGATTTTAAAAAACATTGCCTCTACCCCGTATATAAACATGGAAAGAAGTGTCATGAAGCAGAAACTGAAAACGCACAAAGCAATGGCGAAACGCGTCACGATTACCGGTGGCGGTAAAGTGATGCGCCGCAAGGTTGCTTTAAACCACCTACGCCGCAATAAGTCACCGCGTGCCGTCCGTTCGATGGATAAAGACTTTCAGCTGCCTACGAGCGATACACGCCGTATGAAACGTCTCCTTCCTTATGCTTATTAATGTGCTGGTCATATAGTAAAGAATCGAATGGAGGATTAACGATGCCCAGAGTGAAACGTGGCGTAGCCGCACACAAGAAACATAAAAAACTGTTACAGATGGCTGAGGGCCACCGTGGTACGCGCAAGCGTCTTTTCCGTCCAGCGCACGAATCCGTGATGCGCTCGATGGCGTATATGTACCGCGACCGCCGTAATCGCAAGCGCGATATGCGCCGCCTGTGGATTACCCGCATCAACGCGGCTGCGCGTATGCATGGTGTGAGCTATAGCAAGTTAATGCACGCTATCCACACGGCCAATATCGACGTTGATCGCAAGATTCTTGCTGAGATGGCGGTCAATGACGAGGCAGCTTTCGGCGCGCTGGTGAAGGCCGCACTGGACACGGTGAAATAACGAAGTCAGGCTGAGAGCCGATGCTGATTACCAGCCCCCATAACCCACGGATTAGCAAATTACATGATCTGTATACAACGAGAGGTCGCAAAAAAAGCGGCCTCTTCTTGATGGAAGGCCCACATCTTCTTGAGGTCCTGTTGAATGTTGGTATAGCGCCGCGAGAGGTGTATTACCAGCCGGGTCTATTACAGCGTACGGCCAGCGGAAGAGCACTGCTTGAGCGGCTGCTGCACGCAAGTGGCCTGTCCGATAATCAGTTGATAGAGGTGAGCGAACGGGTGATCGAGGCGTTGAGCGATGTGCAAACATCGCAAGGAGTGGTAAGCGTTCTCCCTCTTGATGCATTCAGTCCCGCGCGCATCCAGGCAAAACGTGCTCCGATACAGCGTCCCGTTCTCCTCATTCTTGATAATCTTGCCGATCCAGGCAATATGGGCACTATTTTGCGAACGGCCCTGGCTGCCGATGTGCACGAAGTACTCCTGACCGAAAATTGTGTCGATTGCTATAATCCCAAGGTTTTACGCTCGGCGGCGGGCGCACATGTTGCATTGCCAATTGAGGCCAATCTTGCATGGGAGGCTATCGCCGAGAGAGTGGCATTGCACTGTGGGAATGTGCCGCGAGTCCTGTTGGCCGAGGCGGGAAGTCCACACCCGTATTACGAGCAGGACCTGGCAACTCCTTTTGCCTTAATTATTGGCAATGAAGCACAGGGGGGTTCAGCGGAAGCGCGGGCACTGGCGACGTTGAACATTGCCATTCCCCTGGAGAACGGGGTGGAATCTTTGAATGCCGCTATGGCGGCAGGAATAATACTGTACGAGGCAGTACGCCAGAGGCATTCGGGGCCTTAGGGACATGCATTTTGTGGGATTACCGGCTGTAGTATCTGTTACCAGTGGCTATTCATTTCGCGACAGATCTCATGATGTTGCACGAGAGCGCCTGACACACCACAGCTATCGCAAGCATCAGGTGCGGTACCCAGATGAATCATACCACATACTTCGCAGACCCATTGCTGGATGGAGGGGCGCGCCGCAAGCAATAACATTGCTTCGCGCACGGCCGCTTTTTTGCTGTGGATCTTTTTATCTGTAATCATCATGCGCTGTGCAACCATCGTTAGCCTCCTGAAAAGTGTCTCGACGTATTAAGAGTAAGAGAAAATTGCTTCCTTGCTCCCTTGCTCCCTCACCAAAAAGATGTGAGTTCTGCATTGTTTTCGCTTACTTTAAGTCTAACAGGCACTTATAATGAAAATCTATGAAATGAGATAGGGGTTATGGATGCTATGTATAACACAGTGCTTATATATCAGTGCCTCCTTGCTCCCTTGCAGCAAAAGCGGGGCAATTGCTAAACCTATCGACACGCTTAATACGGAAAATGCTATACTACTTCCATAAAGAACTTTCAAATTTCAGAACTAAGGAGCCTCAATGAACTCGTTAACTCCCACTTCCTCGTGGCCTTTTCAAAAAGTCCTCGTCGCGAATAGAGGCGAGATCGCTGTACGTATCATGCGGGCCTGCCGCGAACTCGGGCTGACTGCTGTTGCCGTCTATAGCGATGCCGATCGCAATGCTTTACATGTGCGCATGGCTGACGAGGCCTATCATATCGGTCCAGCGCAGGCCTCCCAGAGCTATTTGCATATTCCTACGATTATCGAAGTCGCTAAATATGCGGGAGCGCAGGCAATTCACCCAGGCTATGGCTTCCTGTCAGAAAATGCCACCTTTGTGGACAGTTGCGCGGCCGCGGGCCTGATTTTTATTGGGCCTCCAGCGGAGGCGCAGCGCGCAATGGGCGAGAAAACGGCCGCTCGCCGTACCGCGCAGGCAGCGAGTGTGCCAATTGTGCCGGGTGCGATGACCGATGAAGAGGACGACACAAAGTATGCGGCCACCGCTGAACAGTTAGGCTATCCCGTTCTACTCAAGGCTGCCGCCGGAGGAGGTGGGAAAGGCATTCGCTTTGTGCGCGATCCCAAAGACCTGCTTTCTTCTCTGCGCACGGCGCGCAGCGAGGCCAGGAGCGCTTTTGGCGATGGACGAGTCTATATGGAGAAAGCTGTCGCTCCTGCTCGCCATATCGAAGTGCAATTCATCGCCGACACCCACGGCAATGTGGTGCACCTGGGGGAACGAGAGTGCAGCATACAACGACGCCACCAGAAGTTGATCGAGGAGGCTCCTTCGCCTGTACTGGATGATGAGTTGCGAGAGCAGATTACATCCTCGGCAGTACGGCTGGTGCGAGCTATTCGTTATGTCAACGCCGGGACGGCTGAATTTTTATTGGGTCCGGACAGGAATTTCTATTTCCTGGAAGTCAATGCGCGCATTCAGGTTGAACACCCTGTCACGGAATGGTATACAGGGATTGATTTAGTGCAGGAGCAATTCCGTGTTGCCGCTGGCCTTCCTCTGTCTTTCACGCAAAAAGATGTCGTGTTCCGCGGCGCGGCGATAGAGTGCCGCATCTCAGCGGAAGACCCGGAGAACCGCTTTTTGCCAGCAACGGGGTCAGTTCAGGCGCTACAAGAGCCTTCCGGTCCTGGTGTGCGTGTCGATAGCAGTCTGTACCCGGGTTTGCAGGTACCCCTGTTCTACGATCCCCTCCTGTCCAAGTTGATCGTGTGGGGCAAGGATCGTACCCAGGCTATTGCACGGATGCGGCGAGCGCTCTTCGAGTACCAGGTTGTCGGCGTACGCACGACACTCCCCTTCGCGCGCTGGTTGATGCAGCATCCTCGCTTTATCGAAGGTGACCTCTCAACAGACTTTGTGGCAGAAGAATGGGATACGCGCAATGTAGGGGCACCCTCTGCAGTTGGCCAGGAGCCCACGCTCGTCGAGGAAACTGAAGCAACCCTTTCCTCTGCCCAGGTGGCAGCCCTGGTGGGGAGTCTCCTTGCGAATGAACATATAGAGGCGGAAAAGTTGCGCAGGCGGCCGGTGGTTGCCGCGAGCGAGGCAGTGAGCCGCTGGCGCGACGCGGGGAGAAGAGAAGCTTTACGGTAACGTTCATTTTTCTTCGACGGGTGGCGGGAGCTCAAACGAAGGAGGCATTTGGCCGCGACGTTGCTGGGCCGCGGCTTTGAGCCGTTCTACTGTTTCATAAGGAACGGGGCGGCCACCAAGGGGAGTAGGATGGATGCCGGGGCCATGAAAATCGCTACCGCCGGTTGGGATGAGGTGATACTCATCGGCAAGAGCACGCAACACCTGCTCTTCTTCGGAGTTGTAGGGGCCATAATAGGTCTCAAGTCCGACCATACCAGCCTTGCACAAGCCGGGCAGACGGTTGCGCAATTCATCGAGACCAGGAAGTTCGAGAGGATGGGCGATGACGGGCAAGCCGTTGGCGCTAGCAATTAAACGCACGGCATCCTCAGGTGCGAGCTTGTAATGGGGCACGTAGGCATAGCAGCCCCTGCCGATATATGTATCAAAGGCCTCGCCAATACTCTGGACGTACCCCGCCTCTAACAATGCCTCGGCGACATGGGGTCTGCCGACCGAACCCTGGGCAATCTCGCGCACCCTCTCCCAGGAAATGGAGATCCCCTGTTCGTTCAGCAGTTCTACCATGCGCTGTCCGCGTCGTTCGCGAGCATCGCGCAGCACTTTGAGCACGGCCTGAAATGCCGGTCGCTCGTATTCGGGGAAGTACCCCAGGACATGTACTTCCCCGCCGGCCACGTCGGTATTGATTTCGATGCCGGGAATGAAATCAATATCCAGTTTAGCAGCTGCCTGCGCGGCCTCCTGAAGTCCACCGGTGTTATCATGATCGGTCAGAGCTAGCACGCGCAGCCCAACATCTTTTGCGTGCTGTAGCAGCTCTGCCGGCGCATAGACACCATCGGAGGCGGTCGAATGGGTATGCAAATCAACGTAATCGGGCATAGACATACGCAACGACACATTCACTTTCTAAAACAGGCGAATACTGAATTTGCTCTACCTGGCGTAATCAACTGATCGAGTCTCACGGACCACGCAGACCTTGATTTGCCCAGGGTAGTCAAGATTCTCCTCGATTTTGTGAGCGATATCGCTGGCGAGACGGCTCGCGGCATACTCGTCGATTTCTTCGGGTTTCACGATGATGCGAACCTCGCGGCCTGCCTGGATGGCAAACGATTTTTCCACGCCGGTAAACGAGTTCGCGATACTCTCAAGCGCCTCCAGGCGCTTGATATAGAGGTCAATAGTTTCGCGTCGAGCGCCAGGACGAGCGGCTGAAATCGCATCGGCGGCCTGTACAATAGCCGCCTCCAACGATTGAGGTTCAGACTCGGTCGCGTGATGGGCTACCATCGCGTGAATGATTTTCGGCGACTTGCTGAAACGACGAGCTATTTCTCCGCCGATGATAGCGTGAGGCCCTTCGACCTCTTGATCAATAGCTTTCCCCATATCATGCAGCAGCGCAGCGGTCTTGCATACATTGACGTCGGCTCCCAGTTCGTGGGCAATCGTTGCCGCCAGTATCGAGACTTCTACTGAATGGGCCAGGACATTCTGCCCGTAGCTGGTACGGAAATGCAGTCGTCCGATGATTTTGAGCAGTTCCGGTTGTAAGCCATGGACGTTGGCTTCCATGGCGGCACGCTCACCTGCCTCACGCACAATAGCATCGACTTCCTGGCGTGCTTTGGCAACGACCTCTTCAATGCGCGCGGGATGGATGCGCCCATCGAGAATAAGCTTTGTCAGAGCGAGACGAGCCACCTCTCGACGCACGGGATCGAATCCAGAGAGAATCACCGCCTCTGGCGTATCATCGATGATGAGATCGACGCCGGTAGCTGCTTCCAGGGCACGAATATTGCGACCCTCGCGCCCAATGATGCGCCCTTTCATTTCTTCGTTGGGCAGAGGCACGACCGAGACAACCGCTTCGGACACCTGGTCGGATGCACAGCGCTGGATGGCCAGAGTGATGATCTCGCGCGCACGGGCATCTGCCTCTTCGCGCGCCTGCTCTTCGATCCGGCGCACACGCTGTGCGGCCTCCGCGCGTACTTGCTCTTCAATGCGCGTGAGCAACAGTTCTTTCGCCTGTTCAACTGAAAGTTGCGCAATACGCTCTATTTCACTGAGGTGCAGGCGCTTGAGATTCTCTATCTCTTCATGCATCTGCTCCAGGCGGCGCTCAGTTGCCGCAAGCTTACGCTCACGTTGTTCAAGTGCCTCAATCTTCCGATCAAGCGACTCTTCTTTTTGCTGATTTCGCCGTTCCTGTCGTTGCAGTTCAGTACGGCGTTCTGTGTTTTCGCGTTCCATTGTATTGCGGAAACGCGCGGTTTCTTCTTTCGCTTCACGAAGAGCTTCGCGTTGCTGTGCCTGGACTTCCAGGAGTTTGCGCTCGTTTGTTTCTTTTTCAGCAAGTAAAAGCTCCTCATAGCGCGCTTTATTTTGTTCCCGCCCGTACTGGTACCCGGCGCGAAGAGCCATTCCGGCGCCTGCGAGTATTGCCAGTATTGCTACCATAGCTAAAATGATTATTGTTGGCGACACGTCGGCCTTACCTCCAACTGTGAGAGGCGTCCAGGCGCTTAATGTTGTGCTTCAAGCACCTGACCACCTACAGGCGTTTCTGTAGTGAGATAATGGAAAAACACTCTCTTGCCCAGGAGCTGTATGGCTACCGGGGTAGACAGGTTCTGCCTGATATGTTTTGTGAATTGCAATAAAGGATTTGAATTATCTGAATGCATACTAGACACGCATGCTACAGGGGAGAATCATTGCGCTGCAATGACCTGTCCAAAAGCGTAGGCGTGTTAAAGCGTAATATCCGCCAAGCCTACTATACTGATTGTCAGGAAGGCTGTCAAGCAGGAGCTTTGGTTAAGTTACTCTTGAGTTTACGGTACAATAGAGTAGGGACCAGATTATTTTGTTAAAAGTCATTTTTGAAGCAATAGAAAGAAGCCAGGAAATGAACACAGAACATCACGATCATGCGCAAGAAGCACCGCGGCCAACGCACGTGGTGACATGTTTTCTGCTGCGGCAGGATACTGTTGAGCCACGTATCCTGATTATGCAGCGCAGCCAGCGCGTCGGCAGTTATCGCGGGCGGTGGGCAGGTGTGAGCGGCTTCGTGGAGGCGAGCGTTACCCCCGATGAGCAGGCCTATACTGAAATTCGCGAGGAGACAGGTTTAACGCGCGAACAGGTACAGATGCTGAGACGGGGGGCAGTCGTAGAACACATTGACCCGGCGTTGGGCCGACATTTTTATATCCATCCCTTTCTTTTCGAGGTATTTACACCCGAGGCAATTCGTATAGACTGGGAGGCCAACGAAATGCGCTGGATTGCGCCCTCGGAACTCGCGAATTATGAGACGGTGCCAAAGCTCATTGAGGTCTATGATTCCGCTATCAATGGAGAAAAGGTTGGTTGATGGTAGATCATTGTATGCCCATCAATTGCTTCACGCGCTGCAAGTGTTGCTTATCGTGCTCCCAATCTTCTTTTCCATCGTCACCTGTCTTGATCGGCGTTTCCAGCACAACAGCCGCGCGCAACAGGCGGGGGTCACTCAGAAAAGCCTGAAGACCATCTTCTGGTATGATTCCCTCACCTATGCGAGCGTGAACATCTCGATGGCTGCCCAAAGCCATCTCTGTATCATTAAGGTGGATAACCTTGAGGCGTTCCAGGCCAGCGGCCTCGTCAAATTGCTGCAGCACACGCTGTACGGCGGCGGCACTGGAAATATCGTGCCCTGCCCCCCACAGGTGAGCGGTATCGAGGCAGACGCCCATGCGTTCGGCGAAGCCGGGCAAAAGATGGAGCACCGCGCCAATTTGCTCGAAATTATGCCCCAGGGAGTTTCCCGCGCCAACATCGTTTTCCAACAACAACATCACTTCTGGCGGCGTTTCAGGTAAAATGCGGTCAATGGCCTGGGCTATGCGTGCGATGCCTGCCTC
The DNA here is from genome assembly GCA_963775585.1 of uncultured Chloroflexia bacterium. Taxonomy (GTDB): domain Bacteria; phylum Chloroflexota; class Ktedonobacteria; order Ktedonobacterales; family Ktedonobacteraceae; genus UBA11361. The sequence goes on along the minus strand of CAVZJN010000005.1, from coordinate 67,511 downwards.
GACACCCGAACCGCGGTGACTGCCGGTATGAAAGATCACAAAGGTTGCTCCCAGCAGACTGCCGCGTTGCAAAGTCCAGCGCAGGAGAGTAAGGGATTTCTCCCAGATGAACTCATCAGGAGATGCGAGGTTGATCAGGTAGGGCGCGTGGATCACCACCGGGTCAAGGCCGCAGTCACGCGCGGCCTGCGCAAACGCTGCGCTTCCCTTTGGATTATCCGCCGGAGGACGCCAACCAGTCGGATTGCTGGCAAAAATTTGTATAGCGTTACAACCGATCTCCTGCGCAATGGCCGCGGCTTTGACGGGTTTAGAACCGGTGGGTACGTGGCGACCAAGACGCCTGCGCGTGGACAATGTAGGGGCTTGAGCATTGCTTTTCATTACAAACCTTACGAACCTTCAAGTTTCAACAACCGGGTCCACTGGAGAGCCTGGTGGTGTGCCTGGAACGTAAGGTAACTCATCCAGTTTCGTCAAGCCAAACTGCTGTAAAAATTCTGGAGTGGTGGCGAAGAGCGAGGGACGCCCAACAGTTTGCGCTCGTCCAATCTCTGCAACCAGGCCATGCTGGATAAGACTTACCAGGGCGCGATCACTATTCACACCACGTATAGCCTCGATCTGCGCGCGCGTCACTGGTTGGCGATAGGTGATAACGGCAAGCGTTTCCAGGGCGGCAGTAGTGAGCTTCGCGGACAGCGGGAGGCCAAGCAAAGCCGCGACATAGCGGGCGTTCTCCGGAGCTGTGACAAGCTGTACCTGCTCACCCAGGCGTTGCAGCCGTATACCGCGCCCGTGACGTTCCAGGTCGTGCTCCAGCGTTTGCAAGCCTTGAGCCAGGCTCTCCTCATCGATAGCGAGTAATTTGCGCAGTTCAGCGCGTTCAAGGGGGCGGCCGGAGACGAACAGCAAGCTTTCGATAGCAGTCGCTATCTCAGCAATCATCTGCTCATCGGGAGACAGTGAATGTTGCGGTTGTTGTGTTAACTGCTTCTGCATGGTGAAGCGATTATACCACGAGAATCAAGAGAGATAGAAGAGGCGAACTTTGACAAGTATACACTCATATCTTCTTGCAACAGCATACTCAATATGATATATTTTTAGCAGAAATACGATAGCAAGGGAGAGGGACGCTTAACCCATGAAAATTGAACGATTTACCGATAAAGCGCGTGAAGCAATCAGCGAAGCATCAGAAATAGCCAAACAGCATAATCATGGGCAGATCGAAGTTGAGCACTTACTTGATGCACTGCTCTCGCAGGGAGGTGGGGTAGTCCAGCAAGTTATACAAAAGGTGGGCGGCAGTGACGTAGCGGCGAAACGCATCATCGAGAACGAAATCGAACGCCTGCCCCGCGTCTACGGCGCGAATGATCCGGGGATCTCCCCACGTTTGCGCAAGGTATTGGAGGATGCCTGGCGCGAGATGGGAAACTTCAAGGATGAATATCTGAGCGTTGAGCACCTGCTTCTCGGTATGTTCGATGCGGATTCCGATGCCGTCAAACGCGCTCTTAAGGCGACCGGCCTGACCCGTGACAACGTCCTCAAAGCACTCACCTCCATCCGCGGCGCACAAAGGGTGACCGATCAGAACCCCGAGGTAAAATACCAGGCGCTGGAGAAGTATGGCCGCAACCTGACCGAACTGGCGGCGCAAGGCAAGCTTGACCCGGTCATCGGACGCGACGAGGAGATCCGGCGCGTTATTCAGGTACTGAGCCGCCGCACCAAGAATAACCCCGTATTGATTGGCGAACCAGGGGTCGGTAAAACCGCGATTGTCGAGGGCTTAGCACAGCGTATCGTGCGCCGCGACATCCCAAAAACGCTGGCAGATAAGCAGGTGGTCACGCTTGACCTGGGCGCACTCGTCGCTGGAGCCAAGTTTCGTGGCGAGTTTGAAGAGCGCTTGAAAGCCGTGTTAAAAGAAGTGACGAGCGCTGAAGGTGGCTTTATTCTCTTTATAGACGAACTGCATACGCTGGTTGGAGCCGGTGCGGCAGAAGGCGCGATGGATGCCTCGAACATGTTGAAACCAATGCTGTCACGCGGTGAACTGCGCTGCATTGGCGCCACTACGCTAGATGAATATCGCAAGCACATCGAGAAGGATGCCGCGCTTGAGCGACGTTTCCAGCCTGTACTGGTTGATCAGCCGTCAGTAGAGGATACCATCAGTATCCTGCGCGGCTTGAAACAGCGCTACGAAGTCCATCACGGCGTTCGCATCCAGGATAGTGCGCTGGTGGCTGCCGCCATGCTCTCCAATCGCTACATCACCGACCGTTTCCTGCCTGATAAAGCGATTGACCTGGTAGACGAAGCTGCCAGCCGGCGTCGTGTTGAGCTGGACAGCACTCCCAGCGAAATCGATGGGCTGGAGCGCCGCATCCGGCAGTTACAGGTCGAGCAAGAGGCCTTGAAAAAGGAGACCGACGCCGCCAGTCGCGATCGACGCAACAGGGTTGAGCAAGAGATTGCCAATCTAAGCGAGCAGTTGCACACGCTCAAACTCTCGTTTGAGAGCGAACGAGAGCCAGTTGAGAATATTCGCCGGCTGAAGAAAGAACTTGAGCAGGCACAGGTTGATCTTGAGAAGGCGGAGCGCGAATATAACCTGGAAGAGATGGCGCGCCTGCGCTATGGTACCATTCCTGAGCTCGAACGGCGTATTGCCGAGATGGAGTCGAAACTTATCAACTTGCAAAGCGCGCGTATGCTCAATGAAGAGGTTGATGCTGAGGATATCGCCGAAATCGTTTCCAAGTGGACGCATATCCCGGTCTCCAAGCTGATGGAGGCGGAGGTACAGAAACTGCTCACCATGGAAGACAACCTGCGCAAGCGCGTGGTGGGACAGGAGTTTGCGCTCCAAGCCGTTTCTGACGCGATTCGCCGTTCGCGCGCTGGCCTACAGGATCCCAATCGCCCACTGGCGAGCTTCCTTTTCCTGGGGCCGACAGGGGTAGGGAAAACGGAGCTGGCACGCGCGCTGGCGGAGTTCCTCTTTGATAACGAGCAGGCCATGGTGCGCATCGACATGTCGGAGTACATGGAGAAACACAGCGTCTCTCGCCTGCTTGGCGCGCCTCCTGGCTATGTTGGCTATGAGGAAGGCGGGCAGTTAACCGAGGCGGTACGCCGCCATCCCTATTGCGTGATACTGCTTGATGAGATCGAGAAGGCTGCACCTGAAGTATTCAACGTCTTGCTGCAATTGCTTGATGATGGCCGACTGACAGATGGCCAGGGGCGCACCGTCGATTTCAAGAACACCGTCATTATCATGACCAGTAACGTCGGTAATCTCTGGCTCCACGAATATGACGGAATGGACGAGGAAGAGATACAGCACATGATACGGCAGCGTTTGCGCGAAGAAGGCTTCCGACCTGAATTTATCAACCGCATTGACGAGGTGATCATTTTCCAACAAATTTCTCGTGAGCAGATGCGCAGCATCGTGGATATCCAGATCAATCGCCTGCGCCCGCGCCTGGCTGAGCGCCATATTACGCTCAATTTGAGTGCTGAAGCGAAGGATTTGCTGGCAAATGAGGGGTATGATCCGCAGTTTGGCGCCCGTCCCCTCAAACGTGTGATCCAGAAAGAGGTTGAGAATCGCGTTGCCCGCGCCATCCTGGATGGCACCGTTCGCGATGGCAACACGGTGCAGATCGATGTACAGGATGGAAAACTTGCCTTAGAGGTAGCCCACTAATGGATGAAGGGGACAAAAGCCGAGCTACTGTACGGTTTTTGTCCCCTTCATCCATCAATCCATTATTATCTTCTACAAGAACATGATACAATTCAACACAACAAGCAAAGTGCAACACTTAACCAGCGGAGAAGCTCTCTATGCAGCAATCCAATAACGATATATCATTAGAGTCAACGAATACCCACGAACATCTTATCCAGGTGCTCAGTTCTGTTCTGCTGCAATTACACTCGCTGCAAACTTTGTTGCGAAATAATGAGACACCGCCAGACCTCAATGCGATTCGCAATGGATTGAGTACGGTGGAGCAGATGACACAAGAAGCTCTCTACGAGATACGCTCAGCGAATGACGACGATCTGCTCCTGCCAAATCTCGTTGGCGTCACACTGGTAGAGGCTCTTGCACGCGCCGTCGAAGAAACCGCTGAAGCCCTGGGACTTTCCAGCCGCATTACTTTTACTGGCGAAGAGCGTCCACTGCCCAGTTATACGGAACGCCTGATCTATCGGGTTGCCCAGGAAGCGCTCTACCAGATGCAGCAACAGAGCAACGCGCGAAAACTGCGCTTCACCTTGAGCTATGCACGTGACGAGATGCAGATGAGCATTGAAGATGACGGGGTAATGTCTCTTCCCAATACAGATGAGGAACAACCCTTACCCCATTTTCAAAATGACAGGGCCGCGACAAGCACTGTGGAAGAAGTGCCGCTGCCCCATTTCAAGGCCGAAGATCCGATGCTATTGTACCCCTATAATGCATTGCACCATCGCCTAGAACACCTGGGAGGCTCACTGGAAGTGACCTCACAGATTGAGCAGGGAACGCGCGTTCAGGTCCGCGTACCGTATAGCAACCCGCATGCAGCGGCAGTCTTGAATGGGACAGCAACAAATGCTCTAGCTCACACAGAAGAGATGTCTGCGGCCGCTAAGATACGTGTGCTGGTTGTCGATGACCAGGCTGTCTCCCGCGCCGGATTGCGCCGCCTGCTCGAGAGCTATCCAGACCTGCAAGTGGTAGGAGAAGCGGCAGACGGTGTGCAAGCCGTCAGCGAAACACTGGAACTGGGGCCGCAGGTGGTGCTGTTGGATGCGAACCTGCCCAATGGACAGAGTATGGAGGCGTTGAAGCAGATAAAGCAACTGAATCTCGATACACGGGTTTTACTGTTTGCCGCCCAGGATCGCGAGGGGTACCTGTACGAGACATTGCGGGCGGGAGCCGATGGCTATGTCCTCAAAGACATTGTTCCCGATGAACTTGCCCAGGCAGTACGAGTCGTTGCCAGTGGCGAAGTGCTGGTGCAATCGCAGTTGGCAGGCAGATTGCTCTCACGTTTTGGCAAGCAGGGTCGGGGAAGTGCGCCCTATGAAACATTGACTGCCCGCGAACAGGAGGTATTACGACTGCTGGCGCGTGGCCTGCGCAACAAAGAGATTGCTGCGCGGCTGGTGGTCAGCGAACGCACGGTGAATTTCCACCTGGCCAATATTTACCATAAGCTCAACGTCTCCGGTCGCACCGAGGCACTGAGCAAAGCTCTGGAACAGGGATTGATTTCGGCGTGAGCTGACCGGGCGACCACCAAACCGGGCGACCACAAGGGATCGCCCCTACCATGGACGTATGGAATTGATTAGGCACGGCGTAGCATTGCCCTTCAGGAGGCGTAACAACCTCACACTGGAATGATGCCCGCGTGCCAGGTATCGATGGTGTGCTTGAGAGTAGCGATATATCCTGCTTCGTTATTGCCGTCGCTGTTGGGCGCATATTTGGGGATGATCTGGTCAACGGTGATGCGGCCCCAATAGCCAACATAGAGATTGCGAATAAGCTTAAACCAGGCCTCAAAACTCTGCTCCCAGGTATTGAATATGGCGTATCCTCCATTCTCTTGCAGGCAAGGATACTCTGGCACACAGCGCATATTACTGAGAGAGAGGGTCACTCTTGCCACTCCGGTGGTACCGAACAAACTCTCATGCATGAAAAAGGCCAGCGCATAGGCGGGGTCTATTCCATACTTCAGACCGTCATTATAGAGCGCCTGCGCCTTTCCCGCGGCTGGAGAGTGGTAGTACGCGAGAACCCGGTTCATAAAATCAACCGTCAGTGAGGGTTTGCCTACTACAGAGTAGGGTCCAGGGTTGGTAGGAATGTGAATTTTCAGTGGCAATGGTCCATTGCTGTTCTGCCAGATGTTGACGGCCCCCAGGGTGCCTCCCACTTGAATGGGGAAGACCTGGGCATTTGGCGCAATGATAAGATTGGGTGGACCAGGACGTTGATACCAACCGGCAGAGATCAATACAAGTATGGCGATAACCACAACAACCATGGATATGACGATGCGGCGTAACCAGGGGTTATGCCTTGTCAGGGGAACTTCTGCAAATTCATTGACCACAATCATTGCCGTTGGCCGCTTTACAGGGAAGCGGCCTTGTTTCTCGCTCTTGCGGGTCTTGCACAACTGGAAGCTGACGTGTAGCATTGGCGCGTAGGGGAATTGGAGTTTGAGCAGGCTCGGGTGAAATAACCTTTTTCGCAGCGTAGTTACCACTAGCCATCAAATATCTCCTCGCTTCGCTCGCCCCTCGATAATGCTGTTTAACTTATTAATCTGGAGAGCGGAAAATCCACCGAGGGCCGATAAATCGGCCCCTACGAATAGCCAGATTATGTTTTAAAAGTCATAATCGAGGGTCTACATTCAAATATTAGAACATCTGACCTATTATAACACAGGTCGGTTAACCTTACAAGCCATAACTGCCAGAGCAACCCCTATTTGTTGGTAGAACCATTTTGCCACACCCTGGCATATAAAAACACATCTCTTTGTGGAAGACTATACCATCAAGCCAATTATACTGTCAACGCTACCACCCGATGGTGCAAGACAACATCAATTTCTGCGGTGTCCCTCCACGGCGGGGAAAAACACCGCCGCTCCATTACTCGGACTGCGGTAGAGTAGCTGGATAATGTATACTATAATTCCTACCATATAAGTCAATTTACAACCCTTCAACAAAGGAGCACTATGGCCGAGCAACTCAACATTATTCTTGTTCCACATACACACTGGGATCGCGAATGGTATCAGACATTTCAGCAATTTCGTGTACGTCTCGTGCGTACTATCGATAAGTTGCTGGATATCTTAGACCGCGATAGCAATTTCAGCTATTTTATGCTCGACGGCCAGACCATTGTGCTCGATGATTACCTGGAGGTACAGTCTGAGCAGGAAGCGCATCTCAAGCAATATACTCGCACCGGACGCATTAGCGTTGGCCCATGGTACGTCCAGCCAGACGAATTTCTGGTAAGCGGTGAGTCACTGATTCGTAACTTGCAAATGGGTATGCAGCGCGCAGCCGAGTTTGGTGAACCAATGCGCATCGGCTATGTCCCCGATTGTTTTGGTCATATTGCGCAGCTACCACAGATCCTGCAGGGGTTTGGCATAGATAACGCTGTTTTTGGCGCGGCGTTGGCGCCGAGGCGAAGAAGAGTGAATTTCTGTGGGCCGCCCCCGACGGAACGCGTGTGCTGGTTATTCACCTTGCCGACCCACTTGGCTACTCGAATGCACGCATGATGCCGCACGCAGCGGATGAATTTGCCAAACGTGTCGAGTTCCTTTCAGCGCAGATATTGCCGATGGCGACCACCAATACCCTCCTCTTTATGAATGGCTCTGACCACCTGGAGCCACAAGACAGGTTACCGGAAACAATCAAGGCAGCAAATGCGCTGCTGGCCCATATCAACCCGGAACACGAAAAAATTCTTACGCATTTTGGACAGACGCCTCAGAACGGTAACAACAAACACCTGGGCGGCATACATGTACAGATAGGGTCACTGCCCCAATATGTTGAAGTCATCCGACGGCAGCACGGTTTGGAGCCTGAGGCAAACGAGAGTAATGGGTATGCACAGGATGCACCGCTACAAGTGCTGACGGGCGAAATGCGAAGCAGCCAATTTTCGCATCTGCTCCCCTCCGTTCTCTCCACCCGCATGTGGATCAAGCAACAGAATAACGCGACGGAACACCTGTTGGAACACTGGGTAGAACCACTGACAGCGTGGGCATGGAAGCTGGGAGCGGCCTATCCTGCCGGTTTAATTCGAGTAGCGTGGAAGTATCTTTTACAAAATCATCCCCATGATAGCATTTGTGGGTGTAGCCTTGACCAGGTGCACCGTGAAAATGCCGTGCGTTTCGCGCAAAGCCAGCAGGTTGCCGAAAGTATCATTGCCCAGACAATGCAGAGTATTGCCGAAGTAGTGAATACACATGCTCCAGTTCAGGCGACGCACGACACATCATCAACCTATTCCTATTGTGGTGTTTAACCCCGCTCCTGGGCGGCGCGCAGAGATCGCCCAGGAAGTCATCTCCTTCCCCGGTTCGCTGCGCAATGCGGTAATCATCGACGAGCAGGGACAGCACATACCCTTTGCTGTCGTCAACCGCTGGCGGCAGGAGCTTGGCTCGGCACAACTGCCGCGAGAGGCAACCGCGACAGCAGTGACGTTGATGGGCGCCAATACCCCCGGCGCGTTCATCCGCCTGGCAGAAAGCACGGCGGCAATGATGCTGGGGCAGCCTGAAGGAACCTACGAAATTATACGTGTGCATATTGAAACAGAGCAGCAGCCGGGAGTTGCGCAGATCGAGGTCTTCGTCGCGCCGCGAGCGAGCGCTACCCCCAAAGACCATGACCTGCTTGCCTCGGAGCAGCAGGTACTGGCGATCTTGCAGCGCGAGGACATCCACTCGCTGAACGTGTCGGCCATAGACCAGGTACGCGAAACAATCGAGTTTGTTGCCAGCGATCTCCCCGCGTATGGGCTCAAAACCTTCTGGGTATATCCACGAGGCTTCAAAGCCGAGGTAACTCCCGCGTTAACCAGCACGCTGACGGGTCAGGAGCGCCAGATTGAGAATGAATGGTACAGGGTAGAAGCCAGTGCGGAAGATGGATCACTGACGATTACCGATAAACTCACGGGCGCAATTTTCACAGGTCTCAATCGTTTTGTAGATGGTGGCGATGTCGGCGACCTGTATAACTATTGTCCACCAGCGGTGGACGTCCTGGTCAGTCAACCGAGCGAGCCGCCAAAGATCGAACTGGTCAGCGCAGGACCCGTCCGCGCGATATTGCGCATCAGTGGACGCTGGTCTTTACCAGTTGCCTGTACCACTAACCGCGCCGAACGCAGCTCGCGTACGAGCATTTGTACGATTGTCAGTGACGTAGCGCTTTCTCCTGGGATACGTCGCATCGATATTCACACCAGCCTGGACAACAGGGTAAAAGACCATCGATTACGAGCGATTTTCCCTGTTCCAGTGCGGGTAGAGCATGTCGCAGCCGAGGGTACATTTGAAGTGCGAACGCGCCCGGCCGCCATAGCGCGACCAGCGGATATTGCTGATTGGGCGGAAGAACCCGTCAACACATTTCCGCAGAAACGCTTTGTCGATGTCAGCGATGGTATAATCGGCTTAGCAGTACTCAATCGCGGCTTGCCAGAGTATGAAATGCTCCAGGACGGGCCAGGAATTGGTCAAGGACAGATGGCAGTGGCGCTCACACTCCTACGCTGCGTGGAGTGGTTGTCGCGTGGAGACCTGTCCACCCGCCACGGCCACGCCGGTCCGATGGTGCATACGCCCGAGGGCCAATGCCTGGGACACCAGGAGTTTGATTATGCCCTGGTGCCACATAGCGGAGATTGGCAGGGGGAAGAAGCACGCGTGCTTCGCGAAGCGCAGGCCTTTAATATACTGGTACGAGCCATTGTAGCGCCGCTGCCAGACAGAGGTACGCAGCGGCACAAGGGAGGACCATCAGTAGAGATTGGGCGGTCACGAGAGACACTGCTGCCCTCGTGCGCAACATTGATCGAGGTTGAACCACGCGAACTCGTCGTCAGCGCGATCAAGAGGCAGAATGCGGGCAAAGGGTTGATTGTACGCATATACAATCCTTTTTCCCACGCGGTCGAGGCCAGCATACGGCCAGGGGTTGATTCGAGCAAGGCCTTTGTGACAAACTTATTAGAGGAGGAGCAAGAACAACTCTTTTGGAACGGTGAAGCTGGGGAGCCTCTACACATCGGCATACGGGCGGGGGAAATAAAGACGATACTGATTGATTGACGTCACAATAGTCCTATGTTGTTGCTGTTTTCTTATTGAGAACGTTTTAAGGAGAGAGACAATATTATGCATATCCTGAAAGGGGCGTTAGGCCTGCGATGACACATACACAAGTGACACATATTCTCACTACTATACTTACGACAGGACCAGCAGTAACACCGGTGGCTGTTCCCAGTCCCACGGCGACGGCAACGACTACTTCCTCGGGCGGATCTACCCTGACTGCTATCGTAAACTACCTGGGAATCTTTATTGGCTTTTTTGTCGCCTTTCTCGTTATATTCTGGCTCAGCCTGATCATCTGGACTTTCCGCGACATCCGTTCGCGGACGCAGGACCCCTTATCGCAAATACTGGCGACGTTATTGGTCACAGTCTTTTTTATCGGCGGCCTATTCATCTACCTGATTTTACGCCCCCGGCAAACCCTTGCAGAAATTTATGAGCGGCAGTTAGAGGAAGAATTGTTGCTGGCGGAGATGACCGAGCGCCAGACCTGCAACAATTGTCACGCACGTGTCGAATTGGATTTCCAGGTGTGCCCATCCTGTGGTCAAAAATTGAAGCGGCCATGCCCCAAGTGCGAGCGCCTGCTCGAGTTGCGCTGGACTTTCTGCCCATATTGCGCCACCAATCTCGCCGGCGTCCCAATGCAGAGTATGACTGGAATGCCAGGCATGCCAGCTATGCAGGGAATGCAAGGTATACCTCCCGCGAATCCGGGTGTCCCCATGAGCGGCCCAAGGTATTAAGTAGAGAAGATGTGAGGTGCATTGGCAGGGTTTTAATCTCTGCCAATGCACCTCACATCTTCTTTTTTCAAAGCAAAATGCGGAGGCTTCAGCATTTCCTTTATCGCCCAAATGTGATATAATGAAGCGTCAGAAAATGTGGCGCTTTTGCCACATTTTCCCTATGCTAAAAGAACAATTTTATTAAGAACGCTCCTCTTTGATCACACAATAATCACCGAAGCTCAGCTTCACTAAATCTTGCAAAAGGTGCAGGCTACTATGGCAAAAACGAGAGAATTGATTATGACAGAGCAATTTTCAACCGATGAACATCAAGCTCTACCTGGCAATGGCACACACAGAAATGGCAACGGCAAACTGAATGGGAATGGGAATGGGAATGGCGGCGAAAATGGCTACGGAGAGCAAAATATCCAGATTCTCGAGGGTTTAGAGGCTGTACGCGTGCGTCCTGGTATGTACATTGGCGCAACCGACCAGCGCGGCCTACACCATCTGATTTATGAAGTCGTCGATAACAGCATTGACGAAGTAATGGCAGGGTATGCCGATACCATCACCGTCACCATCCACGCCGACAGCTCAGTAACGATAAAAGATAATGGACGCGGCATCCCGGTAGAGGAGCATCACCAGCGCCCCGGGGTCTCCACGCTTGAAGTTGTGATGACCATTCTGCATGCAGGAGGCAAGTTTGGCGGCGGCGGGTACCAGATCAGTAGCGGACTGCACGGCGTGGGCGTCTCTGTAGTCAACGCGCTCTCCGAGTGGTGCCAGGTCGATGTCAAACGCGAGGGCATTCTCTATCGCCAGCGCTACGAACGGGGTATAGCCGTCACGCCTCTCATGGATGTGGACCTCGTTGAAGAGGACGATACAGGTACCATCACCTCCTTCTTACCTGACCTGACGGTGATGGAGACGCGCGACTACAGCTTTGAAGTGCTGGCGCAGCGTTTTCGCGAGATGGCCTATCTCAATCGCGGCCTGACCATTGCGCTTTATGACGAGCGCAGCGACCGTGAAGCGACCTTCTACTTTGAGGGCGGGCTAGTCTCCTTTGTGCGCTACCTGAACAAGAATCGTGGCCGCATCCAGTCTCGCCCGGTTAGCACCGATCGCGAGATCGACGACGTGAAAGTCGAGCTGGCTGTCCAATACAACGATAGCTGGACCACCACCGAATTTTCCTTTGCCAACGGCATCAACACGGCTGACGGTGGTATGCACATCACCGGGTTCCGCAGCGCGCTGACACGCTCTCTGAACGACTATGCCCGCAAAATGAATTTCCTCAAGGAGAAAGATAACAATCTCACGGGCGATGACGTGCGCCAGGGCCTGACGGCAGTGGTCAGTGTCAAGATGCCCAACCCTCAATTTGAGGCGCAGACAAAAGCCAAGTTGAATAACGCGGAAGTCCGCCCCATCGTTGAGACGGTCACGGCGGAAATGCTCACCAAGTACCTGGAGGAGACGCCCAGCGAGGCGAAATTCATCATTGAGAAATGCCTGACCTCCGCGAGGGCCCGTGAGGCGGCGCGCGCCGCCCGCGATCTGATCCAGCGCAAGAACGCCCTGGACACCACGCTGCCCGGCAAGCTCGCCGACTGTTCCGAGAAACACGCCGACCGCTGCGAACTCTACCTCGTAGAAGGGGATTCGGCAGGTGGTAGTGCAAAACAGGGACGCGACCGCCACTTCCAGGCTATCCTGCCACTGCGCGGTAAGATACTGAATGTGGAGCGTGCGCGTCTCGACAAAATGCTGGAAAACCAGGAAATCAAGAACATTATTACCGCTACCGGGGTCGGTATCGGCGATCAATTCAACCTGTCAAGACTGCGCTACGGGCGCATTGTCATCATGTGCGACGCCGACGTTGACGGCGCTCACATTCGCACCCTGCTGCTGACCTTCTTCTTCCGCTACATGGAGCCGCTCATTACCGGAGGGCACCTCTATATAGCGCAGCCACCTCTTTACCATATTCGCAGGGGGAAACAGGTACTTTACGTCTATACCGAAGAAGAGCGCGATGCTTTGATCGAGCAGTACAAAGCCGAGCACAACGGCAAAGAGCCAGAAGTGGGCAGGTATAAGGGTCTGGGAGAAATGAACCCCGAGACTCTCTGGGATACGACAATGGATCCCGAAAAGAGGACGATTCTCCGGGTAGACATCGAGGAAGCAGTCGAGGCTGATAAGATTTTCAATATGCTGATGGGCGACGAGGTAGCTCCAAGGAAGCGCTTTATTGAGAGTCATGCTAAGAGTGCGAATTTGGATGTGTAGGGGGATTTGTATTCTGGATTATCAAGCAGTTTTGCCGTACCCTCAACGATGACCACATCTTCTCCCTGTTTCGTATCATCTAGCGCCAGGGTGACACGCACATTTTTGCGCAGGTTCCGTATTTTCTGCTTATGCGGCTGGCTGAAAATGAGCAACGCGTTCCCATCCCACAAAAACCAGATAGGGACGGTATATAGGCGTCCATCCGATCCGACGGTCGTCAACCAGGCAATAATGTTGGAACGCAAACGCTGCTCGGCATGCTGCCCCCATGCTGTCGTTACATCGAGCATATATCTTCCTTTCTTGCTAGAAATGGCATCGGTCACATTCCCTCGTTTCATTTCGTCATAGTAATGACGAGCAAAACCCACCCGATGTGACAGGGAGACCGGTTCCCAGTGGAAGCGCCGGGTGGGCGGCACCGTCTCAATCGAAACCGGTATGTTTAGTGAGTAGTAGAAGGAGTTTTTTATGAATCAAGGATTCGGAGTCGTCATCTATCCCGTCAGCGACCTCGCTCAAGCGAAGACGCTCTACCGTACGCTTTTAGGAGTAGAGCCGTATGCGGATGAAGCGTATTATGTTGGCTTTCGGGTGGGAGACCAGGAAATCGGGTTAGATCCCCATGGCCACCGCAAAGGTATGACGGGGCCTGTCGGCTACTGGCACGTGAACGACATACAGACCAGTCTGCAACTGCTCCTCGACGCTGGCGCGCAAGCACAGCAAGCGGTCCAGGATGTTGGTGGGGGGAAGCTGATTGCATCGGTCAAAGATGCAGATGGGAACATCACCGGGCTTCTTCAGTCCCCGTAATGGCAGTAGGCACCGTCCATCGCTGCCAATGGTAGGGACGCCAAAGAGCGCAACGGCTACCATCTTCACTGCACGGGCGGCGCTTACCACGCGCCGCCCGTCGTCCCATCCAGGATGGCCTGGGCAAGTCGGGTCAGCCGAGGTTGCTGGCCTGGATCCGCGTCCAGGACCTTTCCGATAGAAAGATGGTATCCTTGAGCCGAGAGTGGTTGAGGTCCTCTTCGAAGCGATGAGCGGATCGCTGGAAGTTTGCATAAAAGAGCCTCGAATGAAAAGAGATCATTGGAAAATCATGGAGGGAGCGTCATGCCAGAGAGCGAATATGTGCTGTATCCACTTGGCTTTCTTCAATCGCCTCTCAAAGAGCCTGGAGAAGCTCCCAGGCAAGGCCGTGAAGGCGCGCCTGACGCATGGCTCGAAGTGAATGCGTCGGTTGCAGAGGGGCTTGAAGCTCTTGCGGTGGGCGATGAAATCATCGTAATTACCTGGTTGCACAAAGCTCAGCGCGACATCTTGAAAGTGCATCCCCGCGGGGACGAGACCGTGCCTCTGACCGGAGTCTTTGCCACACGATCTCCCGATCGACCAAATCCACTGGGCTTACACCGGGTGACGGTTCTAGAAATCGCCGGAGAGAGGTTAAAAGTGGGACCAATCGAAGCGATTGATGGAACGCCGGTCGTCGATATCAAGCCAGTGCTCCCCCAATCGGCAGACTCATAATGAGACAGCCCCACAGGTGCATTCCAGCAACTTCAATTCTGTGCCTGGATCCTCGTTAGTCGTCGATCGCCTGGTAGGCCGAGGTCCAGAAATCGACGTTCGGTGGCCTGGGGGAAGTCCAGGCGCACTGGGTCATCAGGATGGTGACCATGTCCTCCCTGGGGTCTGAATACCAGGAGGTGCCCAGGCCGCCGTCCCAGCCGTACCGACCGGGTACCGCTGCCACGTCGTCGCGCCTGGTGATCACGGAGACGCCGAACCCCCAGCCATGGCTGTCAAAAAAGCCAGGGACCAGGCTGGACGCCGCTTTCTGCTCGAGCGTCAGCTGGTCGGTCGTCATGGTCTCGACGGAAAGCCTCGACAGGATGCGCTCACCGCCATGTTTTCCCAGGGAGAGCATCATCTGGCCAAAGGCCAGATAGTCGTCGATGGTCGAAACCAGTCCTCCAGCTCCCGACAGGAAGGCCGGCGGACGGCTCCATTGGCTGCCCACGGCCTCGTCATAGACGGTCAGCTTCCCGCTCGCGGGATCGGTCCAGTAGCTGGTTGCCAGCCGATCGAGGGATGCCTCCGGCACGCTGAAACTGGTATCCTTCATGCCGAGCGGCTCAAAGATGCGTTCGCGCAAGAACGTCTCAAGCGGCTGACCTGAGGCGCGCGCAATGAGCACGCCTAGCACGTCGGACCCCGTGTTGTACATCCACTTCTCACCCGGCTGGTGCATGAGTGGAAGCCGCCCCAGGCGGCGCATCCACTCATCGGGCGCAGGCATCGTCGACGGGCTCGGCGGCCCCATGCCAATCTGCTGCTCATTCGCCGCCGAGAGAATCGGATACGCATCTGGCGGCGCCATCATCTGCCCGAAGCCCATGCGGAAGGTGAGCAGGTCACGCACGGTGATCGGTCGCTTCGCGGGCACGGTATCGTCGAGCGGCCCGTCGAGTCGCTTCAACACCTGGCGCTCGGCCAGTTCGGGAAGCAGAGCGTCCACCGGCTCGTCCAGCCGCAGCTTACATTCTTCCACCAGGATCATGGTTGCCGCAGCCGTGATTGGCTTGGTCATCGAGGAGATGCGGAAGATGGTGTCGCGCCGCATTGGGGGGCTATCACCGATCGCCTGCGTCCCGATCACATCAACATACACCTCGCCCCACCGGCTGACCAGCGTGACGAGACCAGGCACGTCACCGCGCTCGACATAGCCGGCCATGACCTCGTGCATGCGGCTGAGCCGCGCCTTGGACAATCCTGCGGTACTCATTGCCTGTTTCCTCCGTTCTGCCTCATCTGTATGGTGTTGCTCGTCATTGGCAGCACATGCATTGCTCCATGTGTGGAGCACATGTTCCCATCATGGATACCATGACTTTTCTTATGCTGATTCTCCCCCTGGTTGTTATTTGACAACGCGGAACCACAGATCGGTTCTCGTCGGGGACTCGAACACCCTCGTTCTTTCCAGTTCCATCTGCTCATTGCCTCCAGGCTCGAAAAAGCGAAGACCTTCCCCAAAGAGGACAGGGACGATGCCAATATGGATTTCGTCAACCAGCCCGGCTCGTAGGCATTGCTGAGCGGTATTCGCGCCACCTATCACCATGACATTTTCGTCACCTGCGGCTGCTTTTGCCTTCTCAATAGCACTTTGGATGCCATCGGTGACGAAGGTCACCGTCAACTGGTCGTTCTCTCCTTTGGCCACCTTTTCTGGAATATGATGCGTCAGGACAAAGATCGGCACTTGATATTCGTAATCTGTGAGATCTCCCTCGGCCATGTCGTAGGCACGTCGGCCCATCACCACCGCGCCTGTCATCTGTATTTCTTCCTGTAACATCTCTGTTCTTCGCAACGCTTCCAGATCCGGATACAGGCGGCTCACATCACCATTGCGGTCATTCATAAACCAATCCAGTGACATGGTTGCACCGACAATAACTTTTCCCATAAAAAACCTCCTTGTCATTTCATCCCTACACCCAACAACAATTCTGCTGGCGCCACGATCCCCTGTGGCCCCTCAAATGGGCGCACGGCTTGCCCAACTTCCTCGAGCATACGTTCCCTTGGCTCTGGTTCAAGCTGTGCCAGGGCTTTCTCAAACGGAGGACCCCACCATGTGGTGAGCAGCATCAAAAGTCCCAAATGAGTTGACATGAACAAATCTACTTCCTGTAAGAACGTAAAGAACTTCTGCAACCATGCCGTGTATTGCTTTCAGTATACCTGAATGTGACGGAAAAAACTTCTTCTCTCTTGCTCTTTTCGAGCGGCTGTTCGCTCTTTTCTTCAAAGCAAGGGCAAGCATTTCCTCCATATTGCACTTTTCCCTTTATTTTAGAGCGGATATCCCAAGTAGCCAGTACTTCCGGCCAGCAAGATAGAAATGGAACACCATGATCACGTCATGCATCACGAGATGTATTACGTGATTGTCGTTTACTCATCAGCGTGATATCATGCAACAGGTTTCACAGATCAGAGCGAGTTGGAAAACGTATGATCATCCTGTTGCTGCTGGTGCGCATCGTGGTCTTTGCGCTCGGCGCTTATCTTGTCTTTCGCGCGTGCCTTTCGGCGCTGCGTACCTTCGTGCTGCCGCGTTCAGCACCGGACAGGTTTAACCGCACGACTTTTATTGTGGTACGCCAGCTTTTTGAGTGGCGCAGTAAGCGCCTGCAAACTTATCTTGAGCGGGATAGGGTGATGGAGCTGTATGCCCCGGTTGCCCTCATTGCCCTACTCGTTATATGGTTGTTTTCTATTAACCTGGGGTACATCGCAATGGACTGGGCGATCGATGCGCAGTCCTGGTACGTCGCCTTCAAGATCAGCGGCTCGTCCTTGCTCACGCTCGGTTTTGCCCTGGTCGATAACTTCCCGGCGATGGTGCTGGTTTTTTCAGAAGCGACCATCGGCCTGATACTGATTGCGTTACTCATCGCTTACCTGCCTACGATTTATGCGGCGTTTTCACGGCGCGAGGCTGCCGTCACGATGCTTGAAGTGCGGGCCGGCTCGCCACCCTCCGCGGTTGAGCTGATCAAACGGTATTCGCGCCTGAAGCGGTTAGAGCAGCTTGGTGAACTGTGGACAACCTGGGAAGCCTGGTTTGTGGATCTCGAAGAGAGCCATACGTCGCTGGCCGCGCTGTCCTTCTTCCGCTCGCCGCAGCCCCATCGTTCCTGGGTGATTGCTGCCGGGGCTGTGTTGGATGGTGCCGCTCTCGTGCGCTCTGTAGTCGATATACCGGCTGATTCCCAGGCCGATCTCTGTATTCGTGCCGGGTACCTGGCTTTGCGCTATATTGCCGCTTTCTTTCGCATTTCCTACAATCCCAACCCATCTCCAAACGATCCGATTAGCGTCTCGCGGGCGGAGTTTGAGGCTGCGCTGGACGAAATGGCCGAGGCGTCCGTGCCTCTCAAAGCCGATCGCGAGCAGGCGTGGCGGGATTTCGCGGGCTGGCGCGTCAACTACGATACCGTGCTCCTCGCCCTCGCCGAGCTCACAATTGCCCCACCCGCTCGCTGGTCATCTGATCGCCGACTTGCCGACGCTCCGGCTACCGTCCTACGCTGGCGCAAAGGTCACAAGCTGATTGAGACCCATGAATGGATTCCACCTTCGAATACGTGAAGGTTGCAAAAAGGGGCAGTACTCTACATTTCTCGTACTGGCTGCCATCCTGGTGATTCGCTTTATCTGCGTCAACGGTGTACCAATGCTGTAAATTTGAGAATGCTCAGGCTCACCGGCACATGCAGCGATTCTGAGATGACATAACAAGCGGATAAAATAGCTGTCATGCGGCGAAGTCGGCTCATCTCTTCCGGCCCCAGATATGTCAAAACTTTCACGGAAAATGTGGGTGAGCCTGACTATGGGTACACCATAAAAAGAAGGATATGAGGAAGGTCGTTCCTCTGAGCCTTGTAGTTAGGGTAGTCTCAACATATACGAATCTGAGGTTAAATAGACAGTGAGGGTAGTCTCAAGATTTGCGCGCGCAAAGTAGGTTGGTCTCAAGTATTCTGTCACAGAATCTCATGATATCCGCGAAAAAGCGCCATTTTTAACTCCTTCAGAGGGCGTTTCATAACTGAGAATCCTCCTCCCAAAGATGAGCTAGGACACGCTTAGGTGAACGGATGAGATCAGGACGGCCAGCCTGTTGAGCAGCCAGACCAACGATAATGGAAGCAGCATAAGTCAGGGCTACCTGCGAGGCAATCTCGGACCAGCCACACAGAGGTGGACGTTGGAGATGAAAAAAGAGAAACACGCGTCCAAAGAAGCGCTCAATGCCGCTTCGTTTCCCGAGTTCTTCTTTCGTCCAGGTGGGAGGCAAGCAGGAGCGGTTCTTCTGACGCTTGGGATTCCACGGAATGACGGCGACAGCACCAAGCACAGCATGAATCCAGCAATGAGACGCAAGCCCCAGTAGGCCGCATCCGGACGGACGACACGGGGACGGATCTGATAGAGGCACACTGCACCTGCCAACAGAAGTTTTGCAAAAGGAGCATCATGTGCGTTAGCAGGAGAGGAGGGCGTTTCATTACTCCTCCCAAAGATGAGCTAAAGGGCAGGCATCATCAACTGACTCCTTTGACGAGGAACCAGCACGGGATTAAGATGGGAGAAGATTATGAACTCTAAGCGCGCCCGGCGGGGTTCGAACCCACGACAATCCGCTTAGAAGGCGGGTGCTCTATCCACTGAGCTACGGGTGCAGCCTCATCTGGAGAACTAGCTCTTTCCAAATGTCATCACTCTTAATAGCAAGTCATGGTAAGATCGTCAAGCACAAAACAGACCGCTATTGCACAGCCAGTGAATTATTGTAAAAAGACATTGGCACCATCAAACGTGATTTCCATCCGCGAGAAAATGGAGCAATGTACTCGTTATTTATTCGCAATACTCGCGCGTAGACTTGAAAGCAAAACAGCGTCGGACCAACTTGCTGTCACCAGGCAACAGTTTACCTACCCTCCCCGGCAAGCTCTCCAGTTCCTTCTCCACAAGAAACCAACTTTGGAATAATTCACACCCCCTGCTGATACACCTGATACACCTGATACTCTTGAAACAGTGAGCCGCCTCGACTCAAACTTATCTGATACACCTGATACACCTGATACACCTGATACTCTTGAAACAGTGAGCCACCTCGACTCAAACTTGTCCGAAACACGTGAAACACCCGAAACAGTTGCAACTCTGAAACAGTGAGCCACCTCGACTCAAACTTGCCTGATACACCTGATACACCTGATACACTTGCAACTCTGAAACGCTTGACATTCTGTGAGAGCGCTTCGTAACTCAGATTAACAGAACAGTTCTGAGCTTAAACAGGAACAGAGTATACTTTTCTAGCTCATCAAAAATCTCATTTCTACTGGTCCTTGCTCACTTTAACTGAGCATGTTTTGGTATCCATTGAAGAGCTTCTTGAGAGTTAGGAAATGCCCTCAAGTGGTATTCAAACAGGAGGATGAATAGAGAGAGCGGAAGCTACCCTCACCAATGAAGGAGAAGGTTACCCTTTACATCAGTGGGTTCGTTTAGGCGAGCGCCTTGGAGAGTCCTTTTGAGGTTCTCGGAAGAACAGTATGATATGGGTGGAGCATCGTCACCTTCAAAACCAACCACATCCATCCCTCAGTACGTTTTCAAGTATTCAAGCAGTTCTTCGCAAGCGCGCAAGATAATCGTGCTCAGTGGGCATTTTTCCGAACGGATGTCCCACGTAGCCAGCACGCCAGCACTCGCTTTTGCATGGACTCCGCCATGATTGTGTTATACTACTTTGTAACCGAGATGGTGTTCGGTAACCGGATGTATTGGAGAGGCTGTTGGACAGCAGAGAGGTGTCAGCCATAACTCCCACCGTCCAGGGTGAGACCCTTGTCTATCTTCAGGATGAGCAGGAACGGGAGTTGACGGTGAGCACCCCGCCTGGTTTGCCTCTGATCCGCGCTGCGTGACGAAACACACCGTAGTGTCATTTCTCCTGTTCAGGAAGCTTTCCCTGTATTCCTGTGGTGTGTTCGTATTGTTGGCCAATGCAAGAATGCTCGATAAGCGAGCACCACCTATGCAAGGAGTTCTCATATCATGAATGTCGCGTCTCTTCATTCACCTCTTGTTCGTCGGGCCATCGAGACGATCAATGAGGGACGGCTCGATGATTTTCTGGCGTTATTCGCTCGTGACGCTACGGTCGTTGATGGTGCAACATATCAAGGGTCTGAGGCTATTCGGACATGGGCGCAACGAGAAACGTTTGGGGTGCAGATGCATATTGATGTGGTACAAGAAAAGAATGCGGAGGGAACTGCTGTTGAGGTGAATGCAACCTCTACAGGTGGGTATTCCGGGCCGGGCACCTTTTTCTTTACCATTCGGGGAGGCCTGATCGAACGTTTCGTGATCCGCTAGATCAGGCGGGAAACCGACTCTGTCTACGTATGGTCACAAAACGCTCTGGAATCTTTGGGCGGATCTCTGGAACGGAGACCTGACGCTCACAGAAAAGATGCTCACTCCACTGACACATGCGCATATGATCGAGGTTGAGGGAGGGTTTCGAACCTGCGGAAGAACCAATCTAGTCCTGGCTCTTGTTCTCCGGCCCGGAGAGCTCGATGGCAACGTATGTAACGGTATCCCACGCGTTGTGGATACCGATGAACAGGAGCAGAACCGTAACCGCACCGATGACGAACAGTGCCGGCGTCGGATTGCCTGGGAGCACAATCGCCGCGACGATGAGTGCTGTGTACGAGACGAGCGGAAATACCGTATGCCACAGCCAGTCTTCCAGCTCCGGTTGATAGTCAGTTTGCTGGCGCGCCCGCCGTAAAACGATGACGACATATATCCCTCCCCCTAGACCGGCAAGGCCGAGCAGTAGGCCAACATTCCAGAGCACCTGCCATGGCGCGCTGAGAATCACGGCGACGAGGAGCGCAGCACAAAAATGCACGACTGTTGGCGAGCCGAATGCCGCGAACGTTCCACTCGACCTTCGCGCACGATCCCCTGCGACCAAGGTGATCACCACGAACATCAAACCAGTCAGCGCCCCAGCAGAGGAGCCGATGATGACGTAAAAGTTTTGCCAGGTGGTAAGTAGCGACACAGCAGCCTCTTGCACGATGGATGCCCCCTTCGATGTACATGCAAACGTTAGACGGCTCATACGCCTCCTCGCTGATGCGTATGAGGCAAAATTGGACGGTTTAAATCAAAGAGAAACACACGCGTTGGTATGGCTCAATCCGTGTTTCTGAGGAAGAAATGTACATGCTCTTCATACTATCACATCTCTCATCAGCGAGGAAGCGTATGAGCCAATCACTGGCCCGAACTCAACAGCTTTTTTGAGTCGTCATTTGCTCAGCATGTGACGGTGATCATTGCTTACCTGGCGAAAGAGATGGAGTAACTCCTCGACGGTCTTGAACGCGCTGAGTTGATCGGCCCTTCATCTGATGCCGTAGTCCTGCAAAATTTCTCGTGCTGCACGGGCACCTTCGCTTGCGCCGCCCTCCATAAAGCCCTGCCAGCTAGTAGAGCAGTGCTCGCCTGCGAAGTGGATCGGTCCCTGGCGAACTCCCTCGTAACCACCAAAGAGGGTATACTGCCCCACGCGCCAGCACGCGTAGCTTCCGAGAAGATAGGGATCGCCCGTAGGGTAACTCAATGCCGCCGTTCCGGTGTAGTGAGCGCTGATGCCAGGAAAGATGCGCTCCAATTGCTGAAGGCAATCCTGGGCATACTGCTGGATTTCTTCAGACTCGGTCATGGTTGAATATGCTGTAGGTGGAGAATAGGCTGCTCCTCTCTGTCCGCTCGTATAGTTGACGAGAATGCCATGCGAGCCTGTTTGCCCAAGCGAGCCATCCCAGAGCGTCTGAATGTCCATGTCTGTGATGAAAAAGCCGTTGTTGACACGTGGCCAGGGTCCATCCTGGTACCAGTAGGGCGTATCGAACTGCAAGAACAGTTTGGAAATGGTGCCATATCCAAGCTCCGTAATGGCAGTTTGCTTTAAGGCGTCAAATCCAGCTTGCTGATAATCAACGCGCCGCAAGGTACTGAACGGCAGAGTAAGGATAACATGATCGCAGATCACTTCCAGGGGTCCCGTGGGCGTTGTGAAAGACAATATGATTGCATCATCGTTATTCCGTTTGATGGCAACCAGTTGATGGTTTAACTGAATAGATCCCTCCGGCAGACTGCTGGCAATAGCCAGCGGAAGCTGCTGGTTCCCGCCTGCAATTCTCAGGCTTCCTTGCATTGGTCCCGAAGAGGTTGGCTGATCATCATCTTCAGAGTCTTGCTCGTCTTCGGTGAACCACGAGCCAAACGTGTAGACCAGGTTGAGCGAACTCTGCATTCGCGTATCCAGCCCAAAGTACCCTCTACATGCACCATCCAACATGCGGCCCTGTGGAGTATCGTGCCCACCCTCCACATACTGCTCAATCCAGTCGTAGGCACTCAAGTGGTCAAGCCGGTATCCCGTCTCAGTAAAGTGGGTATAAGTAGTTGGAAATCCCGCTTCCTGAACCTGCTGCTGCAGGATAGGGAAGATAGCTTGAAGGCCTCCCCATAGTTCTTCCGCGTCATAATAGCGGTTGAAGAAATACATGATGGTCTGTGCCCGGTCTGGTATTTCCCGCCCCAGGTCAATAGTCTTGAGCTTGAACCGCTCGATCAGATGCAATAATGTCCGGTGATCGCTATCGATAAATTCACCGCACCATTCACTCACCATGCCATCCGCCCAGGTGGTGGTATCAGAATGCATACGCCCGCCGATGCGGTTTGACGCTTCGTAAATGCTGCACGCGAGACCTGCATCCTGCAAGGTCAAGGCCGCATTCAGTCCCGCAATACCCGCGCCAATGATAGCGATGCGAGTGTGTTTGTCCATTTTTCTATTATACAACTCACCGTTCGCTTAAATTTCGGGCGGATATCAAGAATTGTCCAGCAATTGGAGATAGACAGCAGGAGAGAAGTGCCCAGTACCTGATATAATCAACACACTATCATGATCAGGAAGCAGGTATCCGTGATGGAATGAAATCTGGGGCGAGAGTGTTCTCATATTTATGTAAAGCCACCTGCGAGAGCATCATCGGAATTGTTCAATGCGCTAAAGGACAATGTTCACCTCCCCGAAAAAGCCTGTGACAAACTGGCCCGATGACGATCTCCTTAGACCCGCACAGAAGTTGTTTCACCACGTGATTCGATGTATGACGTGATCGAGACGACCCCACGCGGCACTGAAAACACGTACCCAGTGAAATTTCTGAGGGCGGCCAGGATAGACGGTTGATGAATGTATAACGATTTTGATAAGATGGTAGAGAGATGGAACGGAGGTAACACCGATGGCAAAAATCCACACTGGAGCGGATGTGAAAAGTCAGTTCAAGCCGCTCTCGGAAGCTGATCTTCGAGCTTATAGCGATGAAGTAAGTTTTCAAAAGGGCTACGACTACTATCTTCACCACGCGATCGTCGAGCCAATTCTGAGTGAATTGGTACTCAGGGCGTTCTGTCACGGTTCAAGCGGGGGCCCATACCACGTCGAGGCGACTTTAGTGCCAGCAGGTGAAAAAAGTGCTCACACGCTGGTTTCCGCTGGCTGTAGTTGCCCACGGGGCGGCTTTTGCAAGCACCTGGTGGCCTTGCTGCTCACCTGGATCCATCAGCCGGAACGCTTTGTGGTACGTTCGAGGCTCATGGTGCGGTTGAGCGAGAAGAGTCGCGAGGAGTTACTGGCCCTCCTGGAACAACTGGTGCAGCGGCAGCCTGACATAGGACCCATGGTTGAGCTGCTGATAGAACTTCCTCTGGTTACCCCGGCGCAGGAGAAGAACAGGCCAGGTAGAGGCAAAGAACGCACGCTTGATCCCTCCACTATTCAAAGCCAGGTGGCCTCGGCGTTCTATAACGCGGGAGAAGGATGGGGCGCTGCCAGCCGTGTTGCTGCTGAATTAGAGCAGTTGTATGATATAGGCAAGAACTTTGCCGAGGCCGGCGAATGGGCCAACGCGCAAGTCGTGTATGCTACGGTTGCCGAGGAAACTGTCATGCAATACGAGGAGGTACACGATGAGGGTCAGGTCAGTTGGGTTCTGGGTAAGTGTGCCGCCGGCCTGACAGCCTGCCTGAATGCTCAGCCCACCCTTCCAAAACGTGAACAACTCGATGTTGAAGAACGCGAAGAACTGCTGACGACGCTGTTCGACCTCTGGAAATTTGGCTACAATTACGGCGGGATCGGGGTGGATGTTGCTGGAGCGATTGCGGGGAATGCGACAGCGCGTGAACGGAAGAAGGTTGAGGCATGGCTGCGTGAGGAGATGAGACCGGGGCAAGATTCTTCAAGCAAGTGGCATAACCGCAGCGTCGTCGATTTTGTGGTGAAGCTTAAACAAGCAGAACACTCAAGCGATGAAGACGTGCTCGAGGAGTATCGCAAAGCCGGTCTGTACAAGGAATTGACGGAGCGATTACTGCAGCTTGACCGTGCAAACGAAGCGCTGGACGTCGCCCGGGCAAACCTGACCGAACCCATGGACGTGACCTGGTTCGCAGAGCAACTGCTGAAATCGGATGAGGTGTGGCGAGAGCAGGCGCTGGCATTTGTGGAAACGAGGCTCACCGAGGTCAAACCTGCTCTGCAGGGCAAGTCGCAGGACTTCACAAGCGCACACACAGTAGACACCTACCGGCGCTGGTTGAGCGAAAAGTACCTCCTGTGCGGCAAGACAAAACAAGCCCTGGACATGGAGCTTGCCCGCTTCCAGGCCAACCCGGATGATACCACCTATGGCACGGTGCGATCGGCAGCGCAGATAGCCGGTCAGCCGGAAGATGCGTGGTCTGACCTGCGGCCACGCACTGTCTGCTCTCGCAGAGATGGAACGTGGGTCAGGAGGATCACGCCCTGGATATGGACACAGCTATTATTCAACCCCAGGTGATTACCGGATTCAGGTAGCAAAAGCTGCCGAGGAAGATTATCCCCGGGAAGCGATTCGCCTGTATAAGAGTGTGATACAAAAACTCATTGACGGTCGCGGACGCGAAAATTACCAGCAAGCGATAGGCTACATGATGCGCATCAGAATGCTGTATCAGAAGCAAGGGCAGGAACCGGAGTGGCATGCGTATATTGCCGACTTGCGTAACAGCAACAAGAGCCTGCGAGCATTGAAAGAAGAACTGGACAAAAGAGCGATGTAGCAGTGTACTGAAGCGTTGCTCGATCGTTGTATAGACGTTAGAAGTGTAAAGTGAGGAGAATATGTCAAGAAAATCAAAACAATCCAAACACAAGAAAAAGTTTACTGCCAGCTTGTCGCCAGTCGACAAATATCTCGACCTCATTGGACATCAGATCTTTCAGGGAAACTACGCTGAGGCAGTTGCTACCTGCGAACGCCTGTTGAACTACCTTCCACGGCATAGACCGCAGCGCATTGAGGCACTGGAACAACTTGGAACCGCACAGGCTATGCTCCAGAACTTTCCGCAAAGCTACGCGGCTTATACAGAGGCGCTTTCATTAGATCCTAACAATGCCGAGTTGTGGTTCAATCGAGGCATGGCTAGTCGATTCACCTCGCGCTTTGGGAGATCGCTTCGTGATTATGAACGTGCGAAAGAACTGACTATCAGACCTGAACTGGCAAAGAAGCTTGAGGAAGAGCTGAAGTTCGCCCGTGAGTTAGCTGAGAAAACACTGAAACTGCGCGGTCCAGACTTCATCCTGGATCAACTGATTGAGCAGGAAGATCTCTTCCAGGATGGATTACAGTTGATGGAGGCTGGTGAGTGGGAGGAGGCTGAGCAAGCTTTCCAGGCATCTATTACGATGGGTGATTGCTTACCACAGCCCTGGGGCAACCTGGGGATATGCTTGATGATGCAGGAGCGCTACGACGAGGCAGAGGCGGCATTGAAACGCGCACTGGTTATTGACCCGCGATACACGCTTGCTAAAAACAATCTGGCAGCGCTTCCTGAAATCCGCCGGACGGGACCTCCGGCAATGGTTGATATAAGAGATCCATTCAAGACCAGCAAGCTCAAGCAGTCAATTACTTTTATCAAGGAGTAGCAACGTAACAATGGCCAATCAGAAAAAGAAAACCACAACACAGCTTGGGAAGCAGCCCCCGCGTTACCGCTTCTTTCTCAATCCCTATGAGGACATGCGGTTTACGAGGTGCCCGCAGTGCGACAACAAGATGCACCAGCGGAAGCTGCCATTGGTGATCCATGTCGATCCAATGCAGATGCTCTCTCTCAACAAGACGTGCCGCTACTGTCCCTTCTGTGATCTGCTCATTGCGCATCAAGACGACGTGGAACACTTTCTTGCCTCCTTTTTCACCGAGCAAAAACCAGATGTCGTTGGCAACGATTACCTGGTGCTCGGGACGCTGGACAGGCCAGCATGGAAACGCGGAACACAGCAACAGATGACCTTGCAGGAGATGCTCGAGGCACTGCATGATTTCAAGGAAGTCGTCACGTTCAAGCTGACAGGGGGGTGGGTGAGAGATGAGACGAAGCTTTCTGCAATAAAGTGAGATGTTTTTTATAAATGAAGCCAATACCTACGATTACGATGCACAAGTGCGAGCTATTCAAGCCTACAATTAGCCCATCCTCGATGGTTTTCGCGCCTGGCTTGAGCAATCGGGCCTGGCTGAGAAAACAATTAGGAATCAGCAGTGCCACTGACAAGTGAAGGAGGATATATGCAGCAGAGTGGTAGGGCGAGAGATAATATCCCTCTCGTCTATGATATCGGCCGCCTGGATCCGAATGGAGGAGTTTTGGCTCATTTGACATGTTGGCGACCACGACTGGGCGATCCAAATCCCGAGCAACCAGGGGAGAAGCTCTTCATGATGAGCTATATCCCAACTGATGCTGAAGCTCTTTGTCCTTGTGGCAGCGGCAAAAAGTTTGGCGCCTGTTGCCAACCGCTACCATATTGGCGACCACTCTGCCCAAATCCAGGCATGCAAGGATATAGCCTGATGCGCTCGCAATCAGCCCGCTTCACGAATATCCCCGCAGATGCGGTCTACGCTTTCCTGCAAGACGATGAGCGACTCTATTGTGTCGAGGATACCCCAGATCGCGCATTTTGGGTCTATTGGGGAGAGCCGGCATTGGATGTCCCTTATGGAACGCTTTGCTTCGGGGATTTCGAGTTGCTGGAAAACCACACCTTGTTGATCACTGCACTCAGTGATGCCCGTATGGAGGTATTGCTAGAGCTTGTACGCCCGCTCAATCTAGGTACCCCGCAAATACAGCAAGAACCTATCCGACACCTGGATAAGCCGGTACAGAAAGCCTCAGCAAGGAAACGCCGGCGCAAATCCTGAGAAAGAAAAGCAATCTTCTCCTGTATCGAACTCCCATGTTACAACTCGTATCCCCGGTTCACCCAATAGTGCCAATCCTCAATAGCTTGCCGGGTCTCCTCATCCACCTGGATGCCCTCCAGTTGCATCAAGGGAACAGCAAGCTGGCGCTTTTTCCGCTGGATCAACACAAACATGTCATGTTCGCATTCCTCGGCAGAAGCCATTCCCACGACCTCGACCTTATCTCCCAGTTCCAATGGTGAGGTCGTGCGACGAACGACGCAGCGGGCAGAAAACGGAAACTGCAAGGTGTCGTCGAGGTAGTTATACCAGCTTATCGCTTGCTCTTCTGGACCATAGGCATCCACGGTGATCTCCATGTTGATGCGTTGTTCACGCGCTTCATCTTTGGCTTGACGATCCATATTCATCCTCCTGTAACGGGTGAAAATCGGTAAATATCCCAGTCTACTTCCACTCTCCCATTCTGGGAGACATGTTACCACGTCTATGGGTAGATAGCTACAATGAGAGGTGGTATCATCATGGTATGAAAGACGATGCAGAGCTTGAGCAATTTTGGAATCACTACGTTCGGTCTCATCCATCCCTCCAAGGGCAACGCTATTATGAAGCCTTCAGGTTCGGCAATACCGAAAAGATGGCCAATGAACTCGCTGCCTTGGTGCTGAGCGGAGTGAAAACAGCCACGTCAAGCTTGCTGTGGACGCTGGAGCAAGAACAGCAGTCCGTCGTCCGAGTCGGAGACTATAGCATTGTGACCGACTGGAAGCATCACCCGGTCTGTATCATCCAAACCACCGAGGTCACCATCGTCCCTTTTAGGGATATTGATGCCCAATTTGCCTACAATTACGGAGAAGGAGAGAGAACCCTCGTCTGGTGGAAGCAACAGCTGTGGGACTATTATAGGCAGGAATGTACACGCATCGGCAGACAAGCCACCGAAGAGATGCCTCTGGTCTGTGAACGCTTTCAAATCGTTTACAAGCGATGAGCTGGCCACCTTGGATTCATTCGCTCCACTTGCTTCTGCTTGTCTCATGATCGTATTCGCTGCCGAGCCGGAGATCGCTCAGCTTTCATTCGTTCACCCGCGCGAGTCTTGGCTCACGCTCGGATCTACTACAACGAATGAGGCGCAAGCGAGGTTCTCGTCTCCTACAGATATCTTGCCGACGTCCCAAATCTGGTATGCTAATGGTATACTTCATCCCAGTATCTACCATTCATACAGATACTCTGTAGTACTCACTCTCTCCGAAAGGGAAGCATCATGAATGTCTTAAGCTTTCAACCGCATACTATCATTGAGCCATTTCGGGTCAAAACCGTTACCCCGATTCAGATGACCAGTCAAGAGCATCGTACTACTGCTTTGGCTGCTGCGAACTACAATCTGTTCTTGTTACGGGCCGAGGATGTCTTAATTGATTTACTCACAGACTCTGGTACCGGTGCCATGAGTGCTGCTCAATGGGGTGGCATGATGCAAGGGGACGAAAGCTACGCCGGCAGTAGCTCATTTTACAAGTTTGAACAGAGTGTGCAGGAGATCACCGGGTTCAAACACGTCATTCCGACCCATCAGGGCCGTGCCGCTGAACATATCCTGTTTAGCACGGTGTGCCATCCCGGCGATGTCATTCCCAACAATTTCCACTTCGACACGACGCGAGCTAACGTCGAAGCGAATAGGGCTGAGGCGCGCAACCTCGTCATTGCAGAAGCCCACCAGCCTGATCTTCGCATCGTGAAGGTCCTATAGTACAATGTTATTCTAGTACCAGAGGAGAACCCAACATATGATATCCCTACGACGCTCTTTTCCAGTTACGCTTATCCTTGTAGTTGCATTGCTGGTTGTCGCCTGTGGCGGATCCACGGCTTCCAGCAATCCGGCCCCAGCTCCAACTGCAACTCCGACCACAGCTCCAAGCACAGCTCCAACTACAGCTCCAAGTGCCGCCCTCATCAAAACGGCAACAGCTACGGTGAGTGGCACTTCGGAGACGATTCTCACCAACGCTCAGGGCTTGACCCTCTACTATCGTACCTCCGATAGCCCACCGTCCACTGTCTGTAGTGGTGGTTGTGCCAGTGCCTGGCCTCCCCTGCTCGCCCCAAGTTCAGGAACACCTACCAGCGCAACTTCCCTTCCAGGTAAATTGACGGTGGTAGTGGATGCCAATGGCAACCAAGTTGAGTATAACGGACATCCCCTCTATACCTTCTCGTCAGATAGTGCTGCCGGTCAGACGACTGGCGAGGGTGTCGGTGGTGTGTGGCATGTGGTCACGCCTAACCTGTCGTAATCTGATTGGCTCAAGGTTAACGTATGTGAGCCCCGACGTGTAGCATCCTCAGTGCGCGTTCGGTGGCATCACTCGTTAATTGTGCGGCATGCTCCATTGCATTTGCTAACGTCATCGGACCAGAGGGTAGGTGTCCTGGCTACCATGAATGCCTCGGCAGCACATCCGTGAGGTGTAGCTCAAGCCAAATAGCTACATTTTGCTCACGCGCACCTTTATCGATCGTACATCACGACGTCAACGAGTATCTCATCAATGCGATGGATCACATCGTCTGTGAGTGTCATCTCACTCGCTTTGGCGTTTTCTTCCACCTGCTGGGAGCGTGTCGCACCGATGATCGCTGCACTGACAATCTGCTTGCGCAACACCCAGGCCAGAGCCAACAGAGCAAGTGTGTAATCAGTTCCGAGACGGCGCAAGCTGGCGTGGCACTGTTCCATGATATGTTTACGAGAGAGCCCGCGATCGTTTGGCCCATTGCCCATCGGAAAATAGACTTTCGTTGCGAGCACAAAGGAGTCACGCGAGAAATCTTTCAGGGAATGCCCTACCACCTCCTCGGTCGCGCCTCCGTTATACGCATTCGCAGTATCAAAGAAGTTGATGCCAAGTTCGTAGGCTTTGTGTATACACTGAATAGCTGCCTCTTCTGCTACTGAGCGACCGTAGGTCAACCAACTGCCAAGAGCAATAGTACTGATACGCACGCCTGCGCGTCCCAATCGTCTGTATTGCATGGATGATGTTCTCTCCTTCTTGTCATACGCTCTTATTTCGCTTTCCTCTCACCTGCTTTGTCCCTCTTTCTTCCTGATAACTCCCGACTATGTATACCATATCATCTCTCTGCCGTTCTGAATAGGTACGCTGTGCCAGGCGCTGGCAAGCACCAGGAAAGATATCCCAGGAGAAGAGGAACGTGACTTTTTATACAATCCAGTGCCCAGTGACCAGAAAGCATCTATCCGTGATGGAATGAAATTTGAGGTGCGGGCGTTGTAATGAATAGATAGAGAGCCATCTGGAGGAGCGGCACTTGGATTGTTCGATGCTCCATAGAATGATGTTCATGTGGAATGCGGTCTCCCCAACGAGGTCGGGCGCAAACTGACCTGACGACGATCTCCTCAGATCTGTATAGACGTTGTCTGATCTTTGTGCCTGGATGTATAACATGATCGAGACCCTCACATCCGGTGAAAATACGTGCCGGGCGAAAACTACCTGAGTGCGACCAGGATACACAACAGGTGAACGTATAACGGCGTTTCTAAAATGGCAGAGAGATGGAACGGAGGGAACACCGATGGCAAAAGTCCACACTGGAGCGGATGTGAAAAGTCAGTTTAAGCAGCTCTCGGAAGCTGATCTTCAAGCGTATAGCGATGAAGCAAGCTTTCAAAAGGGCTATGAGGACTATCTTCACCACGCGATCGTCGAGCCGACCCTGAATGAATCGGTGCTCAGGGCGTTCTGCCATGGCTCAGGCTTGAGCCCCTACCGCGTCGAGGCGACCTTGCTGCCACGCTTGATGCTGTAGCAGGGGGCTGAAACACTTGCTTTTTATCAAGGAGTAACAATAGACTAATGGCCAATCGGAAAAAGAAAACCACGACACAGCTGGGCAAGCAGCCCCCGCGTTACCGCTTCTTTCTCAATCCCTATGAGGACATGCGGTTTACGAGGTGCCCGCAGTGCGACAACAAGATGCACCAGCGGAAGCTGCCATTGGTAATCCATGTCGATCCAATGCAGGTGCTCTCTCTCAACAAGACGTGCCGCTACTGTCCCTTCTGTGATCTGCTCATTGCGCATCAAGACGACGTGGAACACTTTCTTGCCTCCTTTTTCACCGAGCAAAAACCAGATGTCGTTGGCAACGATTACCTGGTGCTCGGGACGCTGGACAGGCCGGCATGGAAGCATGGAACGCAGCAACAGATGACCTTGCAGGAAATGCTCGAGGCGCTGCATGATTTCAAGGAAGTCGTCACGTTCAAGCTAACAGGGGGTTGGGTGAGAGATGAGACGAAGCTTTCTGCAAAAAAGTGAGGGAGTGGAAGTGGAGTATGAGCAACATTGATACTTTGGCACCATCGTGGCGGTGAAGCATAAACATGGAGTCAATGAACTCCCTTTGTGTGATCTGAAGGCCACGGAGGCGGATGCCGAGACCCGGCAGCTGGTGGATGATTACGCCGTGTGGTTCGCCAATCGCTAGCGCACACTTACTCCACAGCAAAGGCAGAGTTGAGCTGCTGCACGGAGAAAAGTTCGGGATCAAAGTGAGCACCTACCCAGGTGCGCAAGCGCTCATGATCATCGTGGTGAGGATTGCTGGCCCGATCTCCTCGAGCTGAATGTGAAGCTGGTAGATACGCCGCGAGCGATAACTTCCCACCTCTCGTGCCCTCCTCTTTTACTGTTTCTCTTGTTCGTGGAGAGTATACTTCTTCTCTGCCTGCTCGTCTAGAGGCGTTTTCGGGAGTCTAAATTCTGATGTTAGAATTCGTATCCCCGGTTCACCCAATAGTGCCAATCCTCAATAGCTTGCCGGGTCTCCTCATCCACCTGGATGCCCTCTAGTTGCATCAAGGGAACAGCAAGCTGACGTCGTTTCCACCGGATCAACACAAACATGTCATGTTCGCATTCCTCGGCAGAAGCCATTCCTACGATCTCGACCTTATCATCCGGTTCCAACGGTGAGGTCGTGCGACGAACGACGCAGCGGGCAGAAAACGGAAACTGCAAGGTGTCGTCGAGGTAGTTATACCAGCTTATCGCTTGTTCTTCAGGGCCATAGGCATCCACGGTGATCTCCATGTGGATACGCTGTTCACGCGCTTCATCTTTGGCTTGACGATCCATATTCATCCTCCTGTAACGGGTGAAAATCGGTAAATATCCCAGTCTACTTCCACTCTCCCATTCTGGGAGACATGTTACCACGTGGTTCTTGCATTTTACACCCTGAAAACGCTCCAGGGCAAACGATTTGGAAAGAATAGGAGACAGTCTCATTGTGTTCTGCGGCGGTCTTTTGCGCACAGGCTGCCGGTGTAAGATAATGCACTGAGCACGACACATGCACAGGAGAAGCGTATGCACCAGACCGACATCCTCGTCATCGGCGGCGGGATTGCGAGTACCGCGACCGCCTGTCATCTCGCCCAATATAGTCGCCATGTGATCCTTCTGGAGCAAAGCGAGCTGGCCGCAGAAGCTTCCGGGCTGAATGCCGGGACTTTCTGGGCAACCGGCTGGGGTCACACGCCTGATCTCTCCTCAACCCTCAGCATGGGCAGCCTGGAGGTCTTCAAAACCTTGCAGCTCGACCTCGGCTATGACGTTGAGTTCAGGCAGGGCGGCTCGCTGCAGGCCATCCAGACAGAGGAAGAGTATGCCTTTGCCCGGCAAGAAGTGCGGAAACTCCTGACCAGGGGACACCAGGTGGAACTGCTGTACGAGCGCGACGCGCGCAGTATCGAACCCGCACTCAGCCCGCGCATCCTGGGCTGCCTGTACTATCCACACGGAGGCAGCGCGCATCCGGTGAAGACGGTGCTGGCGCTTGCCTCGCTCGCGCAGCAACATGGTGCCACCATTCTCACACACCACGAGGTGACTGGCATCGCACACCTCGATGATGGCACCTACCAGGTTGTCACACCGCCCGCAACGTTCAGGGCTAGCAAACTCGTGCTAGCAGCCGGGCCGTGGTGCCGCTCCCTGGGTGCTATGCTCGATCTCTCCATCCCCGTTTATGCTGTGCGCGGCCAGATGTGAGCCACCGCTCCCGCGCCACCCAGCATCTTTCACAGCATCGGAGCGCTCGAATCGCACCTCCACTGGCACAGCCATCCCTACAGTGACGAGCAAACGCTGCTCGAACTTACTCATCGCCAGGGCCAGCGGCTCACGCGCCATTTCTACGGGCGGCAGACCCGCGATGGTGAGATCATCATCGGTGGCGACAGGCAACTGGAAGTACCCAAAACTCCCGACCGGGACGGCATCGAGACCAACCGTGCGTATGCGCCTGAACTCTTCCCGTTCCTGCAAGACCTCCCCATCGCCCGCACCTGGGCGGGGTGGATGCCCTTTACACGCGATCTGCACCCCCTCATCGGCCAGATCCCCCGCCTCGACAATCTCCATCTGCTCACCGGTCTGAGTTCCTCCGGTTTCGAGAAAGGCCTATTCCAGTAATACTGCGTAGAGTACCTCGTCCAAGCCACTGGATATCGCCTTCAAGACACGTGGAGTTACTCTCGCTCAGCAACTGCCTCTATCGACACTACAGGCTGACTCGCGCCTATTATTCGGGTTTCAGCCTGGTCATCCAAACTTCTTTTGAAAACTTGTCTGCAACTGATCACCTCCTGTATCAAGCCAGCTTTTTGCTGTGGGAGTATGGGTGGAATGTTGAAGATTTACCGTTCATGAGTGATGGAAACTTGCAACTCGAACCCGATCCCAAGCGAGCCTGGGCGGAGATGCACTTGCGATCTGATCCCATTGATATTATCCAGGCAAGCCGGAAACAATTGTTACGTGTACCAGGTATTGGACCAATGGGTGCTAACGCTATTTTGTGCGCCACCGTGGTCGTCTCACCGAACTCTCCCACCTGCGTCAACTCAAAATTCACGCTCCTGAGCGCACTACCCCTTATATCCTATTTGACGGTCATTGACAAATCCTAGAGACAAGCTTTTTCTCATGACTTTTACTCACTTCTCCTTGCCACAATCAAGAGACAAAAAGAGAGTGCGAGTGCTACTCGTAGTGCATCTACCAGTTCAGGCGTTAGTACCAAGATGGCTGGTGGTGATATCTTTTTAAAGACTAGGCCCCTTGCCATACCTGCACCGTTGTGTCAGCGGAGCCTGAGGTGATGCGCTTTCCATCAGTTGACCACGCTACGGTATACACCATCATTAAGGCCCTTATTAGGTATAGACATTTCCGCCATCAGCAGCAACAGACTACTTCCCGCATCGGTAAGTCAATCGCTAAATGAGCAGTGTCACTCACCGGTACTACATCTGGTAACGACTGTTCACCGATTCCAGGAACTAATCCCTACCATACCCCTGATATGAAATTTGAAAATGATGAGATCCTATCAGGACTATAAAGTGGGAGCATTACGACTCTCTATTTTGTTATAGAGTAGAAGCAAGATAGGGAGTAGTATCAGGGCAACGATACTCGCCAAGACCGAAGCAAGAGTAAAATAGAAATAAGCAAACCAGCTAGATTGGTAAACGATTATATCGACTATCATATAGAAAAGTGCATAAACCACTAATCCGATGAAACTTGTAACGATGGCAGTGGCTAGATTTCTTCTCGTATTGTAACGTCCTTGTGTTCGAAGGAATGCAAGGCCTGAAAGAAAGCCAAGTAGTGCTAGACTAGCAAATTCATACCAAGTGAGGTGGAAGTCAGTAATTGCTTGAGAAAAGGAATCACCAATCAACGCACCTAGCATAATACACGCAAGTCCCACCCAGGGACCGAACTTGGTAGCAAACAACAAAGGAACAACAACGACCAAACCGATCAAAATGTTAGCCCAACTCATATACAAGCCGCCGGAGAAGAGTGGATTAAAAAGCGTATAGTCTCCATGATAGTTAGCAACAAGTAGCGCTGCAATAAGATAATCAACAACGCTATACATCACAATACCTATGACCATTGCTATCATCTGGCGCTTCCCTAAGCCCCAAGGCTTCACTTTTTCATCCTGAGCGGCTGTCTCGTCAAGGGAAGCACTTTCACCCGTGAGGGATGGTATTCCGCTCGATGGTACAGCGTGCACTTCTTCATGCGAAGGTGGTGGTACCGTCTCCTTTTCATCCGTGTGATGTGACGGACTGTCAGAATGAACCTGGGGAGGGACCTCTACGTGCGCTTCTCCATTCCCCCGAAGCAACTCTGGTGCTTTCAAAAGTGGCTGTACCTGCTCCATCCCTGATTGAGAGGATTCCGGTGCATTCTGAAGTGGAGGAACTGGAACAGTAGATGCACCTTGAGGCGTAGATGGCACCATTTTGTTCAACTGGACTGAAGGAACATCCTGTACTGCTTGGCTTGCCTGCTCTAAGGCGATAGCAAAGGCTCGTACGCTGCCAAAGCGGCCCTTTGGGTCTTTAGCCAGCGCGGTCATCACTACCTGTTCTACATCAACTGAAAGACTGGGAACCTTCTCACGAAGGGAGGCAGGAGCAACGAGTTGATGCTTCACGGCAATCTCTGTAAAGGAGCCATGAAAGGGACGCTCGCCACTGAGCCATTCATAGATGACAATGCCCAGCGAGTATTGATCACTTGCCGGGCGGGGATGAGCTTCGATCTGCTCGGGAGCCATGTAAGCAATGGTTCCAGCCATATCGTTTGGCTGTTGGTAGCGAGAGCTTTGATTTACCAGAGCAATGCCAAAGTCACTAAGCACCACCTGATCATCTGGCCCGAACAACATGTTTTCTGGCTTGATATCTCGATGAATAATCTTGCGCTCATGAGCATATTGAAGGGCCTGGGAGATCTGCTTGACGTAAAAGACGACTTGTTCCAGGGGGAGGCGAGTTCCTTTTGGGTATCGTTCCCGCATAGTACCATTAGGAGCATAACTCATGATCAGGTATGGAGTGGTGCCCTCGACTCCAAAGTCCAAGAGACGCACAATGTGCGGATGCTCCATGTGGGCAATCGTTCGTGCTTCTTGACGAAACTGCTCCACATCCTGTCCGATTAACTGGGTATACAGGACTTTAATGGCCGTCTGGGTATCCAGGAAGATGTGTTCGCCCAGGTAGACCTCGGCAAAGCCACCTTGCCCTAAGAGCCGGCTCAGTCGATAGTTGCCAAAGCGCTGCCCAACGCGATCTTGTTTTTGCCTTTCTATGATGGGTGAAGAGAGAGGAGATGCTTCCGCGGATGTGTTGCCCTGCTCAGAAGAGGGTGAGGAAACAGGGGATCGAGAGGGACGATCAATCACTTCATAGGTACAGGTGATATTGCCCAGACGGATGCTAGCTCCTGGATGAAGCTGAGATGGCACCTGGGGAACGAGGCGCTGCTGATTGAGCATAGTGCCATTGGTGCTTCCTGTATCGGTGATCCAGTAAGCCTGGTCTTTCAATGCTATGATGGCATGGCGTGAGGAGACAGAGGGATCACGGAGAATGACCTGATTGGTCGAGGCCCGTCCAATGGTGATGGGTTCAAGCCCGAGTGGCATTCTTCCTTCAGGCCCTTGTAGCGCAGCTCCCACCACTTGTGACAACTGCGTCAACACAGTTCGCTCTTCCCATGGTACCTGGTTGAGTTCAATGAGCGGAGCTAGTGATTCAAGAGAGCGTGTTGAAGTGACCACGAGGAGATGCCCTTGCTGAGGCAGAGGCAAGAGCGGTGAGAGCACCTCTTTCTCATGCACCTGGTCAAGCACCAGCAGCCAGTGTTGATGTGTACGAAGCCACTGGACGACAGCTATAAGGGGATCCTGGTCAGAGAGATGCCCTTGTGGGAGATGAAGCTCGGCTGCCAGACTCAGCAGATCCGACCGGAATGCTTCGCGAGAATCTGCCTGTATCCAGGCAATCACCTGGTAATCACTCCGGAAGCGGTAGGCGTACTCCACCGCCGTACCGGTTGCTCCGCTGGTGCCAGCTTCGCGCTCACTGGCAGGCTCAAAGAGAAGAACGTTATGAACTGTTGCCAAAGTGGTATGCAACTCTTGTAAGAGCTGTTCGCGACCAAGGAACAAGGGATCGCGCTGATGAGGCATTCTCCAGATGGGAGGCAAGTCGCCGGGAAAGTTGAGCTGCTTGGAGATGGAATGCTGTATAGTTTGAGGAAAGGCAGGAGGTTGGGCTGGTTTGGCCCGTTCATGACGTACCGCTGCCAGTAAGCGTTGACGTGCAGTGGCTTCATCTCGCCCTACCAGGTCCACGTACACAATCGGCCCAAGAAGCCCAGTTACCTCACATGCCTGTACACATACCGGGATGAGCAGGCTTTGCTCACCTTTAGGATCGCGTCGAAAGGCAGCTGCCCATTCTGGTTGCGTATAGAGGGCACTCAGGTATTGAGGAGACAAGACAGCGATCATACGAGGG
Source organism: uncultured Chloroflexia bacterium (assembly GCA_963775585.1). Classification (GTDB taxonomy): domain Bacteria; phylum Chloroflexota; class Ktedonobacteria; order Ktedonobacterales; family Ktedonobacteraceae; genus UBA11361. Next base: position 29,083 of record CAVZJN010000005.1, on the reverse strand, counting down.
GCAAGCGTGAGCGCACGGTCCATTTGGACGACAAAATTGCTGCCGGGCAAAAAGTCCCACGCCTGCAAGATTACAGAATAGGCTGCTTCTTCTAATTGCCAGCCAATCCATTCAGCCCATCGTTGGTCGGCTCCGTTATAGCTGATAAAAAAGTCTTTATGGTCCTGCTGGTTCATAGACAGCCTCTTCCGCCTTGATCTGCAGCATCTGATATCAAGTCCGGGTAATCACTAGGTAAACGGTGAGTATCTGAATTTTTAGGATACGGATTACTGGCCAGTTCATGCTGACTCTCATGAGTGAGCTATTCAGAAAATGCCTGAGAAAATCCAGTGAGGCGTGCGCTCAGAGGTTGCCCCTGGTGTCCAAGACTTTTTCTATTCATCTGTAGCTACAGAACCGAATTTGATAGGTTTGCTCAGAGAAGAGCAAACTCTTCCGCAATCTCACCCTAGTATATACACTTGAGAGAGCTAAATCAAGAGTAGAAAACGCCGCTCGAACTTACTCATCGCCAGGGCCAGCGACTCACTCGCCACCTCTACGGGCGGCAGACCCGCGATGGTGAGATCATCTTCGGTGGCGACAGGCAACTGGAAGTGCCCAAAACTCCCGACCGGGATGGCATCGAGACCAACCGTGCACATGCGCTTGAACTCTTCCCCTTTCTGCAAGACCTCCCCACCACCCACACCTGGGCCGGCTGGATGCCCTTTACACGCGATCTGTACTCCCTCATCGGCAAGATTCCCCACCTCGAACATCTCTACCTGCTCACGGGCCTGAGTTCCTCCGGTTTCGAGAAAGGCCTTATGTCTGGCAGACTGCTCGCTGAGTCGTTCAACAATTGAGCAGTGGTCCCCATACTCTCCGAAGCTGACCCTGCGCGACAGGTGAGTACGCGATCAATTTGAAAGTGGTAGCCAGCGCGCTTTCTTGAAAGGGCTGTTCACTGTCTGCCATAACGCTTTCATTCTTCGACTTCCGTATCCTCCCTACCCTGGAGAAGATTCCGAGAGATTTTCTTCCCCTCTTCACCGAGGTGTTGGAGGGGCAGTTTGACGATAGAGGGATGCTCTATAGAGCGTGCTTGTTCCAGCAGCTAGCAATGGAGATGTTGAATCTGGCGGAAGGGGCGATGAGGTAGTTTTACACCTTGTCTCCAGTTGAAACAGTAAGGCGGCCATTCCGGCTACTGCATTAGATAACATTCACACTTTTACTTCCTCAATGTCTCCACATTTTTCGCCCTGTATGCTACAATCCCCTTCAGAGAACATGTTCCATGCAGTAGGAGCTATCGTGATATGATTCCACCACCACATGAACAGGAGCAACCACATCCAATACCTCTTTGGGTACGCTGGTGTATCGTGCTCTTCATCCCCCTGGTGGTTCTCGTTGCTACGGTGCTTTGGATTATGCAAGGGGGTCAAGCTGTCATTCCTCTTGCAGTGCTTACTGCGCTTGGCATTCTCCTTGCTTTCTTCCCACTCCTCCCGCTGCTTTTTCCTCGTGGGAGGCGGACACGCTCGACATCCACGCCCGCTCCGCCAAGGCCAGGTGATCACTCACCAACTTCGTCTCTTCCTCAGGTGGCACCCTTTTCTCTGCAATCTCGCGCTCCTGAGCACTTTGGAGCGACCCAGGCTCTCCCTCTCATCCCTCTTGTGCAAGACGAGCAGATGACCAGGGGCAGCGTTCAGGAGAAACCGAAGGTGGATTGGGGAGAGGCTCCTCAAGCTGATCAATTCTATGGACGCGAGAAGGAACTGGCCGCACTGCAACGGTGGCTGGTTGAAGACCACTGTCGCATGGTGGCGATCCTGGGCATGGGAGGCATAGGCAAGACAAGCCTGGCTGCCACATTGGTCGACCAAGTGAAAGAGCACTATGACTACATCTTTTGGCGCTCACTCCACAATGCGCCGTCCCTCAAGAGCATTGTGCAGGAGTGCATCCAATTCGTCTCTGACCAGCAGTGCACGATCCTGTCAGAAGAGGTGGACCGTCAAATCTCTCTCTTGATTGAGTACTTACGAACATATCGCTGCCTGCTGGTGTTGGACAATGTCGAGCCCATTTTGCAAGGGGAAAGTCAGGCTGGTCACTACCGTGAGGGATACGAAGGGTACGGCAGGTTGCTTCAGCGTATAGGCGAAACCAGGCACCAAAGTTGCCTGCTCGTCACAAGTCGAGAAAAGCCGCAGGAAGTGGCGCTGTTGGAAGGGGAGGCGTCAGCCATTCGGTCCTACCACCTGGCAGGCTTGCTACCTGCAGACGGGCGAGAAATCCTCAAAGACAAGGGGTTACAGGGCACAGCGCACCACTGGGAAGCGCTCATCACCCACTATGGGGGGAATCCATTGGCCTTGAAGCTAGTGGCGCAGTTCATTCGAGAGGTCTTTGGCGGTGCTATCACGGCATTTCTCAAAGACGGTGAACTGTTCTTTAGCGATGTGTGCGATGTCTTAGAGCAACAGGTGCAGCGGTTGTCAGCGTTAGAAGAGGAAATCATCTATTGGTTAGCTATCGAGCGTGAAGCAACATCATTGGACGTCTTGCAAGAGAATATCGTCCACCCCGTGTCGAAAGGAGCGCTCCAGGAGGCGCTGCGGTCCTTACGACGGCGCCAGCTGATCGAAACGAGTGCGACAGGCTTCACGCTCCAAAATGTGATCATGGAATACACGACCGACCGCTTTGTGGACAGGGTGTGCGAAGAGATCAGGACGGAGACGATAGTGCTGTTTGAGCGTCATGCCTTGCTCTTGGCACAGGCCAAAGACTACATCCGGGAGAGTCAACGTAGCCTCATTCTTGTGCCGCTTCTGCACAGGCTGCTCACCATCTTCGGGAAAGAGGCGCTTGAGCTGCGGTGCAAGAGCCTGCTTGCGACCCTGCGCGAACAGCAAAACCACCGTCCTAGTTATGCCGCAGGGAATGTGCTGAATCTGTTGATTCAGTTGGGATGTGTGCTGCACGGCTGCGATTTCTCGCATCTGGTGGTGTGGCAAGCCTACCTCCAGGGGGTGATGCTCCCCGAGGTCAATTTTGCCCACGCCAACCTGGCGAAATCGGTGTTTACCGATACCTTCGGAGGTATTCTTTCTGTAGCGTTTAGCCCAGACGGAGACCTGCTAGCGGCAGGGACGGCAACTGGTGAGATCCGGCTATGGCATGCTACCAGTGGTATTCCATTGCAAACCTTTCAGGGACACACCAATTGGGTCAGATCCGTCGCCTTTAGCCCTGATGGGAGCACTCTTGCCAGCGGGAGTGATGACCAGACGGTGCGCCTGTGGGAGGTGAGCAGCGGTCAGTACCTCAACACCCTCCAAGGCCATACCGACGCGGCCAGGTCGGTGGCCTTCAGTCCCGATGGGAGCACCCTTGCCAGCGGGAGTCTTGACCAGACGGTGCGCCTGTGGGAGGTGAGCAGCGGTCAGCACCTCAACACCCTCCAAGGCCATACCGGTCGAGTCTGGTCGGTGGCCTTCAGTCCCGATGGGAGCACCCTTGCCAGCGGCTATGATGATCGGACCGCGCGCCTGTGGGAGGTGAGCAACGGTCAGCGCCTCGATACCCTGCAAGGCCACACCGCGGGATTAACGTCCGTCGCGTTCAGCCCCGATGGGAAGACCCTTGCCAGCGGGAGTCATGACCAGACGGTGCGCCTGTGGGAGGTGAGCAGCGGCCAGCGCCTCAACACCCTGCAAAGCCACACCGGAGCAGTCTGGTCCGTGATCTTCAGCCCTGATGGAAGTACCCTTGCCAGCGGCAGTTATGATCGAACCGTGCGTTTATGGGAGGTGAACAGTGGTCAGTGCCTCCACACCTTGCAAGGCCACACCGAGACAGTCCGGTCGGTGGCCTTCAGTCCTGTTGGAAAGACCCTTGCTAGCGGCGGCTTTGATCAGATGGTACTGTGGGAGGTGAGCAAGGGTCAGTGCCTCCACACCTTGCAAAGCCACACCGGGGCAGTCTGGTCGGTGGCCTTCAGTCCTGATGGGAAGACCCTTGCCAGCGGCAGTAGTGACCGGGCCGTACGCGTGTGGGAGGTGAGTAGCAACCAGTGCCTCCACACCTTACAAGGCCACACCGGTCGGGTAGAATCCGTCGCCTTTAGCCCTGATGGGAGCACTCTTGCCAGCGGCAGTGATGACCAAGCGGTGCGCCTGTGGGAGGTGAGCAGCGGCGAATGCCTCAACACCCTCCTAGGCCATACCAACGTGGTCCGGTCGGTGACCTTCAGTCCTGATGGGAAGACTCTTGCCAGTGGCAGTCATGATGGAACGATCAAACTCTGGGATACGCAGACCGGTGCGTGCCTGCACACACTGAGAAGCGACAGACCCTACGAACGGATGAACATCACGCAGGTGAAAGGATTGACAGAGGTCCAAAAAGCCACGCTCAGGTTGTTGGGAGCGACTGAAGAGGAAGGACAATAACTCGCGTGAATGATGATGGCGCATTTGGATGCTTAAAGTTGTAAAACGCACATATGAGACTAACAGGCCTTCTATCATAAATACTCTGCTAGAGTCGTGTACAAAGTGATGGAATTGGGGGAAATCAGCACGGTTTGGCATGAGTTACGCTACGAACCCTGTCGAGACGATTTAGCGTCAACGCTCATCAACCGCCAGACTACAGATCAAGCACCGGTAGGCCGTGCATGCCACAGGTGAGGAAGAGTTCACCTCCGTGATGCAGGTCGTGCTCGATGACGTGCCAGATAACCCACTGGCGCGAGACTGGGCCATCTCGTCGTTGAAAGGTCTGGTCGAGGTCGACTGATGTCCAGCGTGCCAGGCACTGTTGGATCAGGCTCCAGGTGGCCGCCAGCCCGGCAACCAGTTCGGTGGCGTTCTGCTGGATGGGATCGTAGTCATCCCACTTGCGCAGCGGCATAAGATCGGCAGGTCCTTCGCCTATGACGGCATGGAACCAGACGACACGCGCGGCAATGATGTGTGCGGCGAGCAGGCCAATCGAGCGCAGATTGGGCGCGGCGCGCAGGGCCAGTTGCTCAGAGGTGAGCGGCGCAATCGCGTTGGTGAGGTAGCCCTGGTATGTCTCCCAGCCCTGGTAGAAACGTGTCAGGGAGGTGTTGGTTGTCGTCATTGTCTCACTCCTTCAAAGCAAGAAGCGTAGCGGCGACGGAGAAGACCTCAAAGGGAACGAGCTGCGAAATGGCTCCGCGGATGGCTCACAGCGATTTCCGCTTATTGCGGGAAAGATACGCCGTTAGAGCGAACAGATCACCTGCATTAACTGCTCTCGCTCGCGTGCCTCGTCCGCAACAGGCACCAACATCAGCAGCAGCTCGTCCAGGCCGCTCGCAATCAGCTCTCGCAGGCGCTTTTCCATCTGAGCTTCGTTTCCTGCTACCACCAGCGCTTTGACGAGCGCAGCGATGCCGGTTCCATCCGCGGCAATAGGAAAGCCCGCCGCTGCAAACATGTGAGCGTAAAATGGCGCTTTCGTGTAGAACGAGATGCGCGGCATCGCTGCCGCTTGTACAGCTACTTCATCGGTACTCATTGCCACCGGGATATGCGCTACGAGCGGTGGGACGGAGCGATTTTGCGCCTGGGCCCCTGCCCGTAGAGCAGGCAGAGCTGTATCGAGCAGATAGGGAACCGGGCATACCCACGAAATCGCGCCATCGGCAATTTCACCGGCCAGACGAAATGCCTTCTCGCCCAGTGCCGAGATGAGCAGGGGAATCTGTGCCGGGCGTGGGTTAGAGGCAGCCACCTTGAAAAATGTTCCTTGATGATCCACGCGTCCCTCCCATAACCCTTGACGCATCACCTCGACATATTCATGCAAATACGCCAGGGGGGACGGCATCGAGAGGCCATACATGTTTTCCATCACGTGGCGGTGACTGGTGCCAACACCCAGTCGCAAGCGTCCCGGTGCAAGAGCGTTGACGGTAGCTGCTTGCAGCGCCATCACGAGGGGATGACGTGGATAGATCGGCACGATCGATGTGCCCAAGCGGATCCGCGTTGTTTGCGCTGCCACGGCGGCAAAGAGCGTCAGGGTATCCAGCATGCCCACCGATTGCGTCATCCAGACTTGTTGAACACCAGCATGCTCTGCCTCGCGTATCCTGGTGATCGTGGTGGCGACATCTGTTGCCTGGATGACCAGACCGACACGGTCGCGTATCGGCAGTTGAGAAACATCCGAAGATGTGAGGATGAAGCGAACATTTTCCTCCTGGGACATAACGTTTTCCGCCCTTCTTTCGTTTGCGAGAATCCATATTGTACAAGCGAGGGGTTTGGTCCCCGTAAGTATTACCCCCTCGTCAAATAGAATTGTATCACTCCATTGGCTATGCTGACGCCATTTTCGCAGCAAAGGGCTGTATCATTCTTCAACTTCCATAATTGACTTACTTATCCCGCTGGGCAGTAGGATCAGAGCAATAGGAAGTTGATAGCGTGCTCAGGAAGAGGATAGCATGACCGCAAAGATAAGAAGAAACAAGTAGAGTTTGGCCAAATATTTGTGACAATCACCAGTAGGTTGCTTATTGCCACAAATATTTGGGCCAATGCAAAATATTTATGAAAAGCGACAGCAGTTGTGAAATCACCAGGTACAGGGTATTCTGTAGATACTACTGCTAGATGTTACATTGATGAGAGGTAAAATAAGTTTTAATAATGCCTTCTTTGTGAAAACGACTCTCTGGTTGGAGAATCTGAGCGTGATCACTTAGTTCAACGACAACAGTTCCTGCACATGGACATCCCCTTTTGGAGCCAAGCACTGGATAACCTGTTTTGCTGGCTTGAGTACCCAATTTGCTAAGAACTTCCTTACGAATGCTAATAACCGAAGCTCGACATTGGTCGGTTGCCTGAGTACAGAGTACCCTTATATGAGGATGTTTGACAAGAGCATTAAATAGATGTTCGTTTGGATGCTGATACTTTTCGTACCCCTCAGAGCCTACGGATATAACCACAATTGAGGGTTGAATACAATCAATAAGCTTTTCCGCATCAGCATTTTTCCATGCGCCGTGATGAGGAAATTTGAGAACATCGCATTGCAAATCGGGATGATTTTCTCGAAGATATTGCCACCCTTCAGGTTCAATATCACCTGTGAGCAGTGCGCTTGAACCCGAGGTACTGAGACGTAGAACTATCGAAGTATTATTGAGCCCTTTACTCTCTAAGGTTCTGTAATCAGCAGCATAAGGGTGAAGCACATGAAAGCGTTTGACTAAAGTACCCGTAAACGGTAGCTGTCCGGCTTGAGCCTGTAAGGCTGCATATCGCAATTTGTTTTGTTTACGCCACTCAAGAAGCTGCCGCAGAGCACTGGGAGGTCCATCATAACCGATAGAGTGGTAATCGTCATCCTGAAGTAATTGTTGTAAATTTCTCTGATTAAAGATTTCGTTGAAGGCAACAACTTCGCATGATTTCATACCAGCAACCTCGTGCTGATTTTCTAGTAAGCCAATAACGCCACTATAGTGGTCGGCATGAAGGTGCGTTACGATGATTCCACGCAAATAGAGTATCTCTTCTTGTTTCAGATAGTCTAAAACCGCTTTCGGGTTGACGCAATCCAGGACGATAGCCTCATGTGTCTCTGGACTTGTAACTACAATAGTATCTGCCTGTCCCACATCCATAAAGGCAATTCTAACGGATGATAATGGTTCAGAGGATTCTGTTTCTATCATCTTCATGGAGGAGGTTTGAAAGTTTTGCAAAGAGTTCCTCTTCACTCATATATGTGTAAGGTTGAGGACGAAATATCCCCCAGTCGATGGTTTCGGGCCCAATTCGATCTTCGTCAAGATACCTGTCTGAAATCTTTGTGCGAAAAGCTGCTCCGCTTCGCAACATCCATCCCGGCATAGTTGGAACAATTTGCACTGTTTGCATTTCCTGGAATCCTTCCATCCACAGTGTAATTGTTCCTTCTTCTGCCTGAACACTTTTCACTAGTCCACCAAGAGTCCAGTTCGCTTTAGCCAGATTGGGCTGACTATCGAGTGTAATCTGTGGATTGCTATCCCACTCAGATACCTTGCGTAAACGATCAAAAGTTGTGTCATCAAGATGATAGGCTGCTTTGAGAACAGTATCTATCATCTGCATTGCATCTCCTGGTACTTCTTGATTATGTGAAGCAGCCTTCTCTATTTTCACTATCGCTTCAGTAAGAATTTGACAATCATGCGAGCTTAAATACTTAGGGAAGGGAATGCTACCCATGACTCGTTTGAGTATTCCGACGCGTGTGAGATGTTCAACAATCCATGCATTACTGATATCCCAGTTTAGTACCGCTGCTAGCACTTCACAAGTAATTCCTTGTTGTTCGGCATAGCTCTTGGGAGTTACTACCCAAAAGCTCTCAGAAGGGTAATAGTGATTGCGCTCAATAGCAAGCTTGTTGCGTTTTCCCCAGGTTGTATCTGGGGCATGCACTACTAATACCTTTGTATCTGCAAGGATGTACTCTTTATCTTCTCCAGGTCGATTACTTTTTCGAGGTTCTTCAAGCTCATTGGGATATACAATAGTTTTTGCTTGTGTATAGTCAATGGCAAACGAGCGTGGCATTACTCTTTTGACACCTGTGAGCCAGGGAACCTCTTTAGGGAATGGGTAGTTTGCCCATCGTCTATTTTCTGGTTTTCCTCGACTTGCTCCTTTAACAACTTCTGCGATTTCTTGTAAGTTTACGCTATGGGAGCGTACAGCTTTCCATGTATACTCTGGCAAAACAATCTGATAGTCCATAATTTGAGTGTTTGAAGATTTGTTCCAAGCCGATTGATTGGTGACAAGGCTCGAAGCTGTAAAGGTAAAAATTCCTGACTCTATGGTAGATTTTAGTGAAAGGGGTTGTACAGTGCGTAGTCTTGTAGGATTCCCCTCGTTACTGTTTTTCTGTGCAAATATAACTAGTGTTCTTGCTGTAGCTCCTGAAAAAACCCCTACTGGCAACTCCCATAGTTCAAGAACATCGCAGTGTACAAGCAGTTGCTTACGAAAACCTCGTGATGCGATTGACGATGTAAAGGAACGCGGCATAAGCATCGCTAGATAGCCATTGGGAGCCAGTCGATCAATAGCATAGGCAAGATACTTATTAGCTTCTTCATACCAACTGTCTGTACCTGTTATGGATGAATCTTGTACAGAACCAAATGGTGGATTGCCAACGATGATACCGGGCCGATTTGTTTCCAACCATTGCCATTCCAAAGCATCGCTGTCGTCAACATGCCAACTATCTTCTGATGTAGAAAGTAGTAAGCCTAAACCCGCTAGTTGAGATGTAAAGGGATCAATATCATTTCCATGCAGAAAACTCCTCAGAGAAGATGGCATATCACTGAGTTGAGCGAGCCGTTCGTGCCCTGCTATCAAAAAACTCCCCCAACCACAGGTCATATCTACTATATGGCGTTGCTGTGGTGGAAGGTACTCTACCGGAATATTTTCCCATATGCGTCTTGTAAGGTACAATGGCGTATCATAGTGTCCCAACTTTTTTCGCTGCTCTTTACTGAAAGCGGCCGTATAGATGCCTGCGAGCATCTCCGGCACGAAGCCAGAGTATCTTATTTGCCGGAGTATCTGATATGCACGCTCCGCAGCCTCTTCGTAGGTAAAGAGCATGTTTGGCTGAAAATAACGTGCAAACCGCGAAGCCGCTCTCTCAAAAAGCTGCCGCATCGACACGTCTCCTAGGCGAATATGATGAATATCATCATCCAACACACCTGTGTCTGCTAAAACAATAGCTCCAAGAAGTTGTATCGCAAGAGATGTAAGCGTCTCATCAGGTATTCCCGTTCTTTGCCGCTTTGCATATTGGCGAAGTGCATTAACCGCCTGGGCAAAGTAATCTACCAGTAATGGTCGTGTGACATCAGCAGCCCAGAAAGACAACTGCATAGGCTGCATCTCGCGAAGCATAGGTAAAGTAAAGCTGTCACGACCAAGTTTCACATCAACAATGCGTTGTGGTTCGAGATCAGGTGCATACTCACCCAATGCATGAGCAAGCTGATCGTAGGAAATATTTGATAGGAGAGGAATTGGCTTTGGTTGCCTGTTTAAGATTGTACTTCCCCAGAAAGAAAACCGTTCATCACGATGAATGATGTGGAAAGGGGCTGCTGATTCCGCCAGGATTGGCACTATTGCCTCATCACGCAGTCCATTTACTGCATTGTAGACTGTAAAGCTAGCGTACTCACCTGGATTACGATGAATGGGATGAGCAAAAGCAAGTGCATTAAGCTTGACAGGAGACTTTACATTGGCAGAAGAAAAGCTATACTCTTTTAAGATAGCGTTTTCAGAAAAGCCACATTTTGTGATACCCTCAAGAGCAGCATCATACGCACCTGCTGGAAGAGGTGCGTATGCAAGTTCAGGAATTTGAAATAGATTTGAGCTTTGCATTATTTTCTTTTATTCTGCACAATCTACTCTATCAGATTACTGCTGCTGTGAGCTTATTTGTGTCTGGAAAGGACTGTTTTGTGATATACTACGCTCTGTCTCTTCTCTCAACGTATCCAGATAAATCCACATTACTTGCTGTCCACCTGGATCAAGAGCATCGAGAATGACGCGCTCTCCACCTCTTACTTTGCAGATTGCAAGAATGGTGTGCGAGCCATGAACAAGAACTGCTTTTTGTAAGCTGTTAGATTCACCCATAATAGCGCGCAACCTTGTAATTGCTTCACGAATCTTCTGCATAGACCAGCCATGATTTATGAGTTGACGCACAAAGCGTAATTGCAAGAGATCATCAAAACTGTAACGCCTGCGTGTACCTGACCCGTGAGCTTGCTGTATGCTAGGTGTGATGATGCCTTGCTTTACCCAATAACCAATCTGTCGCACTGTGAAACCACTCAGTTTTGCAACTTCTTCTGTTGAGTAAATGCGATTTGCTGTGTCTTGTTCATGCATCAGGCAAAACCTCTAACGCAATAATACCTGACCAAAAGAACAATGTCAATGTTTTTTTGTCGTTTTGGTATTTATGACACGTTCCTCCCTGCTTGTTCTTCCAGATAGCTACTCTCGTGGGATACCTAGCAATATTTTTGTATCTGCTTCTCTGCCTTGCTACCTCCATCCACTAATAACTAGCTTAGCATACTCACGACAAGTTCATACCTCTTATTCTATCTCCCGTCTTTCACGAACAGCTCACTACCTTTGTATTCGAGGATATAGAGGCCCGCGTTATAATCGGTGATGTAGAGTAGACCTTCCCAGTCGACAAACACATCGCAGGATTGGATAACCTGCGCGCTTTCCGGTCGCGGGTCGAACATGCGCCCGCGTGCGGGCGGGACGAAATAGGCCACCTCCTCGGGCCGGAAGGGGTTTTTTACGTCGAATACTCTAACACCCGCGTTCTGATAGGTTGCGAAGATCAACTCTGAACTCTGGAAGGAACCGGGGCGGTTCTCGTGCAGGTTGTGCGGGCCAAAGTGTCCGCCTTTCGCGCAGTAATCTTCTTCGGCTGGCGTGGGAAAGGTCGCAATCGTTACCGGATTGGTTGGTTCGCGAACGTCGACCACCCAGGTGTACTTGACCTGGTCCGCGCAGTTATCCGCAACGCCCTCATCGGCCATGATGACAAGGTCGCGTTCAGGTATGGGCAGACTGGTGTGCGTTCCACCTCCGATCTCGATATGGATTTATTCTCCTGAACTGGGCAACTTATCATCTCTGTCCTGCTGCCGTCCCCATACCTCGGCATTCACAAGGTTCGTTGGGCGTTCGCCGCGCAGAGCGCTGGCGATCTGCTCGCAGGCCATCACGTGCATACGTTGGACGCTGGCAGTGGTATGCGAGGCAATGTGTGGCGTGCAGATGGTATTGGGCAGAGTAAAGAGTGGGTGATTGGTCATCGGTGGTTCCGGGTCGAAGACATCCAGTGCCGCACCCGCCAGGTGGCCTGAGCATAATGCGGCGAGCAGGGCCGTCTCGTCGATCAATGCTCCACGCGCGACGTTGATCAGGTAACTCCCTCCAGGCATCAGGTTCAAGGTCTCGGCATTCATAATGTGGTAGGTCTCCGGTGTGGAAGGACAATGGAGGGAGACGATTTGGGCGCAAGGCAGCAGTTCCGCCAGAGAGGGGGCAAGTTCCACACCTAGCGTACTGGCTCGCTCAGGAGCAACGAAAGGGTCATATGCCAGGACCTTCATTCCCAGAACACGCGCTATAGCTGCAACGCGACTCCCGATACGTCCCAGGCCAACTAACCCCAGTACAGCGCCTGCTACCTCAAAGCCGGGCGTCACTTGCCTGAGCGGCGGAAAGGGTTGCCCAGAACGCAGGATACGATCATTGACCATAACTTGCTTGCAGAGATTGAGCAGCAGCGCGATAGCGTGTTCGGCAGTAGACTCGGTTGGCCCATCGGGAGTGTTCACGACCAGGATGCCGCGCCGGGTTGCTTCAGCGAGGTCAATGCGATCCACACCAATGCCCGTGCGAGCGATAATGCGCAGGCATGGGCCGATGCGGTTCATCACCTCACCTGTCACAAACGTCGCACCTTCAACGATGATCGCGTCAGCCGTCGATGCTTCCGCATACCAATCGTTGCGCTCTCCCACACCGCTGACGGAGATGGTAGCCAGGCCCTCAAGTACAGCCAGGGCCTCGGGGTGCAGCGCTCTCCCTGTCCAGACGTGCGCCTGCTGCATGCTCGCTCTCTCTTTCTGGTCTCGTTCTTGTCCTATCCGCGCCCCTTCGCTAAACGCAAATGTTGTGTTGCAGTCGCAATCATGCTGCTGATATCAGTCGTGACGCTGATCATCTGGAAGCCCTGGCGCACACGTTCTGCCGCAGCTACCCCACCGTCGCTAAAGATGCCCAGGACGACGTGATGTTTCTGCGCTGCTGCCTTAATCCGTTCCAGGGCATCCACGAATTCGGGTTCGGCTCCCTCGGTGCTTGGTGTGAGGCCGAGCTGAGCGTGGAGATCGTTTGGCCCTACGAACGCTACGTCTATGCCCGGCACGGAGAGAATATCGTCGAGATTTTCGAGCGCCCGCGAACTCTCGATCTGAACGGTTACGATAATTTCATCGTTCGCCATCCGCGCATAATCCGGCCAATTGGTGATGCCGAACCCGTAGGGGCCAAACGCGCCGCCGATACTGCGCGAACCAAGCGGCGGATATTTTGCGTATTCTACTACCTGCTGCGCCTCTTCACGGGTATTGATCATCGGGACTATTATACCCCATGCTCCGGCGTCCAAAGCCCACTTGTACCACTCGACGCTATTTCCAGGAACGCGCACGATGGGTGCGCTGGTACCGGCATCAGCGATGGTGACAACCATATCGGCCATGAGTACAGGATTGTGCGCGGTGTGTTCCATATCCACCACGAGCCAATCGAAGCCAAGTCGCGCCATGATTCTTGCCGAGGGTACGCTGGGGAGGCTCAACCATGCTCCCAGCGCTGGCTCACCTCGCTTGAGTTTTTCTTTTACCTGGTTTGTACGCATCAGTCATATCCCTTTCTTATGGCAACTCTTAACCACATATACCATATCATCTCTCTGCTGTTCTGAACAGGTACTCCTTGCAAGAGATGTTTGAGGTACTGCATGGTTTCAAACGCTGGACGAAGAGTTGAAAGCAACGGTTTCTGCTTTCTCGGATGAGGATTTGAAGAAGACGGTTGATCGAAGCGGCTTTACGATGCCAGTTGAACTCCAACTCGATGTCTATCTCCAAGCGCTGCTGATTTTCTTCGGGAAGGCCACAATCTACCTCAAGGCGATGAACAAAGCATTGCCTCAGCACATTCAGGAATATATTGGGTGATGAATCCGTAAATTGACAATGTGCCGCTTTCGTGGGGAAAGTGAGAAGCGTGCGCCTTCTGGTTCCCGAAGTTGCTGTCCTACGCGCGGTCGCCAGCCTGGTCCCGCCCGGGCAGTTGGATCTCGAGCCGCAACTCAACCCGGTGCAGGCACTCCTCGCCGCGAAGCGCGACGGGCTGTGGCACATCGCCCTCTTTCAGAGTCGTTTTTGAGGAGAGCCAAGCAAATGGCTAAATCGACATCATTCACAGCAAAGTGACCTGATGGCCTATGTAGCCTGCACAGTGGACTCGATAAATTGCATTTCCGTTTATCTTGACAGTTTTGCATACAAAGCGTTAAGCTAAAGTGGGTAGTTTTCCCAGAATTGAAAAATACCGGTATCATCGGTTTCTTCTCGTGTTACTGCTTGTCTGGAAAAGGCGAACACTGCGTTGATGACATGGGCAACGTCATCTTCAAGCCCATACCTGCTGGTAATTATGTCATGGTGATTAGCCTTCTCGGGCATGAAATGATCATCGAAGGGTTGACCATCGAGTAGGTTTTCCAACGTATATTGCGGCTCAATGAGAGAAGTAAATCACTAAATATGGGTATGGAGGCAAAGATGGATATGCAACAAATGCCCATGGGCAAGATGTCTATAGGCGATATGCACAACTCGTTTTGGCGTGACGACCAGGTTAGTATCGTGTTTCAATCCTCTATTCCCCTCATCGTAGGAGATGGCATTTTCAACCCGGAACCATTGCGAGAGTTGGATTTGCCGGTGCAACTGGAAAAGCTTAATCGTTTCCTCCAAGAAAAGGAAGTGCCGATCACATTACATTTTTTGCATGATGGCGATCATGCAGACCCCAAGCCGCCTGTTTCACCACAAATATCGTCTACCATGGAAAGGAGCGAATCAGCAGGTGGCTTGCGGCTGCCTCCTGGCATCCACCCTTTCGGCTTTCCCGTCCCTAATGTAAGTTCATTTGGGCCCATCAGGACAAGCGTTATTAGCTTCTTCCAGATCGAGAAACGTTCTTCACATGGTGGAATGGGTAGCGCCTCCATGAAAATGCACGATTCTGGTGATGATGATGACAATCTTATTCCTCTGATTGTGAGGACGCTCAACGAAAACCTGGAGGAACTCAATGGGGGTGAACATATTCCCATCACCATTGCTGCGCCCACCTGGTTAAGTGGGGGGACTCCGGTTGGTGCAGGTCAAGGCTGCCCTCTTACTCCGCCTATACCAGTAAAAGACTCCTGTTCTAACTGGCATATCAGGTTGCCTGATCTTCCCTATGATCTAAAATCAAAGCAGGGCGATGACGTAACAGTCTTTATCCTGGATTCATTTCCAGAACGAGGGGAAATCGCGAGGGCGGCGCGAGATGCTGGAGATGACAACCTGCTTTTAAGGAAGGTCAACGAATCAGTTGAATTTGATTACGGGTTCATGTCAGGCGTAAAAGATGTGCAGGAAGAGATTGATACGAAAGGCACTTTCGTCGGCAAAGATGTCTACGGACGGCATTATCCCATTAAACTGGCGGATCATGGCCTGTTTATTGCCGGTATCGTGCGCGATGTTGCTCCCCATGCGTGGATGGAGTGCATCCGTATCCTGGATGATTTGTGCGTAGGCGATTTGGAATTGATAACACATGCCCTCGAGCATATATACTTCCGTAAGGCGCTGCGGTCAGGAGATCTTTATGGTAAACCGGTTGTTATTAACATGAGCCTGGTGATACCTACCGATGACGAAGCACACTCGCGGGGAATTGATACCACTATCGGTGGCTTCAATAATGTATGGGCAAGCCTGAAACATGCTATTAAGAGCTTGAGCGATATCGGGGTTATCATCGCGGCCTCTGCCGGAAATGAAGGGGACCTACGCGAGATGCCTGGCGGAAATCGCCCCGATGCGCTCTATCCCGCAAAATTCGCCAATGCACCGGATTCCATAGATGGCGTCATTCCAGTTGGCGCTGTCAATTCAAGCGGGAATCCGTCCTCGTATAGCTGTTACCCTGGCCTTCGTGGAGTTGCGACCTATGGTGGGGAAGTACCGATTGTGACGCCACCCAGTCCTCCCAATCCTACCAGCAACCATCCTGATGTGAAAATTACCGACGCGCCTCGCGGCATTTACAGCTCAGTAGAGTATGCGCCACTCTCGGCTGACCCGCCTGAACAGTATTACGCTGCCCCCAACGATCATGCCTGGGCATACTGGGTGGGGACATCATTTGCCACCCCCATCATTAGTGCATTGGCGGCGCGCATTCTCGAATGGCAGACGCAAGGGCATGTAATCAACAATGTTCACCAGGCCATTCTCGATGCTGCTACTGATACGACGCCATGGGACAGATTAGACCCCTCGAAGGATGGGAGTAGCACTGCGACAGGCAATATGCTCAAAGCAGTACAACACTGTATTACGAAAGATCGTGATGAGGAAGAGGAAGAAGAAGAAGAAGAAGAAGAAGAAGAAGAAGAAGAATTGAGGTCGTAGTAGTCACTATTAAGGAGTTCAACATACCTTGACTTTGTACATTTTTGGGTGAAACAGAGGATGAATATGGCTGAGCAAGAGGAAGAGTACGACGATCATCACGAACCAGAACCGGATGAGCCTACCAAATATGCTCACAGTAATCGCTCGCGTTACTTTTTCGCCATGATGAGTTTCCTCGTCGCACTCCTCTTCCTCAGTGCCTATCTCAACGACTTGTATGACCTTCTTTCCGGTTGGCTCCTCCTGCTCGGCACTTTCGCCTTTGGAGCCGTGGGAGCGTTCTTCCTCTTGCCAAAGAGTGTATTGAATCGCACAATGAGCCCAGGGAGAAACTACCCGAGCAGCGAAGGTGACAATAGCGTGATAGAAGCTGATACAGATGACAGTTTTGTCGAAGGCGAAGGTGAAGATGCAGATGAAGGTGTGTTGAGTTCGTTCGAACTCCTCGTCGAGGAGGCGCTCAGTTCTATTCCTGCTGAGTTTCAGGAGAAGATGGAAAACGTGCTGGTGCGAGTGCAGTACGAGCCAGGCGAAGAGGTGATGCAGCGAGTGGGCATCAAAGCAGGATATACGCTCCTCGGACTCTATGAAGGGGTGCCGTTGACCTCCTATGGTCAAGCGAGAGTTCTGCACCCGGAGATCATCACCATTTATCAGCGCGCGATTGAAGCCTATTGCCATGGTGACCCCGACCGCATTCGCGAGCAGGTGCGACACACTGTTCTGCACGAAGTTGCTCATCACTTTGGCATCGATCATGAGGAGATGCCTCTATGGATCCAATGAAGAGGTCGTATTCTCTGCTATAAACAGCCTTTTTTACCAGTTAAACCACAACCTATCCAAATTATTACACAGGCATCTTTTAGTAACTCAATGAGGTCACACAAAACCTGGTACTCTGGCGGGTCTATATCCCGTTCGAGACAATGCAGCACATTCTTCACCTGATTAAGGCGGTTGAGCAGCGAAGCTTCTCGCTCGATCATGAGAATTAGGTTTGCGGTCATATTATTTGGGTCTGTTTCGCCAGAATCCTGGGTATGCAACTCGGGCCGCTTTGCGAGATGTACCAGTTTTCGATCTGGCAGTTTCATGAATGATCTGGTACTTTGGAGTTTAGATTAATTTCGTGTCAAGCGGCTTGTAGACTGGGTTCATGTGATTTTCGTAAAATATAGCTCGCACGGTTTCCCACCTTGCTTCGCAAGAATTTAGTCTAAACTCCAATAAGATTTACAAGACGCACGGAATACAATTTGGCAGCCCTTTGGAGATGAGGCATTGTACTGGATCTGGACTGAAAACACATCGCAGAACGGCAACCCCACACGTAACTGCGTCACACATTTGTTGAGGGTACGCCCCTGGTTGAGGGTGTACACCTGCTCCAATGTGCGCTGTGCTGACCGTTCGCGTGACAGGTGGGCTTTGGTTAGGTAGTCTTGGGTTAGGTAGTCTCATGGCTCTCTTTCCTTTCAGTATAGTTCATGCTCGTGAGCGTTGTGGCCGCCACATGACGACCATGGGTCTGAACGTGCCCAACAGGGCATCCAGGCTGACCGAGTACCAGCGATTATACAAAACCGTGTTGCTGATCTGATCTCCTTTCTGTTGCTCTGCCTGTCTGCCGCCGCCCCCAGGCATGGCTGGAGAGTCGGCAGCAGCACAGCGTGTCATGACCACATGCCCTAGCAGCTTGTCGGAGAGAACAGAGAGCAGTCAGACCAGTTGTCATGCAACTGAGCGCATCCTTCATGGCACAGGCAAGGACGACTGAACGGAGCGAGGGCGCAAGTGAGATCGGACCAGGAATGGTGACCGAATGATCTGGAAGGATCCCGTTGTCCCCTGTGCTATGCCCAGGATAAGGTATGGAAGCGCTTGAGATTGAACGCCAAACAGACCAGGCACCACTCACCAGCAGCAGCCTGGGTCCCGCGCAAGGAGAACTGGCGAAAGCCCAGCACCTCCTTGATGATCCCGATCACCGGTTCGACGGTACACTTGCGTGCTCCATAGATCGCTTTGCCCAACGCCGTCTTGAGCTTGTAGGCCATCTTGACTTGGGTACTGGCCGCCTCAGGTGGGGGTTCGGGGAGTGGAGCGAACCGCTGCTGCCAACTGGGATGATGGGGATCACGCCCCGTGGCGATGTAGGGCTCGATGCCCCGCTTGGCACATGCCTCCAGGGTCGCAGGGCCAAAATACCCGGCATCCAGCGCCGCCGCCTCGGGCATGCCGATCACGGAAGGGATGGCCGCGAGGGTGGGTTCGGCTTCCTGACTGTCATTGGGGTGATTGGAGAGAGCACATCCCACGATAAGCAGACTCTCCTGATCCACAGCAACCTGCGCGTTGTAATCTTGCTCAAATCCGGTATTCGTGGGATTTTTCATGATGCGCGACTCTGGGTCAGTGAAGTTGTACTGGTCGCCATCACGGGGTCCTGGCACCGGCGGCGTCGGCGGACGGCCACCTGGGCGACGCCCCGTCGTGCGCTCCCGCTCCGCACGCTGCGCCAGTTTGGCCTCATACTCGGCCTGCTCGGCTGCCGCACGCTCCTTCGCACGCGCTTCGATCACGGCTTTGGCCTCCGCCAGTCGCGCCAAACGGTCCTCCCGTCGGGCAATCTCCTCGCGTACCACCAACCCGTCGGGTACCTCTCGCTGGTCGAGCTGTTCACTCAGGGCAAAAAGCTCCTCGACCTCGGCTTGTAACTGGGTCTCCAACTCCCGCAACCGTTTGTAGCTGACCGCTTTGCGCTTGGAGGCATCGGCATGCACCTTGGTCCCATCCAGACTGATCGTCCCGAGTTTCAGCACACCTGCCTCCTGGGCGAGCAAGAGCACCTGCACGAAGAGCTCCTTGAGTTCTGGCAAAAAGGTGCGTCGAAACGTGGCCAGCGTATCATGATCGGGATGCAGATTGCCGGCGATAAAGCGAAAGGGCACCGCCTCATAGGTGGCACGCTCAATCTTGCGCGAACTGAACACCCCAGTGGCATACCCATACAGCAGCAAGCCCAACAACACTTCGGGGGCATACGGCTCTCCTCCACGCGGCCCATAGTGGGCATACAGCGCCGAGAGGTCAAGTTGGGCCACGCTGTCCACCACGAAGCGAGCCAGATGGTCAGGCGGCACACAGTCACCCAGCCGTACTGTCAGATCCAATGCCTGGTCATAGTCCACCGTTTTGAATGTTCTTTTCATGCATACAGTCTACCATTACTGACCGGAGCGCGGCATCTGCGTCTCTCCGACAAACTGCTAGTACACAGACCAGGAGCGCACTACACCCACCGTGACCGGCGTCGCCTCGCTGACGTCCACGGTCAAGCGAAACTCCTGCCTGGCCTGATCCAGGCGCCGAGCCGGGTTGAAGAAGGAGAGTATGACATCCCAGCAGTCGGAGTCGGGTCGGCAGATAGGGCTGCGTTCCACTGTGATGCTATCGAGTTGCATCCCACCGGAGGCGGCTTGTGCAAATGCCAGTCCGGCCTGGTAGAGGTTGGTTGCCGTAAAGTTCTTGGCTCGCTCCTGTGAACTGAGGCCCAGGTTGCGCATTTCATAGTAGATGCGATCCAGGAAGTTGGTGAGGCCGTCCCGACGCTGGTCGTGGGCGGCAGCCAGGTCCGGTGCCTCAGGCCGTGGGCCAAGCGCAGCCCCAACCAGGGTAGGGATGGTCCAACTGGCCATGCCGCGCAGTTCGGGTACAATCTGAGGTACCGTCTGACCGGAGAGCAGAGTGGCGCTGCCAGCCAGTATACCGGGAATGGCGACTAGCTCCACCTCGCCAGCCAGTTGGGCATTGTAGAACTCGCGCAGTCGGTCGTAGGCGATGCTGGCGTAGGGGCCGGCGGGACGGATCGCATAGATGGGAGTTGCGTCCAGATTGAGGGTCCAGATCACCCCAGCGGCCTCATAGGGATTCTCCGCCAGATATGCCAGGAGCTGTCTGGGATCGTTGGGGTTGTTGCGCTCACCGGGCATGGCCTGAATGAAGGCATCACGCCGCGCCTCGGTGCCCAAATCGTGGCCAATCGTGCCCAGCGCATAGACGAGAGGTGGTGATCCCTCATAACCGTAGTCGGAGGAGGGATGGACCTGGCTGGCAGCGTCCTGCGGTCGGATGTCCAGCGTTTGTCGCCGGTCAGATCCATGTCCCTCCTGCCTCTTTGTCAGTGCATACAGCTCAACAGGCGCTGCCGCCTTCACAACCGTCGGCGTCATCTTCCGAGAAGCCAGTGGACCGGCTACCACCTTTTCTGCTCCCTGCACGCGAGCGGTTGCTCCCAGACCGTTTTCTCGTCCTTTTGTGATCAGCCTGTGGGCTCCCGCGACGTTGAGGCTGCCCACCATGAAGCGCCGACAATCTGGCGCCTCTTGTGGGTTACATGGGTGAGCGCTCTTGAGGATGGCCACCCGCACGGCATGGGGATCGGGTTTGTCTCCCCGTTTAAGCTGGATACTCAGCAAAAGGCCAACGATACCCGAGACAATGGGGGTGGCGAAGCTGGTGCCGCTGCGAATAGCGACGCCGCCCCCAGGATGTTCTCGCCGGGTGCAAGAACACCCTGGATTTGATCTGACTTTTTATCACAAGTCTGATCGACAACAAGTGGTAGAATCAAAGAGAAAGTTGCGTGTATCAAGGAAAAGTGAGTCCACAAGGAGGAAAACCAGCGATGATGCCAACATCGACACTGTTGTCGCCGCTGCTGTGGGCGGAAGCCACCTTTAGTTCGGTCCGGTTGGGCGATCCACGTCGCGATCGTCGTGCCGTTGCCATTGCGCACGCGATGGCCTCGGAGACGGGGGCGTCGTTGCCCAAGCAATTGCATGATGAAGCCGCATTGGAAGCCACCTACCGTTTTTTGCAATCGGGACATGTCAGCTATGAAGAACTGATCCGACCGCATGTGGAGGCGACGCGGCAGGACTGTCGTGAGCAACGAGAGGTGCTGCTGATCCAAGATACCACGGAAATCGACTATCAGCCCCACCCCAAGACCAGCGGATTGGGACCGATTGGCAATGGCTCGCATCAGGGTTTTTTGCTGCAAACGGTTCTGGCCGTCGTGCCGAACAGCCGTCAGGTGCTTGGCATCGCGCACCAGGAACCCTTTTTGCGTCAGCCTGCTCCCCCGAAGGAAACGAAGCAGCAACGTCTGCAGCGCGAACGAGAATCGCAGGTCTGGGAACGAAGTGTCCAAGCGCTGGGATCACCGCCCGAAGGCGTGCGCTGGGTTCATATTGGAGACCGCTATAGTGATATCTTCTCGTTTCTGAGCCTGTGCCGTGAAATGCAGTGTGACTTCCTGATCCGTGCAGCCCAAGATCGCTGTGTCGATCTGTTAGTGGAGCAAGCTGAGAGGCCCGTGCCCCCACGTTCGCATCATGCAGAGCGTCCCAGTCCGCCTGCCCTGCACCTCTTTGAGGTCGTAGAAAGTTGGCCTGCTCAAGCCACCTCGACGGTGGAGATCACCGCCAGCCAGAAGCGCAAGGCCCGCACGGCCAACGTCTCGCTCTCGTGGCAACCATTGCGCTTGTTGCCACCGCGCGGCCAAGAGACCAAGGGCTGGCATCCGCTGGTGGTGTGGGTCATCCATGTCTGGGAGCCAGAACCACCCGAAGGGGTGGAAGCACTGGAATGGGTCCTGCTCTCTTCGCTGCCCACGCAGACCCGCGAGCAAGCCGAGCAACGGGTGGACTGGTATCGTGCTCGCTGGATGGTCGAAGATTTTCATCAAGGACTCAAAACGGGTTGCCAGATCGAGCAGCGTCAGTTGCAGGACTATGAGGGGTTGCGCACGATCTTGGGGTTGCTTGCCCCCATGGCCGTCCGCTTGATGCAACTGCGAGCCGCTTCCAGACAAGATCCCGAGCAACCTGCAAGCCAGGTCTTGCCACCCGACGTCGTGGCGGTCGTGGCTCATCTGGATCATCGGCCTGCCGAGACGATGACGATCCAGCAGTGTTGGCATGCCATTGCCCGCTATGGCGGGTATCTGGGCCGCAAAAGCGATGGCCCCCCGGGTGGAAAACCCTGTGGCGAGGATGGCTGCATATCCAAACACTGCTGGAAGGCGTTCATCTTGCGCCTTTACTTTCTCGATTAAACTTGTGATAAAAAGTCAGGGATTTGATACAGTGGCCCCCAATTGCTAGATGCCAGGGGCGCTCCCTGGGCGTCAATCGCCCCTACGGCTAGTGGGTCAGCTAACGATTGAGTAGCCCTTGACGATGGAAGCTCCCGATCCGCCTAAGCGACGTACACGTGCCCGTTCGCGGCGGCGTCGCCGCTTGCCATTCCACACAAAAGGCGTGGGATGCTCGTTCCATCCTTCTACGGTTTGCTCCAACCAGTCGATGATTTCCTGCCCACGAGTTGCGCAACGAGATAACACCAAGCAGGCAAAATGAGGAAAAAGGTGGATAAAAGGGGAGAAGCATTGTAAAAAGAGAGAAAAAGGTGTCTCCTTAGAAGGTCGACAAGACACAACGTCATCTTAAAAGGAGAAGACCCACCTAGTATGACACATACTTCAGTCCACATCCAGATTGCCCCAGAATTGGCTCCGACCACGCCTTGTTGGTTCGCAGAAGTCGCCATGATGGCTGAGATCCTCAAAACCTATGGTCTCGTGAAGCTCATCGAGACACAGGTGCGATTTGCTCGCGCTCGCTTTGATCACTATGAGCTGATTGATTTTGTGGCCGTGCTCATCGGCTATGCCCTCAGCGGTGAACCCAGCCTCCAAGCCTTTTATGAGCGTTTGGCTCCCTTTTCCGAGGTGTTCATGGCGCTCTTTGAGCGAAGCCGTCTGCCCCATCGCAGCACCCTCTCCCGTTTTCTGGGCGCGCTTGATCAGCCAAGTGTGGAGGCATTACGGTCCGTGTTTCGAGGCGGGATCTCGTGGCCAGAACGCCGTTCGGCTCTCCTCCTGGCGGGCTTTGGGACCGCCAGGGGAAGCACTGGCTGGTGATCGATGTCGATGGGACCAAACAGGCGGCGCGACAACGAGCTCTTCCGCAGACACCAGAGCTTCCTGCCCCGCACCGCCGTTTTGAGCAGGTGTGCGCCAAAGGCTATTTCGGGCGCAAACGAGGACAGGTGGGGCGAACACGAACCACGGTGTTACAACCGTTCACCCATCAATGGATGGGCACCTTTTCAGGGCCGGGAAATGGCGATTACCGCGCCGAAATGCGACAGGCCCTGCAGGCCATCACGGCGTACGCGACGGCGTGTGCGCTTCCCCTCTCCAACCTCATCGTGCGCGTCGATGGCTTGTATGGAAACACCGCTCCGGTGAAGGAGATCCTCTCGAGCCAGAGTGGAGTGATTGGGCGGAGCAAGGAATATAGCTGGCTCGATCTGCCAGAGGTCCAAAGCCGACTTCAATCAGCGCCTGACGTCCAGGTAACCCATCCGGAAAGCGGAAGCGTGCGCGATCTCTCCGATTGTCTGGCGGTGCCGCTCACCCCAACAGGGCCGGTCGTGCGCCTGCTTGTCGCTACCCATCCGGCTGGAGATCACAAGCCTGTCGTTGGAGTGGTGCGCAAAGAAACGGTCTATGAACTGTTCTACACAACGCTGCCGCCCCACGCGTATACCCCCTCAGATGTGCTGCAGGTGTATCTGCATCGCGGGTCGTTTGAAACCGTGCTGGCGGATGAAGATGTGGAGCAAGATGCGGACCGATGGTGCTCTCATACCCCTTGTGGTCAGGAATTTTGGCAGATTCTTGAATCAATGGATGTGGAATTTCCGTTTAGAACTCGGGCAACACCTCACGCCTACCGCCATGCGGGTGATGGAATTCTCGCCTGCTACCGTAGGTGAACCAGTCAGCGTGGATGAGCCTGCTACTGTAGGTGAACCAGTCAGCGTGGATGAGCCTGCTACTGTAGGTGAACCAGTCAGCGTGGATGAGCCAACTACCGTGGATGAATCCCTATCGTATGGTCCCCCTCAATGGGCTCGTCGATCTTTTACCAAAGGATTTGCTGGCTCCGATTTTGTACTGCAACCCGATGGCACATTACGCTGCCCGGCAGATCATCCCTTAACAGTGCAAGAGCGCAGGCCTGAGCGCAACGGTTCTCTGCGTATTGTCTACGGTGCTCGCGCGTGCCATTGCCGTCCGTGTCCTCTGCGCGCGCAGTGCCAGGAAACCGCCACGACCAGCAAGCCACGACAAGTCAGTGCAGTGCTTTGGCCTCTCTCTTCCCACGCCTCTGGTTCGACGGCGTCTCCGACGGCGCTTGAGCCTCTTCCCCCTCAACTTCCTCCCGAACCCGCTCCTTTCCCCGTCCTGTGGGGGGATTGGCCACGCTGTTCCATCCGGCGTCAGTGGGTCCAGTTGCTTCGTTCACAAACCGTGCTGCTTCCTTCTGCTCCGCTTCCACGGGAAATGAAACAAGAGAGCCAACCGCCAGAGAGACACACCCGCGCACAACGTGCGCATTGGCGTCTCTCATGGAATGAGCGTCTTGCCCGTAACGCTCGACCATCCACTGCCCCGCCACTTGCCATCACTCTTCATGGCCTTCCTGCCACCTTTGCGAACGTCTTTGGCTTGGCACTGGTGGCTGCTGCGTAACAAAGTAACAAAGTAACAACCTGCCTGGTTGCTCTTTCTGGAGACATTCCTGCTCATCTGACGCGCAAAGGTAAAGGGTCATCTGCTGCTCTCACATGGTTGACCAACACGCGATGCGGCATGCCATACGCATCTCTGAAACGCTGTGGCAAGCTCGTCTCAGACAACTCTGCGAGCGACTGCAAGTACCATCTTTCGCGTTCAATGCTCTTGTCAGGCACCTTCCTTTCTCTTTCCACACGCCTCTCAGCTTGCTCCTCTTTTTCTCCCCACGCTCTTTTCTGCCTTCCACCTGTTTCGCTTTGGCGCTTGAGAGATATTCCTGCATTCCTCATAGTGTTCGCTTGCTTGGTGTCATCTCGTTGCGCAACTCGTGGGAAATGCCAGGGATGCTTGCCCTCCTTAATATTTGTCATCGAATTTCTGGCAGATTTCATTTTGTAATTCGACAGCGATCTTATTGAGAAAAAAAGTTTGTAGGGACGTAATGATGGACGTTCAAGACGAGGCTATGTTGCAAAAGAATCTCAGAGAAGTGTATGATAAGCGTTGCCGGGCTACATCAAGAGGCCTTCTGATAAATAGGAGAAAAGTATGACAGAAGATGCACAAGCGGCAAAACCACGAGTTGGAAAGCCGGAGACAGCAGTGTTGGGACGACTGAGGAAGAAAAGCCACGAGGAGTTACTATTTCTCGTGGAACAGCTTCTGGAACGCAAGCCTGACATTGGGCCGCTGATTGAACTGCTCATAGAACTTCCAGTCCCCCATTCGAGCCAGCAAGGGAAAACATCTGGCAGCGGTAATAATCGTACACTCAATCTTTCCAGCATCCGCAAGCAGTTAGAAGCGGCATTATACTACGCAGGCGAAGGGTGGGAGTCCGTAGGTTTGATCGCAGCGGAGTTACGTCGGCTGTGTGGGATAGGCGATGATTTTGCAGATGCCGGAGAGTGGGCCAACGCCCAGGCAGTGTATGCCGCGATTACAGGGGAAGCTATCGCAAGATATGAGGAACTGGAAGATGAATGGCAGATCGCTGCGATCATTGACGAGTGTACGGATGGTCTGGCATTGTGTCTGGACACGCAACGTGACCTACCAGAGAATGAACAACTGAGCGTCGCCAGTCGTGAGGAATTGCTTACCTCCCTGTTCGAAATCTGGAAGTTTGGACAGGAATACGGAGGGATCGAAACGGATGTCGTAGGAACGATTGTGCGGAATGTGACGAAAGATGAACGCAAGCTGGTTGAGGGATGGCTCCGGCAGGAAATACATTCAAACCAGGGGAGCAAATGGCGCAACCAGGGTCTGGTGAGTTTCCTCGTGAAGTTGCAAGAAGAGGCCCACATCAGCAATGAGGAGCTGATTGAAGAGTATCGTAACGCTGGTCTTTACAAAGAGATGACAGAAAAATTGCTTCAACTCGGTCGTGTGGACGAAGCCTTGCACGTCGCTAAAGAAATGTTGACTGACCCGGTGGAAGTGACCTGGTTTGCTGAGCAACTGGTAGCAGATGAAGCGCGGCGAGAGCAGGCTTTGGAGCTTGTCGAGCGCAAGTTGAAAGAGATCGAACAAACAATCCGGGGAAAGTCGCCAGATTACGATGCAATACACGGAGTTGAAACATACCGATCCTGGTTGGAGAAAAAGTACAGCATATATGACAAGGCTGAGCAAGCTTTGAACATGGCGCTTGCACGTTTCCAGGCGGCTCCGAGCAAAGCCACCTACAACTCCGTCCAATCTACCTCGCAGTTAGCTGATCAGCCGGAAACCCTTTGGTCCACCCTGCGTCCAGACCTGCTCGCGGCACTAGAAAAGCAAGGTAAATGGGGAGAGCTTATCAGTATTTATCTGAACGAGACAGAGATTATGCAGGCGTTAGCTGCCCTGGAGCAGATGGAACGCGCATCAAGTACATCTAACTACGGCTATGGATACAGCACGCGTTTTGCGCCAGAGAAGTACCAAATTCAAGTGGCAAAAGCCGCCGAGGAACCCTATCCTGATGAAGCTATCCAGTTGTACGAACGTATGGTAGAACGGCTCGTCAATGCGCGCGGACGTGAAAATTACCAGCAAGCAGCAGGGTACTTAACTCAAGTCAAGCACCTATATGAGAAGCAAGGGCGTGAGGCGGAGTGGAACGCGTATATCACTACTCTACGAAACAAGAATAAGAGCTTGCGAGCATTAAAAGAGGAACTGGAGAAGCAGGGCCTGTAATCAAGCGAAACTATCAGACCGAAATCAATGCAACGTGCTACACTGAAACCATGTCCTGTATGAAAGAGTAGCGACACTGACAAGTGAAGGAGGGTCAATGAAGCAGAGAGATAGGGCGAAAGGTGATATGCACCTCGTCGATAATGTTGTCCACTTGGATCCGAATGGGGGAGTTTTGGTCCATACGACCTGTTGGCGACCACAACCAGGCGATCCGAATCCTGAGCAGCCGGGAGAGAAGGTCTCCATCATGAGCTACCACCCGACAGGTGCCGAGGATCCCTGTCCTTGTAGCAGTGGCAAACCCTTTGGTGCCTGTTGCCGACTACTGCCTTATTGGCGGCCCGTCTGCCCCAATCCAGGCATGCAGGGATATAGCCTGGTGCGCCCGCAATCAGCCCGCTTCACGAATATCCTTGCCGATGTGGTGTACGCTTTCTTGCAAGGCGATGAGCGGCTTTATTGTGTCGAGGATAGCCCACATCGCGCGTTTTGGACCTATTGGGGAGAGCCGGCGTTTGATATCCCTCAAGGAACGCTATGCTTCGGGGACATCGAACTGCTAGAGAGTCGCACCTTGTTGATTACCGCACTTAGCGATGCCCGCATGGAGATGTTGCTAGAGCTTGTGCGCCCTCTCAAGCTGGGACCCCCTCAGGTACAGCTAGAGCCCGTCCCACGTCTAGAGAAGCCGGTACGGAAAGCGTCAAGAAGGCGGTTTAGCTAGTAGAATGACTTTTCATGATCAAACTGTCCCTGTGCAGTAATCGGGCAATGCACCAGAGAACTTGTCGGGATGAGCGATCTGTGCCAGACAGCGCAGCCCCTCTACCAATCGTGGACCGGGATGCTGCATGATGTTGACGTTGATGCGGTACACCTGGTGCAATTTGAGCGCATCGATGCTGCTCCAGTTGGGGCGCTTATACACCAGAGCGGGATTTCCACCAAAGGCCGGATCTTCAGTCAGAATGACAAACTGCGGGTTGGCGGAGAAGATTGCCTCGTCCGTGACCTGTGGATAACCACCGTTACTGGTGTTGTTGTGGAAGATATTGCTGCCATTTGCGTCCTGCAGCAATTCATCACCAAAGGAACCACCGCCAAAGACATAGGGTTTTCCTGGCGTGCTATCATCTACTTCGAGTAGCACTCTCGGCACGGGCGTGCCTGCCACTGCCGCCTCGATCGAACTAATTTGCTGTTGCAGCTGGTTCACCAGCGATTGAGCAGTGGCCTGTGTGGATGTCAGGTGCCCTACCAGCAAAATTTGCTGGAGTACTCCTGAGAAATTCGTGATTGGCAGATCGACGACCCGCAAGCCCAGGCTTTCGAGCTGCTGATCATACTGTTTCGTCTCGCCGCCCCAGCTCAGGATCAGGTCAGGTTTCAATGCAACGATCTGCTCAACATTGTACTTTCCATTGACATCCGAAACCTTAGGTAGAGGTGCCAGCTCGGGCGGATAGGTCGTGTAATAATCAACAGCGATTACTCGACCCTGGAGATGCAATGCCCCCAGCATTTCACTCGTACTTGGAAGCAGCGAGATGATACGTCGCGGAGCAGTGGTCGGAAAGACAATCGGTGTTCTGTAAAAATCGAGCGCTAAGGTGGAAGTGGGCGTCGGGGGCGTCGGGGGTGTTGGCAGTGATCCGGTTGTTGTTGATGTGCTTTGTCCACATGCAGTAAGCAGCACGAATAAAGACAAAAGCAGCACCAGGGAAACTCGAAAAGAGAGAAGACGGGAGAACATCGAGTTGTAACCTCCTATTACAACGCTCGCTGTCTCCTCGCGGCAATGGAGGCAAACCAGGGACATATTCGAACCCAAC
>CAVZJN010000004.1:0-58305 GCA_963775585.1 uncultured Chloroflexia bacterium | reverse complement strand
ATCTCGCCCGATACAGCGCCACCAGCTCTTTGCCGCTCCACTCAACTGGGTCGGTGGCGCTCACCAGCATGACCCAGCCCGCCCACCATACCAACTCCTGATTGTAGTTGGGTCCCGTGTTTCTTGCGCAGCTTGGCCGCTTTGCGCTCACGCGCTTTGTGGGCCTGCTCTTTGGGGTAAGCGATAGCACAGCACCCGCACCTGCGCTCGTTTGCCACTCTTTGGCAAGCACACAAAGCCCACCACTTCTTTCAGGCTGTTGGCCGCGACGTGCTTCACCCGTTCTTTCAAGTTGATCGTCTGGCCCTGTTCATCTTCCAGGTGCAGTTGCGAGGCCGCGGTGCGTTGCAGCAGAAAACTCTTGACGCTGTTGGGTCTGTTCCACCGAGACTCCCACGGGATAGCCCGCATCCGTCACCACCAGATCCCCTGCTCGCAGCTCAAAGTGGGAGAGCGACTCTGCCTGATGCCGATCAGTCACCTGCACCTGCTCCATGCGACCCGCGCGCAGATCATAGCTCTGGTGCAAGCGCACATCATCGCCCGTGCCCGCTGGCATCTTGAAGCGCGTCGCATCGATGAGCAATACCCGTCCCACGCCCTTGGGCAGCCACTCAGGCGTTTGATGCACGCCTAACAACTCACCCAGCAACCAGGCAATCCACTGCCGGGATCGGTCCAGCCGTTTGCGCCACGCCCGCTCCAAGAGCGAACCGACCCCTTTGAGAACTGCCCACATACCCAGTTCCCGGAACGAGTACTGGCAGCAGCTCGTACACCAATAAGGCGCGTAACAGATCGCTGACGCAGCGCAATCCGCGCTGCCGACTCCAGGCCTTCAACTGACGCGCTTGGGCTTCCAGCGTGGCGGGCAAGCGCGTGCTGACCACTTCGTTCCAACTCGCATCGTTGAGATCCACCTCTTGCAGCGGTGGCATTGGGTTGCTATGATGACTCTTGTGTGACATCGTTCCTCCTGAGAAAGTTCATGGGATTTGTAATATCTCTCTTCTACTTTCTCACATCTGGACGATGTCTTGCTTTTTCCCTCCTTTTTCCTTAAGTCCGCGCCTATGCCGCGCCCCCCTACATCGGGAATGTCTACCCCTTTCACCTTTGCCCAATCCACCAGCGCCTCCTGTGTGATGTCAAATGATTCGCGGGCGGCGGGTGGCTTTTTCGAGGCAACCAAAAGGCACACCCCCAAATCGTTCATGACCTGGTAGAGTTCCGGGTTGCTCATGGCGAAATTCCGATAGGCCTCCGCCATGTCGAGCAGGCGCTGCTCGGGGTCTTCTGTGACTTCCCGAACTACTCTGAGCGCTCGGCGCGAGAGTTCTGGCGTGAAGTTGGACGGGTCGCGTGTCGGGCTTGCGGGCAGGTAGGCCGCAGAAATCGCCATGGTCGCGCCGGTGAAGAACCCCACACCCGTTTCGGGCGGCAAGCCGAGCACATCGCGGAGCCAGCGCAGCGCGACATCCTCCAGCTTCGCGGTCAATGGGGTGACCTCTACCAGAGCGGAATTTTGATCCCAGGCACCGGCCAGCTAATTCGCTGCCAGGGTGGCCGGTAGCACCCCACCGATCACGAAGCCAAAGAAGCGTGGCCCGGCCAGCGCCATCGTCGCGGCGCTAAAGGAATTGAGAAGCGCCAGGGTTTCGTCCGCTTGGGAGGGATGATAGGCAGTGGGATATCAAGCTCTGCAAGGCGGGCAACGATAGTAGGATCAGGAGCAACACCGCGTCCGTTCAGGTCCTCTTGATACCGCATCGCCCGCTCCGCAGCGTCGATGAGCAGTTCGCTCATGGGAACCTCCTGTACTGATACAAATCCTGGTCTCTTTCTCCTGTACATCGCTACAATCTCTGCGCAGGACGTTCCACCTGCTCGACCTCCGCGATGATGTAGACCGAGGCGGCAAATCCATGGGCAGGCTGGCAACTCCCACAGCAGTGCGGATAAATGCTTCCAAGTTGTATAAGCGGACTATTCAAGCCAGAAGAGATCAACCCCTTACACCAGTCGGCAGACGGGAAGGTCACATCCGCTAGACTCCCTGAAGCGTGGAACCAAGCGGACATGCATGCTGAACAGGCATGGCGCAGTTCCCCTCACAAGCTCCCCTTTAGAGATTCAGCGCAAAGCGCTTTGGATTCTTGGGATCAATCAACACCGGAACCAGGCTGCCTTTCGTATATGCTGGATTGGAGT
This sequence comes from uncultured Chloroflexia bacterium, assembly GCA_963775585.1. Classification (GTDB taxonomy): domain Bacteria; phylum Chloroflexota; class Ktedonobacteria; order Ktedonobacterales; family Ktedonobacteraceae; genus UBA11361. The sequence continues at coordinate 56,094 of CAVZJN010000004.1, read as the reverse complement.
GTGCGACCCAGGTCCAAAAGGTATAGGTTCGCCCGCTGCGGGGATGCGTCCACGTCGCAGTGAGGTAATAGTGGTCACGTGAAACTCCCCAGGTCGTCTTGCCTGTTTCATGCCGGATGGAGGTCACCATGGCACTGATCTGTCTTCCGTGAGAGGTCAGCCACCTGAACTGGTAGACCTGGTACACAACGAATGCACTGATCAGCGCCAACGTACCCAAAACAAGCAGTGTATCGAGAACTAAAAGGTGTATCATGAAGATTCCTCCTTCGAACAAACGCGTGCCATCAAGGATCAGTAGCGTAACTAACTTTCTAAATCCATTTAGATGGTTATAGTATACAATTCGAGGTATTAACCTGCCAAGTCGTTTTTAGAGGTTACATCATCGAGGGAAATGACCTTATCATTTCCGCGATCTTACTTTGGAAGCATATATGCTTCCCAGCCTCCCCAAAAACCTCGACCAGAAAATCCGAAGCCCCGTTCATGACGAGAGCTGGCCCGTCAAAGTCCTTGGTGCTGTTGACCAGGCCATGGACGGCAACAATTTGCTTGAGGTGATCGGGTGAGCCGATCACACTCTTGAGAGCCGCTAAACAGTTGATGACGCAGGCTCTGGTAGCAGCGCACCCATCCTCAATGCCTAAGGTGGCACCGAGTTTGCCTTTGTATGCTCGTCCCTCGACAGCAGAGACTTGACCGGCGGTGAACACGAGATTGCCGGCTCGTTTTGCTGGGACATCATTGGCTAGTGGCTTCGGCAGATTGGGCAGCGTGACTCCCATCTCACCTAAGCGCTCTTCGATTCGGCTCATACATTCTTCCCTTCCTGAAGGAATATCTGTCTTGCTTTCATAGAACTCCTGCATTTCGTTGTGTCTGATCTGAACTACTCGACTTCCGACCGTCTGATACATCGGGAGGTTGAAGAGAGCGTCTTACGTGGCAAGCTCGATCTCCCCGCGCGCCTTGCGCTCCTGCGGGAGCAGGCAGGCATAGAGAAACGTGTGGAGCGGTACTTCGACCCCTGCCAGGTGCGCCAGCCGCACTACCACGCCCAGCTGCGACTCCAGTTCTGAGGGGCGGCCCGCCATGATGTCGCGCTGCATGGAAGCGGTGGCCTGTTCGGGCGAGATGTCTATGAGCGCCAGCGCTTTCTCGACGGCCTCGTCTGCTACGCATATGCCACGTGCACGGGCGAGCACGAACACCTCACGCATCGTCCCTTCCAGCAAGCTGCGTGTCTCCATCTGCCTGCGCAACACTCCCACCGGAGCGCGGGTGACCGCTCCCACCCCCCCAAAGGGCCCAACGAACATCAGCTTCTCCCAGAGGGCAGCATGGATATCCGCTGCAATGCTCGCCTGTACGCCGGAACGCTCAAAGGCCATCCGCAGGTGATCGCAGCGCTCGCTGGGCTGGTGGTCGAGTTCGCCAATGGTGACAAAGGGTCTCGGGAAGACGTTACGAATGTGACCTGGACCGACGACGGAGCCAAAGAGCCCGCACAGGCCCCCCAGAACGCTGCGCGTCCCAAAGGCAGCGGCGAGTTGCTCGGGAGCCTCAACCCCGTTGAGCAGGGGAACCACGAAGGTCTCCGACCCCACCAGCGGGCTCATCGTCTCGATGGCCTGAGGCACCTGCCAGCCTTTCACAGTCAATAACACCAGATCGACCGGGCCGATCCGTGCTGGATCATCCGTCGCTTGTGCTGGGCAAACAGTAAAATCGCCATCTGCGCTCTCTACCTGCATGCCGTGTTCCTGAATGGCGCGCAAATGGACTCCGCGTGCCAGAAACACGACATCTTCTCCCGCCTGCGCCAGTCGGCCGCCGAAGTAACCCCCAACGCCGCCAGTCCCAACAACCGCGATACGCATAGACTCCTCCTTCCAGCGCTACACGCACTGTGCGCTCGGTCTGACCAGGATGCGCCCGCGCGTCTGCCCACCCAACATGGCCTGTGTCACTCTCAGGATGTCCTCCAGCGTGACTTCGGAGACAATCGTATCCAGCAGGCTCAGCAGCGTTGTTTCACGCACCACCTCTTCCCACAACTCCCGTCGCATCTGAAGCGGGGTCGATGGCATATCGACGCCCAGCACCTTGATGCCCCGCAGGATGAGGGGAAAGACGGTCGATTGAAACGCTGCCCCTCCAGAAACTCCGATCGCCGCAATCACCCCTCCCTTTTTCGTCGTCCGCATCAGGTAAGCCAGCGTCGCACCACCCACCGTGTCGATGCTGCCGGACCACCGCTCCGCTTCGAGTGGTCGCGTGCTTTCGGCTGAGGTCTCCTGGCGACTCAGGATCTCGCTTGCCCCAAGTCGTCTCAGATAGTCGTGGGCATCGGGTTTGCCCGTGCTTGCCACCACCGTGTAGCCTCGCCCCGACAGCAGGCTAACGGCCAGGCTGCCTACGCCTCCCGTAGCACCGGTGACCAAGACCGGACCCCTCTCGGGTGTCAGTTCATTCTGCTCGAGCTGGCGCAACCCCATCGCCGCTGTCATCCCCGCTGTAAGCACGAGGGCCTGCTTGAAGCCGAGCCCCGTGGGAAGAGGAAAGAGAAAATCGCCCGGCACACGGGCATACTCGCTGTAGCCTCCATGTCGAGAAATCCCTTGGGTACTGCCAAAATCATAGGCCAGCACGCGATCGCCTGGCTGGAAACGCGGATCGGACGACTCGATCACTACACCTGTCAGTTCGAGGCCGGGCACCAGGGGATACGTTCGTGCCACATTGCCATTGGGGATGCAGACGAGCGCATCTTTGTAGTTCAGTGCCGCGTAGGCGACCTGGATCAGCACGTCACCGGGGGGTAAATCATGCCGTTCCATCTGCTGGATGCCCATCGTAAACCCGTCAGCGGTTTGATCGACAACAAATGCTCGGAAAGGTGCTGTCATAGCACTCTCCCTTTTCTCTGGTATACTCTGCAACATATTCTCATCTCCCTGTTTTCACTTTGCTATGTAACGGTTGGTAACTGCTGTAGACCGGCACGCTTACCTCGCTTTCGCTACCGTGCCTGTGGACGTCAGAGCCGAGAAAATCCCTCTTCACGCACCTATCCTGAGACGCGCCGTGAAGAGATCTTGCGAGCCTACGAGGAGCGGCGTAGCAGCCTGCGCGGTCTTGCTCGTACCACTGTCACCTCCTGGTTGAAAAAAAGTTGCCCACCTTCCGCCTTTGAGCGAAACTCTCGTAGCATTGGAACCTCCTGATATCCTCCTGACTTGTGCCCCTACAGCTCATTCGATGCCATTTCGTTAGGCCGCGTACTGGAATAAGATAGATTCTCTCCCATCACTGATCGTCATCCCTTTGCAGGAAGGCTCTCCTGGCGGGACACGAGACAGGTAGTTGTCCCGTGAGCGTAGAGCTTGCCCGAAGCTCCGGTCAACCGGCCTTCGGCTGTTGCGATGCGGCTACCCATGTGAATGATCTTGCCCTCGCAGTACATCACGCCGGTTTTGTCTGTAATGGGACGTACGTAGTTGACTTTGAGTTCAAGCGTAGTGAAGCCGGTAGCGGCAGGCAACATCGAAACAACGGCTAAGCCCATGGCTGTATCGAGCAGTGTGGCGGCTATGCCTCCATGTACCATGCCAAGGTTGCTATAATGATGCTCGGCTGGCTCGATGGCGATAACGACACGGCCCTCACTCGCCTCGGCAACCCACATTCCGATCAGTTCCGCGATGGGAGGCGCTGGCAGTTCTCCCACCTGTATAGCCTTGATTAGCTCAAGACCGCTCATGGTCTGGCTCGCCTCAGCAGCAACCCTAGGGTCTTGCCAGGTAACGCTGCGCTCCCGTCGAAACTGAGGATCGCTGATAGAAGCTTCTTTTTCACGCGTATCCAGAGAACACTCGGCCGGTGCAAAGAAGACATGGGCGGTCAGGTCTTCGGTGATGGTGTGAAAGCGGTGCTCGATGTGTGCCGCGACGAAAACGAGCGAGCCAGGTTCGACGGGAATATCTTCATTACCCACCTTCAGTAGGGCTTTGCCTTGTACAATATAATACAGTTCGTCCTCCGTATGTTGCTCCTGGGGATCGGTTGCGCCTGCTGTCAGCTGACATACACCGGCGCACATGGATGGGACGCGCAAAAATTCATGATAAAGGTCTCCTAATGCAGAATCACGCGAGCTTTTCGGGAATGACAAGATGAGGTTCATAGGAACATCCAAAGTAGGCACAGACCCGTTCAGCCAGCTGCTGAGCCGTCAGCAAGCCATCGTGCTCAACCACGTTGCGTTTGCCATGCACCCATTTGGGCTCAATCGGATTGAGCCAGGGGCTTTGCGTGGGCAACAGGAAAGGCAGAATGCGAACCCCTTTGCCCGTCTGCTTGACCTGCTGGTTGTGCTGGCGAATCCAGTGGCGAACGGCTTGACTCTTGTGCCAGGAGGCATTATCCCAGATCAAGAGCCAGTGGTGCTTGCCTTGCTCCAGCAAGCGCTGGCAGCACCAGTCCAGGAACCCTATCGTGATCGCGCTGACGGGGCGTCCCGTGACGAAGCGCAACCACATCTGGTCTCGCTGAGGCTCCTCTGGGATTCCCTCCTGCCACAAGACCCCATAGCAGGCCAGCGCCTTGGGATCGGGATCCCCTTTTTGCCAGGATTGCTCCACCAGGCGCACGGGATGGCTCTGATCCTGCCAGGCGTACAGGCGAGGCAAGGCAAAGCGACTCCACCACACCTCGTCGAGGAAGCCAGTGGCCCAGTCCGGCTGGCTACTGGCCCAAGCAATCAAGCGGTCGCGAGCGTTTTTTTTAGCAGGTATTGGGGATCGGGGCTGGTGATCCAGTGTTTGGCACGCTTCCAGTTGGTTTTGAGGCGTTTGAGGGCGCGGCGCACGCTTTCGCTGGACACCTCGGTGGCGATGAGCCCTTGCTCGAAACTGACCTGGGCGGCTAGTGCCAACGTCCACACACCGCGCTCTTTGCCAAAGTCGCGCGGGCTGTGGTGTAAGAGGTCTTTGAGGCGCTCGGCTCCTTCCTCGGAAAAAGTGGTTCGCAGCCGATGGGGACGCGAAGAGCCTTCGTGCAGCACGGCCAGTCCACAGGCATTGAAGCCATGGATCACGTTGCGAACCGTCTGGTCGTCGCAACCCAGCTGGCAGGCGATGGCGGGGGCTCGTTGTCCACGGGCAGATGCAGTCAAGATCTGGCAGCGACGCAACACAAAGGCGTCTGACGAACGCAGTCCTGTCTGGATCTGCCGCTGTTCGTCTTGGGTGAGTGGTCGGATAAAGATAGGTTTTCTCATACCTTCTATTCTACCACATTCCCTATTACCTTTGGTGCGATTGCACTAAGTGCTCACGTGTGGCGAGCAGCTTAGTAAGTGTAAAGGCGTTCAAGGTCTCCTCCTTAACGTTCATTCTTGGTCGTAAGGACTTCCTGATCATCCAGCAAACTGTCCACTACCCTCCCTACGATTGCTCCCTGGAGGGTGCAGAAGGCGACGCCTTCTGCACCCTCCACTGTGTTATGCCGTTACCGGTTCGCTGGCTTTGAGCGTCGCGGCCCGGAGCGCCTGGTCAAGATCATCGATCAGGTCGTCTACGCTCTCCAGACCCACCGAGAGGCGGACGAAGTCGGGGGTGGTGCCCGTCTCCTCCTGCTCTTGAGGCGTCAATTGGGAGTGTGTGGTGCTCGCCGGGTGGATGATGAGCGACTTGGCGTCGCCTACATTGGCCAGGTGCGAGAAGAGTTCGACGTGGCGGATCACCTGCTTGCCCGCTTCCAGCCCGCCCTTGATGCCAAAGCCAACGATGGCCCCGTAGCCGTGCGTGTGATATTTCGCCGCCGCCTCATGCTGCGGGTGGCTTGCGAGGCCGGGATAGCTCACCCAGTCAACGGACGGATGCCCTTCCAGGAACTCCGCGATACGCTGGGCGTTCTGGCTGTGCCGCTCCATGCGCAAAGGCAGCGTCTCCAACCCTTGCAGGAACAGGAAGGAGTTGAACGGCGAGACAGACGCGCCGATGTCGCGCAGCAGTTGCACGCGCGCTTTGATGATATAGGCTAACGGGCCAAGCGCTTCCACGAAGCGAAGCCCGTGATAAGAGGGATCGGGCTCGACAAAGCCTGGGAATTTGCCGTTGGTCCAGTCGAATGTTCCGCTGTCAACGATCACGCCGCCGATGGAGGTACCGTGCCCACCAATGAACTTGGTGGCGGAATGTACTACGATATCAGCCCCGTGCTTGAACGGCTGCACCAGGTATGGCGTGGGCAGCGTGTTGTCGAGTATGAGCGGCAGACCATATTCATGCGCAATATCGGCCACTGCCCGAATGTCAAGTGTATCCAAGCGTGGATTGCCGACGGTCTCCGCGAAAACCGCTTTGGTGCGCTCGTTGATGGCGGCGCGCAGGTTCTCCGGGTTGCGGCTGTCAAAGAAACGGGTCGTGATGCCGAGCTTGGGCAATGTATAGTGGAACAGGTTATACGTACCACCATACAGGCTGGCAGAGGATGCGATTTCGTCACCCGAATTGGCGATATTGAGAATTGCCAGCGTCTCGGCCGCTTGCCCCGAAGACGTTGCCAGCGCGCCTACACCGCCCTCGAGCGCGGCCATGCGGCGCTCAAAGGCGTCCTGGGTCGGGTTCATGATGCGTGTATAGATGTTGCCGAATTGGCGCAGGCCGAAGAGGTTTGCCGCGTGTTCCGGGCTATCGAAGACATACGATGACGTCTGGTAAACAGGCACCGCGCGCGCATTGGTTGCGCTGTCTGCCGTCTCCTGGCCCGCGTGTAACGATAAGGTTTCAAAACCATACGTGCGGTTGCTGTTAAGTGCCATAACGATTGTTACTCCTTAATTGATCACATTGAGCGCATCGTTCATCTGCTCCCACTCCTTGAGAAAGGCATCATGACCGTGCGGGGAATCGAGTTCTACATAGGTTGCATCTCCTCCAACGGTGCTCACCTGCTCGGCGAGCCGGCGCACACGCGCAGCCGGAAAGAGAAAATCCGAACGAATACCGATAAACAACGCCTTGCTGCGCACGCGGCGCAGCGCGGCCTCCAGCGAAGGATGACCCTCGCTCACGTCATACAAATCCATTGCCCGGCTGATATAAAGGTAGCTGTTGGCATCGAAGCGTTTCACCAGCGCGTTGCCCTGGTAGTAAAGGTAGCCCTCCACATCAAAATGCTTGCCCAGGTCTGCATACCCACTGGGAGAGACAATATCACCCTGCCGGGCAGCGCTCCGGGCAAAACGCATTTCCATCGACTCCTCGCTCTGGTATGTAATCATGGACAGCATACGCGCAATGGCCAGTCCGGCTTCCGGCCCGTCGCCGGACGAGTAATTGCCGTTCTGCCAGTGCGGGTCGCTCAGGATTGCCTGCCGCTGCACCTCGCTAAAAGCGATGGCCTGCGCGGTAAGCGAGGCTGTTGCCGCCACTATGATGGCTTTCTCGACCAGTTCCGGGTAGCTCACGGCCCACTCAAGCGCCTGCTGTCCGCCAATCGACCCACCCGCCACCATCTGGATACGCCGCACGCCCAGGTGCTCGACCAGCTTGCGCTGCGCCCGCACCATGTCTCGAATAGTGACGACCGGAAAACGCATCCTGTAAGGCCGCCCGGTCTGCGCATCCAGCGACGATGGCCCCGTGCTGCCATAACAGCTACCAAGAACATTCGAGCAGATCACGAAGTAGCGCGAGGTGTCGAAGAATCTTCCAGGGCCGATCAGGGGATTCCACCACGCCACTTTGGTATCATGCGGTCGTCCGGCATCATGCGCGTGCGAACTTCCGGTGAGCGCGTGCGTGATCAGAACAGCGTTATCCCGCTCAGCATTGAGCGTTCCCCACGTCTCATACGCCAGCGTCACGGGGCCAAACTGACCACCGCGCTGCAATGGCAGCGCATCGAACGCGTAGGTACGCACCTGCTTTGCGACAGGGTACAGCGTGTTCTTCACTGCAGTGTGCTTCACTTCTATCACCATTGCCATTCCTTTCTTGAAAAGTTGACCTGGCCTCCACCAGATTTCAAAATGGAACAAAAACTTCTGACATGCTTGTGCTGTTTCACAGGCACGAGATCCGCTCAAGCCGGGACTACTTGTCCGCGCTGACCTCTTACCTGAGAGGGAAGGCACAATGAATAGCATCGTCATATCACAAACACATCACGCGTGATAACGCCTTTTATCGCATAGAGTTACTACATCGGGTGAATTCTCATAAGACGCTCTTGAGCAGTTGAGGGAGGATGAGGTGTTTCTCCCTCAAGAAGGCTCTTCACAGAAAACGGAAGCACTAAAAAAAGCGCATGCGCTGAAACAACTGATCCATCACCTCTTGCTCCACACGCTTGCCAATGCGTACCAGCAGGATGTTTGCAGGATCCATCCCGACATTGGGCTCATCAGTCAGACATTCGTAAAAGTCATAGGGCTCAAAGGTGCGTGCAATCACGGAGCGATAGCGAAAGGGAGACAACCCTGATCCTTTGAGGTCCCAATGCCAGGAGAGTCCTACTGCGACGAGAAGCATCTCCTCCACGGCATCAAACTCAAGGGCCAAAGACAGTAATTGACGAGCAATCCCCAACCTGCGCCAGTGAGTACTGACCTCAATCGCTAGTTCGTAGGTATTGGCCACCCCTTGCCACCATGCGTCAGCAGGAGCTAGTGTCACCTGGCCAACAATCTCGCCGCCAGGAGTGTATGCAAGCGTGAGCGCACAATCCGGGCGCTCAGCTATTCCCAGCAAGAGTTGGTGTTCCCTTTCAGGAAAATGCGCAAACGCATGTAATCCGCGCTCAGCTTTGAGCGACGCGACCAGGGCTGGTGAGCAGAAACTGTGCAGGATGAGTGATCCCGCTGCTGTCTCAAATGTGCTCCTGCGCGGACAAGCAGCGCTCCTCTGTAACAGCGTATGTTCATGGAGCGTTAAAGGATGCGAGGTCATGCGCCCTCCTTCTCGTGAAAGCCATACCAGCGTTGTCTGCGTTCCCATTCTGGACTGTTTATGCCGTCAGTGCTATTGACTCCCCAACGGAGGGCTGCTAGAGCAAGTGCAATTAGTGCAATCAATATGATAATGACGTCCATTCAATTTCTCCTTGTTTTTCGATCAAGATGTATTCTTTTATTATTTCATCGTTGAGTTATCATGACATGGTACTACTCCAGGCGACTGATTCTTAACGTCAAAAAAGCTGTCCTGTGCCGGATGCTGTTGGAAGCATCCCTCCCGTCTCCGAACAGCTCACTGTGGTTCAAGTGGGAAATTGCGTTCCTGGTGGTAGCATACCTGCAAAGCAGGTCACCTCCTTCAGAGAGAGCATGTGTCTTGCCCCGAAGGGCTTGTCGCCTTCATAGATTGAGCCTGAAGTCTTGGGAAGCCTCTCTCATACACCGGCTCCATATCTCTGCAATTCGGCTCATACATGATCTTCGTGCACGGTAGGTGACTGCTCGAACTGCTTCAGCCTGGTACCGAGCTTTAGCAGCAGCACGCCAAGCTTCCCGGCAGCATGCCTGCTTATGCTCCGGCGATGCCGGGGCAGTTGTGCCAGCAGCCGTCTCTTTTCCGCCTCACGCAGCAGATCTTGGGAATGTGCTTGCTGTACCTTCTCATCGAGGTACACTTTGGAATTCATTGGAATTTCTCCTCTTCCCGACAACGGTATGCAGCAGGAGTGGCGAATTTACGTCTTTCTCACAGGATATAGCCCCCGTGGCATGTTCCAGGCTCATCCAGAAGCACTACCAGATGGCAGGCTTCCACCTGCCGGTTTACGTCGTGTGCATCAGCGTGTACGCATGTCGCACGGTTACGCCATTCCTCCCGTTCTCTCCTCGACTGGGAACCCTTGCTTGCTCCACTCGTTGAAGCCGCCAGCCATGCTCACGACATTCGCGTAGCCCATCTTCTTCAGCGTCTGAGCCGAAAGCCTCGAGCGCCCCCCGGATGCGCATGCCACGATGATGCGGGCATCCTGCTTCGTCGTGAGTGCTGATTTGGCAGAGGACGTTGTCGGATCGGCATACCACTCCAGCATGTCGCGTGGGGCCAGGACAGCTCCTGGAATATGTCCCTTCTCCCACTCGGAGGGTTCCCTGACATCAAGCAACAGGCCAACTTGCCCTGATCCAGTTCCTCTCTGGCCTGTGCAACGGTGATATCTGGGATGGCTTTACCTGCTTCGGCCACGATCTGGCTTGCATGGAGCACTTGTTCGCTGTTCTGTGTTGACATGGTTCTTTTCCTTCACCCTCTCAAAGAGATAGTACGGGTGAGGGTTACTGAGCGTCCTCTTCTCAATGTGCAAATGCGTCGCGTGGCCTGACATCCTGACCCTTGTGTTTCTTTTCTGTCTCATGAAGCAAGCAAGCTCACTTAATTTGAGGATGAGCCTTTTCCTTTCTTCTCGTCTGACGAGCAGCCGAGGGTTTATTGGAGAACAAGAAGGACGCTAGAGATGGTTTTCTCTCAGCTTCCCTGTTGGCCTCACTTGCACGCTGTTATGGCTTGAGTCCCTATGAGTGTCACCGGCGTCCCTAGCCTCAGCGAATGAGGGATCTCGGCTACACGATCTGTGTGCTCGATCAACGCGAGAATGTCCGCCTCGCTTGCCTCCCCTGGTGGGGTGCTTGTTCGGCAACGTCTCGCGGGCAATGGTGAGCGCCGTCATCTGCTATCTGGATGCTCCTCATTCGTTATTCAGGATCCTTGATCTCGCTTTCATCTTACTAAGCATAAGGAGAATGAGGGTGAATGTCTCCATTAGAAAGAATGGAGATAAGAATGGAAAAAAATTGTCAAGTACCAGTGCTAGCAGGCACTGGACAAGCCCGGCAAAAAAAGAGTAGAATGGGTTGTGTTCATAGTAGTATATTCATCAGGCTCATCATTTGGGAACGGGCTCATGAAAGGAAAGGCGACGTCGCCGGATCTCCTAAACGAACGCGAAAAAGAGATTTTGAAGCGACTGTCAACCGGATTATCAGATCAGCAGATTGCCGACGAGCTCTTCCTGAGCCTGAATACCGTCAAGTGGTACAATCGCCAGATCTACAGTAAACTGGGGGTCAGGAGCCGGACTCAGGCTATCGCATGCGTGAAAGACCTGGGTTTGCTAGATAGCGGCGTCTCGATGTCACCGCAGCCGGTACCCAGGTACAATCTTCCCGCACAGACGCTCCTCTTTATCGGGCGCAGCCGTGAAATTGCTGAAGTGAAGCAACTGCTGCACACATCGCGGCTGCTGACACTCACCGGCACCGGAGGAACAGGCAAAACGCGGCTGGCGCTGCGGGTGGCGACAGAGGTCGCTGAAGCATTCGCTGATGGTGTATGCTTCGTTGACCTTGCACCCCTGTCAGATCACACCCTGGTGGCAAAAGCCATCGCCGGGGCGCTTGGTGTGGTTGAAAATCCTACGGAACCCCTGCCAGATACCCTGAAACGAGCGCTCGCCCAACGAGAGCTGCTGCTGCTGATTGACAACTTTGAGCACGTTATCAAGGTGGCTCCACTGGTATCCGAGTTACTGGCGGCTTCTTCACGCCTGAAAGTGTTCGTCACCAGCCGGGAGCCATTGCGCCTCGCTGAGGAGCAGGAATACCTCGTCCCGTCACTCTCCTTACCTCTCGCTGAGGCAACCTCTGTTCAGCACCTTATAGAATCCGAAGCAGGGTTGCTCTTCGTTCGACGCGCACAGATGACACTGCCCCGCTTTGAGCTGAGTGATGGTATTGCCCCGGTGATCGGGCAAATCTGTACCCGGCTCGATGGTTTACCCCTCGCTCTTGAACTGGCTGCGGCACGTTGCAAGCTCTTCACGCCGCAGGCGTTGCTGGAGCGGTTGGAAGGGACGAGGGAGAACTCGCCTCTGCGTCTGCTCGCAGGTGGTTCGCGGGACGCCCCGCCGCGCCAGCGAACCCTGCGCGACTCCATTGAGTGGAGCTATAACCTGCTTGATGAGGATGAGAAACTGCTGTTGGCGCGACTGGCGGCATTTCGCGGGGGCCACTCGCTGGAAGCCATCGAGGGCGTCTGCGGTGAAGACCTGTCTATTGACGTGTTGGACGGGCTAGCATCCCTGGTGGATAAAAATCTCGTACAGCAGAAAGAGATACCAGGCGGTGAACCACGTTTTGTCATGCTGGAAATGATCCAGGAGTACGCGCGTGAGCGACTGAAAGCAAGCAGTGAAGAGGAAACAATGCGGAGACGGCACGCCGAGTATTTTGTCTCTGTGGCAGAACGCGCCGAGCCGGAGATGCGGGGGGCCTGGTACGATCATTGGTCTGGGCGGCTCGAATTGGACCTGGAAAATCTCCGCGCGGTGCTGGAATGGTCGTTGAGCGGTGGAGATGTGGCGCTGGGTGTACGATTAGCGGGTGCCCTCTGCTTGTTCTGGTACGGCAACGGGTATCATGTCGAAGGCCGCCGATGGACACAGCAACTCCTAGAGCGGCTTGATGAAGTGCCGCTGGTGTACCATCCGAAGTTCCTTCTCAGCGCCGGACATCTGGCCTTTATTTACGATCTCGATACAGGAAAATCCCTGTTTCTGAGAGCGCTCGATAGTTCCCGCAATGTAGGGGATCGGCTCCAGATGGCCTGGGCGCTCGCTTTGCTGGGTTACACCATGATGCGAGAACTTCAAGCGGCCATGCCTATCGCTCAAGAGGGTCTGGCATTGTTCCGCGACCTGAATCATCAACCGGGGATTGCGCAGGTGCTGAACATCATCGGGGAAATACTCCGTTTCAATGGCGATGATGGCCGCGCCAAGCGCGCTTATGAGGAATGCCTCGCCGTATCCCAGCAGACGGGAGAAACACGCCGGATCATCTTTATGTACCATAACCTCACCTTCATCGCCCTGCATGAAGGCGAAGCTGAGCGAGCCAGAGACCTGGGACGCCAGGGGCTACTGTTAGCACGCGCAATGAACAATAGACTCGAATTGGCAAAGTCTCCGGCGATACTCGCAGGGGCTATTGGTGCGTTGGGCCGACCACAGCCAGCGGCACGTTTGCTCGGTGCTTCAGAAAGAGCCTTGGAGAGATTGGGGGCTTTCCACCAACCGAATGACACATGGGAGATAGATGGCATGATCGCCGCTGTGCGCGCTCAACTCGATGAGGCGACCTTCCAGGCAGCCTGGGCTGAGGGACGCGAGCTGACGCTGGAGCAAGCCGTGACCCAGGCGCTCGATGAGTGCGACGTCCCGATTTCAGGCGATGTGTAATGGCCTTTGAGGCCATAAGAGCCCTAGTGCGATGAAGTAGGCCCACTTACCCCTTGAGCCCTTTCAACTTCTCTTTTACCTGAGCACGGCTCACCTGGGTATAGAGCACCGTGGTCTGGATCGCAGGAGTACCTTTCACGGTCACATGTCCAAGATAGTAAGACGTCCTCCTGCATCACACCCTGCATCACACCCTGCAGGACAAACTGCTTCCATATTGCCCAATAATCGCGCCCGCTATTACTCATCGTCGCTATAGCCTCATTTTTTAGACATGCTTGGTCGCTCCGACCATGCCGTACTGCCCCAGATTAACCGTAGTATAACATAATGTCTGCTTTCGTAGTTCACTGTCTAGATACATGCTACTTGCCCATGCTACTAAGAGCAATAATCTCTCACTCTGGACTGCTGTGTTGTAAGATGTATCATCATTGAAGAACGACACACAGACTGGAGGAAACGTAAAGTTGGCTACATCACGTAATGCAATTGTGGTACACAGTCCACACTCAGGAAGGTCAGCATATCTATCAGAGGCACTGACATACGCTGAACAAGCTGGCGTTCATATTGCCCAGGTTATCTCTATTGCAGAGCTTGATGGTCTACCTGCCCAGGGACCTTCCTGGCGCGCAATGGGCATCGATGTCGCTATAGCAGCTGGTGGTGACCCGCCAGCATTATGGCCGTTTTACTTATCCCCTCGCGGCTTTAGAGGTCCTGCGCAATCACAAGGCACTCGACGTCGAGATTCGCTTTGATGGACTGGCACTACCGCATACGAACAATTCCACTCAGCTACAAATCGCTACAGGGCAATCAACGAGCATCGAGCAAACGACACTTCGCTATCGCGCTCTTCAGGTTGCCGTGATCAATGCGCCTATATTTGGCGGAGCATGGCAATTATCCATTCCAGGCGCAATAGTGAATGACCGCTTGCTGGATATTGTTATCCTGGAGGAAATCGCAGCAAAAAGTCTCAGTACGAAGCTCGCACAATTTTTTGACCTACAAAAGCCGCCTTTAGCACCTCAGCCAAATGAGGAAGAACCCTCAAACAATCACAATCCCGCTGATTTAAGTCGTATCCCCGGCATTCACCATCTCCAGGCGCAAAGTATCACCATTACAACAGGGGCTGATCCACAGGATGTGACACTGGATGGAGAGGTTCGGGGTCAGACACCAATGCATATTCGCCTGGCAAACGAGCGGTTACGGGTGATGGTCCCGCAATAACAGCCAGCTATTTGGTCAACCAGAAGCCAATCTCAACAGGTGGACAAACACATAGCCCATGTCGGCAGGATAGTTTACTCGCGACCCGGGCTATGTGTTTGAAATATCTCATGCTCCTCTAGAGCATTACTAACTATGAGAGTAGTTATGCGTTGTTTCCTCGAGGGGCCAGCGCCCAGAAAAGCATGGCCACCAGCGCAAAAAAGAGCAGCGTTACCAGGACCATTAACGAGTCTATCAAATCGGAAATATCGAATTGGAAGATCGCCGCTGCAATAAAGACCAGCATCAGAAGTATGCCAAGCGCAGGGAAAATAAGTAGTGCGTTCAGCCGTGAACCAGGAACCGCTGGGCGTGGTTCTCGCACCATAGCTTGTAAATCAGTATCAAGTGGTTCCATGAACAACCTTTCTACCTCGCCAGGCATAGCTATTGGACTACGCCTGTGCAGTACACACACAGTTTCGCTAAGACTTTCAGCCTTCAACCTATAGTCAGTAAGTCATATAGCCGCTTTTTGCCTCTAGGCTCTATTATAGTTCTTGTTCACTCTACACGCAACTGCTTCTCTGTTCAAAAATCCTAAAAAAAATCGGCCACTACGGCCTAGGCAACGGAAGTCTGAACAGATACAGACCAGTCATGAGTATCGGGATCTGGAGAGGAATCCTGGTCAACTGCGGTAGAAATAACGGGCAAAGAACGAAACCTGTTGAGGTAACGACGTAGCTCATATGCATTGATTTGATACATTGAGCCTTCTATCGTCGCGGCAATCCGACCATCGGCTATCGCACTACATATGTCGGCAAAAGTTGGGGTACGGTCAGCCATGAGTTAACCTCCCTACAAAATACTGCTGCTCACTATAGTTTCGGACTTCCACGATTTTCTCATGAACCTCATCGCCATCTTCCACTTATGTGCTTATTGGCGTATCGGGGTTTCTTCAAGTCCTACCATAGACAACACCGAGAATAGTCCTTTTATTTCAATCACCGGCAGTCTTTACCGTTTACTCATCCTCCTCTTCATCTTCGGTAGTTGTCTCATCGTCGTCCAACAAACCTTTTATAGGTTCAATATACATCATCTTGCGGATTAGGTCAACCTGCTTAATAATTTCTTTGATCGCAGGTATCAGTATTTCTTTTCCGCCTGTCGCTGCTTTGATCACATAGACATCATTACTACCTGTCTCTATGATATCTATTACTTCTCCTAATGAACGTCCATCGAGGGTAACAACCTGTAATCCAACAATATCATGCTGATAGTAGGAATCTGGTGGAAGCTTTGCCAGTTGGCTAATTGGGATGGCCAGTACATGGTTACGTACAGTCTCAGCAGTGTTGGCATCTTCAATACCCGCTAATTTCAACACGACCATCTCCCCTTTGTAGGGACGAGCGCTCTTGATCTGGTAACAGATGTGGTCAGGCCCAAGGTGGATGGTTTCAAGTTCTGCGAAACGATTGGGGATATCAGTAAATGATAGTATTTTGAGCTCGCCATGGACGCCAAAAGGGGCTACCACTTTTCCAATAGTAGCCCATTCTGTTTCATTCGGTATTGGCACAGGTGATATCCTCTACAAAATCTCTAATGAGGTATGCCGACCTTCACGCGCACCGCCTGCTCTCAGCAGTGTACGCATGGCCCTCGCGACTCGCCCCTGGCGACCAATCACTTTCCCAAAATCATCTGGTGCAACATGGAGTTCCAGGACAAGGGCGTTTCGATCATTGCGCACTTCGCGCACCTGTACAGCAGATGGATCATCGACGAGTGACTGAGCGATGTACTCAACCAGTTTACGCATTTCCAACCCAACCCTTAATTCATGTGAAATTATTCAGCTTCAGATACAGCGGCAGCTTTCGTCTGCTCAAAACGCGCTAATACTCCAGTGCGCTTGAGAAGTTGCGCCACAGAATCTGTCGGCTGCGCCCCATGCTTCAGCCAGCCCAAAGTCTTCTCTTCATCAATCTTGATGACAGAAGGGTCAGCCATGGGATTGTACCAACCAAGGTTCTCAATTATTCGACCGTCGCGAGGAGAACGCGAATCGGCAACGACTACACGATAGCTGGGTGCCTTCTTCATACCCATGCGTTTTAAACGAATTTTGACAGTCATGCTTTGTTATTCTCACCTCTTCCCCACATTGGGGGTCTGTGTTATTTGCAGCACCACGTTCGAGCGCGGCGCATACAGCGCCCCTGAACTACGGCTTCATTAGGATAGCATGGAGAGCGAGAATTGTCAATCTCATTTTTTTAGTGCTATTCAGTTTGACATCACACCCCAGTATGCTATACTCTGAAATAAAGTTATCAAGCAGTGCGGCGGATAACAGCACAGTTATCCACCGCTCTTTTTTAACTACTAGATAACACAGATTACAAAACAATATGCAACGGTATGTAAAATCAGCATAGATGGAGAAACGCATGACCATTCAAGAACGAAAAGCTATACCCATTCCACAAGTTGAACCTCAAGCCCCTATCCCGCAACAAAATCTGCGCATCCCCGGTCCCACGACAGTCCCCCCTGTCTTACTGGCAGAAATGGCACGGCCAATGATTAACCATCGTGGCCCAGAGTTCGCAGCCATTATGCGCCGCGTCACTGCCCGCCTGCAGTATTTTTTCCAGACCTCCTCACCAGTATTGACGTACCCAGCCTCGGGCACCGGCGGTCAGGAATCAACAATTGCCAATCTCTTTTCACCAGGCGACCATGTTGTGGTCATCACTATCGGGTCCTTTGGCAACCGGCTGGCAAAAATTGCTGATGCCTATGGGCTACAGGTTTCCCGCATAGAGTTTCCCTGGGGACAAGCGGCTGATCCAGACATCGTTGAGACACGTCTGAAAACACTCAAACCTTTCAGCGGCGTGCTCATGACTCATAATGAAACCTCTACCGGTGTAATGAATGATGTGCAAACCCTGACCTCGCTGGTGCGAAAGCTTGCTCCCGATACACTGATTGCCGTCGATGCCGTCAGTTCATTGGGGTGTATACCCCTTGAAATGGATCTCTGGGATATCGATGTTGTCTTCACCGGTTCACAAAAAGGATGGATGACGCCTCCCGGCCTGATGATGATCGCCGCCAGTCCTCGCGCGTTGGAAGCGAGCAAGACGGCCAGGTTGCCCCGCTTCTATTTTGATTGGGCCAGTTCACGTAAAAAGCTGGAGATTGGCCAGCATCCAACCACACCTCCCGTCTCAATTTTCTATGCCCTGGACCTGGCGCTCGAGATGATGCTGGCCGAAGGCCGTGAAGCCATCTTTGCACGCCATCAGTACATCGGCGATTACGTCCGCAATCGAGCCAGAGCAATGGGTTTAAAGTTGCTGGCCGACCACACGAATGCATCGAACACCGTTACTGCTGTATTGGCGCCTGAAGGGATCAATACGAAAGCACTGCTCAAAATACTGCGCGAGCAGGATCACATTGTCTTGGCCGGAGGGCAGGAACACCTGGATGGAAAGATATTCCGTGTAGGCCATCTCGGCTTCTTCGAGGAGGCTGAGTTGGTTGAGGCTATGGACGCAGTGGAAAAGCGACTCCATGAGTTTGGTTTCAAGGGTTAGGGGAAGTTGACAAGTAGAAAGGAACAGTACAACATGCAAGTGACACAGAGTGAGGTGGAAGAAGCTATGAAAATATTGATCACCGATCGTATCGCCAAAGAGGGCATTGACCTTTTACACCACGAACTGCCCGAGGCGCAAATCGATGAGCGTCCTGGATTGAAGCCCGACATACTGAAAGCCATCATCGGAGAGTACGATGCGCTCATTGTGCGCAGTGAGACGCAGGTAACCGGGGATATCTTGGCGGCTGCCACACGCCTGAAGATCGTAGGGCGCGCAGGAGTCGGCGTTGATAATATTGACATTGAGGCTGCCACACGACTGGGCATTATGGTCGTCAACTCACCTACCGGCAATATTATCGCGGCGGCAGAACATACCATCACCATGCTGATGGCCCTGGCTCGCCAGATTCCGGCTGCCAATAGCAGCATCAAAGCCGGCAAATGGGAAAAAAGTCGCTTTCTCGGTGTCGAGGTACGCAACAAGGTGCTGGGTATCATTGGGCTAGGAAAGGTGGGTACAGAGGTTGCGCGTCGTGCCCTGGGATTGGAGATGCAGGTGATAGCCTTTGACCCCTACGTCGCACCAGAACACGCTCGTAAGCTCGGGGTAACGATGTCAAGCATGGAGGAAGTACTGAAAAAAGCAGACTTTGTCACCCTGCATACATCGTTAACCAGCGGACCCAGTGGCACAAAAGGACTGATTGGCGTCCACGAGCTACAGTTACTCAAGCCAGGAGCACGGCTCATCAACTGTGCTCGCGGGGGGCTAATCGAAGAAGAGGCACTGCTCAATGCACTTAATGAGAACCGTTTAGCTGGTGTTGCCCTCGATGTCTTTAGCCAGGAGCCTATACGCGATAATGTCATATTGAAACAGCTCCTGACCCATGAGCGTGTAATCGCTACGCCACATCTTGGCGCTTCGACGGAAGAGGCGCAGATAGGAGTAGCTACAGATGTCGCCGAGCAGATCGTCTCGGTGCTGCATGGGAATTTCCCGCGTGCAGCCGTAAATGCGCCATTAATTCTGCCAGAAACATTGCAAGTGCTTCAACCCTATATGTGTCTGGTGGAACAGATGGGGCGCCTGTACACGCAACTGCAACCGGGCCCACTGAATAAGATTGAGTTTTCCTGCAGCGGTGACATCGCCACCTATGATCTGCGCCCATTGCAAGCCGCACTCATCAAAGGGCTGCTTGAGTCGATCTCTGATGCTCATGTCAACATGATTAATGCACCACTCCTGGCAAAGCAGTGGGGATTGGAGATAATCGAGCAGAAAAGCACCACCCTCGCTGAGTTTGCCAACCTGATTACGTTGCGCATGGTAAATGTCAATGGCTACGCGTCCTCCTTTGCTGGAAAGCCAGGTTCCGGCGATGAACATGTGGAAGTGTTAAGTGGAACAGTGATGCACGGAGAGCCTCGTATCGTTCGCGTTGGTCGCTATTGGGCCGAATTCGTGCCGCAGGGCTACATCCTCTTCTGCCGCAACCTCGATATACCGGGGATGATCGGTCGTGTAGGAACCATCCTGGGAAAAGCCAACGTCAACATACGTCACATGGATGTTGGTCCTATTGTACGTACTCCCCGCCAACGCGACCCACAACAGCCGCCAGATACTGCGTTGATGATCGTATCAGTCGATGATCCCATCCCTCCCTGGGCCTTGCAAGAGATCAGCGCGGCAGGAGATATCTTTGGCTTGACGGTGGTGAACTTATAAGAATCGTTCCTTTGACGTTTAGCAGCACTCAGCTTATAATAAGCAAAGTAATTAGCACGGGTTATTGAGAAAAAAAACAAAAGATACACTTCTACCAACCTTTGTCAAGAATCGGGAAGACCATAGAGGATACCCCTGTTACTCGCCGGAGGTATCCTCTCTCATCATTCCTCCATACCTTGCACCCTTGTAATACAAAGCTAAAATGACTGCGCGATAGAGAAAGAAGAATGTTTTCCATGACGACCGCTACCCCAAAACCCGCTAAGTCTAACAAAATATTCACTACTCCGACAAAAAGACAGGCAGGATTCGCCTTCGCGGTCCTCTTCATTGTGAATGTACTCAATTATGCAGACCGTTATGTACTTTCAGCAGTTCTGCCAAGCATCAAGAGCGATTTCAATATGTCAGACTTCCAGGGAGGTCTGCTGATCTCATCGTTTCTGCTCGTTTATGCAGTGGCTACGCTCCCCCTGGGTGTATGGGCAGACCGGAGCATACGCAAGAACATTGTTGCACTCTGCGTTTGCATCTGGAGCCTCTCAACCGCTCTGGCAGGCTTTGCTCAGAATCTGTTCCAGTTATTTAGTATGCGAGCTATCCTCGGCATCGGCGAGGCAGGATATGCTCCCGCTTCACTCTCCCTACTTGGTGACTTTTTTTCTAGATCTCGGCGGGCGCGTGTACTCTCATACTGGTCAATTGGTACACTTATTGGGGCTGCCATCGGTGTTGCACTGGGGGGAAGAGTCGCTGACACACTCGGTTGGCGTTGGGCTTTCTATATCGTTGGCATTCCCGGCTTGATTGCCGCTTTCATGGCCTGGCGTATTACCGAGCCTGCTCGGGGATCCTTTGATTATGAGGATAGCCAATCAGGCGCAAGCAGCACAACACTTGAACACGGATCTGTTGGAAAAGATTTCTGGACAAATATAAAAAAACTCATCAAGATTCCGACCTATTGGGTTCTCATTGGCGCCTTTGTCTTCAGTTTCTTTACCATTGGAGGCACATCTTTCTGGCTCACTACCTACCTCAAACGCGACTTCGGGCTCTCTCTGACGATAGCCGGCTCGATCTCGGGGATTGTCCTGGTGTGCAGCGGACTAACTGGCACGATCCTTGGCGGCTGGTTAGCCGATCTTGCACAGCGGCGGCGCCCTGAAGGGCGCTTGTTCATCTCAATGCTGGGCTTCCTCATTGGTGCACCGTTGGTGTTGCTGGCATTTTTCATTCATACCCTGCCACTGTTTGTCGCTGTCTTCGTTGTTGCCGCCATCTCTTTAAATTTCTGTACTGGTCCGCTGAACGCCGTCATTCAGGACATTATCGTTCCCAATATGAGAGCCACAGCTGTCGGTCTGGCACTCCTACTCGCCCATATTCTGGGAGACGCTGCCGCACCAACGATTATCGGTCTCATCTCCGATTATTCTTCATTAGGAGTGGCACTCACGATAACCGCTCCTCTTTTCCTCTTCCTGGCTGGCATGTTCTGTCTTATCGGTCTTCGAACTATTGCACGGGATATGCGGCGTATGCAAAAACAGTTGCAGGCATAAACAAGACCGGCAACAAAAGAGAACCTCCCATCAAACGATAGGAGGTTCTTATTCCATGGAGCGGGTAACGGGATTCAAACCCGTGGTCTCAACTTTGGGAAAGTTGCATGTTATCACTACACCATACCCGCATAACCTGTTGACACAGTGGATTATATCTGACACAAAACTACTTGTCAAGCATTTTTTAGCTAGCTCTTCTTTTTTTCTTTCTCTTTTTGAGCCTTCTGCGCTTTATAATACGATTTTGGCTTCGGATGCCGCTCAGTATCCACATATGCAGCTAGAGCAGCATCTTCACGCGACGCAACCTCGGTCTCATCACGCTCGCTGATAAGCTCTTGCAAATCATTATAAATATTATAGTTATCGCTGGCTTCACGCATCCTCAGCATATGGCGCAACACATTGACTTGCGTTATATTGGTTTTATCGTCCTTCGCCATCATCGTTCTTTGCAACAGCTTATCGACCAACTCTATGCTATCGTCGTGTGCGCCAATACCTTCAAGACGTTCACGCACTACTAATAGCTGCTGATATAAGTTCATGTATTTCTCCTCTTCGGAAATAGAGACACAGGGGCAAGGTCACGTCTCCTCGCATGGTAAACACAGATCTCTGATCCCGACTATCTCCAAAACTCTTCCCTTTTTTCACTAGCAGTATGGTAGCATAGCACACTTCATGACGTCAAATTGAATTGATCAATTTCGCCTGATATCTCATCGTCCTTTGCATAGCGTGGTAGAGCAATGACAAAGGTAGACCCTTCGCCAGCCATACCTTTACTCTCGACCCATATATAACCACCCATTGCCTCTGTCAGTTGGCGGCAAAGATAAAGGCCCAACCCGGCTCCTCTTTGGGTACTGTTTAAGGCACTATCCAGGCGCATAAATTTGGTGAAAAGCCGCGCTTGATCTACTGCTCTTATCCCCCACCCCCAATCTCTGATGGCAATGACCACAAATTGGTCCGCCTCCGTTTCAAAATTGTGTCCTTGAACCGTTAACAGTCGCTCGCTCAGTGTATCAACATCCACCCATTCAGCGGTAATCTCTATCTTGGTCCGTACCGGCGTATATTTCAGTGCGTTGCCGACGAGATTGAGTAAAATTTGACGCAGCCGCAAATCATCAACCCACACATACAGCTCATCAGGAATTCTTACCATTACAGGTCGATCTTCGCGCGCAATCGTCGGCTCAAGAATTTCAAGAATCAACTGCACAGCGTCAACCACCTGTACAGGCCCAGGGTTAAGCGATACCCTGTCTTGATCGACACGGCTGGTATCCATCACATTTCCCAATAATAAGACTAATTCTTCGCAGGCTCGCCGTGCATTCGTGAGAAAACGCTGTTTAGCTTCTTCGTCAAGAACTTCATCAAAGGTAGCCAGTAACTCAAGGTAGCCTTGTATGGCAGTCAAAGGTGTGCGAAGCTCGTGCGAAGCCGTCATGAGGAAATGATTTTTGAGCTGCTCAAATTCCTGCGCTTGCTTCAGTGCTTCACGTAACTCACTATTCAAACGAGCATTTGTAATCGCAATACCAGCCTGAATACTGATCTCTTTAAGCATTACCAGGTGCCGCCTTGTATATGCGTGAGGCTCATAGCTGTGCGCTGAAAGGAAACCAATCGTCTCTTCACCATAATGAATAGGGGCGAAAAGCAAGGACTGTGAAGGACGCATACTACCAAACAGATCCTCCTCCACTTCTGGAGTCTGTTCATCGACGAAAAGCGTGTATTCCTCCGCTGTGGAAAATATGTATCCTAATTTCTCTTCATAGAGGAGCTTCTTCATATTGAAAGGAAAATACGTATATTCAAAACCTGGATACCTTACCCCCTCGTCAATCAGGTAATCCATCGTTAACGTATTGGTCGAGCTGTAATAGCGCGTCACAAAGAAAGTATCTGCCGGCATAACCCGCTTGACCTGCTCATAAATTGTCTGGTATACCGTTTCCAGGTCACGCAATGCATCTGGAGCCGAGAGCGCCCGTCCAATTTCAATCAACGCAGCCCTTTCTTCGACATTTCTCCGTGCTTCTTCATACAAGTGTGCCCCTTCAATCACTACTGCTGCCTGGTTCGCAAACAACTCGAGCACAGACATGATCTCATCTCTCGGACGAAGGCCGTCAAGTGGAGCATCTGGTGTCAAAAAACCCAGCAAGATATTGTCTCCGCTTATCAGTGGGACAACCAACATATCTTCAGGGTCCCAGTACAGACCAGGCGAATCTTGTATCTCCCCACAACCCGTAGGAGCTTCGCTACATTCATCGGCCACGACGAAGAAACTAGTAATATAGCTATCCTTCCAAATTGGAGCCTCCGCCGGAATAAAGTACGATTCGCTGATACGATACTCTTCACTGATGAATTTGGCAACGACAGTATCCGGCACTGGATGCTGCCTCAGGTACTCATCTTCCTCAACACTGCACCCTGATGTCGCGCGGGCGCGAAAATATCCAATACCATCGGATAAGTACAGTACTGAATAGCGATATCCTAATGCTTTGCAAGTCGCCTCAGATACACGTTTGAGGAGTGTATCTATATCCATATCCAGCCGCAATGAAGAACCGAACTCTGTAATATATTTCAGTACCTTACGCTGGTACTCCAGGTGTGTCTCACCATCCTGTACAGCTTCGGGCAGGTTGCTCACCAGGGATACTGGAGGGTTATCATTATGTTTCACTCGTCTAGCCTTTGTATCCATTCACATTTGCAGGCAATTATAACACACGGGTTTAGAACTCTTCTATTCTAACAACCTGGTGCAAAAGCGGCATCATTGTTGCGCGAAATACCAACACATTTCCAGGCTGAACTATTCGTAAGAGTATCAACGCTTTATATAGATTAACATATGGAGTCGATCGAAACCAAATTCGTATAAAAAGTACTTCCCCCGTTAAAGTCAGCTAATCTATCAGAAGTTGTCCAGTTAACATTGCGTTGATCCGGGCTAAACTTCGGCCACCACACCGTTGCCGTAGCCAGTACACCCGGACGCACATCTTCGGTGATATTCGCCACCAGTTGGCACTCCCCTCGCTCGTTGCTCACTCGCACCAACTGGCCTTGCTGAATACCACGAGCGGCGGCATCTGTTGGATGTATGCGCAACGTCGGAGCTCCCTCCTTGGCAATCAGTTGCTCCTGGTTACCAAACGTCGAACTCACAAAATGATGCGCCGCCGGACACAGTAACGGCAATCGCGCGTCAGCAGATAGTTGTCTTGCCGATTCTACCCTCGACTCTACTTCAGGTTGCCAGCCAGGTACGGGATCATAGCCTTTCGCGGCGGCATGTTGCGAGTAAAATTCCACTTTACCAGAGGGCGTGCAGAATATTCCATTCGCAAAGGGTACTCGTTGATCAGCAGGTATTGCCAGCGGTATCGATCCCTCAGCTTGTAACCGTTCGAGGGTTATACCCTCAAGCAGTTGATTGTGCTGAGCAGTGGCATTGAGGATTCCGCGAATAACTTCGTTTGCGTCTTCTTGTAACCAGGGTTCGTCAAATCCCATCCCAGCAGCTAACGCGCGCATCACATCCCAGTTGCTACGCGTCTCTCCCTGAGGAGGAATAGCCGGCATATTGTACTGGAGTGAGAGATGACCATAGGGTTTGTGCAAATCTACGTGCTCAAGCTGGCTGGTCGCTGGGAGAAGGAGATCAGCATAGCGAGCCGTATCGGTCTCGAAGAGTTCGTGCACAACCGTAAACAGGTCGTCGCGCATCAGTCCTTCAACAATCTTTCCCGCATTCGGCGAAGAAGCCACCGGGTTGGCGTTGTAGACAAAAAGCGCGTGGATAGGAGGGTCGGCCTCGCCCGTCAGTATCGCCCCCAGGCGGTTCATATTCAATTTTCGCGGCACTTGTAGACAGACTGGCTCAAAGTCGTGCGAGACGGCTGCCCAGTCCCATTTCAGCCAATCGCTGGTACTATACATCAGTCCACCACCGAGCACGCCATACTGCCCTGTTAGAGCCGGCAGACAGGCAATGGTGCGCACAGTCTGTCCGCCATTCGTATGGCGATTGATACCATCCGTCACACGTAATAGGGCCGGTGTCGCTGTGGCATAACTGCGCGCAAGATCGACAATGATCTCCACCGAAAGGCCTGTTATCTCTGCAGCACGTTCAGGAGGAAACTGCATAACGCGCTCCAGTAGGTGCCCCCAACCCAGCGTGTGAGCCTCAATCCACTCTGGCCGGTGAAGTCCTTCCTTCACCATGACGTACATCATAGAAAGAGCAAGCGCAGCATCTGTACCTGGATAGGGCTGGATATGCTGGTTAGCGGAACGGGCAGTCATCGTACGAATCGGGTCAATCACAATGATGCGCGTACCATTGCGTTGAGCTTGCCGCAAAAAAGGCATAATATGCGGCGCGGTACTCGCGGGATTGCTACCCCAGATCAGCACGAGCTTACTGTGGATCAACATCTCCGGCGATGGTGCAAGGCGCCCTCCAACGGTCAGCAATACTGCGTCCTCTGCGGCGTGACCACAAATCGCGCGATCCAGCCCACAGGCTCCTAAGCGATTCCAGAATTGGTTATCGGTCACTGCACCATTGACAAGCCCCAGCGTTCCCGCGTAGCTATAGGGTAAAATACACTCAGCCCCATACTGGGCAATGATATCTCGCCAACGCCCTGTAATCTCTGCAATCGCCTCTTCCCAAGAAATACGGACAAATTTGCCGCTTCCCTTCGGACCCTCACGCCGCATAGGATACATGAGGCGTTCTGGATGATAAACCCGCTCCAGGTAACGATTGACCTTCGCGCAGAGCCAGCCCCGTGTCACTGGATGGTCTGAGCGACCACTGACACGCACAGCACGTCCCTCTTCATCCACCAATGTCTCAAGAGCACAACAGTCTGGGCAGTCATGTGGACACGCACCATAGACGACGCGCAGGTTTTTATACTCATTGTCCGTTGCAGAAATTTGTTGCGGCATTCTCCATCCTTTCTGTGCGCAACCTATCAAGCCTGTCTCTACTGTGCATTATTTTGCAAAGATCGTCAAGTGCCAGGCAGAAATGTAGAGGGTACAGTTGAGAAGGGAATAGGAGAAAGCTCATTCCCACGAGCCGGAAGCTGTCAACCAATCAAGAATGGTTTCCGGCATATGTGATACAGCCGCCTGCCTTTGCGAGCAGCGAGGAAGCGAATGGAGGATGGTCGAGCCATATTCTTTTGAAAGAACACGGCGATCAAAGAGCACAACAGCATTGCGCCTGCTATCGCTCCAGGCAAAGCGATTCAGGGCTCTGCGTAATCGCAGCGCTGCTACAGGCACTGTGAATTGGTGCAATTGGTCTGAATAATGTTCAGCACGAGCGGCAATTGGTGGATCATTGAGCACAGGCATGGATAGGCGTGTTATGAACGTACAAACAGGTACCTGACCGATGTCTCCTATAGTATCCCAAAAGTTGCCCGTACCAAGCACTATAACGTGTCCCTGACTCGCGAAAAGCTGCCAGAGCTGACGCGGCGAACCATCGATCCCCTGACCCAGAACGAGAATACCTCGTCCCTCCAGGACAGGCTTAATCGCTGCATACGAGCTGCGCAGTGCTGCATGCGAGGTGTAAAGTATCGCCATTTGCCCATCCAGGGCCGTGGCAAGTTGAATCAACGCCTCATCCAGATTGCGTTGGTATTGAGGAGCGTTTGGTTCAGGTACATCGTTTGGTAGGTACAAGAGTGTTTGCTCATGATGCTCAGTCACCACCGACAAAGCTGGACAGGCATCGTTTTCCAGACCGAAACGCCCACGAATAAATGAGTAATTATTATCAACGGAAAGAGATGCTCCAGCGAGGATTGTTCCAGCGTTCTCATTGAGAACTGTGCGTTTCAATAAGGCAGAAATCTGCACTAGCTGCCCATAGAGCATTGGTACCGGTGCATTCTCGACAGTTTGGATATCACTTGATACTGCTGTAGAGGATATCGCCTGCCGCTGTAGCGCCGCCTGTTGTACAGGCAGTGGCGGAACGGGTGGCATACGTAGCCAGTAAACCATATCACTTTCGCCCAACCCCAGAGCTTGCTGGCCAAGCCGCTTCTGTTTTAACAGCTTATAGGCAATAGCAGCTAATTCGGTGGCAACAGAGCTCTCCTCGCCGCTGCCCACATCCAGCCTGTGATGGCCGCGTTGCGTCGTGAGTAGCATACGTTCTGCCTCGTGAACGAAATCAATCACTGCCTGGAGACGTTGCGCTGTGTGTTGCCACGCGTGCTCGACATTCGTCCAGGCTCCTAGATTACGAGTCCCCGCTGTTAACCGTAGCGGCTGGTCAACGCGCTCATTATTCCGCCCCCCATGAGAACTTCGTCCTTTGTCTCGTCCACTAGTATTCCCACCTGAGCCGTGTTGTAAAAACTCCTCCAAAAGCTGCCCAAAGCTTCCGAACAAAGCGGAGACCGACGCTGAGGCTTGCCCCAGCGTCTGAAACCAACTGCGCATCCGTGCATCAACTTCGGATTTACCCACAGTTGGTGTCGTCGAGAGCCCTCCTGGTCCATTCTCGCGTAACGCTGGCGCCGCCAGCGCAAGTAACCCCTGGTAACGACCATCGGGAAGCTCAGTCCCAATCGTATTGAGTAACCCCAGCAGGCGCGTTTGATCTAGTTCAACACTACTCCATCGTACGATCTCTTCTTCTAATAGGTCGGCATCCAGGATCAAACGATGATCAATGGCCGCAAGCAGCGAATGAGACCCGCAAAGATCGTCAAGCAGGCCAGCATGTGTCGTAACAACGATCCTCGCTGCTTTCACACGTTCTTCAGCTCTACTGACGAAGCAATACCCCTTTTGCCGGTAAACACAGCGCTGATAGGCGCTGCCCGATCGCTCATCTGCCGATGGAATGCGCTCCACGCCGGAAGAAATACGCTCCCAGGCAGTGATTTCTTGAGGCAACATCGTCAGTTCGCTGCGCTCTCCCGTCAAGGTCTGTTGCGCCCAGAGCCCCTGCTTGGCCAGGCCGCGCGCTTGCTCTACTGTTAATTCTCCGCTGGTACGTCGTAACGCGGCGCCAAACCAGCGATGGACACACAGGTACCCCCCGTCTTCAGCCAGGTATGCCACCGGCAAATTGCTGCGCAGGGAAGCTTGCAAACGCGGCAATTCTGTTTCGATCAAGCGCCGCGCACTTTGCTGATTGGAACACGCTATCAAAAGCCTTCGTGGTGACTGATTTGGATTCGTTTCGGTTGGCGCATCAGACAGCCACTCAAGGACAGGCAGTAAAGCAGGAGTACAATCACTGCCTCCCAACGTAACCTCCATCAACAGCGTCGTTTTCTGCGTCATTGCCTCAAGGACTGCTCTGCGCGCTGTCCTGTATCCCATCGGTGCCGTTTGGTCAGTCTGCTCAGGTATCACCTCCACAAGGTTTTGCAAGTGCTCCAGGGTGTTCAATGCGGGATTCGTGGCACCCATTTCCGCAGTCTGCACGGAATGTGCCTGCTGATTATCGCCCTCGCGTGCAATAGCAAAGGACAGGATTCGCGGGTCCATCCCTAGTTGCGCTGCAAAGCGGTCCCCAAGACTTCCACGTATAGGTACGCCGCGCAAACCCTCCTTCTCCTGTCGGTCACGCAACTCCTGGCGAAAGAAAGCCAGCAACGGCCATGTATGTGGTGCATCCAGATTCGCCAGGTCTTTCAGCAGCGCAAGATCAACAGTTTGTAATCGTTGATACAGAGCAAGAAAAACCTCCATTGCCAGCACAGTATCGACCATTGCGCGATGCCGTCCGGGTGCCACGGACACACCAAGAGCATCGGCTACCTGCCCCAGGTTATAGCTTGGCAAAGATGGAAGGAGCACGGTCGCGAGTTCAAATGTATCTATCAAAGGGTTATTGCGTACCAGGCCGCGGCGGCGCAGAAAACCTACATCGAAGGGAATGCTGTGGCCAACTATCGGATAATCACCTATGAAAAGCTGTAAATCTTTGGCAATGGATTCAAACTGCGGAACACCTACTAGATGCTGAGAGGTAATACCTGTCAGACGTTGCACGCGATAGGGAATAGAACGCTCCGGAGCAACCAGTGTTTCCAACGTATCAAGTACAGTGACTCCCTGAAACTTGATTGCAGCAACCTCAAGAATAGCATCCTGTTCAGCATGCAACCCGGTCGTTTCCAGGTCAAGTGCCACGAGAATAGGTGGCTTCTTCCCCATAAATTACCGTCCCTTACGTCTCTCCAAATTGGTATGGCTCAGCAATATCAAGAGCCAGGCTCCGTGCTACTTTGAGGCCATCTTTGTAGGAGAGCAGCAGCTAATTGTGCGGCACGTCCTCGATGGCTGATACGATTCTTCTGCTCCGGAGTGAGTTCAGCAGTAGTCTTTCCCAAGTCGGGGACAAGGAAAATTGGGTCGTAGCCAAAACCATTTTCTCCACGTGGAGCGTCTGCAATTCTGCCCTCTATTATCCCTTCAACCGTTTGACAATATCCTGAAGGTTCAGCTATGGCAATAACACAACGAAAGCGCGCAGTCCGCCTCTCCGCCTGAAGTCCCTTCAGTTGCTCTAGAATCAAACGAAAGCGTGCTTCATACGATGCTTCACTGCCCCCAAAACGTGCTGAGTACGCTCCAGGAGCGCCATCGAGGGCATCAATCTCCAAACCGGAGTCATCAGCGAGAGTGAGCAGACCTGAAGCCTTAGCATATGCAACAGCTTTCAACTCTGCGTTCCTCGCAAATGTCGTTCCAGTTTCCTCTACATCCATTTTCAACAGAATATCGTGGAGAGACAGTAGCCTGAAAGGTAAATCTGAAAAAATAGCGCGGTATTCTTCCAACTTATGCTGGTTGGTCGTTGCCAACAATAGGTCCCGCATCGGTTCTCTTTTGTAGGAGCACGTGGGTGCCCAATCTTTCAGACAGGGAGTCGCAAAAATAAAAGGCTACGCCTCCACTGGAAACAAAAATGTTGGCTTACATGATACCATAGGATAGTAGAGTTGTCGAGGAAAAATGTAGCAATAATGCCGTTTCCCATGTCCTGATCCAGGATGATACGAATGCTCAATACTACAAAAAGCGCGAAAATGCTATTGACAATTCTGTAGGTCTCCGCTATACTGACGCTACCAAAACCATGGTGACCGTAGCTCAATAGGCAGAGCTCTGGATTGTGGCTCCAGCGGTTGTGGGTTCAAGCCCCATCGGTCACCCCACTCCCTCTCCCATTTACTCTTCCATCCACAACCTTTTCCTGAGGGCGTTTCGTAACTTGGCAGAGTAAGGTAAGCTGACCTTGAGGAGGCTAGCTCCCTCCTCAAGGAGAACAGCAGTATGATGTCATTAACCGTTGTGGATCATCAAGCAGCCGTCCCGCCTCCATCATATCAGCGTGCGCAAGCTAAACAGAGTCCTGCCCTCCACATGAACGCTCTTGCTTTAGTCACAACATTGCATCTGCTCATGTTGTGTCGTTTAGCCGTTCGTCTGGCCCATCGTCGTTGCCCTTCACCATTGCCAGCCGGTCCTGGCGGAGCTCCGCGCACCTACCGCGAAGAGAGCTTACTGCTGATCGGCCTGTTGCGTACCTTGTGGCGCTTATCTTATCAGGACATGCACGACTGGCTCAAGAGTTGGCCTGCGTTGGCCCTTGCCTGTGGGTTGCCATTGAACGAAGAGGGACAGCCCCGCATTCCGAGCAAATCCCAGCAGTGCAAACGTCGCCATGCCGCCGGAGCCCCTCTGCATGAGTCACTCTTCGTTCTCACCGTTGTGCACGCTCTCCGATCTCGACTCATTGGGGCACGTGATCTCATCATTGACAGTGCACCTATCCTGGCTTGGAGACGTCGTGACCCTGACGCCGCCTTCGGGCATGCTCCCGCTCACCATCCTCGTCCTCTGTTGCGAGGCTTCCGTGTGCATACCTTAATTTGCCGTGGTTCTGGGTTACCTCTCTTCTTTCTGCTCTCTCCCGCAAATGCTCATGATGCACCTTTTGCGCAACTCTTGTTGGCGTGGGCTGTGCGTCTCTACCAGATCCGTCCCCGCGTCATCCGCTTAGACGCTGCCTATTGGGGCTTGCGCCTCATCCTGTGGATACACCGCGTCTTAGGAGCTGTTGCGGTCATCCCTTGGAATCCCAAACGCCAGAAGAACCGTTCCTGCTTGCCTCCAACCTGGACAAAAGAGGAACTGGGCAAGCGGAGTGCCATCGAACGCTTCTTTGGCCGCGTTTTTCTCTTCTTTCACCTGCAACGTCCACCTTTGTGTGGCTGGTCCGAGATTGCCTCGCAGGTCGCCTTGACCTACGCCGCTTCCGTCATCGTTGGGCTGGCAGCTCAGCAAGCTGGCCGTCCTGATCTCATCCGTTCTCCTAAGCGTGTTCTCGCTCATCTTTGGGAGGAGGATTCCCAGTTATGAAACGCCCTCTTTTCCTGTTAAAATGACTATCATCTCAGGAATATTTGAAAATTGGTACGGTTTCAAGCATAGCGAGCGACGATGTTAGCATACCGCCTTTTATCATTATCATAGAAATTAGGAGCAAATGTTGGTGCAGACTATAATCAGATAGGCTCATCTGTAGGAGTACATGTGATAAATTTTATCAAAAGGTAGTGAAAGCCATGGCGCTATCCCCCAATAAGCCAATCGTTTGCCCAGTCTTGATTGGTCGCGCAGCCGACCTGACAGCCCTTCATGTGCTCATTGACCAGGCGAAACGAGGTGAGGAGCAGGTTGCCCTGATTAGTGGTGAGGCAGGCATTGGCAAATCGCGCCTGGTCGCGGAGACGAAAACCTACGCCGCCAACCAGGGCTTCTTACTCCTGCAAGGGAATTGCTTTCAGGCAGATCGCGCATTTCCCTACGCTCCCTTTCTTGATCTGTTGCGTCCGTGCTTTTCCGATTCTTCTCCTCAGACGAGACATCACGACCTGGCACCGTTTGCGCAGGAACTCTCACAGTTTCTACCTGATGTGACACCTCTCATTCCTGAGTCTACACCTCTCATGGTATCATCCTCTCTTGATCCACAACAGGAGAAACGCCGTCTGTTTGCCCTGTTACTCCATTTTTTTACCCAGCAGGCCACACACCAACCGCTGCTGTTCATCGTTGAAGATCTCCACTGGAGCGACGAAACAAGCCTTGAACTCCTATTATACCTGGCGCGGGGTTGTAGATATCTGCCCACCCTTTTCGTGCTGACCTATCGCAATGATGAAGTGTCTCCAGAGTTGAGGCACTGCCTGGCGGAATTTGACCGGGAGCACCTGGCCCAGGACTTTTCCCTGAAACGGCTCGACCGTGTCGGCGTTGATGCGATGCTTCAGGCTATCTTTGCCATGCACCAGGCAGCGCATGCCGGTCTGCTAGAGAGCATGTATCAGCTTACTGAAGGAAACCCTTTCTACGTTGAGGAGGTTCTGAAATCGCTGATCGCGACCGGCGAGATCACGAACAGAGAGGGAGTCTGGGAGCGCACGTTGCTTTTCGGAACGCATACGCGCCACCCGTCTATTCCACGTAGCGTGCAGGATGCCGTCTACCAACGGACAAAGCAGTTGAGTGCTCCGGCCAGGCAGGTATTAACCCTTGCGGCTGTGGCGGGACGACGCTTCGATCTCACCATCCTTCAGCAGGTCATGCATACCGATGAATCCCACATGCTGGCATTCATGAAAGAATTGGTGGCAGCCCAATTGGTGAATGAAGAAGTCGCCGACCAGTTCTCATTTCGCCATGCGCTCACACGACAGACTGTGTACTCAGAACTGCTTGCAGGCGAACGCAGAGCGTTGCATCGTACTATCGCTGAAACGATAGAGCAGCGCGTCTTCCCCACCTCGGCCCTGGATGCCCAGCTTGTCGACCTCGCGTATCATTTTTATGAAGGAGGCGCCTGGTCAAAGGCCGCGGAGTATGGACAACGCGCCGGAGAACGGGCACTGATCCTATATGCACCTCGTGCGGCTGTTGAACACTTGACGCGCACACTCGACGCGCTGAAGCATCTGGGCAGCACTCCGTCCCCTGCAGTGTTGCGAGCACGGGGACAAGCCTATGAAACCATCGGCGAGTTTGAACAGGCGCGCAGCGATTACGAGCGGGCCCTGGAAATTGCCAGGCAAACACAGGATGGCCTCATGGAATGGCAGAGCTTGCTTGACATTGGCTTCCTGTGGGCGGGGCGCGACTATGCTCAATCGGGACAATGGTTCCGTCGCTCACTCGATCTCGCACAGGGGCTGGCCGATCCGAACCTTCGTGCTCGTAGCCTCAATCGCGTCGGGAACTGGCTGGTCAATACTGGGCGAGTTGCAGACGGTTTGCAAGCGCATCAGGAAGCGCTGGCCATGTTTGAAACGCTCCATGACACCCAGGGCATGGCAGAAACTTTCGACCTCCTGGGAATGGCTCATGGCATTTACGGGGATACGGTGAAAGCAGTAGAGCAGTACGAACGCACGATAGCATCGCTGCGAACCCTGAGTGATCATCAGGGTCTCATCTCCAGTCTCACCACACGCGTGGCGTACGCCAGCCCATCCTGGGTCGAAACAACGTATAGCACATGCGAACAACCTGAGCACTGTTCCCGCGACATCACGGAGGCGCTGAGCCTGGCTCGACAGGTCGACTCGCTGACAGGGCAGGCCTATGTCGAATGGAATGCGAGTCTGGCCTTTGCTTCCTTCGGGGAACTTGGTCGAGGGCTTGCACACGCACAGGAGTCCTTGCGCATCGCTACCGAGATTCAGCACGCGCAGTGGCTGGCAGGAGCGTATTTCACGCTGGGGCGCGTGTACTTCTTGCTCCTCGAAGCCAACCTGGCAGTGCAGGCATTAGAAACAGGTCTTGCGCTCGCAAGAGAAATCGGTTCAGCCTGGTGGGTCGGCAATATTACGGCATACCTTGCGCAGGCCTGTCTGTTGCAAGGAGCATTGCCGCGAGCAGCAGCGGCGCTCCAGGCAGTTATGCCTCGCGAGCAGCAGCCCGCGAACTCGCCAGAGCGACGAGTATGTTGGGCCTGGGGTGAACTCGCCCTGGCGAGTGATGAAGCGGAGGTAGCTCTGAGCATTGCTGACCAGTTGCTTGCCTCGGCGCCAGGAGCGACAAGGGCGCAACCCATTCCCTGGCTCCTGAAGCTCAAAGGAGAGGCGCTTGGGGCGCTCTCGCGTCGAGAAGAAGCCATAGAGGCGTTAGAGGAAGCCAGGCGCGGTGCCCTGGCTCGCCAGGAAAAACCACTCCTCTGGCAGCTCCATCGTGCGCTGGGACGACAGCACCGGCGCCTCAGGCAGGAAGACTTGGCTCAGCGCAACTTTACCTCGGCGCGAGAAGGGATCGAATCCCTGGCAAGCACGATTGATGATGTCTACCTACACGAGCAGTTTTTGCATGCTGCGCTCATCACCCTTCCCAGGGAAAAACCGATCTCCGCGAGCCGGGCTGCCAAAGAAGCCTTTGGCGGCCTCACGGAGCGTGAATGCGAGGTAGTGATATTGATTGCCCAGGGCAAATCCAACCGCGAGATTGCCGATGCGCTGGTCGTGACGAAAAGAACCATCGAGACACACATGAACAACATCCTGTACAAGCTCAACCTTACCTCGCGCGCACAGATCGTCGTGTGGGCGGTCGAAAGTGGTCTGGCGACACGTTAACCTGACTCATCGGTCCTCGGCGAGTAGCCCCGTGCTTCTCTGCTCATACTGTTCTCTGTGCATCCTTCTCCGTTTTCTCCATGCAACGTGCTCACTTTCTCCGTGCGCTCTCCTTCAATGTCTCCATGTGTTCTACGATGGAAAAACTGCCCTTTTTCGCTACACTACTAGCAACAGAGGTTCGCTCGTAAAGAGGGCAAGCGTCGTTCGGTTGAGATTCCCAGCGTCATGCAGTTGGCGGTCCACGCTCTTCCAAGCATGAATCCTGACGAAGAGATCTGGGCGAAAACTGGGCATCCCTTTGCCCCCACCAGTATCGCCATGGCAGTTGGTGACGAAAAGAGCACGTGGGCGGACTACGGCATGCGCTGGGATAATGCTGGCAAGAACGCTCACTACGCACCAATCAACTGGTCCAACGCGTAGCGTTTGCGCACTTTCACTGAAGGCGACATCGCCTGGTTCTATCAGGCAGAGCAGGAATGTAGCAATAGAGGAAGGAGAAGAGAGAATGAGGTATGACGTCATCATTGTGGGGGCGGGTTCAGCAGGTTGCGTCCTGGCGGCGCGTTTGAGCGAAGACCCTGGGCGCTCCGTCTTGCTTTTAGAGGCCGGGCCTGATTATCATCCTGCTCCTCTGCCACCCGAAATTGCGAGTGGCTATCGCCCTGCCTTTACCCATGACTGGGAGTATTTTCATGAACCTGACCAGCTTGGTCGCGCCATCCATCTGCCGCGTGCAAAGCTGGTGGGCGGGTGCTCGGCGACGAATGCCACCTTTGCCTTGCGCGGCACACCCGGCGACTATGACGAATGGGCCGCGCAGGGCAACCCCGGTTGGGCATTTGCAGATGTGCTGCCATTTTTCCGCTCGCTTGAAAACGATGCAGATGTTCCTACCGAGTGGCACGGGAACTGCCGGCCCTTTGCCAATCCGGCGCTACTCTCGCGAAGAACTGACAGTCGTACAGCAGGCGTTCCTCCAGGCCTCTGCTGAGGTCGGGTATGCGCAGGTGACCGATCACAATGCCCCTGGTGCAGTAGGTGCCGGGCCTTCGCCCATGAACACCATCGCAGGTGTGCGGCAGAGTACCGCGCATACCTACCTGGCTCAGGCTCGCAGCCGCTCAAATCTGACCATCCGCAGCCTCGCCCTGGTTGATCGTCTCCTCTTCGAAGGTCGGCACGCGGTAGGTGTCCACCTGGCTCTGCCTGATGAAACCGTATGGGCCGACAGCATTATCCTCTCGGCTGGTACGTATAACAGTCCCTCATCCTCATGCGTTCTGGCCTCGGCCCTGCGCATCATCTGCAAGACCTGGACATTCCTGTCCTGGAAGATCTGCCGGGGGTTGGAGCGAATCTGGTCGATCATCCCCTCCTGGCAATGCGCTTCGCAGCGCCGCTTGCCGCCTGTGCCGAGAGGTGCCCGGCTTTTCAAACGCTGCTGACCTTGAAAAGTGAAGACGCCATCCAGGGCCACGACCTCCACATCTTTCCCTACTCGATCGTTCCCTGCGATCCAGAAGAGAGCGCGAGCAAGGCCCAGTTTGCGCTCTTTATCGCGGTGATGAAGCCACATTCACATGGTCGACTGCTTTTGCGTTCTTCAGCGCCGGATGCGGTTCCGGTGATTGATCTTGGGTACTTTACAGATCCACGCGATATGCGGCATATGCTGAAAGGAGTGCAGGTGGCGCGACAGTTGGCTCAGACAGCAGCCATGAAAGAGATAGCTCTTCAGGAACTGTATCCGGGTACCGACAGACCTGAAACTGATGCAGACCTGGAAGCAGCAGTACTGGCTGAAGTCGAGAGCTACCACCATCCTGTAGGGACCTGTCGCATGGGGCCAGGAACGGATAGTATGGCAGTGGTTGATTCGCAAGGAAAGGTGTATGGGGTGGAGGGAATCTGGATTGTGGATGCCTCAATCATGCCGACCATTCCAGCGGCGAACACCAACCTGCCAACGATTGTAGTAGCGGAGCGATGTGCTGCCTGGCTTACCACGCATTGATGCTCCTTTGATCTCTATGAGAGCTTTGCTCATTTTCACCCACGCCGCATCGGCTTCGATGTGCCAGAAGAAAGGATTATCAGATGAACGCAACGGACATTTTGAAATACAGGCAACTGTCAGTAATGCAGGCCATCGATGCCTTCACTTAGCCCACTTGGGACTGCCCACCAAGTGGGCGTAACGAATTGCGAACAGCCTGCGCCCCCACGCCATTATTGATAATTTCGAACATTATTATCATTTTTCATATACAAGTGAAGCAACCGCGACAACTGCGACAACCGCAACAACTGCGACAACCGCAACAAACTTTCTGAACCCTTGCTGAAAGCGGATGACTTGTCCATATATTGGCTTGACGGTTATTTCACCTGCCACACATCCACCATATGATCATAGCTCACATAGGCGAGTCGCTGCCCATCGGGCGACCACGCCACTGCCCTCACAGCGCTTGAGTTGCTCTGATAGGTGAACAGGAGATTGCCCGTGGCAGCCTCCCATATCTGGACAGTTCCATCACCACTGCCAGTGGCAATACGTCTGCCGTCGGGCGACCATGAAACACTATAGACGCGGTTTGCATGCCCTCGATAAGTAAGCAACTTCCGTCCGGAAGCGACATCCCAGATTTGCGCACTGTGCACGAAAAAATGTTTAACCGTGGCTTATCAGATATTTTACCCCCTAATAACACGCCTTAATTGCCCACTAACTACAGGCTGATACCCTTATTCTATAGAAATATTTAAAATATCTTTTACTTCCTTGCATCGCTGCTGAGCGCGGAGGTGCAGCAATGGATTTCAATCACTTCCTTTCATCTCATCATAGCATGATAGGTAGGTCACCGAAATGCGCATAGCAATTATCACTGAAAACTTTTTGCCCAAACTGGATGGCGTTACCCACACACTGGTCAGGCTTCTGGAACACCTGCAAAGTAACGGACACCAGGCCCTGCTCCTCGGACCCGAAAGTGGCATGGATTACTACGCTGGCGCTGAATTAATCGGCACCGCTGGACTGCCTCTCCCCTTTTATCCTGAACTAAAATTTAACTTCTTCCGCCCACTCTTTATGCGCCGCCTGAACGAGTTCCAGCCCGACATTATTCACCTGGTCGATCCTGTCATCCTGGGCGCATCGGGCCTTGCCGCCGGCCATCTGCTCCACAAACCCCTGGTCTCTTCCTATCACACCAACCTGGCAGCCTATTGTGAGCACTTTGGCTTCTCTCTCCTGAAAGAGCCAATGTGGTTATATAACCGCTTCATCCACAATCAATGTGCTATGACCTTCTGTCCCTCACCATCTACCGCGGCCATGTTGCGCCTGCAGGGATTTGAGCACCTGAGCATCTGGCCCAGGGGTGTCGATACCGCTCTTTTTTCTCCTGCACGCAGAAGTACAGAAGTACGTGCAGCTTGGCTGAAAGATCGTCCACTGCCAGAAAACAAGGCGATCCTGCTCTACGTCGGACGCGTCTCGTGGGAAAAAATCTCACCCTGCTCGTACAAGCCTACCAGCGGATGGATCACGACCACTGCCACCTGGTAATCGTGGGCGACGGCCCCGCCTTTGCAGAGGTACAGCAGAAACTCGTAGGTCTTCCCGCCACCTTCACAGGCTATCTCTCCGGTGAACCACTGGCTAAAGCCTATGCTTCAGCCGATATCTTTGCATTCCCCTCAACAACAGAAACTTTTGGCCAGGTCATATTAGAAGCCATGGCCTCTGGCTTACCTGTTGTCGGCATCCTTTCAGAGGGAGTCTGCGACCTGGTCGATAATGGAAAAACAGGTTTTTTACTTGATGGTAAGCAAACACGTGAAGAGGAGAGGGTAGCAGGTTATATGGCAGCATTAGAACGCCTTGTCGCACATGAGCAACTGCGCTATGCCACGAGCCAGGCCGCGCATCTGGAAGCGCAGAAACGGACCTGGCACGATGCGATGGAGTGCCTGATGCAGGGATATTGCGCGGTGATCCAGGCGGCGAAGACACCCGTGGAAGCATAAGGAACACAAGAGCAAATCCTCGGGAAGACGTTCAAAAAGCCCTATTCGAAGTTGCCCTTATCATAGACTAACAGGTCCGTTCCCATTCTTACACCTGGGAAATTAGACTGGTACGTGCATTTGAGCACCTTGAACCTCGCTCATCACCAGTTCCACAATCTGCTGCACCGCTTTCTCAACTTCCTGGGAAAGACCTTTGCCACTGCTGAAGTTTTTCCCTTCGATAGCATAGATGATCAGATACGGAGGAAGCTGCTCTAGCACGCGCGCCAGCCCAATGGCTTCTGCTACCCCAAAGGCATGGGTAGACTGAAAGGAAAAACTAAGCGGAATTCGCTCCGTGTGGACGTCGAATTGATAGATAGCGCCGGGCCTGACACCTGAAGAAACCGCGTCGATGAGAATCACCCGCTTGGCATTTTTCCATATCTCCATCAAGACTGTTCCATCGCATTCGCATTCAATGACCAGCGCGCCGGGAAACCCCTTTGTTTTCAATGCCCTACAAACTGCTAATCCGGCGCCATCATCGCTGCAGTACTCGTTGCCAATGCCGATCAAAAGGATTGGAGGTGAAATTGTTGGCATCCATCTTCCTCCTTCACTCACGTTCAATGTGCAGCTTCAGAAAGTGTGTGGCACATGATATACATGGATCATAGTTACGGATTGCCTGCTCACACTCCCATGTGAGCCGCTCCTCCGACAAATCTATGGCCTTCTCGACATAGTGCCGCAGGTCACTTTCAATGATTTTCTGGTTCTGTGACGTTGGGGGAACAATCTTGGCATCGAGTATCAGTCCCTCATCGCTGAGCCGGTAGCGATGATAGAGTATGCCGCGCGGTGCCTCAGTACATGCGCTGCCCGTCCCGGCGTGTAGACTGTATTCCACTGCGGGCTGATCAGGCATTTCGTACCCCTCAATAATCCGCAGCGCTTCGTCGAACGCATACAATATTTCCACGCTGCGCACAATAATACTCTGAAAAGGATTTCGGCAGACCGGCCCAAGCCCGGCTGCGCGTGCCGTTTCCTGCGCCAGTGAGGAAAGCCGCTCAAAGTTGAGGTTATAGCGAGCCAGTGGCCCGACAAAATAGGCTCCCCGCTCCTTTAGCACAGAATGCAGGGCATTGGAGTGGGCTACATGCTCTTCGGCAAAATGCTCCTCGTATGCTTGAACAGGAATGTCCAGCCCCTTGTTGGAAACAATCCGGCCCTCGTTAAATGGGTATTCCGCAGGGTGCTGCCAGGTACGAAGCGCAACAAATTCGTAATCCTGCTCGAAGTCTGGAAATGGCAATTGCGCTGTCCAGAGTACCGTTTCCAGCGCGGCTTCCCGCCCCCACTTCAGTTTCTCTGCGAGTTGCTCAAATTCCTGCTTTGTTGGCACCTTATAAAAGCCTCCTACCTTCACATTGATAGGATGTATCTCTCTCCCCCCCAGGAAGGTCACAATAGCATTGCCTGCCTTCTTCATTTGGAGACCACGCTTCACAATATCAGGGTAATCTTGCGCCATACGCATCACGTCGGGATACCCAAGAAAGTCGGGCGCGTGAAGCATATAGACATGCAGCGTATGGCTCTCGATCCATTCACCACAGTAGAGGAGCCGCCGCAGTTCGCGCAGTTGCCCACCAACCGTGACACCCAGTGCCTGCTCCATCGCGTGTACAGTGCTCATCTGGTAAGCCACTGGACAAATGCCACAGATGCGCGCGGTAATATCAGGAGCCTCTGCATACATACGACCACGCAGCAGCGCCTCAAAGAAGCGCGGCGGCTCGTAGATTTTCAGTTTCACATCCATCACCTTGTCACCCTTGATTTTTACATACAAGGCCCCTTCCCCTTCAACACGAGCAAGGGTATCCACTTTGATGGTCTTAGCTTTCATGAAATTCACTCTCCTTGCGGAACGCCTCGGAATACGCATTGAAACTACGGAACGTTCGCATGATCTCTTGCTCCTTTGCACCAAGCTGGCTCCAGCGTGTACTCAATGCGATCGTATTGGGCGTCTCTTTCGGACCGAAACACCCATAGCAGCCACGTGAATATGCCGGGCAAATGGCGCCACATCCCGCGTGGGTCACGGGACCAAGGCATGGCGTACCCTGCGCGACCATCACGCAGACTGTTCCCCGTTGCTTGCACTCCACACAGACGCTATGGGCCGGCGTGTTCGGCTTGCGCCCGTGCAGGTAAGCGCTAATAACTTCCACAAGCTGATGTTTGTTGATAGGGCAACCACGCAGCTCGAAGTCAACATACACGTGATCTGCAATAGGCGTTGATTTGTTCAGTGTCTCAATATATCTCGGCGTAGCGTAGACAATTGAAATAAACTCTTTGATGTCCTTAAAGTTGCGTAACGCTTGAATACCACCCGCTGTGGCACAGGCGCCGATCGTCACGAGGAATTTTGAGGCGCGCCGCACCTGGTGAATCCTCTCGGCATCATGGGGCGTTGTGATTGATCCCTCGACCAGCGATAGATCATATGGCCCTTTCACCACAGCCCGCGATGCCTCGGGAAAGTTAGCAATCTCGACCTCGCCAATCACTGCCAGCAATTCGTCTTCACAATCCAGTAGACTCAATTGACAGCCATCGCAAGAGGCGAATTTCCAGACAGCCAGTTTCGGTTTCTGCTTTCTGACCATTTCAAATACCTCCTTTCATCGCTGCTACCTTTCATCGTCCATAGTAGGGGCGATCCCTTGTGGTCGCCCGGTCTTACCTTGTGGCCGCCCGGTCTTACCGCGATAGATATCAAATTTCCCACTTTGTTAACAAGCCTTTAATCTGGCTGTATTGGAACACAGGACCGTCCTTGCACACGAAATTCGGCCCATACTGGCAGTGCCCGCAGAGCCCAACGGCACATTTCATATTGCGCTCCATCGAGACAGAGATATCCTCTGTTGCCACCCCGCGCTTCTCAAGCTCTGCCGCAGTGAAGCGCATCATGATTTCAGGACCGCAGACCATCGCAACTGTATTCCGCGGATCAAATGGCGCTCTAGAAATAAGCTGCGTGACAACTCCAACGCTTCCTCGCCAGGAGCCTGTTGCGCGATCAACGGTGACGTATACATCAAGATCAAAGTGCGTACGCCAGAGCTGGAGTTCGCGACGATATAGGATATCTGCTGGCGTTCGCGCACCGTAGAGAAGGACTGCCTTGCCGTATTTTTCTCGTTGAGAGATGACATGGTACATTACAGAGCGGAGCGGAGCCAGCCCGATTCCTCCTGCAGCAATCACAACATCTTTTCCCTCGGCGCGCTCAATGGGCCAATGACTGCCAAATGGTCCGCGCACGCCTATCACATCATCGGGCTTCAGTTCTCGCATAGCCCTTGACACTGTTCCCACAGCGCGCGTTGTATGGACTAGCGGCTTACGCCTGGCCGGATCGCCGCTAATCGAGATCGGTATCTCACCAACGCCGAAGATATAGAGCATATTGAATTGCCCGGTAGCAAAGGGCGGGATATCCCCCCCATCTTCAGGCTCAAGTTCCAGCGTAAAAGTATCCGGTATTTCATTTCGTACGTGTTGCACCCGGTAGCGTTGCGGCATCATGGGATCACATTGGTCTACTGTCATAATCTACCTCCTTCATCGCTGCTTCCTTTCATCGTCCATAGTAGGGGCGATCCCTTGTGGTCGCCCGGTCTTACCGCGATGGATAAGAGACTTTACCTCCAGGGCTATCGCTGTAGATATCGAGCAGCCGTATGCGCGTAGCCTGGAGCCGCTCCATCATGATCACGGCTACACGCTTCATGAGTTCGTAACCGAGATCGTGATCTGCTTCACCCTTGGCCCGCAGGCACGTCCCATCAAGGGCGATTGCGCGCGTCGGCTCAATGACCCGTCCGCTGAAATGCCATTGGTAAGGCGGGAAAAGCCATGACCAGCCTATAACCTCGCCTGCCTCTATTGTCTCGATAGTAATTGGCCCATGCTGCGCAGCAAATACCTCAAGCGCCACTTTACCATGCCGCAAAAGGTAAAAGCGCGTGGCCTCTTCGCCTTCACGAAACATATAAACCCCGGTTTCAAAACGCACGTTTGAGGCGCAACCGGTGACCAATTGCAAATACTCAGGTTTAAGCCCTTTGAAGAATGGATGTTCCGCCAGAATTGGTTCAAGTGTCTTCATTTAATTCTCCGTCCATAGTAGGGGCGATCCCTTGTGGTCGCCCGGATCTCTATTGCTCCTTTGCTGTCTTGGCGGGTGTGATCTCGCTTTCGCGAATGGCGCGAACTTCTTCGGTAATGTCAATTCCAACTGGGCACCAGGTAATGCAACGCCCACAACCAACGCATCCCGAGGTGCCAAATTGATCAAACCAGCTTGCCAGTTTATGCGTCATCCACTGGCGATACCGCGACTTTGTTGAGGCACGGATACTCCCACCATATATATATGAGAAATCCATCGTGAAACACGAGTCCCATTTGCGCCAGCGTTCGGCATGCTCGCCTGTCAGGTCG
The DNA here is from genome assembly GCA_963775585.1 of uncultured Chloroflexia bacterium. Classification (GTDB taxonomy): domain Bacteria; phylum Chloroflexota; class Ktedonobacteria; order Ktedonobacterales; family Ktedonobacteraceae; genus UBA11361. The sequence continues at coordinate 12,402 of CAVZJN010000004.1, read as the reverse complement.
GTGACATCCTCCACAGTTGTACAAAAACACGTGGGACAGACCATCGTGCAATTGCTGCACGTCAGGCAGCGTGTTGCAACTTCCTCCCAGCGTGGATGCTCTAAATTGCGATAGAGCAGATCCTTGATCCCTGTGGTATCCATGTTCCGACCCATATGTTCGGCGGTGTTCGCAACAATGTTTTCGCTCAATTGTATGTCGTCTTTGCTTGCTTCCCTGTGTGGAATATCGTGGAGAAGCTCTGCACCTAACTCGGTGCCAACTTCGACCACGAAGTGATGACGACCCGCGTCCAGCACTTCTGTCAATGCCAGGTCAAAACCGGCTTCCACTTTTGGTCCCGTATGCATTGAAGTACAGAAACAGGTGCCGCCAGCCTGTCCACAATTGACAGCTACTATACATACATTATTCCGCCGCGATTGATAGGTAGTGTCCGTAAATCCAGACCGCATGAACACCTTATCTTGAATCGCGATAGCGTGCAGCTCACACGAACGCACTCCAATAAACGCCATCTTGGGGACTTCCTGCTTCTCAGGGACCAGTTCAAAACCCTTCCCTTCGCGCCTGGCCTCCCAGAGACGGAGGACAGGAGGATGGAGAAACTTTTTCCACGAATGTGGACCGACGACATAGCCGAACAAAGCCTGGTCGTCTCGCTTTTTTAAGCGATAGGTCCCGCCATCCTGCTCATCTGTATAGCCAACTGGTAGTTCAGCAACTCTGGTCAGCGTATCATACACAATTGCATTTTCACGGATGGTCGGCCCAACAACCTGGTACCCTTTGCTCATGAGAGCTACAAATAATCGCTGGAAATCCTCATACTCTACAATCACCTTGTCCTTTACCTGTAGGGAAGCTTTTGTCATCTTTTGATCACCTTCCTGTCTACTGCCACTGGAACGTTTCTTCTATACCGCCTGCACCCTCAACCAGCATTCATCATTAGTATTAACGAATTGAAATCACAATAACCTCAGATATGTAGGCATGAAAATCACAAATCAATCACAGATACTTCCTTTCATCGCTGCTGACCGGAGGTAGACGCGGTAGCGAACTGAGCTTGACCTGAGCGTAGCGAAGGGTTGCAGCGATGGCTTTCAGACACTTCCTTACATTGGCACCAACCGTAGGTACTTCTTTTGAACATGTGCTAAACCTCAACGTAGTCGCAAGGATTTCTCAGAACTAAGGTTTCTCACCTGGGGACTGGATATTGTCACATCCTCAATTTCCACTTTTGAAAACCACAAAAAGAACAACGACAGTAGGCACTTTGGGGAGTCTTAAGTGCCAGTGGATACACATAAAGTTCAAGACATGTTATAATAGCAGACACAAAGAATGAGTAATACCAGGTCAATGTAGAGAAGTGCTTGGAGCAAATAAAATATGCATGAGGCTAACTCACAAATCAGCAATGCTAACAACATCATAGATGAGGATACTGTACTTTATTCCCCAGGAAAACAGTTTGTGGGCATAGCCGCTACACCTGAGAGTCTTACATCTTCTTCTGCCTTTAATGTCACCGACCGCTTACCCATTTTCAGCTACCTGGTCAATTCTAACCGCATACGCTGGTATCGCGTCATCATGCGCTTCTTCTTCCAATGCCACCGGGAGTTGTATCGCTACCAGCTCACTGCCCAGGAAGTGCGTGACACGGTACGTGCCACATTCGATGCCGAATACACCCTCGAACAATGTCAGAACGACCTGGCTGCCCTCAAAGAATGGGGCAATGTAACCACAATCTACGACTCAAGCAGGGCTACCTCCATCGCCAGCTTCCTCTCTCCGGCGCTGCTGTATCAAGCAACGCCCGAAGCGATCGCCATTGAGACCTTTCTCGATGAGCAAAATCGCGCAAGTACGGGCAAAGGCTCATTGCGCCAGGGAGACCTGCCACACCTGTGGAATTCGCTGCAGGTTCTTGACGAAAATTTATCTTCACTATCGCTTGAATCAACACCTACACACAGCCGCGAAATAGCCGAGGAATGGCAGCGGGCGTTCGAGATATGGAATACTATGGCACGTGAAGCCGCTCAATATCTTGCTAACATGCTTCAAGCTGCACAACAAGGACGCCCTGATTTTGAGGCGTACCAGTCCTATAAAGCAGCCGTTGTGGCTTATGTACATGGTTTTGCTCAAGCATTGACCCAATACAGTCGCCGCATTCGCACACTGCTCGCTGCGTGGAGCGAGACAGGGAAAAAAGAGCGCCTCGTTGAGATCATTGCCCAACATCTTGAACCACCCGCACCAACTCTAGAGAACAGGTCAACCCAGGACGAGTTACTGCAAGAAGCGTCTAACCAGGTGGAAGCGCTGATGAACTGGTTCGCCCTGGGGAAAAATGCCGATTCCTTCCGTCGTAACGCTCTCGCTGAGGTGGATAAGGTTGTACGTCGTGCCTCTGTACTGGCAGCATCTGCACGGCCAAACGCGAACTACGCAACCAACTTGCATTTGTTAGCTCAACAACTGTTACAGGCAAAAGATGGTGAGACCGCTCAACAACTTTTCAGTCTTGCTTTCGCCAATATGCTCCCCGTTCATCTGCCAGAAAGTCTTGCCGGCACCCCTGGCGCAACATATGATGCAAAAGAAGGCAGTGCATGGCAAGCGCCACCAACCGTCACCCTGCGCTTACGACCGATCAGTCGCGCCAATCGCGGCGAACATCCTCTAGAAGATCCAGTGATTGATAACCGTACCATCATTCGTAACCTGGTTCATCAATACGAGGAAAAGCGCCAGCAGGAACTCCAACGATTTGCCCAGCTATTCTATACAGCCTACCTTGATTTTGGCATACTCCAGCAAATCACGATAGAAGAGCGTGCCGTCTTGTTGACAGTAATTGACGGCTGCCTGGGCGATGCACGCCGCCAATATCGCGCACCTGACGGTTCAGTAATTGTCCTGCTCAACCCGGATGAGCAAACATATACAGCCCTCCGCGCACCCGATGGCATTTTACTACTGCCGCGCTATTGTTTACAACGCGAAGAAATAGGGGAGGAGAGATCAGCGTAATGGAAGAGTATGAAGAACTGGCAGCAGCAGGCCGCGCCTCTCGCCTCTCAACGTCCCGCCAGCGCACCTACACGGCAGAGATCACGAAAGCACATGTAGCCTTGATGGAACGGGGAGTAATTCTCTCGAAACAGGTCGATCTGTTTCGACTGGTGAATTGTCACTATTACACTCTGCAGAATTGGCACGACCAGAACACAGGCTGGCGTATACAGCGCGGCGCTACTGTCATTCGCCTGGTGCGACAACTTAGCGCAACCACACCCGGTTATGTGTACGATCGCCTGAAGGAACCAAAAGATTTTGCCTGCCTCACCTGGATTCTTAGCTTTGCTGAAAACCGCCAGCTTACCGGTCGTGGCAATGAGCAGCAATTCTTACTCTCCCAACTGGCCGAACAGATTCAAGAACAATCCCCTTCAGTGGTTGATGAGGAGACAGCCTTCGATTTTCGCAGGCCAACAGATCGCTACAGCATTCAACGTGCCCTGCAATACCTGGAAGACATGGGAGGCGTGCAACTGGTAGACGGGCAGACGAAGGAATGGGTCGAACAGTCAGCCGATGCCGACGTACTATACGAGTTCACCGACGTAATACGTTCTCTCGTTTCAGCATTCAACCCGCAATTGTTGGCAATGGTCGCTACGCACCTCAACAATGAGGGAAAGACATTGCAACCTACACTACTACAGAGTATAGTAGGGGATAATTTTCCTGTAATGGCTATCAAGCCATTAGTAAGAGCCTGGCGTACGCTGCTGCTCGGCCCTGTATTACTCAGGTATGATGATCCTGAGGCATTTGCCGAACTGGTTGCGCATGCCGATGAAGTAGCCAATGAACTGCTTGAAACATTCGGTTGGCTCCTCGACGTGAAACGCGATTACGCCTGTATTGTGCGTGCCAGCGGCATGTCTTCAGGTCCAGTCACCAGTCTTACTCCCTTTGGCACCAGCGACCAGATGGCTGTGCTCATGTGTACCGCCATCCGCGAGCAAGTGACTACCGGTGCATGGCCCTTGCCCGATAAATACGGCTGTGTGCATGTAACGTCAGAAGACATGAACGCACTTTTTTATACTCTGCGTGAGCGTTATGGAGAGAACTGGGGCAATGAGGCTCGCAGCAAAGGTTCGCGCAGCTTGTTGAACGATGTCTACAAAAAGATGCGCCAGGTTGGCCTTCTGCGGGGGCCTGATGGCGCAGGCAATATGCTGATATTGCCGGCGGCAGCCCGTTACAGCGCGAGCTATGAAAAAGCGGGACAGGAGCAAAAATCAGCAGGTAAAAATAAATCAAAGTCAATCACCATAACATTACCCGGCCTGGATGAGTCAGAATGAAGATAACCACAAAGGTTGCGACGGAAGAGGAATAACCATATGCAATACACACTTGATAGTTTTACGGAATGGTCTACATCGTCAAATGGAGCATCAGAGAAGACGCTGGAACGTCAACTCGAGATGTTCGTCGAGGTACTGCAAGCTCAGGCAGGAGGTCCACATGGCTATCGCCTTCGTCGCATCATGCTGACAAATTTCTGGCTTTACGGACTGCAAGAATTTGAGATACCTCATGGACGACTCTTCCTCGCTGGGGAGAACGCTTCCGGCAAATCAACCGTCCTGACCGCGGCATTGCCCCTCGCCCTTGATGGCGATCTTCGTCCCAATCGACTCGACACCTTCGGTGGTCGCGAACGGCATATGGAGTACTATGTTCTTGGCGGCAGCGAATCAGCCACACCCTATAGCCATGAGCGGCGTACATCCTATATCGCTCTTGAATTCGAATGGTGCGATCCGCACCATCCTCCCATCGCACCGGAATTCCGCCATCGTTGGGAGGGGGAGGGGAGCGTATATCGAGCGGAACGTAGTGGAGCCGATATAGCGATGGGGGAAGGGTATCGGGAGGGGAATGGAGAGCGCGAAAAAACGCGTTTCCTGACCATTGGCATCAGCCTTGCCGGGAATATCAATGCCAGCGATCGCATACGCCCTTTGCGCTTTTTGATTACCGATGGCTCTCGTCTGGGATACGATCTCCACACCGTCTACGAAACTGGCAGCAAACAGGATAAACGCGCCTTCGACCACGCCCGATTTAAACAACAATTAGAGGGACACGGCATTATATGTGATTCCCAGGCCGAATATGAGCGCCAGGTAGCACGCTACCTGTTTGGCTTTGACGATGTCAAAGATTTTCAAAAACTCATTAACCTCCTGCTGGTATTGCGCCGCCCAAACCTGAGCAGCGAACTGAGTTTTTCGCGGGTCCATGACTATCTCAAACAATCATTGCGCAAAATTTCCGGTGAAACAACTTCACATGTCATAGGCACAATTGAACGTATCGATGCCATCCAGGCCGAAAAAGAACGCATTCAGGAGGCTTACAGTGCCGCCGAGCGCTTGCACCGGGCACAGCAGCATCTAGCTCTGAGTCGAGCGCAACTGGCGGCCTGCGAATATATCGCCACACAACTGGTAGAGGATAGCGTGCAAAGCCGTGTAAACAGGCTACGCAAGGACCTGCACACGGCAGACTATGAGCGCAGCAGAGCAGAAGAACGTTCACAAACGTTCCAGGCAGAGTACTACCAGGTAAACAGCCAGATCAAGGTTCTTGAGGCCAGCGAGGGGCTTCAGGTCGCCAAACAACTGACTGCTGCCTCTGAACGTACACGCGAGGCGCAGGCGCAAGCACAGCTTCAGGAAAGAAGCCTGGATGCCGCGCGTCAGTCCAGACAAACAAGTGCCGAGCGCCTGCGTCGCCAACTGGCCCGTTTTGAGACGATGAAAACCGAAAGCATTGCACACCTGCAAGAACTCAGCTCCCTGGCCATGGAGGAAAGTTACTGGGAAGTCGCGGCTTTTCAATTAGAAGAAGCGCTTCGCCAGGTCAGCAGTATCTCTACTGAGACTACCTCCGCGCCAGAGGTGCCTCTGGTTATCACATCCTTACCAGGAGAGATGTCAGAAGAGCGTATTGCCTGGCTGCGTCATCTTGAAGAATTACATCGACAGCGAGAGAAGCTGGAAACACATGTGCTGCACGCTCGTAATCTTGAAACAACACGCTTCCAGGAATTAGATCAATCGCGCAATCGTTTTCAGTCTGCCGAGGATCGCTTCAACGAAGCGCTGCTCATGCTCAACAACACGCTGGAGCAGTTCACTTCCCAGGAGTCCTTGCGGCTACTGCAGGAAACGATACTATTGCAGGGCGATATGGGCAAAGTAGTAGAGGAGGATGACGCCTTACCTGATCGCGTGGTTGAGGAATGTACCTTTATACTGAACCACTATCGCCAGGCGATTGACAAGATAGAAGGCGAATTAATTCAAGAAGCAAACCAGCGGCAAGCGAAACTGAATGAATTACAGGTGGTACAAGGAGGAATGATACGTGAGATCGAAGAAGCCACAGCCCTCTACGAGCAAAAACTGTCTGAACCAGAGTTCACACCCTTACGCTCGCCACGACACACCATTGCCCGGACGAAACTCGCTGAGCATGGTATCATCGCCCTCCCACTCTACATGCTCCTTGACTTTACCCCCGACATTGATTGCGAGAGCGAGCAAGCGGGACGTATCGAATTCATGCTAGAGGATGCCGGCCTTCTGGATGCACTCGTTGTAGCTCCTACGCAAGTTACTGCTGCTGACGCATTGCTTGCCTCAGAAGGTCTGAGCGATTGCCGCCTGGATATTGAAGGCATCAAGTCGCTCGTCGATAGTCAACATTTGGCCATCAACCAGCATGAGGAACATCAAACAGACGGCCACGGTCCAACCAGCTTCTACGGGTTACGCTTCGACACCTCGGTCAATACCTCGCCAGATGGTGACAACCTGGACAGGGAGGAAGGGTATGGGGAAGGGTGGGAACCAATCGTCACAACTATTCTGGCGGCTCTTGGACAGAACAATTTTCCAGGTGGGGAGCGTATGTCGAGCGGAGCCGACATAGCGATGCGGGAGGGGTGGGAAACAAGGCTTTCGTTCAATAACGATGGCATCTGGACACACGGCCTGCTCACTGGTCGAGCAGGAGGTGGAAGCGCCAGCTGTATCGGCAAAACCACGCGACTACAGGTGCGCCAACGTGAACTCGATGAAATTACAAGGCAACTCACACAACTCAACGACGAACTGCAAACGCTTACACAGAGCATTGCGCACTATGAGGCGCAGTTAGCAAAGCTACAGGAGCAGCAAGCGCAGTTACGTAAGGTACTTCCTAACAGTGGTCTGGAGAAGATTTTTGCTGAACTTGAGCAGGCAAAACTGAACCTGGATAGCAACAGAAGCGCCTATCAGAAAGCGCATCTTCAGACACAGGAGGCACGGCAGAGTTTCAACAACCTGGTTGCCCGCTTAGAGCGAGATTGCAATGGCATCTCTACCCTTGCCAGCGATCCCCAGCGCGTTCAGGATGCCCTGCTTAGTGTTATCAAGCTCAAAAATCAGGCGCAATCGTTGCTAACACAACTGGCGGGGTTAATCAATACCTGGGAAGAGTCCCAGAGAGCGCGCGAAGCACAGGCACATGCTGCAATCGACGAGCGTAATACAGCCCAGTTATATGAGCGCATCCGTTATCAAGCATTACAGGCACAGGCAGAAGAAGAAGAACTGCGCCGTATCGCTGAATTTTCTGATGCCGAGGAGTTGAGTGAACGATTACAAACATTACGTGTACACAACGAAACGCTCACCACAAATCTGAAAGAGGCGCAAGCCGATTTTATTCGCGCCGACGAGCGTGTCAACAACACGGCAAACCAGCTAACAGAAATAGAGGAGCGCCTGCAACAGGCACAATTTGAACGCGGCGAAAAGCAGGCACACTTTCTTGATCTGCTGGCAGCGTACCCGGTGGAGGAACTGGTGGCCGCCCAACTGCTCACGGAAGAAGGCAAACATGTCAGCGCGGCCCAGCGCTTACTCGGCGGCGCTTTACGCGAAGGAGACATCCCCGCCCGCAAGGAGCAATTGGAAGGGGCCTATCGAGATGCCTACAATGCGCTCTCTCGTACATTCAATCGCGAGCAACCGATCCTGCTAGAATATGGGCCAAACCTGGATGACCAGGGACTGGTGCTCTTCCTGAATGAAAATAAAAGCAAGGCAGTCGAACTACTTGAACTCTTGAGTGAGCGCATAGAAATGCAGAAAATGCTGCTCAACCAGGAAGAAACCAGGTTATTCGAGGATTTTCTTCTGCACGAAATCGCGGAGGCCATTCGTACATCCATCTTCGAAGCTGAAGAGTGGGTACAACAAATCAATAAAGTATTAAGTGGTCTCCCCATGATTGGCGAACACTATTCCCTCCAATGGAAGCCGCCAGCCGAGTATGATCTGGCAAAATTAGGCAGTCACCTCGCGCAACATTACAAACTTCTGCGCAAACCAACGCAAGCGCTGACACTGGAAGAGACGGAAACGTTAATGCATGCGTTCCGCCAGGAAATCGATTCGGTACGCCTGCGACAGCAGGAGAATGCCGATATGAACTTTATGGACGCCTTAGAGCAAGTTTTCGATTACCGTGAATGGTTCCACTTTGACGTCCTGGTCACACCTATCGGCGGGCAACGCCAGCGTCTGACCGACCGCGTGGCCGGCACCCGTAGTGGCGCAGAGCAGCTCTTTGCACTCTATGTCCCGCTCTTTGCAGCCCTCGGCGCTCTTTACCGCAGCGCCGCACCTGGAGCGCCAAAGTTACTTGCTTTAGACGAAGCTTTTGATAAAGTGAGTATCGCCAACACACAGCGTATTATAGAGTTCCTCGTCTCGCAGGATTTCCAGTGGATCATGACCGGACCACAAATTAGCGGAACTGGCGCGAAGATACCAGCCTGCGCGAGATACCTGATGATCCATGAAAAAGGCTCACCAATAGCCACAGCTTCAGCTTCTTTCTGGAGCGATAACCAATCGCTCTAGCCAGAAACTCGTATGGAGTCACAGGTGAGTAATCAACCAGGCCAGCAGACCGCCCAAAAAGCAGCCGAATTCTTCAACCAGGCGAGTTTATCTCGCCTGGTAATCAAACTGTATGAGAAGTATATTGAGGTAGGGCAGGTAGGAGGACAGGTTATCCTACAGGATGCCACTGCTAGTGAGCGTCGCGACATCGCCAGCTTTCTCAGCAGGCCTCTTTATCCCGATCCAACGATCAAAGTCAAGCTTAAAGATGTCGAAAAGGCACTCAAACACAGTTTCAACTGCACATTACTCGACTTGCTGCGTGCCTACTACCCAGATCAGGCGCTTATAACCCGTGCGGAGCAGCGAGCCAACCACGCCACACACCAGGCACATTTTCGCTCCGCCCTGACGTCGATCACAGCAGAACTTCCTGAAGCATCAGGCGGACGATACTGGCTGGAACGAGGCTTACATGGTCAGGAGTGGCTCTTCTCTCGTTTCAAGAATGCGCGGGCAGAGGAGCAGGAGCAACAACTTCAACTGGTACGTTACATCGCCAACTTGCTAAACCATTTGCCGCAACCAGACACTCCCGAACGGTTAGCGCTCTTTGCTCAACGTACCAGCGGCGACCCACACACGCTTGATCCTGATAGACCCGCTGGCCGTCTCTTGCTTCTCGCCCTCAATGATTTGAGCCACAATGCAAAAGATATCACCTTGACTCAACGTGATCGTGCGCAAGAACTGCGCCTCTATAGCGAAGCAGGATTACTGGTGGATACCATCTCGTCCAGTGTGGCTGTCTTCAACCTTGCGAGCGCCATCTATCACAGTGGTGTTCCTGACCAACTTCCAGTAGTGGCAGGTCAACGAGTACTCCTCCTCCCTTTAAGCCAGTTGCTCGAGTGGCAGCATAGTTCACCCTCATGGCCACATATTTATGTCATCGAGAATCCCCAGGTTTTTGAAGAGGTTGTTTCAGCATTAAGATCAGATCAACCTCTACCCACCTGTGTCTGCACATCAGGCTGGCCCAGTAGAGCAGCGCTGGTGCTACTAGACCAGTTCATAGCAGCATCTCCCGACAATATTCTCTATTATAGCGGCGATTTTGACCTGAAAGGGCTACAGATCGCCGCGTACCTCATGGCCCGTTACCCTGCCCGCTGTCACCCCTGGCGCTTTGACCCAGCTTCCTACACCCTCTCCCTCCAATCTAGAACGGAGGTCGGACCTACAACCGCACCTCCTCGCCCAAGCGAGTTAGACACGCTAGGCACCCTTCCAGCTATCTTTGCTCCATTAGTAGCAAAGATGCAAGAGAAAAAAGCATGGTCCTATCAAGAAGGTATTACCCATTTGCTGGTAGAGGATATTTTGGGGTGTGGTGCTTGATCCCCTGACAATTGCGAACGCTGCAATCATACCTCCAGAACAAGAAAATCAATCTTCAATCTAATGAACGTTTCAGATGATTAGTGATTAGGAAAAGTTGCTACATCTCGTGATATACTAAAGGATGTTATTGTAAGAGGGTCATCTTCCTGCTGAGCAGATATTCCCACTATTGCATTTGAACTAGCGGACAAAGTTCCGCCCACTTTTTTTTGTCTGATTTGCATATGTTCGGTACACAAGTGTAGTGAGACGAATTCGTCTCACTACACTTTGACTTGGGCACCAATGCTCCTATCAGCCGAAGACTTTTGCTTAAAGCCACACCACTTATTGATTGTGCCATCTAGAAAGGAAACGCGGGTGATTCCTTCAAAAAGGAAAAAGTCTAAAGTAGTCATTGCTCTCAATTTATGGAAAGCTAACTTACTCATCTTCATACGTATCATAGGCCTGCTGCGTCCTCACTGGATACCAACGCTCGGCACGGTGATTTGTATGGGACTCTCCACAGGTTTCGCGCTCATAGTACCATGGTTACTTGCATGGGTAATCGATACGGGACTTCAGCACGGCCAATTCAGTAGCCTTCTCCTTGCTACGGCTGCAATCCTTGTTTCCAGTTCATTGAGGGGTTTTTTCGCCTATGGACAGGGCTATCTTTCCCAGGCAGTTTCGAACCTCGTAGCCTATGATCTACGCAACAGCCTCTACGATCACCTGCAAACGCTCAGTTTCTCATTTCATGACGAATCAGAGACTGGCCAGCTTATGTCGCGCTTAACAGTCGATATCGAGGCAGTACGTAACTTCATTCCCATGGGGCTGTTGCGCGGACTGCTGGCCCTGGTAACCTTTGGCGCCGTCACGATTATACTTTTTCGACTCGACTGGCACCTGGCTCTCGTTACCCTGATCTGCGTCCCGATCCTCATACTGCTCTCTATCCAGGTGGGCCGACGTCTGCGTCCAATATGGCAAGATGTGCAGAATGAAACGGGGGCGCTGGGAACAGTAATGCAGGAGAGCCTGAGCGGTATGCGTGTCGTGAAAGCCTTCGCCCGCGAAGATTTCGAGATAGCCAAATACGAGGCCAAAAACCGCGAGGTGAGAGCACTCAACATGAGTGCCATGCGACTATCGGCATGGAATCAGCCGCTGATGGTTCTCGTACTCAACATAGTCACAGTACTGATCATATGGATAGGAGGCATTGCGGTAATCGGTCATCAACTCAGCCTCGGTGTGCTTGTAGCCGTCACGCAATACATACTCTTGTTAGGCACTCCTGTGCGTTCCTTCGGCTACATGGTCACCTGGTTTATGCGCGGCCTCTCAGGTGGCATACGCATCTTCGGTGTGCTTGATACTCAGCCAGCCATCACCGATGCGCCTGGGGCAAAAGCGCTACAACGGGTGCAAGGCCATGTTCACTTTGAAGACGTTACCTTTGCCTATGGAAACGGGCCAGAAGTGCTACAAGAAATCACGATAGATGCACAACCAGGTCAAATAATCGCCATTCTGGGCGCTACGGGAAGCGGTAAAAGTACGATATTGCACCTGCTGCCTCGCTTCTATGAAGCCGCAAGCGGTCGTGTCACGATCGATGGAAAGGATATACGCGAGGTGACTCAAACTTCTCTGCGACGCAACGTAGGGTTGGTATTACAGGACGTTTTCCTGTTCAATGCGACGCTGCGTAATAACATCGCGTACGGTGTTGCCAATGCAACCGACGAACAGATCATTGCAGCTGCCAAAATAGCGCGCCTCCATGATTTCGCCAGTGGATTGCCAGACGGTTACGATACCTGGGTTGGAGAACGTGGCGTGACGCTCTCAGGCGGTCAGAAACAACGCGTGGCTATAGCGCGTACCCTGCTCCTTAACCCCCGCATTCTCGTACTCGACGACTCGACTTCGAGCGTTGACATGGAAACAGAGTATCTCATTCAGCAAGCCCTGGATGCGGTAATGCGAGGCCGCACCA
>CAVZJN010000003.1:0-77176 GCA_963775585.1 uncultured Chloroflexia bacterium | reverse complement strand
CTGGTTGCGGTCGCCCTGGTTGCGCTCTCCCTGAATCCCACCCATATGAATTTGAAAAAATAGCAAATTTGTTCCAAAAAAGCTTGCAAAATGCCGCCTTTGAGTGTATACTTCATCTTGGATAGTAATTAGAACAAAATATCTAAAGCCTCAATTCAATGAAAAACGAGAGGACGGTAATGTTGTGGCTCAGAAATATTTGCAGGGCATTTACAACCCTGCCGGGCTATATGCTTTCGATGATGCTGAACCTGAACGTACACCCAGTAGCGCACTTCATTATCAGAGATTAGCCGATGTAAAATCAGAGGTAGGACGAGCCTCTGCTGATGTACGTGTGCTTTCTAGCCAGGGAAGCTACCAGGCTCGCAACAAATCCAACGTTCCACCTCGCAAATCCGCTACAAAGACAAATGTGCCGGCAGTCTCGGGCAATCGACGCCGTGATGAGGAGACCGCAAACGATGAAATTGCAATTCGGCAAACGGACGAGTTAATGCTTCGTCCCTTCATGCCTCGTTTTCATTGGACCGTGCTTCTGGGTATGGCAATGTTCATCATGGTGGTAGGCTGGGTCTTGTTGACCATGGTGGCCAACTGGTGGCAGGTAACGCAAGATGATTGGCATTATGGGCGACCTCGGACATTCCAGACGGATATGGTGGTAGGACATGACGATTTAGCAGCCAATCCAAGCCATTTTCTGGCTTTAAATTTAAATCGTCATATACAGATCATAGAATTTCCAGGTGGTGATTCCTCAAAAGCCAAGATTTATATGGGCCCAACGTTAGTCGGATCGGGTCAGGAACTGGCGGTGGTGACGCTGACATTTAAGGATGTCAACGGAGATGGTAAACTGGATATGATTGTGAATGTGCAGGATAGCCATTTTGTGTTTATTAATGATACTGGTCAGTTTCGCCCGGCACGCCCAGGTGAAAATGTTCAGATATGACAGATCAGTTGCGATAAAAAATAAAAAGAGCCACAAGAGCTATACTTCTCTTGTGGCTCTCTCATTTTGTATTAATCATGCCATAGAAACCGTATCCATCTCGCCAGAGTTGTCATGGTTCCCTTTGCTAGATGGGTACAGCTACCGGTTGAGTAGCTATCACATGCAGCGATGTTGAGGCAGTGGTGACAGGAAAAGAGTGTGCTGGCTTTGGCAACTCTTCTAACTCGATTGTGCTGGTTGGATTTGCGCGTAAAGCTAACACTGCGAAAGTGACCATCCAAGCCAGTAGAAACCCAAGAAGTGTCCAGGCCAGGACCGTTTGGGTTATTGCTAGCGTGGTAGATGCATCCATGGGTGAGTCCTCTTTAAACTTCCGAACGTGTTTAAATTGTGTTTAGACTAATTCGGCCCGAAAGGGCATGGATCCAATGGTTTCTCAAGCTTGAGATGTGCGGATAGGCACTATTTGGATGAATTATTGGCATGTTCGTACTACTCCTTGTTCTGTCCCAACATGCCAATAATTCAGGAACTTGATTTCAGAAATCCGTGTCCTAAAAGTTCCTATTCTTATCGTTTTAATAGTGACTCACTGGGGACAAGCTCTCCTCAATGTCAAATTAGTCTAAACGTCAATTTAAAGGATAAGTAGGTATATCCTTGTTCTAATAGACGAATGTCACGAGCAATATTAACTTGAGATACATTGGATTAGTATCGATAGACTTTTGGGACAATGCATTCCTGGAATGTCTGGAGAAAACCACACCAATAATAACAACGGCGCAGCGTCCAAAAAAGTTTCATCGAAATTCACCGTCCAGAGGCGTATTATATATAAAGGAGGCTCTTCCAACTATTCGAGATAGTTAATAATTCTTGCGTCCCTAAGTGGAATAGGAAGTGAGTCTTCACGCCAATCTGTTCCCCCGTAAGTTTTTGCAACACAGCATTTTGCCGTTCCTCGGTATGAGACGGACACTCTCAGTTTCCTCTCAGCTTCTTCACAGGTCCAGTTCATCTCTCCGGTGTAAGCTTGGGCTTGGAGAACGAGAAAAACCTGGATGAGGAGCGGAGACATCGAGGGAAGGCGAAGAAGGTCACCCGACGTCCCTGTTGCGTCTCTCCTGCCCTTTGCCGGAGTGAGAGCAGGTTTCTCGCACGCGCGACCGGAGAGGTGATCGAGCACATCAAACCTGCTGGAGCAGGTTCAGAAAGGCAGCAGAGCTATGTACTCACGAATCATTACGAGCCATTACCAGCCTGGAAAGATGGACGAAGCATTGCAGATCTATCGTAAGTCGGTCCTCCCAACCCTCAGGCAGCAACCGGGATTCAAGGGGTCATCGCGCTATTGGGCCGCCATTCAGGCGCGGCTATGTCCATCACGCTGTGGGAGCCATGAAGGCTTTCCCCGGCGGTCCATTCCACTGCACTCAATTTATGCTGGGTGCCAGCCCTTTGTCGAGAGGGCCTGGAACTAGTTTAAGGTAGAAGGATGCCATGACCGATTCACGTATGGCGCAACTTGCCCCACGAGAAGCAGCTCTGGCTGCATTCAGGCAGAAGTTCCCCACATTCGATGCCACCCAATCCCTGGATCACCTTCGCGCCACTGAGTATGCTCGCCTGGATGCCCAACAGCATGTCTACCTGGATTACACCGGTGGGGGGCTCTATGCCGAATGCCAGGTGCGGGAACATCTGGAGTTGCTCTGCAGCCATGTTTTCGGCAATCCCCATTCAACAAATCCGGCCTCACAGGCCATGACAACCCTGGTGGACCGCGCCCGCAGGTTCGTGCTCAGCTACTTCCATGCATCGCCTGATGAATATGTCGTGATCTTCACTCCCAACGCCAGCGGCGCCCTCAAGCTTGTCGGGGAGTCCTATCCCTTTGCCTCCGATGGGCGGTATCTGCTTACCTTTGATAACCATAACTCGGTGAACGGCATTCGCGAATTTGCTCAAGCCAAAGGCGCTCCCATCACCTATGTGCCCCTTGAGCCGCCCGATCTGCGCGTCAACGAGGCCCATTTGCATCGCTTGCTGGCACAGGCCCGCCCAGGACAGCCAAACCTGTTTGCCTACCCTGCCCAGTCCAACGTGACCGGTGTGCAGCACCCGCTCGCCTGGATTGCTCAAGCGCATGACCTGGGCTGGGATGTCCTCGTCGACTGCGCTGCCTTTGTCCCTTCTAATCGCCTGGATCTCTCTCAATGGCACCCGGATTTCGTCCCCCTCTCCTTCTATAAAATGTTCGGTTACCCAACAGGGGTCGGGTGCTTACTTGCTCGGAAGTCCGCGCTGGCCAAACTGCGCCGTCCCTGGTTTGCCGGCGGAACGATTACTCTTTCCTCGGTTCTGGCAGCCGATGCCACCGGCTTGGGATATTATCTGACTCCTGGCGAGGCAGGTTTTGAAGATGGCACGATCAATTATCTCATGCTGCCTGCCGTGGAAATTGGGCTAAGATATCTCGAAGCGATTGGCATTGAGACGATTCACGAGCGCACCAGATGTCTGAGTGGCTGGCTCTTAGAACAGCTACTTGACCTGCGCCATAGCAACGGTCAGCCAGTGGTGCAGATCTATGGCCCGATCACGACGGAGAGGCGCGGAGGGACCATCGCCTTCAATTTCTGTGATCCGTCTGGAGTGGTCCTGGATTGTTATACGATCCAAGAGGACGCCAACCAGCGTGGGCTCTCTGTGCGTAGCGGCTGCTTTTGTAATCCAGGAGTGCGTGAGATCGCCCTGGGCCTGGTGCGTGAGGATCTGGCCTCAGTTTTTCGCCAGAAAGGGCGCATGACGTATGAGCAGTTTCTCCACGTCATTGACGATCGGAAACAAGGGGCACTACGCGTTTCAATCGGGCTGGCGACGAATTTCTCCGATGTTTACCACTTTCTGCAGTTTGCCCAGACAATCATCGATCGGTCTGCTCCTTCTTCTCCGGCAGATCAGACCTTGCTGTTTCCAGGATCCTTAACCCGGTTCTGTGCGTGTGGATATCGCGATAACCGGAGAGAGAAGCGGTTCTGCCCCCATTGTGGACGATCCCTGCCAGAGGTTCGTTTGGGATCCTGAGCACATAGTATGAGAAGCTATGCGATGTTCAACGTGTGAACGGAAAGA
This sequence comes from uncultured Chloroflexia bacterium, assembly GCA_963775585.1. Taxonomy (GTDB): domain Bacteria; phylum Chloroflexota; class Ktedonobacteria; order Ktedonobacterales; family Ktedonobacteraceae; genus UBA11361. Next base: position 73,077 of record CAVZJN010000003.1, on the reverse strand, counting down.
CGATTCCCTTGACCGCTCTGCTCGTCTTTGGTCGCTGACACTGTTCAGATTTCACGCTCGGCTTGTAAAACAGCCATCTCCTGCGCTATGGACGATGGAGGAGCGTGAATCATACTCTGCTCAGAGTATACTCTATTTTGCACTTTTTGGTAGTAACCCTATTAAGCACAAATCAGGGGCCGAAAACATTATGGCTTGTACTTTTAACAGAAACCTGTCAAAATAAAGATACAGCTCTGACCCACACTGATTGAGCACACTGATTGAGAAGGAACGGAAAGCATGGAGAAAGCGAATTGGCCGCGAAGACGTGACATTCTCTTAAGCATCGTCTGCATCGGCATTATCATTTGGTTTGTCTGGAACCTTTTCGTAAGCCTGTTTATTCACGCGGTTCTCTTGCTTCTGCTATCAATGGCCCTCGCATTTTTGATCACTCCTGGAGTAAACTTTCTAGAAAAAAATAAAGTTCCCCGTCCTTTGGCGACGATCATCTTGTATATTGTTGCCCTGACCCTGCTTTCTCTTCTCTTTTTTGCGCTTACTTTCTCTTTGATCCAACAGGTGCTCAGCTTCAGGGTCGTCGTCACGAATTTCTTTATCAATTTACCGGATCAGTTTAGATACCTGAATGGCTTTCTGGTGAAAAGAGGTATTCCGCAGGCGAACATTGATGATGCAATCAATCAAGTCAAAGGACAATTAGTAGGCTTCGCGCAGACCGCTGCCACCAACGTGGTGAATGTTGCCTTTACTGTGACTAGCGCTTTTATCGATATTCTGTTAATCCTTGTGCTGAGCTTTTACTTCACGCTCGATGGCAGGAATATACGTGATAACCTGGTAAGCATTCTGCCCGAGCGCTCTCTGAAAACGTTTGCGGTGTTTGAGGATGCTCTTAACCGTGTGGTTGGCAATTATATTCGTGGACAACTCACCCTCGCCGCTATCATAGGCGTTCTGGCTGGAGTAGGCTGTTATTTTTTGGGATTAAGCGGTTACGCTCTCATCATTGGCTTTTTAGGTTTTCTTTTTGAAACGATTCCCATGGTTGGCCCGGCGCTGGCAACTATTCCCGCTTTACTCATATCATTACTGTTGCCAGACCCCTTTCCACGTACTATTTGGATTATCTTATACTTCGTTTGCATTCAGATGCTGGAGAGCAATATCCTGGGGCCTCGTATCGTGGGGCATGCGGTTGGTCTTCACCCCATTGCCGCTATTTTATGTTTGATTATCGGCGTCCAGTTGTTCGGCGCTTTTGGCGCGTTGTTGGCTACGCCGATCGTTGCAGCTGCCTGGGTGGTTATTGTTAGCCTGTATAATTCGGCAAAAGGTAAGACGGCCGACCAGATGCTCGAGCATAAGCGTAAACCGATAGTTATTCGGCCTCCAGGCGTCTTTTTGCCTAGGAGAAAGAAGGTGAATACGCATAAACTAGAAGACCATCCCGGGGAGAATACACGCACAGTTGACGCAGGCGAAGGGGCAGGAAAGCTGACTCCCTCAATGAAGGGGAGCTCGCTACAACCAGAGCATATTGATCTGTTGCGCCCTGTACCTGATATCAAAAGTCCACTTTCGGAAAGCAGTGAGGAGGAAACAGAGAGTTGATTTGGCGTCTTGTCCTGCACAGTTACATGCACAATTAGCGGGTAGCTCCCAGTGCATCGCGTAGTGCCTCCTCGCCCTCGCGATTGACCAGTGCATAAACATCATCATTGGCAAAAATCTTCGTCTCTGCGGTGGGCACTATATATTCATTGCCGCGAATAACGAGGGCAATATTGCCACTTCGCGGGAGTTTGATCGTGCTTAATGATTTCCCAACTATCGGTGAATCTGCGGGGATACGTACTTCTATGATACCTAGCCCCGCTCTCCTCAGCGTCATCAGTGTTACAAAGGAAGAGCCAGGTAGCTCTGCTTCGATCAGTGAGAGAATGGATCGCGTAGGGCTGACGGTAATATCGATCCCTAACTTTTGAAAAAGTAGATCGTTTTTCGGATTATTTAACCGGGCAATTGTGCGTGCTACTTTGAAACGTTTCTTTGCCATCTGGCAGATAACCAGGTTATCATCGTCTTCACCTGTAACAGCAATCACGACATCAGCACGATGTGCTCCAACCTCTTCCATTGTTCTTGCTTCGCAGGCATCGCCACGGACAACCGACTGGCCAAGTTCATCTGAAAGTGATTGATAACGACTCGCGCCTTTTTCTAATAAGAGAACTTCGTGGCCCTTGCTCAGCAAACTCTTGGTGAGATAATAGCCGACGTCACCACCGCCGCCGATAATAATATACATACTGTTCTCCTTGTCCTCTCGTTCTCTTGCTCCTTTATTCTTTTATTCTTTTTTCTGCTTTTTCCGCCTGCCTATCTCTAGCGAGGGTATTAAACATCATTTGCGCCCCAATGGTTGTAGGGCAGATTGTTTCTAGACCAAGTTCATGATATGTACTCTGTCGCATTGGATCGTAAATGCGGCAAACAACCTTCTTGACGTTGAATATCTCTCTTGCAATTTGACTGGACATGATATTTCGGTTATCCCCGTTGGTAACGGCAGCAAAGGCATCGGCTTCTTTGATTCCCGCGCGGATAAGTACTTCTTCGTCAACCCCGTTTCCTATAATAGTGGTGCCTCTAAAATCTGGTTCCAGGCGCCGGAAGGCTTCGCTGCTATAGTCGATAATCGAGACTGTATGTCCTTCACGATCCATCATAGTAGCCAGAGCTGCGCCAACACGGCCACAACCAAGGATCACAATTTTCACTTCGTGCCTCCTGTTAGTCGCAATGACCAACATAGTATTTGTTCTTTTGTGTATATCTCAGTAAAAAAAACTGGGTTGTTTAACCCGTTACATGGTATTATATCACCACAGAGGAGTAGAAGGTATGGAGAGGGAACCCTGTCATGCTGAGCGGAACCCTGTCATGCTGAGCGCAGCGAAGCAACTCATATGATATCACCACGGAGGAGTATTATGTCGTTAGACCGCTACGTTTTGCGTAGTGTATCTGCTATCGAGTGGAAGAAGTGGGATCAGTTCGTCAACGACCACCCCGGCGGGCATTTCCTGCAAAGCTGGGGATGGGGGAACTCAAGGCGAGCATAGGATGGCATCCCTTCCGCTTCTCCCTCTGGGATGGAAAGCAGAGACAGATGGTTGCCGCAGCGCAGGTCTTATGCCGTCCTGCCCCAGGTTTTCCCTTATGGGCAGGACACCTTGCCTACATTCCAAAAGGACCGGTCATTGACTGGTCAGATACTTGCATGTGCCAGGCATTCTTCACACAACTGAATGCATATCTCCGAAGACGAGGGGCTCTGGCATTGCGCATGGAACCAAACAGGGTGGTAGAAGCGCTCACATGCTCAACAGGAAGCAATCCACGGCCAGGAAATCCCCTTGCGACCGAAGTACCAGTCGCACACTCAAATATTGAAGAACTCCAGGCAGTGGATACAACCGCGACAACTGCGACAACTGCGACAACTGCACAACTGCAACAATGGCTACCCTACCAATGCTCTTGTATCCCGTGCAGCCGGTACAGCCAATTCGTAGTATTGTGTTGGATCTGACACCAACTGAAGATGTCCTATTGGCGGCTATGAAAGAGAAGTGGCGTTACAATCTGCGGCTGGCTGAGCGTAAAGGTATCACCGTGCGGGTGGCAGAAACAGTTGAGGATGTAGAGTCCTGGTATGCCCTGTTGCGGACGACAGGAGAGCGTGACCACTTTGGGATACATACAATTGACTATTATCTGAAAGCCTGGCATATCTTTGCCCCAGGGCAGCAGGCTTGCCTCTTTTTAGCGGAGTACGATGGGCGTCTCCTGGCTGGTATCTTTGTGGCAATGCTGGCGCGGCAAGCCATCTATCTCTATGGTGCATCGAGCAATGAGCACCGCAATCTTATGCCTAATTACCTGCTGCAATGGGCGGCCATATGCTGGGCCAAAAGACAGGGAGCAGTGCAGTACGACTTCTGGGGCATTCCTGAGACAGAAAGCGCAGGAGAGGCTATGGCAGGCGTCTATCGCTTCAAGCGCGGCTGGGGTGGTAAAACAATGCGCTTTGTCGGCTGCTATGAGCACACTTATCGTCCCCTGGCGATGTGCCGTGGCCAGAAAATTCAGATTAACAAATTCATCCGAACACCCGTAGGGGCCGATTTATCGCGCCCAGCGCCGATTTATCGGCCTCGGTGGATATTCCGCTATCCGAATTATTTAGTTACCTGACATGCAAGACACTCTTCTTATGCAACACGAATAGCCCTTCATCCGTAAAATAAACAGTGAAATGAATGAAAAAAATAGCGTTGAACCTGGTTACTTTGCTAAAAGGTTCAGCGCTTCCTATTGAGGAGATCTTTAATGTCAACAAATCGTGGTTGTGTAGCTAATTCTTTATTGTTTTTGGTGATTGTGTTTATACCAGTGATTGGCCATATTATTGAGACCGTTATGGTTTTTGATGATGAGCATTCTGCTGTTGGTACTATCCTCTGGTTATTGGTCATCTGGTCAACACCTTTCATCGGACCTCTACTGTACCTGCTCTTTGGACAGCATGGTCGCCGTGGGCGTGTTATGTTTGGCCAACCCAGCCAGGTTCCGGCATACTACTAAGAGCCGTCAAACTGCAACATTCTTTACACAAATGCCAATGGATACCCGGCACGAGTATCCATTGGCATTTGTATTGAGCGCCTTTATCGAAGAAAAGCTGTAATATTGGAACTCCTTTGTTTTTCCCTTGACATTCCTTCAAGTTCTTCTGTATACTTACTAACAACTAAGAAGTACCATTACAACTAAATATGCGCAGAAGATTCTGTTCTCATCAAGAGAGGTTGAGGGAAACGGCCCTATGAAGCCCGGCAACCCTCCTGCAATGCCGCAGGAAAGGTGCCAATTCCGGCGGAGCATTCCGCAAGATGAGGGGAATAGCCAATGAAGCTGACCCCTGATATGCAGGGGTTTTTTTGTAGGCTACGCATAGTGTACTTTACCAGTCAAGTTAACAATAATGACTGTGAAGAGGACGAGTAAACGCCATGGACGGCTACAGAGAGTTGACGATGATGAGATGTCAACACCGCACCAGTGTTGAATATGGCCTCGGAGTTGCAAGTTGAACTTCCTAATAAGGAGATAAGCTGAGCCGGTTGGCCCCGTTACAGGTCAGAGTGCTGTGGGATACACACATGTGTGATAAGTGCGACAAGTCTACACGCGTTAATACATATGTCTCCGGCACTTATTGAGGCTGGTACCGTGAGGTATCGGCAAGTCAGGGTGGTACCGCGAAACTTTTTTTACCCTCGCCCCTGTCAGCAAGAAAGGGTCGAGGCTTTTTTATACTCATTTTCAGGAAAGGAGGGTGCAATGGTGGCACAACTTGAACAACGCGTTGCAGGAAGTAATCATCTTGCTTCTGAAAACCCCGTGTTCACTTATACCTTCGATACCTTGCCACTGCAGCGTGGTGGGCAGCTTGGCCCTGTCACGTTAGCATATGAGACGTGGGGAACCCTCAACGCGGAGGGGAATAACGCCATCCTGATAACGCACGCGCTTACAGGCAATTCACATGCGCACGAACCCCAGCATATGGATGACCCGAAGAAAGCGTGGTGGAATCCGTTAATTGGCCCTGGACGACCTTTCGACACCTCGCAGTACTTTGTTATCTGTTCAAACGTCCTGGGTAGTTGCTATGGCAGTACCGGGCCATCGTCCATCGATCCCAGCAACGGCAGGCCCTACGGCATGCGCTTTCCGGTTATCACCATACCTGACATGGTGCGCGCACAGAGGGTCCTTATTGAGCACCTGGGGGTACGTCAATTAGCGATGGTTGCCGGAGGATCTATTGGTGGGCAACAGGCTCTGGAGTGGGCGGTCTCCTATCCTGAACTGGTGCAGAAAGCCATCGTGGTAGCAGCGACTGCGGCCTTGACAGCGCAGGCCATCGCCTTGAGTGAAGTGGGGCGCCAGGCTATTATGGCTGATCCGTTCTGGCAAGGGGGACATTATCCTCCTGGTCATGGGCCAGAGGCTGGCCTCTCGATAGCCAGGATGCTGGCAATGATCACCTACCAGAGTGAAGAAGGCATGGAGATGCGCTTTGCCAGGAGACTGGCAGAGAGCACCGCTAACCCCACACCAAGTCGTTCGGCTGATCTCGGTGGGCGTTTTGATGTGGAGAACTATCTCTTTTATCAGGGCGAAGCCCTGGTGAGACGCTTCGACGCCAACAGTTACCTGTATATTAGTCGCGCGATGGATATGTATAACGTCAGCGAAGGCTATCCTTCGCTAGAGGCCGCGCTGCGCCGTTTGCGCAGTAAAGTCCTCTTTATCGGTATTCGTTCCGATTTTCTCTTCCCGGCGGCCCGTGTTCGCTGGTTGGCCGACCAGGTGAGAACACTTGGCGGCGATTCCACCTATGTGGAACTCGATTCACCACACGGTCATGACGCTTTCTTGAAAGAATGGGAGCAGATGACCAACGTACTCAACATGTAATGACATGACAATTCGTACACTTATCACACTTGAAGGAGTAAACCAAACCTATGGCACTTAACAGCAATCGCAGCTACGGATTTGAAACGTTGTCTCTCCACGCCGGTCAGGAGACGGCTGATAGCGCGACAAATGCTCGCGCGGTTCCCATCTATCAAACCTCCTCGTATGTCTTTGATAGCCCGGAGCACGCCTCCAATCTCTTTGGCTTGAAACAGTTTGGAAATATCTATACGCGCATTATGAATCCCACCCAGGATGCCTTTGAGCGTCGTATAGCTGCTCTTGAAGGGGGCGTTGGAGCGTTAGCAACAGCATCCGGCCAGTCTGCTGAAACGCTGGCAATTTTGAACGTGGCTGAGGCAGGTGATGAAATTGTCTCATCCGCCAGTCTCTATGGCGGAACCTATAATCTTTTCCACTATACGCTGCCTAAACTCGGTATTACTGTCCGTTTCGTGGATAGCCGAAACCCTGAAAACTTCCGTGCAGCAATCAATGATAAAACCAGGGCCGTCTTTGCAGAGACCGTCGGCAATCCACGTCTTGATACCCTGGATATTCGCGCTGTAGCCGATATCGTCCATGAGTACGGGGTTCCACTGATCCTCGACAACACGCTGCCCACTCCATACCTGGTACAGCCGCTCAAGCATGGTGCCGATGTCGTTATTCACTCGGCCACCAAATTTATCGGCGGCCATGGCACATCCATTGGCGGCGCCATCGTCGATAGCGGCAAATTTGATTGGACGAACGGGCGTTTCCCATCATTTACCGAGCCTGATCCCTCCTATCATGGGCTGCGCTACGTTGAAGCCCTGGGGCCGCTGGCTTATATCATCAAAGCGCGCGTACAGTTGTTGCGCGACCTTGGTCCCGCGATCGCTCCCCTCAACTCCTGGCTCTTCCTCCAGGGGTTGGAGACACTGCCACTGCGTATGGAGCGACATAGCAAAAATGCGTTGCGCGTCGCAGAATTCTTAGAGAGCCATCCTGCTGTGGGCTGGGTAAGCTATCCAGGACTGGCAAGCCATCCCCAGCACGAGATCGCGGCCAGGTATCACACAAACGGCTACGGAGCCATTCTCGGCTTTGGTATCAAGGGTGGCTTAGAGGCCGGCAAACAGCTGATTCGCCACGTTGAGCTGTTCTCGCACCTGGCGAATGTTGGTGATGCCAAGTCTCTCATCATTCACCCTGCCAGCACGACGCATTCGCAGTTGACGCCAGATGAGCAGTTTGAGACCGGTGTAACCCCCGACTTCGTTCGCCTGTCCGTCGGACTCGAAACGGTGGAAGACCTGATTGATGACCTTGACCAGGCCTTAAAGGCAGCAACAATTGAAGCCGGCGAACCAGTAAACGCGTAACTCATCAATATCCACCTTTGATGATGTTGCAAGTTTGACAGACGCAGTCTGTCAAACTTGCAACATCATCAAAAAAATCTTGCGAAGAGCGCAGCGATGAGGCCGCAAAAAAACAGGCACATCAAGTAATTCAACATTGCAACCGCAAATCAGGACGCGCAAACTTGCGCCCTTAAGACAGACATTGGTGACCTATGAAATCTCAATTACAAGTTCTAAAATTTGGAGGTACCTCCGTTGGTAACGGTGAACGTATTCGCCGTGTAGGACAGATTATTGTGAATACCTTCCACAACCCTGCGGAGGCTTTTCCCATCGTAGTCGTCTCGGCCATGGCGAAAGTAACCGACCAATTGCTGCGTATCGCCGCATTCGTTTGTACCGGTGAGCTGGAATCATGCCAACACGAACTCGAATCATTAAAACAGAAACATCTCGATGCGGCAGATAAAGCTGTTCACGATAGCGAGAGACGGAATATCCTGTTACAACAACTGGAGAAAGCTTTTGTCTCGCTGGAACAGGACGTAGCTGCCTTACGCCAGGCGGCGGAATCATTACCATCTCAGAATGCTTCCCCGGAGGCAGGAAGCACGATTCCTCTAGCCACCGCAGCTGTTGCTGCCTGGGGCGAACGCCTTTCTGTGTTGCTTGTCGCGACATCTGTGTCTGACCTTGGATTGCCAGCGGCTCCCGTGCGGGAAGAAGTCATTATTACAGATCATCCAGTTCTTCCTGGCAATGTACAGGCATTTGGTGTTGCGGTTGGAGCTGATCCTATACCTGAAGAGACACGCAAAAATGCACAGGCACTGATCTCTCCCTTGCTCGATCAACAGATTGTGCCAGTTGCAGCAGGTTTTATAGGACGCACACTATCGGGAAGTGCGACGACTCTTGGACGCAATGGTTCGGACTATTCAGCCAGCGTCATCGGCGCGGCCCTTGACTGCGTGGAGATTACCATCTATACCGACGTGGATGGCGTGCTGACGGCTGATCCACGGCAGGTAATGAATACCCGGCTGCTAACGTCGCTTTCGTATGCTGAAGCGGCACGTCTCTCGTGGTTTGGGGCAAAAGTGTTGCATCCACGTACCCTCATTCCCATTGCTCATCGTAACATTCCCGTGCGTGTGCGCAATACGTTTCGTCCAGCTTTACGCGGCACTCTTGTCGGGCCGGAGGGAAGGCATAAGAGCGGGGCTGCGGCGATTACCGTGCGTCGTCACCTTTCGTTGATTACCGTTGAAAGTACTGACTTGTTTGGAGCGCCAGAGAATGCTGGCCAGGTCTTTGCTCTGGCGGCTCGCGCCGGCGCAGCTCCTGTTGCTATCTGTTCATCGTCCGGCCATCACCTCTCATTTGTGGTTGAGGAAGCTGCCGCCGAATCGGTCGTGGCACTTTTACAGCAGGATATGGCTATGGGTGCCTGGCGCGTTCGATCTCGCAGCGGGCTGGCTGCCTGTGCATGTATCGGCTCAGGCTTCACCGTTGACCCGATGAGCCCGGCGCGCGCAATAACCGCCCTCGCTCATGAGCGCATCCCTGTCATCACACAGGGTGCATCTGAACTGGGTATCACGCTGATCGTAGAAGATGCCGACAGCGAACGCGCCCTACGCAGCTTGCACCGGGATTTAATCGCGCCCGTCATTCCATTGGTACGTCACGCTGCCACCGCCTCCGAAAAGAGGCGCGGCGCCCTGTAGAAATCCACGGCAGGCAGCCCACAGCCACATGTGAAGTTGCGGATTTGGCAGACGCAGTCTGCCAAATCCGCAACTTCACAAAAAAAGTTATCGCGAAGAGCGTAGCGATGAGGCCTCGGAAAAACAAGCACATTGCCTTAGCGAAGAATTCATTTGGAAGTATCGTGTCACTTCGTAACGGGATAGAAGGAAGCATCATTCATGAATAAACAAACTCGCATCCCCGTCGCCGTACTGGGCGCGACCGGAATGGTTGGACAGCGTTTTATCGAACTGCTGCAAGGACACCCCTGGTTTGAACTGGTCGGCCTGGGCGCTTCCGAACGCAGCGTAGGGCGTTCCTACGCGGAAGTCACGCGCTGGCGTCTCCCAGGTAGTGAAATGCCGGTTGCGGCTGGCAGGTTACCAGTCATGACCAGTAATCCCGCATCACTACCCGGTGTCAAAATCGTCTTTTCGGCCCTCCCGGCAGAGGTCGCCGGCGAAATTGAAGAAGACTTTGCTCGTGCTGGCGTAGCCGTCTTCAGTAACGCCAGGAATCATCGTATGGCAGCTGACGTGCCACTACTCATCCCGGAAGTCAATGCTGATCATGCCGCGGCCATTGTACAGCAACGTAAACTACGCGGCTGGTCCGGCTGCATCGTCACCAACGCCAACTGTTCCGCGACTCCCCTGGTGATGGCTCTCAAGCCATTGCAAGCAGCATTTGGCGTGCGTAAAGTGATGGTAACAACTCTGCAGGCCATTTCAGGAGCCGGCTATCCCGGGCTGCCCTCCTACGACATACTTGATAATGCGATCCCCTATATTAGCGGGGAAGAGGAAAAGGTACAGGCTGAAACGCTGAAGATGCTTGGACGCTGGGAAGAAGGCCCTGGATTTACCGATGCCCCAATGATAGTCAGCGCACACTGTAACCGTGTTGCAACACGCGAGGGACATTTGGAGTGCGCCAGTATCGAATTAGAGCGCGACGCAGAACCTGAGGAAATTATCGCGGCCTGGGAGAACTATCAGCCTGAAGCGCAGCGGTTGCAATTGCCCAGCGCGCCTGAACGCGCGCTGTCCTATCGCAGGGAACCAGACCGGCCACAGACCTTACGTGACCGTGATACAGGACGCGGCATGACCGTGACAATTGGCAGGTTACGCCGCTGTCCCATCTTAAGCTATAAATTTGCTCTGCTCGGTCACAACACGATTCGGGGAGCCGCTGGCGGCTCCATCCTTAACGCAGAATTGTGCGTCAGCAAAGGATTAGTCTGAGTTACATTCCTTTCATTCTGCTGACGCGAAGCGTAGACGCCTCCTTGCATGGCTGCTGACCTCCCATCAGCCGGGCGTGCGATGCGCAGCATCGCGCCGAGTATAGTAGGGTTGACCCTAGCGGTCAACCTGGCTTCGTTACGCGGTCAACCAAGCGTCGTTACTGTTTCGTGGTCGCGATCAGGTCTGGCAATAACTGCTCAGCATTGGGAGTACCCAATCCTGTGACAGGGTCCCACCCCTGCACTGCCGGATAGCCAGGTACCGTCACTCCTTTATTGTTCACGGTATTGTTGCCATCACTAACATCCTGGAAGTCCTGTGCATAATGGCTGGTCATAGCCAGTTTATAGAGTGCTGGATTAATGAAACCCAGAGGATGGCCCGCCATCTGGTTGGCAATAGCGATCAAAGCAGCCCATAGCGGCGCACTCGCGCTTGTTCCCCCGGTCAGACTCCAACCTCCATCCTGGTAGAAGGCCAGGCCGGTAAGAGGATCGGCATCACCTGCGACATCGGGCACGCCGCGGCGATTCTGTAACTCGCTTTGTACCGAAGACGGCAGGATTTTTTGGTAGGAAGGTGTCGCGAAGAAATCACTGAAACCTCCTCCACTGGCGCCCCCTTCACTATTCCAGACTTTTTCTTCTATCCCGTTCCCATTCCGTATCGCCGTAGTACCACCCACGCTCGTCACCCATGGCTCATCGGCAGGGAAGCTTGTTGTGGCTGTCGGTGAAAGCTTTGTCGCCTGTAAATCAATGTAGTCAGTTGCTCCATTATCACCAGAGGAAGAGAAGAACGTGATCCCTTGTTGTGTCGTCGCTTTCTGGAAAAACGTATCCCATTTCTGTATCTCTTGCCTTCCTGCGGTATCTTTCAGCGTTACTTCAGAGGCGCCCCAACTCTGCGAGATAATAGAACCAAGATGATGATCTATAGCGTACTGCTCCAATTTCAGAAATTCAGGGAGACCGATGGTCCCCTCAGTCTCAGAGACAGGGCTGGTCAGCACAACGATCCCCGCGTCGGGAGCGATCGCATGAATAATTTGTACATCCAGCGTTGTTTCACCCGCCCACCCGGCCATATCCTTATTGGTCGGGTCAAACGGTTTAGTACCAAGTGGGTTAATAATTTGAATATTGATCGGTGGCAAACCAAACTGCTTATCGAAGACATCCATGTCTTGTTGCAGTTTTGGGCTGCCAAAAGACACGATATCCACCACTGTTTGCCCTTTGCCCGTGAAGCCCTTCTCAGTAAGCGCTTCGGCGCCGTAGGCAACCCGGAATTGATGCGGCGTGTAGCAGTAAACCCCCGTAGTAGGATAGCCACTCAGCACAGGACAGGTATCATCCTTTGAAATGATTGGTCGGGTAGCTTTAGTAGAGTCATGTGGGGTCGCTGTCGATGTTCCTCCATTGCCCACTGTCCCGCCTGGTATGCTACAGGCTGTAAGCAAAAGGAGTACAATGAGTAATGTCGAGGTGACACCGGTGGACGTTCGACGCCACCATGTAAGTGTGGTCATGAAAATGCTCCTATTTCATTGCAGCGATCAGATCAGAAATAAACTGGCTGGCTCGAGGCGAACCCCATCCAGTCACGGCATCCCAACCTTGTACTGCCTGGAATCCCTTGACGTGAATATTCCCGTTATCGACATTGTTGCTGCCATTGATAATATCACGAAAATCCTTTTGTGTGTTTGGGGATGCACCTAATTTATAGAGGGCTGGATTAATAAAACCCAGGGAATGACCCGCCACTTGATTAGCGATGGCCACGATACCGGCCCAGAATGGCGTACTGGCACTGGTTCCACCTATCTGAGTCCAATGGCCAAAGATGTAGTTGACCATCGCAGTTTCAGGATTGGCATCGCCAGCAATATCAGGCAAGCCACGATGACCCGCCAGTTCTGAATGCACGGACGAAGGCATGCTCTTTTGAAAAGCTGGTTCGGCAAAGAATGTACTCATACCACCTCCACTACCAGACCAGGCGCTTTCATCATAAGTAGGAGGTGTATTGCGCAGGGTTGTACCCCCGACAGCGGTCACCCAGGGCACATCCGCGGGAAAGTTCACCGTAGGCCTGGGTGATAGCTTGGTCGCAGCGATATTCGCCCAATCCGTTGCCCCGTTGTCACCTGAGCCTGAAACGATGGTAAACCCCTGTTGCGTTGTAATCTGCTGATAGAAATCAGTGAAAGTCTTGACCAGTTTCTGTCCAGCGCTACCTGCAAGCGTCGCCTCAGAGGCTACAAAGCTCTGTGAAAAAATCCGCCCGAGATGATGCGCTACCGCGTATTGTTCTAATTTCAGAAATTCCGGCAGGCCAATGGTACCCTCTGTTTCATCAACCGGGCTGGTCATCACTACAATATGCGCGTCAGGTGCGATCGCATGAATAATTTGTACGTCCAGTTCCGTCTCGCCAGCCCAGCCGGTCATGTCTTTTTTATTGGGGTCATAGGGCACGGTCCCAAGCGGAGAAACAACTTGAATAGTAATTGGCGGCAAGCCAAATTGCTTATCAAAGACATCCATGTCCTGTTGTAAAGTAGGGCTACCATAGGAAACAATGTCAATAACCGTCTGTCCTTTGCCCGTAAAGCCCTGTTCTGTCAGCGCCTCAACATCGTAAGCCTGGCGAAAAGCCTGCGGCGTATAACAGTTTGGATTACTATCCAGCGGCGCGGGACAGACTTCAAGTGTTGTCCTGGTAGGGTCAAGCGTTGGTTTCGGCTTCGGCGTTGCTGTAGCTGTGGGCGTAGGATTGCCGCCAATAGGGTCGATTGGACTGCAGGCGGCGAGCAAGACTAACAGGACAATAAGCAAAGGATTACGAGGTTGCAAATTCTGCATAAAACGCATAATAGTGCGTTCTCCTTTATTGTAGAACAGGGTCGACACCATACTCATAATATATACGTCAGCAGCTCAGCATTTCTATTATATACTACCCCCCCAAACTACCGCTTTTGGGGAATTCCCTCTACCTCCTTGAGACGGGTCGATGCGCTCCTGTGCTCGCAGGAACTGCTTTTCGTGTTCACAAACGTGTATGTGTATGCAATGGAAGCGCTGCTTGCGCAAGGGTATCGCTCGTTTGGGGAAATCCGGTTTCTTTGAGGTGATGGCTCGTTCGCTCGTCGCAGCAGGAGCCCGTCCTGGCATGATTCTGCACAATTGCTATCCCTATGGGCTCTTCACGACCCGTCTTGAAGTGCATTATGAGGCTGAGAAACTGGGCATGACAGTCGTTCCAAATTCAAGCTTCTTGGCGCACACGTTGGTTATCCTCCGCCTGCTACGGAAAACCCCATCATGCTTTTCGATGCCAGAGTAGAAGTTATCTCTGTGAGAAGGTCTTGATACTCCCGAATGTTGAGAAGTGCGGCAGCCTCCATGATCTTTTTAAGAGCCGTAAGAAGCGTATTGATAATACGCGTGTTTCCTCCCGCATAGTGACCAATTTCCAAGAACACCTCAAGATACTCCTGAAACGCTGGTTGACGGATCTCCAGGATACTGGCTCCATTGGCCAAATGGAAGATGCTTGGCTGTGGTTGGCGACGAACAAAACGCTCAAAAACAGCTTGCAAGTACTTGATACAAAGGACTCCTGTCGTTGGGTCATTCACCGCAGGAGAGAGGGCACGGAGTGCAATGTCGGCAAGTTGCCGAACCCCAAATCGGGCATCCTGAGTGACATCTCGCTCGCGCTCAATATAGACGCTGTGGAGGATGGCTCTTCTACACACCTCGTCAGCCGCTTCCGCAGGCCAGACCTCTGCAATAACCGTTTCCTCCGTCACAAAGTCCCCTGGACAGACGAGCAGATGGAGTTGGAGCCCTGGACGTTGGAGAACCCTGACAAGATGGGAAAGCGCTATTCTTTGGACATAGCCTGGATGTGTCGCACGAAGACGGGCTGGGACTTCCTCCATATGCCGGGTCCGGACGAGAGGGGAGACTCCCTCCTCAAGCGGTTCGCTCATCCATCCACGAGACTGCAGATCAATGGTCCGCATCGTCTGCATGGCAAGGCGTGCAGTAATATCCGCCACCTGAATCACAGAGCCAGCGTGATGAATAAAAATAAGTAAGAGCAC
The DNA here is from genome assembly GCA_963775585.1 of uncultured Chloroflexia bacterium. Taxonomy (GTDB): domain Bacteria; phylum Chloroflexota; class Ktedonobacteria; order Ktedonobacterales; family Ktedonobacteraceae; genus UBA11361. The sequence continues at coordinate 58,042 of CAVZJN010000003.1, read as the reverse complement.
TAGCCCAAGGAAACCAAGACCCATAGCGACCGTGATACTAATAGCCGGGAGAAAGCTATGATCAGGGGAGGAAGAATCTTGCACAGTTGTGAGAACAATCAGGCAATAGGCGGAGATAGCTGCGAATCCTCCGGCCACGACCTGGGTGAGGCGGTCTCGTAGGAAACCACGCAGGGCACGCGGGGTATACTGGCTGGAAACCAATTGAAGCACGACAATGGTGATCGAAAAGGTCAGACCTACGACGGTAATGAGTGAGCCTGCAATCGTGGAGAGAATGGTACTGGCCTCCGCTGCACCACCACTGAAGAGAAATATCTGATCTTCTCGACCAACATGATGGTCAAGGCTCAGAAAGAAGAGAGCAAGGAGCGCTCCAAGGAGAGAAACGAGTCCAGGGACAAACCAGAACCCGTTAATAAGATTTCTCCAATGATCCTTGAGCACCTTGTTGAAGTTAGCTAACATATATTTCTCGTCTCTTCGACCGAGTGCTGAAAGCACCTGTTATCTCAACTGACACAGACAACCTCCTCTTCTCAGAATGTAGCATGCGGGCCTCACAATGCCCTCACAGTACGGAGTTGCATTCACACAAAACGGTCACTTTCGGGTCTTACTCATATTGGATGAATCCCGCCTGCTTGGTGTAGAGTGATAAAGGAGACCATTCAAAACCAGAGCTTGCCAGCACCCGGTTTTGAATGGTCTCCTATATGAAAAGGCCCTCCACATATCTTGTTCTGTGGAGGGCTTTCCTTGTTTCAGACCTGGATACCCTGTCCCTTACACCACAGTCCCCTCTTCATACGTCGGTACATCGGGTTCTGGCATTTCCTCTCTGGGTAAGATGCGATATCCCTCCTCCCCATGCGCAGCTATATCAAGCCCGATCGCTTCCTCTCTAGCTGTGACCCGCAATCCCATGATCGAGAGGAATTTCAGCAGCAGGAACGTAACCACGAAAGAATACGCCGCGGTTGCCACAACCGCAAGAATTTGTACCAGCAGTTGCTCTGGATTGCCGAAGAGCAACCCGTTTGCTCCTGCACTATTGATCACTTTCTCCGCAAACACGCCCGTCAGTAATGCGCCAGTAATGCCTCCCATGCCATGGGCTGCCCACACATCGAGCGTATCGTCGACATTCATCATCTTGGTACGTAAAAGCAGCATCAGGTAGGTCACAAGGCCCCCAATCACCCCGATGGCAATGCTAGACATGGGACCAACATATCCGCTTGCAGGAGTGATAGCAACCAGACCACACACCGCACCTGTTACTGTTGCCAGAGCGCTTGGTCGTCCGTTCTGAACCCAACTGAGGGCCATCCATGTCAGTGCTGCAGCAGCGGCGGCGGTATTTGTCACAACAAAAGCACTCACGGCCAAAGGGGAAGCAGCTAGCGCGCTTCCTGCGTTAAAGCCGAACCAGCCAAACCAGAGCAAGGCAGCACCTAAGATGGTGAGTGGGACGTTATTCGCCTCCGTCGCTTCTCCCTTCTTGAAGCCTATCCGCTTTCCGACGACAATGGCCGCCGCCAACGCGGCAAAACCTGAACTGGCATGAACGACCGTACCACCCGCGAAATCAAGTGCGCCAAGCCTGTGCAGCCATCCATCAGGATTCCATACCCAGTGAGCAATAGGATCATAGACCAGGGTAGCCCATAAGAGGACAAAGACGACCAGGGTACGAAAGCGAATGCGTTCGACGAATGCTCCAATGATCAGTGCTGGTGTAATAATGGCGAACATCGCCTGGAAGATCATATACGCAAGTTGCGGGATCGTCGATGCATAGGCGGGATTGGGTGCGTAACCAACTCCATTGAGGCCGAAGAAACCCAGTCCACCCAGCATACCACCACCGATATCTTTACCAAACGCCAGACTATACCCGAAGAGCACCCATTGGATACTGACAAGCGCCAGGATGACCACGGATTGTTTGATCACGCTCACTACATTCTTACTGCGTACCATGCCCCCATAAAAAAATCCTACTGCGGGGGTCATAATCATGACCAGGGCTGAGGCTGCCAGTACCCATGCAGTATCACCCGTATTAATTGCACCTGCATTAAAGGCTCCGGCGGACCCGCCCGCAAGTAGTTTTGCCCCGACGCCTGCAACGATACCTACTGCCAGGACGCTCACGGCACCGAGCAAAAATTTTCGGTAGGCCAATATACTCTGCACGCTTTTCACGTTCGGTGTTGTTGCCATTGATTGTTATCCTTCGTTTTGGGAAGCTATTCGCAGAACTATGCGTCGTAGTACATCGCGAACTCAATAGGTGCTGGGCGCTTGCGCACCTCATCTTCTTGTGAACGTTTCAAGTCGACATAATGTTTGAGTACGTCTGTCGTGAAGACTCCATTCTCTAGCAGGAAGGCATGATCGTCCTCAAGCGCATTCAGTGCTTCGGTTAGAGAGCCGGGAACAGAACGAATCTCGCGCATCTCTTCTTTTGACAAATGATACAGATCACGATCAATCGGGCCATAACCATGATCGCTTGGCTCAATTCGGCGACGAATACCATCAAGGCCGGCCAGTAGCATTGCGCTAAAAGCCAGGTAGGGGTTAGCGACCGGGTCGGGGGGGCGAAACTCGATACGCTTTGCTGATGGACAATCAGTTAATGGAACGCGCACGGCTGCACTGCGATTGCCTTTTGAGAACACCAGGTTGACAGGCGCCTCAAAGCCTGGAACCAGGCGCTTGTAACTGTTCGTTGTGGAGGCCACAAGCGCCATGAGTGCTGGGGCATGGGTCAAGAGGCCGCCAATATAATAACGTGCTAGTTGAGAGAGACCAGCATATCCTTCTCCATCATAGAAGAGCGGTTTCTCGCCTTCCCACAGGCTTTGATGCACGTGCATACCAGAACCATTATCGCCAAACACGGGCTTGGGCATGAATGTGACTGTTTTCCCATGCTTACGCGCCGTATTCTTTGTAACGTATTTGTAGCACATCATATTGTCCGCGGTCTTGACCAGCGTATTGTAGCGAATGTCGATCTCTGCTTGCCCAGGGCCACCTACTTCATGATGATGTGTTTCAACCGGAACACCTATTGCTTCAAGGGTCAGCACCATCTCAGAGCGAATATCCTGGAGGGTGTCATTGGGGGCGACAGGGAAGTAGCCTTCCTTTGTTCGCATGCGGTGACCAAGATTAGGTGAGCTGCCATTGCGAGCATTGTTCCAGTATCCTTCGTCAGCGTCTATCTCTGCATACTGGATATTTGTGTCGGAATTGAAGCGTACGTTATCGAAGATAAAAAATTCTGCTTCGGGGCCAAAATAGCTTGTGTCGGCTATCCCCGTTGAGCGAAGGTATGCCTCGGCCTTGCTCGCAATATAACGTGGATCGCGGCTATATGGTCTTTTATGTCCTGCGGGACCAGGATGGGCAACGGTGCAGATCAGGCTCAAGGTTGGAATGGCGGTGAAAGGGTCCATCAGAGTGGTGGTAGGATCAGGGATCACAAGCATATCGCTTTCATTGATCGTCTGAAATCCGCGAATACTGGAACCATCGAACGCTTTCCCTTCCACAAATGTTTCTTCTTCAAGTTCGCGTATGGGGATACTAAAATGTTGCCAGCTACCCGGCAAATCGACAAATTTGAAGTCGACCATTTTAGCGCCATGCTTTTTAGCAAATGCTAGTACCTCTTCGGGGGTCATGTGCTCTGTTTCTCCTCTTGCCCAGCGACTATGCTAGTAGGTATTGCTTCTTTGCACTATCGATTATCTATTTTTAATCATATGATACATTCTCTTGATATTGCTAGAGATAGATTGTCCAAAAGCATCGTTTCTAATTTGTGCATACTGCACAAATTAGACACGATGCTCGACGTTGAAAGACTCTGGATAAACTGGTTGCTACTCATGAAAACCAACCCGATGGTGAGGCCAGGATGGCCCTTCCATGTTGAGCGCGTCGTGCACCTGGCTCATATCGCCTTGTTGCCTCCATAGCCTCTGCAGCCAGGACACAAACTGGGAGCCCAGATGCTGTATCTGTTTTCGATCCGTGTGTGCTGGCAGACGAATGAGCACGAGGTAGGCGGGAGGTTCCGTGAGCAGACACTTCAATTCATGTGCACGCAGCAACACGTCTTTTTTCTCGAGAGCCACCAGGACAATACGGTCACAGCGTAGGTCGTGCGTGAGCATCGTAATACTCCGAATCACGTCGCCGGTGAAGACTTCGGAGCGTTCAACTGGAACCTTCTGCCTGGCAGCTTTATGTTGGACCGCCTCCAGGAAGCCCTTCGACTGCTGGATGTGCTCAAGACGGGCTTCTCGCGCTCTGCGCTCGTGTGGTACCAAGATCAGTGACACGGGAACCAGCGTCGCCCCGGCGCTCTGCGCGAAGCGCACGACTGCATCGATGGCACGCATATCCACCCCATTCGTAAAGGGCAGCAGCCAGCGTGGTGCGTACATCGTACCCTCCAGAGAACGAAGTGAATGTTGCGGCGCAGGTGATGATGCACCTCTTTCTTCATTCTCCTTTCAAGTGTAACTCAGGTTCAGTCAATGTGCGTTCTGGATATTCATGAATTTGCTCTGGATGTTCTCTGGATATCCAGAAGTATGTTCAAGATATTCTCAATAATCGTTGGGGCGCTGCGTTCCTCTCCTCTCTGAGGATGATCTCAGAGGATATCTTCTAGAGGAATTCATTCTCTTTACTATTCTTTTATCTCTTCCGCGATAGAATATTTGTGAGAGAAAAGAATTGCCTCTCTTCCCGCTAAAAAGCGGCAGCATAAATAGGGTATAGCATAGGTATCTAGGAACAACCATTACACGCTAGTTCCGATAGGCTCGGATATCCCCATTTCTTGAGCAAATCCAGAGCATTTTGTTGGATATCCAGAACGCATCTTGATCATTTTTGTCCTATACTCCCATATGGGAAAACATATGGGAAAAGGGCAATTCCTGGCAAGAGAAGGATACACGTCGCTCTCCTGTCCACCGTCCTTTCCCCGTGTGCATTTTTCTGGCGATGAAGAAAGGTCGCACTCGTATGAGTACTATTGAACACGTGCTGCCCATCGAGGCACACAAATCGTTTCCCTGGCAGCACTATCTGCTTGATAGCGTTCTGGCATGCGGAGGAGCGATGCTGGTCACCGGATTCATTTACCTGTTCCAGCTCTACCCGCGCATTCCCAACATCTCGATCGTGTATCTGCTCGTGGTGCTTGCACTGGCAAGCACACGTGGACGTTATCCCGCTATTCTTGCCTCGTTGGTGGCCTTTCTCTCTTTCGATTACTTCCTCGTGCCTCCGCTGTATGTCTTTACCATCAACCGCGTGGAAGAATGGATTGCGCTCTTTGTCTTCCTGGTCACTGCCATCCTTACTAGCCAGCTGGCCTCAGCTCTTCGTGAACGCGCAGAACAAGCATCGCGCCGGGAGCGTGAGACGCACATCCTCTACGACCTGGTGCGCTTGACCAACCGTGAGGGCGTGCCGGAGCGCCAGCTTCACACGATTGCACAGGCGGTCGTTGACGTGTTGTCCTCCTGGGGTGTGCATGACTGCGCCATTCTGCAGCCGGATGCAGCAGGAACCCTGCAAGTGCAGGCCAGCGCCTATCAACCTGTTGAGCAAATCACCCTCTCCTCCGACGAAAAGGCGATCGCTGCCTGGGTGATGAAGCACGGCCGCACCATGGGTCTCTACGACGATGATCTCCTCGCCCCTTCTACATCTTCCCGGTTTCTGCAGCGCGTCCTCGTGCAAAGTACCGCTGCGGGACGGGCAGTACGCCGGTCGCTGCGCCTCATCCCACTCAAGATGGGGCAGAAGGTAGTCGGAGTGCTGCGCCTGCGGGTACTGGATGATCCTCGCAGGCTGATGCGTGAGGAACGCCTGGAGGAGGAACATACCCATTCTAAGGCGCCAACGTCTTTCTTTTGGACCTTCCTCGACCAGGTCACCGCGCTGATTGAACGTGCGCGCTTACAGCGGGAAAACCTGCGCATCGAGGTGCTGCAACGGACCGATGTCCTGCGAGCCGCTCTGCTCTCTTCTGTTTCGCATGACCTGCGTACTCCCCTGACCGCGATTAAAGCTGCCGCCAGTTCACTCTTGCAAGAGGATGTCGAGTGGGACGAGGAGGCACGGCAGGGCTTCGCGCTTTCCATTGAACGCGAGGCAGACCGCCTGAACCGCCTGGTGGGGAACCTGCTCGACATGTCACGCATCGAGGAGGGCGCACTCAAGCCGGAGAAAGAGGTGTATTCCCTCAGGGGACTCATTCAGGATGTGTTGGGTCGCCTCGAACCGCTGCTCGAGGGGCGGGTCGTGAGCACGCAGTTCCCCGATGACCTGCTCCTGGTCGAGCTGGACTACCTCGAGATCGACCAGGTCCTGACCAACCTCCTTGAGAACGCTGTGCGCTACACGCCACCAGGCTCGCCCATTGACATAAGCGCACACATCGAAGGGGAGCAGGTCATCGTAAGCGTGGCCGATCGTGGCCCCGGCATTCCTCCAGCCGATCTTGAGCGCGTCTTCGACAAGTTCTACCGCGTCTTGCACGGGCAACACCCTTCCGGCTACCCCATGGGGTCCGGCCTGGGGTTGGCCGTCTGCAAAGGCCTGGTCGAGGCGCACGGCGGGCGCATCTGGGCAGAGCTGCGCGAGGGTGGAGGGCTGGTCATGTTCGTGGTGTTACCGGTTGGCGAGCGAGAAAGGATCGGCTCATGAGTAAAAGCGGTGCTGCGATTCTGGTGGTGGATGACGAGCGGGAAATTGTCCGGGCCTTGCGGCGCAGTCTGGTCGCCCACGGCTACACAGTGCTCACGGCGAACAGTGGCGAAGAGGCAGTAGAGATCGTCGCCCGGCAGCGGCCCGATCTCCTGCTCCTCGATCTCCTGCTCCCCGGCATGAGCGGCCTGGAGGTATGCCGTCGGGTGCGGGAGGAGTCGAACGTGCCCATTATCGTGCTCTCGGTAAAAGACGCTGAACGCGACAAGGTGCAGGCGCTCGACCTGGGGGCGGACGACTACGTCGCCAAGCCCTTTGGCATGAACGAAGTGTTGGCCCGTGTGCGTGTCGCCCTGCGCCATGCGATCCAGCCGCCCAGGGGAGCCGAGCCGCGGTTCGAAACGGGTCCGCTTTCTGTCGATTTCGAACGGCGCCGGGTGCTGCTCGATGGGCGAGAGGTCTCCCTGACCCCCACCGAATATGACCTGCTCAAGGTCTTCATCACCCACCGTGGCAAAATTCTCACGCGGCAGATGCTAATGAAAGAGGTCTGGGGGGCCGAGGCGCATGCCCGCACACACAGCCTGCATGTTTATGTGGCGCATCTGCGCCAAAAAATCGAACTGGTTCCCGGGCGACCGTGTTTTATCCTTACCATTCCCGGCGTCGGTTACCGCTTCGCTGAGGAGGTCGAACCCGGTAACGAGAGTGCCGGTACCGACATCATGAGAACATCTTGAGCAAAAGGGAAGGGAACATGCCAACAATCTATCGAACAGGTCAAAGGATTGATCACTACGAGGTCATCCGCTTGCTTGGGCAGGGAGGCGCAAGCCATGTCTACCTGGCCCAGGACCGGCGGGCATTGCAAGCGGTTGTCCTCAAGTTTCCGGCGGATGATGTAATTGGAGGAACTGCGATCTTTGCTCGGTACAAGCGCGAAGCGGAGATTGGCAAGCGCCTCAACCATCCTTTCATCCAGCGGCATGTGAACCGGGGTGAGGAAAGGAGCGCCGACTATCTCGTGCTAGAATATCTTCGCGGGCGAACCCTGCGCGCCGTGATGCGGGAGCATGCGCCTGCGCTCCTGCCAACAGCAGAGGTGATCCGCATACTTCTTCAGGTGTGCGAGGCGCTGGCCTATGCTCATGAGCAGGGGGTGATTCATCGCGATATGAAACCCGAGAACATTCTGCTGCTGGATACTGGTGAAATCAAACTGCTGGACTTTGGTATCGCCCTCTTCTTGGAAAAGGAACGTCGTATGGCGTGGCGTAGGCCCCCTTCCCTCTCGTCGCCAGTCGGCACCCCTGATTATATGGCGCCAGAACGGTTGCAGGGCGGGCGAGGCGATGCCCGCGCTGATATCTATGCCGTTGGGGTGGTGCTCTATGAACTGCTTTGTGGGCGAACGCCGTTTGAGGAACACGAAGGGTTTGTGCTCATCACCCAGCAACTTTCTCATGACCCGCCGGGAATTCTCGAGCGTAACTCAACCCTGCCACCTGCGCTGGCAACGGTGGTCATGCGGGCGATCCGCCGTGATCCGGAGAGGCGCTACGCCTGCATGCGAGAGATGCTGCACGATCTGGGCCACCTGGATGACGTGACGGTAGTCGACTATGTCCCTGCTCCACCCAAACTCGGTGGACGCTACCGGCAAGCGATCCTCACCGCCCTTATCGTGCTCATCGCCTGTCTCGGCATCGTTGCCTTCGGGTTGCTTGCCCAGTTCGCGCATCATGTCGTTCGCTAGCTCTGGAGAAGCATGATCATACCGACTCACATGATGGGTACCGTTTGTTTTTCAGTTCTCTTGAGCATATCTTGAGCATTTTGGTAAACGTCTAGAGAACATCCGGAACATCTAACGCGATATCCAGAACGCACATTTACTGATCTTGCATTACACTGGAAAAGTGAACGGAGAAGCGGTGTATCGTTATCTGCGCCACCGCGTTCGCTTCGTTCTCTGGAGGTACGATTTCGATGGAGTCACCACGTTGGCTCTTCCCCTTTACACACGGAGTGGATATGCAGGCCATCGATACGGTGGTCCGCCTTGCAGAGGAGAGGGGGGCCACACTCGTTGCAGTATCACTGATCCCTGTGCCTCCCGAGCAGCGGTCTCAGGGAGCGCGTCTTGAGCACATCCAGCAGTCAAAAGACTTCCTGGAGGCTGTCAAGTTCAAAGCCGAGAGGCACCAGGTTCCGATTGAACGCTACGAAGTGTTCTCTCGCAATGTGCTTGGGAGTATCACGCTGCTGACGTATGATCAGCGCTGCGACAGTATTGTCCTGGTGAGCAATGGGGACAAAGACATCTTACTACACGTCCAGGAGAAAAAGTGCTTGCTCGAGGATCCCCCTGCAACGCTTGTGCTCTTTCGTCTGCCCACGCAGGCGGAACGGGCAGGGCACATACGCACACGGTTCCTGTCCTGGCTGCGACGATATTGGGAGCGGCAGGACGATACCGGCAAGGAGCAAGTTACGGCCGGCGTGGATGAGCCATCCTGGATCAGGACGGAAGAGCATTCCCGGGGATGACCCTATCCCTGTGAAGAAAGGAGGAGATCAGTATGCCGGGAGCTCGAATCTTACTGGTGGAAGACGATGAAATCCTGCGCGACCTGCTGGGGCGCAATCTCACGGTGCGCGGGCATGACGTGAGCATCGCGGAAGACGCCAGGAGCGCGCTGGCGTACCTGTGCGCTACCCCTTTTGATCTCATCGTCCTGGATATCAATCTGCCCGACCAGACCGGCTGGGAGGTCCTGCGCACCGCTCTGCGGGAAGGCTGGCTCCACCCACAGGACATCGATGGCGGCGGCCAGAAATTGCCCGTCGTGGTTCTATCTGCCGTCCGGGTGAGTCCACGCCGTCTCGAGGAGTTTCACCCCCTGGCGTACCTCCCCAAGCCGTTTCCGATGGATGCGCTCCTGCGCCTGGCTGTTGAGGCCGCACGGCGGAGGGAGACGGGCTCTGGGCAGGGTGAGAGAGATCAGCGCTCGCCACGTGTGCTGTGACACAAACACATCACAATTGTTGCACGACCCGCTGCTCTCCCAGGCTGCTGAAGTCGCTCTAGAGGCGGATATGTTGTTTTGCGCGCCTTTTTTTGCCTGCAAAGAAGGGTTGCAAGAAGGCCGTCACAGTAGCGTATGATACGGCTATGAATGCGGGTAGCCGCGAGTTTGGAGAACCAGGAGTCCAATGAGGAAGGAGGAACTACATGCTTGACCTGATTGTGGTGGTTGTGACCATTGTCGCGTTTCTGGTGCTCATCAGCTTTACCGAGGGCTGTGAACACCTGTAAGAAAGGAGGTTGCGCGATGAATTCGCCGCTTGAGTACATCCTGGTGGGCATTGTCACACTGGCGGTCATCATCTACCTGGTGATGGCGCTGCTGATGCCCGAGAAATTTTAACGTCGTGTTTTTCTGAATAGTGTCATCCATGAATAATTTGAAGTGAGGGAAAACCTATGCCTGTAACACTCAATGGTGTCCTGCAGGTGCTGATCTTTCTGGCCATTGTGCTGCTGATTACGAAGCCGATGGGCCTGTACATGACCGCCATCTTCACCGGGAGGCGCACCTGGCTCACGCCGGTCTTCGTGCCCGGTCGAGCGCCTGTTTTACCGCCTGTGCGGCATCAACCCCGAGGAAGAGCAGAAATGGTGGGGCTATGTCATCGCCATGCTGGTCTTCAGCGTGGCCGGCATGCTGCTGCTTGTATCTCCTCGAGCGCACCCAGCAGTGGAACGGCTCGTTCTTCAACCCGCAGGGCCTGCCCAATGTCGAGCCAAGCTTGCCTTTAATACCGCCGCCAGTTTCACGACGAATACCAACTGGCAGTTCTATGGCGGCGAGCACCATGACCTACCTGACGCAGATGGCGGGGCTGGCCTTTCACAACTTCGTCTCCGCCGCCACCGGCATTGCGCTGGCGGTGGCGCTGGTGCGCGGCTCTCGCGCGCCGCAGCGCGCAGCACCTGGGCAACTTCTGGGTCGACCTGACCCGCTGTGTTCTCTACCTCCTGCTGCCCATCTGCGTTGTGGGCGCGCTCGTGCTGGTTTCGCAGGGGGTCATCCAGAACTTCAACCCCTACACCGTCGTCCACACGCTGAACGGCGCGACGCAGACTGATCGCCCAGGGGCCGGTGGCCTCCCAGAGATCATCAAAGCAGATGGGCACCAACGGCGGCGGCTTCTTCAACACCAACTCGGCGCATCCGTTTGAGAATCCCAACACGTTCACGGATTTGATTGAGTTGCTGGCCATCGTCGCCATCGCGGCGGGTTGTTCTACATGTTCGGCAAGATGGTGGGCGATACGCGGCAGGGCTGGGTGCTGTGGGCGGCCTCGGCCATTATCTTCCTGATCGGCATCGCGGTAGCGCTGCCCGCCGAGCAGATCGGCAATCCCCTGATCACCAAGGTCGGGGCCAACCAGGTGGTCACCGATACGCAGGCGGGCGGCAACATGGAGGGAAAGGAGGTGCGCTTCGGCATCACGGAGTCGGCGCTCTGGGCCGTGACCACGACCGATACCTCGAGCGGCTCGGTCAACAGCTTCCATGATAGCTATACGCCGATTGGAGGCATGGTGCCGCTGACCAACATCGCGCTGGGGGAGATCATCTTTGGGGGGGTCGGCTCGGGGCTCTACGGCATGCTGATGTTTGCCATCATCGCGGTCTTTATCGCCGGGCTGATGGTGGGGCGCACGCCGGAGTACCTGGGCAAGAAGATCGAACGCAAGGAGATCATGATGGCGGCCCTGGCCCTCTTGATCCTGCCCGCCTCGATCCTGGGCTTTTCGGCGGTGGCCAGCGTGATCCCCCAGGGAGTGAGCTCCATCCTCAACCCAGGCCCACATGGGCTTTCCGAGATCCTCTACGTCTATACCTCCTCCAATGGCAACAACGGGTCGGCCTTTGCCGGACTCAATGGCAACACGCCGTACTACAACTGGACGGGGGGCTTCGCCATGCTGATCGGCCGCTTCGCCTTCCTGATCCCCATCATGGCCATTGGTGGCTCGCTGGTCAAGAAGCGGGTCGTGCCCGCTGGATTGGGGACGTTCCCCACCACGGGCCCGCTGTTCGTGGGCCTGCTGATTGGGGTGATCCTGATCGTGGGGGCCCTGACCTACTTCCCGGCGTATGCGCTGGGACCGATTGTCGAACAATTGTTGATGCAAGCGGGGAGGATGTTCTGAGATGCAAACCAATACACGGACCGATGAGTTAGAAATCAAGCAGTGGAAGACGCGCCGCAAGGGGGCCATTTCGATCTGGGACCCCAAGATCATTCGCGGCGCAATCCCGGAGTCGTTCAAGAAGCTCGACCCGCGCGTGCAGGTCAAGAACCCGGTGATGTTCGTGGTGGAGATCGGCAGCGTGATCACCACCATCGAATTCGTGCGCCTACTCTTTACCACGCCGACGGCGACGTTCTCTCGTACAATATTAACTTACGAGACGATCTTCGTGCTGGCGGTGGCCATCTGGTTGTGGTTCACCGTGGTCTTTGCCAACTTTGCCGAGGCGATGGCCGAGGGACGTGGCAAAGCGCAGGCCGACACCTTGCGCCGGGCGCGCTCGACCACCATGGCCAAGCGGCTCGCCAGCCCTGACCGCTTCAGCAATGTGCAGGAAGTGGCCGCGCCAGACCTGCGCAAAGGCGACCTGGTGCTGGTCGAAGCCGGGGATGTGATCCCTGGCGATGGCGACGTGCTGGAGGGGGTGGCCTCGGTCGATGAGTCGGCCATCACGGGAGAGTCCGCCCCCGTTATTCGCGAGAGCGGCGGCGACCGCAGCGCGGTCACGGGCGGCACGCGCGTGCTTTCGGACTGGATCGTGGTGCAGATCAGCGCCAACCCGGGCGAGACCTTCCTCGATCGCATGATCGCCCTGGTCGAGGGAGCCAAACGGCAGAGGACACCCAATGAGATTGCGCTCAATATCCTGATCGCCAGCCTCACGATCATCTTCGTGCTGGTGGTGGTCTCGCTGGAACCCTTTGCGATCTACTCGGGGGCACCCGTCTCGGTCACGACGCTGATCGCGCTGCTGGTATGTCTCATCCCGACGACCATCGGTGGGCTGCTCTCGTCCATTGGCATCGCGGGGATGGACCGCATGGTGCAGCGCAACGTGCTGGCCATGAGCGGGCGCGCCGTCGAGGCGGCCGGTGACGTGGACGTGCTCTTGCTGGACAAGACCGGCACCATCACGCTGGGCAATCGGCAGGCGACCCGCTTTGTGCCGCTGCACGGCGTGGAGGAGCGCGACCTGGCGCACGCCGCCATGCTCTCCAGCCTCTCCGACGAGACGCCAGAGGGGCGCTCGATTGTGGCGTTGGCCAAGGAGCGCTATGGCTTTATCGGACGAAGTGGACCCGATGGCGATCTTTATTCCCTTCTCGGCCATGACCCGCATGAGCGGAGTGGACTTGAATGGCAGCCAGAACGGCAGTGATCAGTCTGTCGTGACCCATACGATTCGCAAAGGCGCAGGCGATTCAATTGCCGCCTATGTGGCGGAGCATGGGGGAGCAAGCAGCGACGAACTGAAGGTGATTGTCAATGGCATCGCCAGCGTGGGCAGTACGCCGCTGGTGGTGGCCGAAACACACACTGACTCCAATGGCGCCGTGGAGAAGGCGCGCGTGCTGGGCGTAATCGAGCTCAAGGACATCGTCAAGGGCGGCATGCGCGCGCGCTTCGACCAGCTGCGGCGCATGGGCATCCGCACCATCATGATCACCGGGGATAACCCTCTCACCGCCGCCGCCATCGCCAAGGAAGCCGGCGTCGATGACTTCCTGGCGCAGGCCACGCCCGAGAACAAGATGAAGCTCATCCGCGAGCAGCAGACCGGCGGGCGCATGGTGGCCATGACCGGCGATGGCACCAACGATGCCCCGGCCCTGGCCCAGGCGGATGTGGGGGTGGCGATGAACACCGGCACGCAGGCCGCCAAGGAGGCGGCCAACATGGTCGATCTCGACTCCAACCCGACCAAGCTGATTGAGGTGGTGGAAGTCGGCAAGCAGCTGTTGATCACGCGCGGGGCGCTGACGACCTTTAGTATCGCCAACGATGTCGCCAAGTACTTCGCCATCATCCCGGCGGCCTTCGCTGTGACCTATCCGCAGCTCAACGCGCTCAACGTCATGCAGCTGGCAACCCCGCACAGCGCGGTGCTCTCCGCGGTGATCTTCAACGCGCTGATCATCGTCGCGCTGATCCCGCTGGCCTTGCGTGGCGTCAAGTACCGCCCGATTGGGGCGGGGCCACTCTTGCGCATCAACCTGCTGATCTACGGCGTGGGTGGGATCATCATCCCCTTCATCGGGATTAAAGCCATCGACCTGGTGCTGCAGGCGCTGCACCTGACGCTGTGAAGAAAAGGAGCAGGGGGTGGGCGTCGCCACGGGACGTACAGGGTCCGTTCAGAGAAGTCGGTCCCCGAGGCGCAGTGGTGACCCCGCCTCCCCCACCACCGAAAGGAAACGAGAGATGAACATCGTACTCAACAAATATATTCGCCCGGCAGTGGTGATCACCCTGCTTTTGACGGTGCTCACCGGGCTGATCTATCCTGGCATTGTCACGGCGCTGGCCCAATTGATCTTCCCCTACCAGGCCAATGGGAGCTTGCACTCTGTCAACGGCAAGCTGGTGGGCTCGGACCTGATTGGACAGTACTGGACCTCGCTACGCTACTTCCATGGGCGACCCTCGGTAACCGTCAACCCAAGTACTGGAACGCCCGAGCCGTACGCTGCCGATAACTCGACTGCCTCGAACCTGGGGCCAACCAATTCGGCACTCATTCAGAAGGTGCAGAAACGTGTCGCTGAACTGAAGAAGGAGAACCCGAACGCGCCTCCCGGCCCGGTGCCGGTTGATCTTGTCACATCCTCGGGGTCGGGGCTCGACCCGGATATCTCGATCGCGGGCGCGCTCTACCAGGTGCCGCGCGTGGCTCAGGCACGTGGTTTGAGCCAGGACAAGGTCAAGCAACTGGTGATGAATAACGTGACAGGGCGCTTCCTGGGCATCTTTGGTGAGCCGTTCGTCAATGTACTTGGCTTGAATCTCGCGCTGGATGCGCTGAAATAATGCCGTTCCGCACTCCTGAGCGCTAGCTACTTCCTTGCATCGCTGCTGACCGCCCATCAGCCGCGTGTGTGATGCGCAGCATCGCGCCGAGTATAGTAGGGTTGACCCTTGCGGTCAACCTAGCATCGTTGGAGTGCGGAATAAGCGGAATAAAAGGTAGGGACACGATGGCAGAGCACCCGCCCGACGATCAAACACGTGAGCGTGAGGAGGGGCGGCCCAATCCGGAGGAACTGCTGCGGCGCTACAGCCTACGAGATAGCGACCTGGAAGCTCCTCCCTCGGCCACACCTGCTTCAGGGGAGCAGACCTCCCCGCAAACCGAAGGGTACCCGCATCGACGTGGCCGCTTGCGCGTCTACCTGGGATCGGTCGCCGGCTCGGGGAAGACGTATGCCATGCTGAACGAGGGACACCGCAGCGAAAGCCGGGGTAGGGACGTCGTGGTCGGCTATGTGGAGACGCATGGGCGTGCCCAGACGCAGGCCCAACTGGGGGATTTAGAGGTCATTCCACGTAAGAAAGTCACTTATCGCGGAGTGACCCTCGAAGAGATGGATACCGAAGCGATCATTGCCAGGCATCCCAGGGTGGCGCTGATCGATGAACTGGCCCATACCAACGTGCCAGGCTCGAAGCACGCGAAACGCTATCAGGACGTGCTGGAGATCCTCGATGCGGGCATCAACGTGGTCACCACGCTCAATATCCAGCACCTGGAGAGTCTGAACGACCTGGTGGCCAGTATCACGGGCGTGCGTGTGCGCGAAACGCTGCCGGACCGCATCCTGGACCAGGCCGACGAAGTAGAGTTGATCGATATCTCTCCCTATGCCCTGCGGCAGCGCATGAGGCACGGCAATATCTATCCGCGCGAACGGATAGATGCCGCGCTGAACAATTTCTTCCGCGAGGGGAATCTGACGGCGCTGCGCGAACTGGCGCTGCGGCGCACGGCCGAGAAGACCGAGGCGCAACTCCAGCAGTACATGACCGAGCACGGGATCAGCGAGCTGTGGCCTGCCAGCGAGCGAGTGCTGGTGGGCTTCGATGCCCGACCCCATACCCGCGAGGTCATCCGCGATGCCTGGCGGCTGGCCCACGGCCTGCACGCGGATTTGATCGCCGTCTCGATCCAGCCGGAGGGCTATCGCGCCTTCACGGGAAGACTTATCGGCTTTCTCAAGTATGGCAAGGACGCCCCAAAGCAGCGTGAGGCTGCGCAGCGTCGCCTGGAAGAGCATGCTGTGCTCGCCGAAGACCTGGGGGCTGAGATCATCCGCACGAGCAGCCGCGATATCGCCAAAAAGCTGGTGGAGATCGCCCACGAGCGGCAGGTGACCCAGCTGGTGCTGGGTCAGCCAGCGCGTAGCCATTGGGAAGAACTTATCCGCGGCTCCATCATCAATCGTTTACTACGGCTGAGTACTGACATCGACATTCATCTCGTCCCGCGCAGCAGGGATGAGTAAGATGGATGGTGAACACATGGAGTGCGTTGCTGACATGATTCGCGAACGAGTGCCAGGCGGCAAGTGCTCGCCGCACACACAAAGGAGTGGTTCTGCATGGCCCTTTCAAGTATCGCACAATATACCTGCTTTCTGCTCATCATCCTCGTGCTGGTCAAACCGGTCGGCGGCTACCTGGCGCGTGTCTTTGCTGGTGAGCGCACCATCCTTGACCCGGCACTGCGCCCGGTCGAGCGGTTCATCTACGCGCTCTGTCGCATCGATGCGCACCAGGAGATGACCTGCAAGCAGTACATGCTCGCCTTTCTGTTCTTTGGCCTGGCTGGGACCCTCCTGCTGTACGCGATCCTGCGCCTGCAGGCGTTCTTGCCGTGGTACGATCCTGTGCACCTCATAACCCCCCTGACCCCTGACCTGTCGATGAATACCGCCATGAGTTTCTCCACGACCACCACGTGGCAGGCGTACGCTGGCGAGACGACGATGAGCTACGCAAGCCAGCTCGTCGGCCTCGTCGTCCAGAATTTCCTGGCCGGGGCTGCCGGGCTCGCCATCGGCATCGCCTTTATCCGCGGGTTCGCCCGTGAACACAGCGAGACGTTGGGGAACTTCTGGGTGGACCTGGTGCGTGGGCTGTTGTGGGTGCTCCTGCCAGCATCGGTGCTGGTCAGCCTGGCGCTGGTCTGGCAAGGCGTCCCGATGAACTTCAATCCGTACACCCATGTGACGACGCTCGCGGGGGGAAGCCAGACGATTGCGCAGGGACCGGTGGCCGCCCTGGAGAGCATCAAGAACCTGGGTACGAACGGGGGCGGGTTTTTCAACGTCAATGGCGCGCATCCCTACGAGAACCCCACCCCGCTCTCCAATCTGATCGAGATGCTGAGCATTGCTGTCATTCCCGCCGCCCTGACCAACACCTTCGGACGCATGGTCGGCAGTCCGCGGCAGGGGTGGGTGCTGTTCTGGGTGATGGCCTTCCTGTTCGTGGTAGCATTAGCGTTGGGGACCTGGGCGGAGCAGAGCGGCAATCCCGCGCTGGCACCCTCTGTCGGAGCGTCTCAACCGAATATGGAGGGGAAGGAGGTCCGCTTTGGCGTCGGTGGCTCGGTCCTCACGGCGGTGACCACGTCGAATGGGGCCACCGGCTCCACCAATTCGGCGCACGATAGCTATACCCCGCTGGGTGGGGCGGTGCCGGTGATGAACATGCTGCTGGGGGAGATGATCTTCGGTGGCCTGGGGACTGGCATGTACAGCATCCTGATGGTGGCACTCTTGGGGTTGTTTATCACGGGCCTCATGATTGGGCGTACGCCAGAATACCTGGGCAAGCGAATCGAGCCGTCGGAGATGAAACTACTCGCGATCTACACGCTGGTGGGTCCCATTGGCATACTCACGCTGACCGCGCTAGCAGTGGCGATCGGCCCGGGCCTCGCAGGACTCACGACCAATAGCGGTCCACATGGTCTCACCGAGATCCTCAACGCCTACACGTCGTCCTTTGCCAACAACGGGCAGAGCTTTGCGGGGCTCTCCGCCAACTCGCCCTTCTACAATGGGACGACGGCCATCGCTATGCTTCTCGGTCGTTTTGCACTGGCGATTCCCGCACTGGCCCTCGCAGGCCTGTTTGCGCGGCAGACGAGAAGGCCGATGACGGGGGGTAAACTCCAAACGGACACGCTGCTGTTTGCGTCGGTGATCGTTGGGACAGCGCTGATTGTGGTCGCCTTGACCTATCTGCCTGTCCTGGCGCTTGGACCGGTGATCGAGCACTTGCGCCTGGTGAGTGGCGGCTAATTGAGGAGAATACCTATGATAGAAAACGATGCACAAAAGCCTGACGCCTCTCCTCCTATGAAGAGCAACGCACGAGAGGAGGGGAGCGAACCCGTAGAAGACCCCGACCAACGGTGGCAAGGCGCACATGTGCAGGGCAGGCCGCACGACGAGAAGATCAGATGGAGCGTTCTGGGCATTGGGCTGCTCTCGGTCATCCTGAGTTATCTCTTCTTTTGCTTGACTGGAAACGTCTTCCCGTTGTTTGTGACAATCGTCGTTGTCTACCTGTTCTATCACTGGCTCGATGAGTATCTATCTCGACAGTGCGGCATAGTGACGATGACACACCAGCAAGGGAGATGAAAACAGTGTTGACAAACATATTGAAATGTAGTAAAATGTATGTATGCACAACACATATTCTCCGAAAGAGTTCGGCAAACTGATAGGCCGAACAACGAATACCTTGCAGAAGTGGGATAGAGAAGGCAAATTAACAGCCCATCGCTCTCCCACAACGAATTGACGCTATTATACCCATGACCAATACTTACACTATCGTGGGCTAGTCGCACAAGAACAGGGCTTAACCATTGTCTATAGCAGGGTGTCTGGTGTGGCGCAAAAGCCCGACCTGGCAAATCAGCTCAACGCGCTAGAGGTCTACTGCAAGCAGCATGGAATCTCGGTTGATGTGTGGATGTCTGATATCGGCAGTGGCCTCAATTACAAGCGCAAACAGTTCAACCGACTGATGGAAATGATTGAACTCGGACAGGTGAGACGCCTTATTATCGCCCATCGTGATCGATTGGTACGCTTTGGCTATGACTACTTTGAGGCATTCTGCCAGCGGCACCATACCGAACTCGTGGTGATTAATGGCGAGAACCTTTCGCCTGAGCAGGAATTAGTGCGGGACTTGATGGCTATCGTGACCGTGTTCTCGGCTCGATTGCACGGTCTGAGATCGTACAGAAAAGTGTTGAAAGATGCGGCGCTCCAGAAAGAATAGAACATGAATCGTTCGCAGGTGATCAGGCTCAATACCACGCCGGAACAAGGGGCGTACTTCCGCAAAGCTTGCGGAGTGGCACGTCATGCGTATAACTGGGCGCTTGCTCGTTGGAAAGAGTATCGTGCTGAGGGGGAATGGGCGAAGATGAAAGACCTCAAGGCAGAGTACAATAGCATCAAGGGGGAGCAATTTCCCTGGTGCTACGAGGTCACGAAATGCGCTCCCGAACAGGAGTTCAGCCATCTTGGTCAAGCTTTTGCCAACTATTGGCGCATGAAGCAGGAAGGGACGCTTCCAAAGCTCAAGCATCCGCGCAAGGACGGCAGACCTCACGCTCGATATCCGAGAGTGGATATGTGAGCAGTGTGAGGTAGTTCACGAGCGAGATTTGAATGCGTCCCTGAACATCAGGGACGAAGCCCTCCGTTTGATAACGGATGTCCCAGTTGTGGCTTCGTCGGGACAAAAATTCGCCTGTGGAGCGGGAAGCGCTGGCTCTCGATGCGTCGAGGGTGAAACTTCCTGCGATGAAGCAGGTACGAAGGTGTTGTAAATACGTTTTACTACATTTTAGAAAGCAGGAAGTATGGTAACAGGAAGTTACGAACAAATGAGTTCCAAAGAACGGAATCTTGCAATGGAACTCGTACGTGTCACAGAAGCTGCCGCCCTGAGCGCAGGTCGCTGGATGGGCAAAGGCAACAAGGAGATGGTCGACCAGGCCGCGGTAGATGCTATGCGGCCAGCCCTTGATGGCGTCGATATGAACGGTGTTGTAGTCATCGGGGAAGGTGAGAAGGACAAGGCACCGATGCTCTATGTTGGTGAGCAGTTGGGCAACGGAAACGCGCCCGATGTGGATGTGGCAGTCGACCCGGTGGACGGCACCCGACTGCTTGCTCTTGGCCTTCCAGGTGCGCTGGCAATGGTGGCAACCGCTGAACGGGGGACGATGTATTCCGCACCTCCTGGCGTTTACTACATGGAAAAGATCGCGGTCGGACCGGCGTATAAGCATGTGATCGATATTAACGCCCCGGTCGCTGTCAATTTAGACCGTATCGCTCGTGTACGCGATGCTCATATTGATGACTTGACCGTTGTAATCCTGGATCGCCCGCGCCACCAGGATATCATCCGCCAGATGCGCGAGGTTGGAGCGCGCATACGCTTGATTAGTGATGGTGACGTGGCGGGGGCAATTCAAGCAGCAGTGGAAGACTATACAGGTATTGATGTATTGATGGGTATTGGAGGTGCGCCAGAAGCGGTGCTCGCTGCGGCTGCACTCAAGTGCATAGGCGGCGAGATTTAATGTAAAATCTGGCCTCGTACGGACGATGAGCGCGCCAAGTTGAAGTCAGATGGTATCGATTTCGACCAGGTTTTCCGTATCGACGACCTCGTGAGGGGCGATGATGTCTCGTTTGCAGCAACAGGCATCACCAGTGGCGAACTACTGGAAGGTGTACAGTATTTTGGCTGGGGTGCCCGTACATCCTCTATAATGATGCGTTCTCACTCTGGCACAGTTCGTTACATCCATGCCCGCCACAAGTGGCGCAGTGCAAAGAACAAGTCCGGCATACCAGAGATACGGTAAGGAATTCCTTGTCTTTACGAAAAGCCCATGGTACAATGAGTTGAGAAGTAAACGCATATAGGTGTACCGGGAAGCCTGGTCGGTCATTGGTGTCTTTGTACGTTTCAACGCGTTGAGATGTACCAGGATGCCGGGGAGCCAGGTCGGCCCGGTGTTTTGCTTGCTATAAGTGGTATGCACGCCCCCGCAAGCCCATCAGCTCCCTCTCAGACCATCATGCTTTTCCAGACTATAGTCCGGTATAGCTATCCCCAAATACTTTGGTGGATAGCCTTTCTAGAGGAGTAGTGTCGTTCCAAACAAGTTATACCTTTCGCCGGAAGGAACACCTTACCTGGTCTGATCGTTGCTGCCATACTCATCAGCTTCGTCATAGATATGATCACCTTTAGCAGGCCAGGTGTATATATCAAGGGAGGAGGGTTTTTGCTATGACGATGGAAGACACCCAGACGCTTCTGGAGGTAGCCCGTTGGATTGCCACCCACAGGAACATACGGAGTACCATTCGACGGATTGCAAAAACAGAAGAGAACTACTTGCTCTTTGTTCAAGAACTCGATAGGGTTGAGAGCCAATGTTTCCGAGCACGTACCATGCACGCAGAAGCTACTCTAACGCTGGTTGAGTGGCTTGAAGCACTGAATTATTTTCACTGGCACTGTGCCTACTGCCAGTTGAAACCATTCCAGGTTATGAGTCACTATCTTCCCCTGGCACAAGGAGGGACGACCGCGATGAATTGCGTTCCTGCCTGTTATCACTGCAGGCAAAACCGGGAGAAAGAGAACGAGCATATTCGAGACTATTTTGCACATGTTCAGGCATGCAAGAACGTACAACGGCCTGTTCCCCCGATCGATCCTGCTGAAACCTGTCCGCGGCATCTACCCGAACATATCCGTTGAGGAATTTCCAGTGTTGAAACCGTTCCTAAAGAAATCATAGCGAATCCTTGATAATGTATGACTATCCTGCTATAATAGAGCCATGAAGTTAAGTGACTATGCAAAGCAACAAGGCGTTCGGTACGAGAGTGAACATGGGCAAGCGGAACAATCAGCAGTTTGGTGCGCCGCATCAACGGCGAAAATGAGCGCAGCATATGCTGTGTAGGTTGTTGGAAAACCTACTGCACACCCAACTCATCCCTGCCACGCGGCTTGAATCCCGAAAGGGAGGGGGGAGTGTAGCATGTTGGGAGCAAGGCAGCGTAAGGAAAGGCCACACTTTCTTGATCTGTCAGTGCAAGGACGTGTATGGTTAAGCCTAAACTGGTTAAATCCTAGTTCATGCGGTTTTTCTGGTGATGCCAGCGAACGTGGCTGAAACGCTGGTTCAGGAAGTAGTGTTGTATCACGAATTTACAACATTATCCAACCTTCCTGACGCGCCCTTGTACGAGGGAATATGAACGAACGGGAGACCTGGAGCACGTCGCATCTCATGCCGCTGGAAATGCGGGATCACCTAAACGGGGAGACCCTGCATGGTGACAGAACTCTCGCAGTACCCAATGTGGGCCTGTAATGGGTTCCGCAACCCGTGCAAGCGGGATCGGCAGGCGGATAAGTGGCTAGTACATTGAGGCTGAGGAAAATCCATGATAGAATAGGAGAAAAAAACAAAGGAGAACCCCCCATGCCGAAACGAGCAACCAGAGTTGTGCTCAGTGAGAAAGAGCAGGAAGAACTGACACAGATCAGCAAGCGTCATCGAAGTGAGCAGCAAATGGCACTACGAGCACGCATGGTGTTAGCCGCGGCACAAGGGCATGCCAATGCGCAGATAGCGCGTGAGCTGGCCGTCAATGTGGACACTGTCCGCTTGTGGCGCGATCGCTGGGTGGGCTTACAGGGGATCGACCTGGGCACGTTGAGCATCGCAGAGCGCTTGCAGGATGCTCCCCGACCAGGGGTGCAGCCACGGATCACGGCCGAACAACGCTGTCAGATGGCGGCGTTGGCGTGCGAAGCCCCAAGCAAAGCGGGACGCCCGATCAGCCAATGGACGGGGCGCGAAATTGCCGACGAAATGAAGGCACGAGGCATCGTTGAGCAGATTTCGCCACGACACGCGGCGCGACTGTTAAAAAAGGGGGCCTGCAACCGCATCGGTTCCGGTATTGGCTGACGAAAGTGCCCGATGGGCAGCGGGACCAGAAAATTGTAGAGGGGTGTGAGGTGTATGCACAGGCCCCTGAGCGGGCCAAGCAGGGAGAGCGCACGATCAGTATGGATGAGTTGACTGGCGTGCAAGCCCTGCAGCGCAAGCATCCCGACTTGCCCATGCAACCAGGCCACGTCTTGCGGCGTGAGTTCGAGTATATCCGGCATGGCACGTTATCCTGGTTTATCAATTTCGATGTCGTCACCGGGCAGGTCATCGAACCCTCCTGGGGACCGACACGCACAGAAGAGGATGCGTTAGCGCATTTGCAGCGCCTGGTGGCCAGCGATCCTACGGCCACGAAGTGGCACATTATGCTAGACAACTTGAACATTCATCAATCCGAAGCGCTGGTGCTCTGGGTGGCCCAACGAGAAGGGATCGCGCCGGAGACGTTGGGCGTCAAAGGCCAAAGTGGGATTCTTCAGTCGATGGAAAGCCGTGCGGCGTTTTTGCACGACCCGACCCATACGGTGGTGTTGTACTACACGCCCAAACATGCTTCTTGGATGAACCAAGTGGAGATCTGGCTCAGTATTCTGGTGCGCAAGCTGCTCAAACGCGGCAATTTCACGACGCTCGATGACTTGCGCGACCAGATCCTCGCTTTCATCGCCTACTACAATCGCACGATGGCGAAACCCATCAAGTGGACGTACACGGGACTATCCTAATCATGGAGCTTTTTATGCCTCAGTGTACTAGTGATAGCCAGGAAACCATACCTGTCTGAGGGGAAGGGGAGCAGTTTACTCAGCTTATCAATTAACGAAAGCGAGGGTGTGCTGATGCTACCCGCTCAAGTGATTAGGAGATTGGAAGCACTCAGAGAAATCTCCAAACAGGGAAAACGGCTAAATGGTCTCTTCCGTCTCATGGAAAGCCCTCTTGTGTGGTATGAAGCCTATGCCAATATCTACTCGAATGAGGGTGCAATGACCAAAGGAGTGGATAACACCACCCTCGATGGTTTCTCCAAGGAACGAGTCGAGTCGATTGTTCAACGACTCCGAGAAGGAAGATACCGCTTCAAACCAACCCGTCGTGTCTATGTCCCGAAGAAAAACGGCAAGAAACGCCCTCTGGGTATTTCTTCAGGAGACGACAAATTAGTGCAGGAAGTGGTCAGAATGGTCCTGGAACAGATTTATGAACCGATCTTTGAGGATCGATCGCATGGATTCCGACCAGGACGTTCCCCGCATACGGCACTACACCAAATCGAACAGGAGTGGACCGCCGCCAAATGGATTATTGATATGGACATCCGAGATTACTTCACCACAATCGATCACGATCTGTTGATGAGTTTTCTCGCAAAGAAAATTGAGGACAAACGCTTTCTTCGCCTCATTCGAGCCATGCTAGACGCTGGGTATCTAGAGGAATGGACGTACCACACGACCTACAGCGGCGTACCTCAAGGATCAATAGTCTCACCAGTTTTGGCAAACGTCTACCTCCACGAACTGGATCTGTTCATGAAAACCATGAAAGAACAATTCGACAAAGGAGTACGACGCAAGGGAAACCGAGCGTACAAACGCCACTCCAACAAAATCCATCGTCTCAGGAAGAAAGGGGATAGGCTGAAGGGGAAGGAGAACAGCAAAGAAACACTTCAAGCCATCCAAAGGGAAATCAAGGAGATCCAACGCCAAAGAAGACGCCTGCCGAGTAGCGACCCATTCGACGAGGGATACAAGAGACTCTCCTACTGCCGCTACGCCGACGACTATGTGATTAGCATCATTGGCTCGAAGGCAGATGCCGAACACATCCAGCAAGAAGTCAAGCGGTTCATTCAGGAGACGCTCAAGCTGGAGATAGCGGAAGAAAAGTCTCATATCCGGCACAGTAAGCAAGGAGTGATCTTTGTGGGATATTGGATCAAGACGTACTCAGGCGCTCGCGTGGTTAAGGTGCAATGCAATGCGCGGCACACGACGCGAAAATCTATGTCTGAGCGCATCCAACTCCAAATTCCTCCTGGAAAACTCCAAAAATTCTGTGCAGAAAAGCGCTACGGAATTTACGAGAAGGTCAAAGGCCGCCACAAAGCAGAACTCTCGACACTCAGCGATGCGGAAATCATCCTTGCCTACAACGGGGAACTCCGGGGTTTGGCGAATTACTACGCCCTGGCGCACAGTGTTAAGGGAGAGATGAACAAGCTTGCCCATACCTGGCAAACCAGCCTTTTCAAAACACTCGCCCACAAACACAAGACGCATGTCACAACTATCGCCAAGCGCCTCAAAACGGATGACGGCTATGTACACACCGTCCAAGAGAAAGGGAAGACACGCACAATCAGACTTTTCCGGCTAAAAGACCTGAAAACGTCCCCTTCCAACTATCAAAGTATCGATATTCCTCCCAACACGTTTGCACTAACGCTCAGTCGTTCAGAACTGATCCGAAGGATCAACGCGGAGCAATGCGAATACTGTGAAACGAAAGAAGGCCCGTTCCAGGTTCATCATATTCGGAAAATGAAAGACGTGGCTAGCGGGAAAGAACTCTGGCAGCGCATCATGATTGCGAGACGCAGAAAGACACTCGTTCTTTGCGTCAGATGCCATCAACACTTACACGCCGGAACACTCCCTGGAAGGAGCCATCTCAAGAGATGAGTAGAGGGCGAGCCGTGTACGGTTAACGCTGTACGCACGGTTCTGAGAGAGGGTGACGAGTGACCTTGCAAAAGGCACTCGCTCCCTACTCTATTCCAGATCCCCCATGCTCGGGTAGCGTATCCTTTGCTAAGGGTTGAGATTCAGGAAGTCGAAAGAGAGCGAGTGAGCGGTTTCCCACCACGTTTGCTTCGACCAGCGAGCATTGAGCCGTTTGACCTGGATATACATGGCCACCTCTGCCCCTCTCGGACTGCCAAAGCAACACACCTGGCGAAACTTGCGCCGCAACTCCCGGTTCGTCTGTAAATTTTGGAATTGCGTGGCTCATGGCCACTTTGGATACTGGTGCCGAAGTCAAAAAAAGAGCGGCATGTCAAGCGTAAATTCGCTGGATGCCAAGCATGAGAATCGACTTCGCCACCAGTATCACATTTGGTGAATACCGTTTGCTTGATGGTCATGCTTCGTACTCCTGAGCAATCAAGTTCACCTTCGTTAGCCTTCAAACTTTTCCTTCTACTTTCATTCCAGAAGCCGTATTTTGCAACAAGCGAGTTGTGTTCACCAAAGGCTCTTCCTCACAAAAAGCTCTGTACGAACCATATCCATGCTGCATCTCTGCATTCGTGACTGGTACGTGAGATGAGGTGGCAGAGTGTGACAGCATAGTGAGAGTAGTATGCTAGGCTATCTACAATAGAAGAGTGTTAGCATGAGTTGAAGAAGCGTATTGCCATCATCTATTCGTCGGCTATGCAAAGCCAACGAATAGGTTCTTAAGGGAAGAGGTGAGATTGCCCCGGTTTCGTAGAGTGAGAGAAGAGAAAGCTGGTAAACTCTACGAAGGAGGGTATCATGGCAAAAGCACAACCAAGTTATACGAAAGAATTTAAGCAAGAGGCGGTCCATCTCGTAGAAACCAGCAAGAAGAGTAAGTCAGAAATAGCGCGTGATCTTGGGATATCAGATAGCGCTTTAAGTAAATGGTGTAAAGCATTTGGAAATCATGGAGAGCAGGCATTTCCAGGCCATCAAATGGAACTTGAAGAAGAAATACGGCGACTTCAAAGAGAAAATGAGGTTCTCAAACAAGAGAGGGATATAGTAAAAAAAGCGGTACGCATCTTCGTGCAGCCCCAGCCATGAAATATGCATTCATAGCATAGCTGCTCATCAGAAAGAATTTCCTATCATTGGTATGTGTCAGGTGCTGGATGTTTCAGAAAGCGGTTAGTATGCCTGGCGCAAACGAGAACCAGGCCAGCGAAAACAAGAAGATGAGCATTTAGGAAAGCTTATCGAAGATGCGTATCAGAACAATCGCGGCTGTCTATGGGAGTCCCCGTGTGCATGCGGAATGAAAAGCGCAGGGTGTGCATTGTGGAAGAAAACGGGTAGCCAGATTGATGCGCGAGCGTGGGATCAGCGCGAAGACAAAACGACGGAAGGTGAAAACGACGGATAGTGAGCACGACAATCCAGCCGCACCGAATCTCCTCAAGCGCGATTTTACCGCTGTTGAACGTTAACGTTCATAACCAACGTTTTAACGTTTTTCTCATTGCTCAGTTTCCACGTTCGAGCACTCCACGAAAACGGGTCACCCTCAAACGCCAGCTGATCTCCCAAAAGGAGCCACTGGCGAATTCCCTGTGAGGAACGTATCATGAAAGAACACGAAACACTGGAGCATCCTTCCTCCGTCCCTGCCGAGGGAGATAGGCGTATGGAAGAGGGGAGCGACCCTCCGGAAGAACCTGACCAACGATGGCAAGAGAGGCATACGCCGGGCCTGCCCCACGAAGAGCAGATTCGCCTGGTCTTTGTGGGCCTGGCGCTGCTCGCGCTGCTGGCGGGCTTTCTCCTCGATCGCTTCACCGGGGCTGTCTTCCCGTTGTTTGCCACGATGGTCGTCGCGTATGTGGGGTATCGGCGTCTCGACGCCTGGCTCGATCGACACCGCTGAGCCGTTACAACACCGAGGGACCGGTGCTGGTCCGGCGTCTGCAAGGAGCAAGGCATGCTTGCCGGGTGCTCGACCGATGCTCTGCTGGTGACACGCTCTGTAGTTTCAGGCCGAGGAGAAAGGAGTTCCTATGCGTGACATTGAACAGATTCCACAACTTCCAGTGCGTACAGAGAAACATTGGCAACAGTATCTCATTGATAGCCTCCTGGCAGTGGGGGGAGCATTGGCCGTGACAGGGATCATTTACGCGTACCATCTGTATCCAACCATCCCAAACATTTCTATTGTCTATCTGCTGGTCATCCTGCTCTTGGCAAGCACGCGTGGGCGCTATGCGGCGCTCGTGGCAGCTGTGGTTGCCTTTCTCTCGTTCGATTTTTTCCTTGTTCCACCCTTGTATACCTTTATTATCTTTCGTTGGGAGGAATGGATTGCGTTGTTTGTCTTTCTCGTGACGGCCCTGATCACGAGCCAGCTCGCCACGGTGACGCGACAAAGTGTCGAGCAAGCCAGATTACGAGAGCGTGAGGCACGGATTCTCTATGAAGCGGGACGCGTCATCATTAGCACAGACCGCCTCGATGAGCAACTGGATAGCATTGTGTTGGCTCTCGTTAGAGTGTTTTCCCCCTGGGGGGTGCGCGAGTGTGCACTGCTGCTCCCTGATGGAAACGGAACTCTCAGCATTCAAGCGGATGCCCCCATCAAGATAGAGCCTTTCACCCTGTCTCCTGATGAGATGGTGGCAGCGAGAGAGGTGATGGCCCAGGAGAAAATG
This sequence comes from uncultured Chloroflexia bacterium, assembly GCA_963775585.1. GTDB lineage: Bacteria > Chloroflexota > Ktedonobacteria > Ktedonobacterales > Ktedonobacteraceae > UBA11361. The sequence continues at coordinate 29,719 of CAVZJN010000003.1, read as the reverse complement.
AGGGAGATGAGCCAGGTTTCATCAGCTTCTCAACCTGCATCTTCGGGGCAGAATCCGCTATTACGTCTGATCCCCCTCAAATCTGGCAACGAGGTGCTGGGCGTGCTCTGTCTGCGTATTGAAGATGGAGTGTCATGGTTTGCGAGCAAACAACGTATGCAGGAAGAACTCGAACAGCCTACTGATCAGGCCACCTTTTTTTGGACCTTTCTTGACCAGGTCATCCTGGTTGTTGAGCGGGCGCGCCTGCGTGCTCGTACCATATCAGACAACGAATAAGACAAAAAATCTGTGGCGTAAAAAAGTATGAGAGGCCCTTGAGTGCTTATGGATGCCAGGTACCGGCCTGTGAGAAACAACGGATTACTTGAGTAAAAAATAGAAAGAGCGTTCAGTACCATAGTCCTAGGTCAAGCTTCATATGCTTGACCTAGATTTTTTTAACGGGTACAGTCATCTATAATGCAAAACGTGGAGGTTGTGCGTTGGGGCAATCTAAATCTAAAGGATTGGAGTCACACGTATGTCGTCTATTGAGGATCGTCCGATTAGTGCCACCACAGAACAAAAGACTACTGTTGGGACATTACAGCTACCAGAGCTTGTCAGCCAACTTTCTCCAGTAGAGCAGCTATCCTTTCCTGATGCCTCTCCACTTCTAATTGGAACGGCTCTTTTACCAGGCATCCAGAATCCGTCTACCCCAGCTATAACTAGCCCGCTGACAGACCTCTTAACATCACCGGGAGCGACGCGCAGCCTGCCCGAAATACAAACGGGTGAATTGCCACCTCAGAGAAGTACAACAACATCTCTACGTCAGCCCGTTGTGATCCGCAGTACGGGTAAGAAAAGCAGCGGCACATTGCTAGCCCCTAAGGGACGTCGCTGGGTTGTGCAACTCTCTGTTACAGTAGTACTGGTATTAATGGCAATTGGCACGTTAATGGCAGTGGTCCCGGCTGGAACGAACGCGGAAAAGGGGTTTAATCCATTTCGACCGATTATGAACTGGGTAGAAGGTAGCAATAGCAACCCCAGTCTATTAGCAAAGCAGGCAGCAACGGTCACGGCTGTAACACGCGATGGGTATCAACCTAGTGGTAATCAAACGTATTCTGGCTTGCCAGCTCCCCCTGCAGGTACAAGTGGGTATGATGGCTTTACCTACGGCCAATGTACATACTATGCAGATTTTCGCTATCAGCAGTTGACGGGTAACTGGGTTCCCTGGGGAGGGGATGCATGGGAATGGGCAGCTGGGGCCAGAGCATATGGATGGAATGTTTCGTCCATTCCGCATGTTCCTTCCATCATTGTCCTGCAACCAGGAGTACAGGGCGCAGGTTCTTTCGGTCACGTTGCAGTGGTTGAGGGCATCAACAAGGATGGCTCTGTCTACGCTACGAACTGGAACTGGTACGCCAACGGTGGAGGTTGGGCGCGTTGGAGCTCTTGGAATTTCAGTCCAGGGCCAGGAGTCTCGTTTGTGTGGAAGTAAATAAACTAATCCTCCGAGTATAAAAGAAAAGCAGTAGGGCAGCTACCTGAATACATCAGGTGGCTGCCCTACTGCTTCTCTTCACTTTTGAGGCATTAGATATGTGCCCAAATCTCCCTGCGAATAGGCGCTCTCACAAGATCACCCATTCGTAACCAAATTTGGGAAACTACACCATAGGAATATGCTCCACGTGCATCGACGGGTGTTCTTCGCGTTGAAGGCGGCGCGCCTGCAAGAGCCTTAGCGCATTGCCAATCCTCCGCACGCCCTCCTCGATTTTCTCCTCCTCAGGATACGCATAACTGAGACGAAATTGTTGATGGCCCCCTCCATCGACATGGAATGGTTCACCGATGACGAACGCCACGAGTTCTCTTGTCGCTTCGCGTAGCAGCGAGCGCGCTCGTATATCTCCCTGGAGCCTGCACCACAGGTGGAAGCCTCCCCCTGGAATATTGACCCGTACGCTATCACGCAAGTGCGCTCTAATCGCTTGCAACATTACATCTCGTTTGTGTTGGTAGTGTTGTCGTAACAACATGAGATGCTTGTCCATCAATTCGTCGCGTTGCAGTATCTCGGAAACGGCCCACTGCCCAAGGGCGTTGGTATTCAGGTCAAAGATTTGCTTGTGGAGCGAGAGTCGCTCAATCATTGGTTCAGGTGCAGCCAGCCATGCGACTCTCAAACCGGGAGCCAGTATTTTAGAGAACGTGCTCAGGTAGATGACCTGTGAATGCGTATCAAACGCCTTCAAAGGTTGAGGTTGTTTTCCTTCAAAGTAAATCTCCGAGTAGGGATCATCTTCCAAAATCGGCGTCTGGTATCGCCTGGCCAGCAGCAGCAAACGACGCCGCCTTTCGGGTGACATTACAACACCGGTAGGGTTTTGGAATGTAGGCATAGTATAGATCAAGCGAGGTCGATGGCGCGCCAGGATAGTCTCCAGCAAGTCGACGCGCATTCCTTCACTATCTATTGGAACCCCTATCACACGTGCACCCAGCGCACGAAATGTTTGGATCGCTCCCAGGTAGGTAGGCACTTCAACGACAACTTCGTCTCCTGGATTGAGAAGAAAGCGACCCGCTAAACCTATTCCTTGTGTTGAGCCTGAGAGAATAAGGATTTGTTGAGTATCCACCGCCACGCCACGTGTACGCATCCGTGCCGCAATACTTCTTCGTAGACTGAGTAATCCCTCAACAGGACAATAACCGAGCGCGCTCTGCCGCGAGCGCAGGAGGCCATCAGCAAAGATGGTATTCAGCATTTCAGCAGGGAGCAGGTCCGTTGAAGGTGTACCCGCCGCTAGTGAAATAACGTCCTCTCCAATAGACGCCAGCTCGCTTAACAAGCGCGCATCGGGTCCAACTATTTCGCGCTCAGTAGTAGGTAGACCGAACAGCCATGAAGGGCCGTCGGCATCGAAGTTGTCATCCAGATAGTTGAACTGGTTGCGTTTCACAAGCGTGCCCCGGCCAACATGTCCTTCGACCAGGCCATCACTGGCCAGCTGGTTGTAGGCGTTCATCACGGTTGTGCGATTTACTCCCAGGGCATTAGCCAGCGCTCGTTCTGTCGGCAAACGCGTTCCTTCCGTGAGTTGCCCAGAAAGGATGGCTTCTCGTATTTTTTCGCAAATCTGTTGGTATAATGGAGTATTGCTATTGCGTTCAAGTTGAATAAGCGAACAAATGGAAGCTGTGAATAGTGGTAGTGGCTGGTGGTGAACTGTACTGTGTCGCATGTCTCCCTCCTGATTGGCTCATACCAATATAGTGTATCCAATCATGAAGGATGCATGCAAGCGCCAATTGGCGGCTTATGCAAGAAGCCAATGTATACAGGGAGGAGATGACATGGAAGATATAGAACAGCGCGTATTGGCGGTATGTCATGATCGAGATCATGGCTCACGTTGGATTGTACGTGAAGCGGTCTCAATTATGCACGATCTCACCAGCGATACAACGTCCCCTGCTGAGGAATCGATGCAGCGTCTGCACATTACGGCGCAGAAATTGGAACAGGCACATCCTGCGATGGCAGCACTTGCGAGAGCAGTCAGGCGTATTCTCAAGACGCCCGGCGGTCCTGCTGAGATAACAACTGAAACTTCCCGCTTACTCCAGGAAATTGATCAGGCTACAGAGCATATTGCAGCCTATGCCCGTCCTATGCTCAAGGGAACACTGATGACGCATAGTATGTCTGGAACGGTCCTGGACGTCATTGTAGCCTGCAAAGCGCAGATTGAGCACGTCATAGTCTTAGAAGGGCGCCCTCGTTACGAGGGAAGGAATATGGCTCAACTAATAGCCAGGCAGCGTGGGATCGCGGTCACATTGATTACCGATGCCGAGGCTGATATTTTTGTGCCGCAGTGCCACGCTCTTGTCGTGGGTGCAGATACAGTCCTGGCAAACGGCGACGTGATTAATAAAGCCGGAACCGCTCTCCTGGCCTGGGCTGCCCACGGGCATAACGTGCCATTCTATGTACTATGTGAAACCTTGAAATTCTCCCCGCGAGACTGGAATGGTGACCTTGAGCAGCTTGAGGAGAAGGAAGCTGAGGAGGTGATGGATCAGCCCATAGAGGGAGTCAAAGTTCGTAATTTTTACTTTGATCACACTCCGTCCCATCTTGTAACAAATCTCATAACCGATCAAGGTATAATACGCCCAGGAGAAGTCAAGCGGTTGATCTCTTCGTGGTAATTGTTCAGCTTGTAGCGAACAGTTGTAGAGTGTACAATGCTGGTAGATACCCTCTAAATACTCCATATTTTATTCAAGGCTCAGGTAATAGCCATTGAGTGGGAGGTACACAGTTCATGCCAACCTATATTAGCCTGGTCAATCTCACTGAACAAGGTATCAAAGAAGTCAAAAATGCCCCTGAACGTTTGCAAGCGTTTGACACTGCCGCAAGAGAGGCTGGAGGCAGACTGGTTGGGTTCTACCTGGTTATGGGACAGTATGATTATATCGTCATTACTGAAGCCCCCGATGATCAGACCGCCGCTCGTCTTGTTCTTGGCACTATAGCGCAGGGCAGCGTGCGTACACAAACAATGAGAGCATTTCCCCGTGAAGAATTCGAGCAAATTGCGCGCGGTTTACACTAGCTTAAGTAGTATACAACCACCGCGAGTCCTGGTCAGCGACCTTTAGTCACAGGTCATCGTTGGAGAAGATGGCCCGCACCAGCCTTTCAGGATCATGACGGGCTAAACTGTCATCTTCAAGATTGAGTTGTTCAATGGTCACATTAGGAACGAGACGAGTCAGCTGTGCACGGTCTGGCACAACAGGCTCGCTCCTTTCCTCTGCATATGTCTTTAATAGGTCTGGCGGAAATGAACCGTTGTTGACAATGACCCTGTCTACGCGCCCACCTAGATAGCGGTGGATTTCGTTTACGAAATTTGAAGCCTTGAAGCCATCTGTCTCTCCATGCTTTGTCATCAGGTTACATATATACACCTTTTCTGCGTCTGATTCGCGTACCGCCCTGGCAATGTCGGACACAAGCAAGTTCGGTATGAGGCTGGTATAGAGATCACCTGGCCCAATGATAATGGTATCTGCACGTCGAATAGCACGTAAAGCTTGAGGACAACCAGGAGCGTCTGGAGGAACCAGGCGTAATTGCTTGATGGGTGATAAATCGTTCAGATTGTTTTTCCCCCTGGTATCAATGTCGGTTTCACCACACATAGTGGTTCCATCTTCAAGGTCAGCACAAAGAGACGTTTGTGCAAGCGTCACTGGCAGCACTCGCCCGGCAGTGTTGAGAAGCTCCTGGGCATCCTCAATGGCAAGCAGGAGATCTCCGTTGTTGATATCTTGTAGCCCCTTCAAGATGAGATTACCCAGGCTGTGGCCACTGACACCCCTGCGCTGCTCTGCTCCATCCGTTTCATTTGACTTTTCAAAACGGTGCATAAACACTTCGCGCCACAGTGCGCCGTTGCGTGCTAACGCTACAAGCGACTGGCGCAAATCTCCAAGTGGTAACTGGCGTCGAAATTCATCCATGAGCATTCGTGAACTTCCACCGCTGTCTGACATGGTGACGATAGCACTGATATTGAACGAATATTTCTTCATGTGTGAAAGTACAGAAAATGTTCCAGAGCCTCCGCCAATAGTAACGATGCGTCGTCCTACCGGCCGGTCTCCAGCGCGATTGGGTGCTGGCAAGGTGCTTCTCCTGTGGCTGATTTCAGATTCGCCATTCACAAGACGTATCCTCCTAAGATGCAAGACCTACAAATTCCTGATTTTTGCTGCCAGTAATGTAGTTTCGATACAGAAACAAATAGGCCTGTTCCATCCTGGCAAAATACCATGTCAAATTGTTGGGTACAAGTCTTTTTTTATAGTTACAGTCTATCACTGGCCTTCTCCCTTCGCAAGAACGCATAGTACCTCCGTAGGAATATGGGCAAATATTCCTCACTTTTCAAATTGCAAAGCAAAACACTTGACAATTAACGATATATCGTTATACTTAAGAGTAAGATTACGATATATCGTAATGAAGAGAAAGAAAGGGAACGAAAAAATATGTTTGGTAAACAGTTTGCTTATGAATATCAAGGCGCTGGTGAGGAAGGTTGGACACCTCCCTGGCTTCGTGGAGAAAGAGAGAGGTTTGATCCTCGTTTCTTCGGACCGCGACATGCTCATGGCCCATTTCGCCATGGTCCTCACTTCTTTGGAATGCGCCGTGGGCGCGGCCCTTTTGGACCAGGAGGCCCATTTGGTCCTGGTAGTGAGGGACCTCGTTTCTTTGGACGTGGGGACGTAAAATTTGCCCTGCTAGAACTGCTACAAGAGCGACCTATGCATGGGTATGAAATGATGAAGGCGTTGGAAGAGAAATCTGGTGGTTTCTATAGCCCCAGTGCTGGCTCAATCTATCCTACCTTGCAAATGCTTGAAGACCGCGCTTTTGTCACGGCTAAAGAAGTCGAAGGGAAGAAAGTCTATACCATCACCGATGAGGGACGTGCCATTCTGACTGAGCGGCAGAAAAATAACGAAGAGTTTGCTGGACCGCCCTGGATGCGTCACCGGAAAGGTTTTGGGAGACGTGAATTCTCACCAGAATTGCAAGCTTTGAGAAGCGAGGCTATAGAAGTTGTGCGTTTGCTGACCATTGCGGGTAGGATGTCTTTCCAGAACCCAGAGCAGTTAGCCAGGCTTCGTAGTATCATCGAACGCACCCGCAAAGAACTGGCGGATATGATCTTTGCAGCAGGGTCTCAAGAGGAACAAGCATCTGCCACTGGTTCTACAGATCAAACCAGTAGCCCCTCAGTTGAAGAAGTGTAGTCAATCTCTAATGGACCAAAGGTACCATCACATATTGCCAAACTCGCGTACGGCATCAAATGTGGTGGTATCTCTTGTTTTTACCGAGAGTACTGTATACACCCGTAAAGTACTGCTTTGTCTTGTGTAAAAAAGGCGCCTGCGGTATACTTTCTGCAACGGGAATCTCCTCACCACTCAGTGGGCGCGGTGGGGGGGAAGAAAGATATCCCGTTCTATTTTCAGATTATTTGAGTGTTTTCCTTTATTCAATTGAATTTAGAAGCCTCCTAAATAGACTATCTCTCTTTGATTAAATATGCTATACTTGTGTATATTTTCAAGGGAGGTGCTGCGCTTATGGCTCAGAATAATGATGTTCGGATGTTACTATTTCGTGCTCGGTTGTTGCTTGAAGAAGGGCAGGCGGATAAAGCTTTGCCCGTACTTGAAGCAATACAAGCTGACAACGAAGAAGAGCAGCAAGAGATCGCCTATTTACTCGGTTGGTGCCACGTTTCAAGTAAACGTTGGGATGATGCTGCTAAAGTTCTATCACCTCTGCCTAAATTTGTGGAAAGTGATGGAGGTGAAGAGAGCCGCATTGATCGTGTACGTCTTTCGCATTCCCTCCTGCGCCTTGGTATGGCTGCCGTCAATCTCGGTCAATATGAAGATGCTTCACGCCACTACACAAAGTGCCTCAAAGTTCTTCAAAGCAAAAAAATTCAACTACCCGAGGCGAAACTCAAGGCCCGCTATGGCCTCGCCATGACCTATCTTATGCGTGGGCTGTATGCTGCCGCCATCCAACATTATGAGCTTGCGCTGGGCCTCTGTCTCTACATCGACGATGATGAAGAGATTGGCAATATCTATTATGGGTTGTGTCAAACCTACCTGCGTTCAGGAAATTTGATCAATGCCCAACTTGCCGCAGTAAAAGCTTTAGAATTGTATGAACGGTGCGCGGATCGCCATATGGAAGGCCTGGCCCATAATATGCTTGGCTACATCTATTTACAATTAGGAGATTATAGAGAAGCATCTGATCACTATACCGAAGCCCTCTCCATTGCAGCAAGTCAGAGTAACGCCAAAATGGTCATGATCAATTGTGCGTCTTTAGCTGATGTACGCCTCACTGAAGGTCGGTTGGAGGAAGCCAACCGCTATTGTCAGCGCGCTCTTGAGAACATCGACCTTATCCAGGATAAGGACAGATTCCTTGAGAGCTTAACCTACCTGGAGTGTGGGAAAGTTGCGCAGGCGGAGGCTCAACGATTTGAAGGGGAGCAACGACAACATCATTTAGAAGAAGCCATAGCCTGGTTTGAGAAGGCTCAGGATGGCCTTTCTCCGACACAAGCCTATACTCAAGTGTCGGATTTGTATGGCCGGTGGGCAGAAGTACTGGAACAATTGGGGCGCTACGAAGAAGCGATCACCTGTTGGAAGTCCGGTTATGAGGCGTTATCAGCGGCAAATGGTCCTGCGTTGAATTGAGTTTGTTCGCAATGCTATGATATATTATAGCATTGTGCCAATCCCTCCTATGGCTCTGGCTTTAAACGTACCAGCATTACTCCAAACCAGAGCGCCCAGAGGGCAAAGAGAAGAATAGCCGGTGTGGTGAGCGCTGCCTTTCCTTCTATTGGTGCGCTTGCCACAGCCACAGCACTAATGCTGAGAAACGCGGCCACGGCGAGCGCTGTATACCCAAATGCTACCCAAATCCCTGGCCAGAGTTTCAACCCACTCCTGACGATCATTGCGCCAAAGAAGAGACAGGCCATAGCGAGCAATCCCCCGCCAATCGTATAAGTGACAATAGTCGTCGTCCCCGAAATTGTAGAGAAGCCGCCAGGCGTTGCAGTATGTTCAGTAAAGCCGCTGCTCACTATCCAAAGATAGAGCGTGCTCGCCAGTGTGCCAAGAAAATAGAGAATGATAGCCAGCATTCCTGTCCAGGCCGCCAGTACTGCGAATCCTTTTCCCCGCCAGGAAAGCGTACTACTTGCTTCCTCGGTATCCGTTTCTTGAGGTTCTCCCGAGACCTCAGAGGATTCCAGGGAGTCTTCTTGCTGTGGGTGATCGTCTTCGTCCGGTTCCTCTGCCACAGGTTCTATGTCTCCGCCACCCAGGATTTCCTGTGCCACAATGATGCGAAAAAGGGTAAAAGGCAGACTGAACAGGGCTGCAAAAGCGGCAATCGATAATGCTCTATACCCTAAAAACGCTCCCAGATGGTTCCCAATCCAGAAGAGATACGGGGCGAAAGCGCCACCTTCCGCCGACGCGAGAGCGACACTATACCCCTGCGGCAGAAGTACCAGGCCCTGATACAGGGGCACACCAATGACCAGGAGCAAGGTTCCAGTAATATAGTAGATACCATTGGTATGTAGTCTAGATAAGACACTTCGTTTCATCGCGGTTGCCTTTATATCTCATTTGTATTAGCGTACCATATTATAATCTGATTTTCAGAATGTTGTAAGAGAACAACCTGGTCAGTGCTGCTACAGACAACGCTAATACCCTAACAGAGGTCGTGTTTAGCAACGTAAAAATACAGAAATTGTGAACAAAAGTTTCAATGAGATTGACATGTTTTTTCCCATCCTGTACACTCTTGACAGGACGAACAAGAGAGGCAACACAAAGATGAGAACCCAATCAATGGACACCAGCCCGGAGGCGGAGCACGTACAGATTGAATTGATACGCAAAGCCTCCATTGCCAAACGTTTCACAATCATGGAGGCATGGAGTCAATTTCTTATAGAAGCTAACAAGCAAAGCATTCGCAGGAATCATCCTGATCTAAGCGAGGAAGAGGTAGGACTGATCTTTGTTGCCAATAACTATGGTCAAGCACTCGCGGACAGATTACGGGACGACTTGTCCAGGAGAAAACGATGAGCGAACCAAATACGCGGTACATACTTGCCGCGATAACGCCCATCGTAGAAGCATTGGAGCAGCTTGGGGTAAATTATCACATCGGAGGGTCGGTTGCTAGCTCAATACACGGGATCATTCGGGCAACTATTGATGCTGATCTCGTTGCGGACCTCGAATTAAAACATGTTCACCCATTAGTGAAACTCCTTGAAGCGGATTACTACATTGATGAAGATGCAGTGCGGGAGGCAGTCAAACGCCGTAGTTCGTTTAATGCTATTTATCTCGACGCAATGCTGAAAGTCGATGTATTCGGTACCGAAAACTCCGTTTATTTGACCAGGAAATCAATGAAAAAAGCCAGGGCAGGATGATAGCATCCTACCCTGGCTTCTTCTTTCTGCTCATCTCCCTAGCAGAAATGCTAACAAACTATTTGCTGCGGGAGTTGTGGCCGCCAGCACTAACTGTGCTGCGAAGGTAATCACAATCAGAGCAGCCGTCATCAGAGCAATCGAGGAAGAGAGGCCAATCGGCGTCGACAGGTGATCTTCCTTAAGCGGTGCATCGAAGTACATGGATTTGACAACACGTCCATAGTAGACCAGTGAAATGATGGTGTTGATCAAGGCAACCACCACAAGCACATTGAGACACTGTCCTATCACTACCTGACCGCTGTTGATGAGAGCCTGTCCTTGACCCCAGGCGGCCGTGAAGATGAGTACCTTACTCACAAACCCTGCCATTGGTGGAATTCCACCCAGAGAGAGTAAACACAGCGCCGTGCCCAGACTCAACAGGGGCGCACGCTTGGCAAGGCCGCGGAAATCATCGATCCGTTCTCCCCCGGTTGCGTTTGCCAGTGCGATAATGCCAGAGAAGGCTCCCAGGTTCGTCAGCGCATACACAAAGATGAAGAACAGCACCGCTGAATTGCCAGCCGACTGGTTGCTTGCCAGGCTCGTAGTAACGCCAACAAGGATGTAACCTACCTGTGCGATACTGGAGTAGGCCATCATACGCTTGACGTTCGTCTGCACTGCCGCCACGAAGTTCCCCAGTGTCATGGTCAGGATCGCCACAATCGTGAACGCGAGTACCAGAAAGGGAAGATTGATCAGGCCTAAGCCACCATCGATAAAGACGCGTATCAGCGCAGCGAAACCTGCAGCTTTTGAGCCAACCGAGAAAAAGGCTGTCGCAGGTGTCGGCGCTCCCTCGTAAATATCCGGAGCCCACATGTGAAAAGGAACAGCCGAAATCTTGAAGCCGAAACCCGCCAGGATCAAAATACCGGCAACCAACTCCATCACGTTGCCTGTATGGATGCCGTTCTTAATCAGGGTGGCAATACCCATCAGGTCCGTTGTACCCGTCAGGCCATAAAGCAGCGCAAAACCGTACAGCAGGATGGCCGACGACATGGCTCCCAGCAGCACGAATTTGACGGCTGCTTCTGCTGAGCGCTCATTCGCACGGATGAGACCCGCCATCACATAGAGCGGGATACTTGTCAGCTCAAACGAGATGTAGATGGTGATCAGTTCCCCTGTACTTGCCAGGAGCATCATGCCTGTCACTGAGAAGAGCATGAGCGTATAAAATTCACCGTCTGCCTTAACATACTTGCCCACGTAATCGTAAGATGCCAGGATCATCACGGCTGCGATAATCAGAAAAAGGATCTGAAAGAAGATAGCGTACTGGTCAACCACCAGCATGTTAAAGAATGCCTGGTGGGAAACCGAGAAATCCAGTGTCAGCGCTTGCGTGATGGAAAAAGCTGCTGGAACTATAAGACCGATCAAAGCCACCGACACTGTTACGATGCGGCGTTTGAAAAGCAGGTCTATCGTCATTACCACCAGTGCCAGCACCGTCAGACTTAACTCAGGTGCTAGCAGGTAGAGGTCATTTGCACTAATTGCCTGATTCATGGAAAAAACTCCTTACCCCTTGGCGACCACCTTTACGGGTGCAAGGCCGCGCTGGCACCGTTCATAATCATGGCCAGGCTAGGGGTAATGACATTAATAAGGAACTGTGGAAAAATACCGACGAACACGATGACCGCTGCCAGCGCGAAAAGTGGTATCGTTTCACGCAGGTTGGCATCGGGCAGCCAGTTCCACTTTTCATTGAACGGTCCGAAAAAGGTGCGCTTGAGCATCCACAGCAGGTAGGAAGCTGTCAGGATCATGGTGAAAACGCTGGCAGCTGTGACGATTGCCCAGACCTGAAAGCTGCTGGTGAAGACCATATATTCCGCGACAAAACCAGCCAGGCCAGGCAGGCCAAGCGAGGCCAATCCCGCGAAGGTGAAAAGCGTTGCCAGCATTGGCATTCTCTTCGCGACGCCGCCGAATGCAGCGATTTCGCGCGTATGAGCATGGTCGTAGATCACACCGACGCAGAAGAACAACATCCCCGTGATGATTCCATGGCTAAACATCTGGATGGTCGCGCCTGTCAATGCAGCCATGCGGAATGCTATATCGCCAGTACCAGCCGCCGCCGCTACGCCGAGCAGAATGATACCCATGTGGCTTACGCTGGAATAGGCAATCAGCTTCTTCATGTCCTTTTGCACCAGGCAGATACTGGCGCCATAAAGGATATTAATAGCGGCAATCACCGCTAACCAGCCCGCGAAGTCATGGACGCCTTGCGGAAGGAGGGTCAAGCAGACACGAATCAATCCGTAGGCACCCATCTTCAGCAGTATACCCGCCAGGATCACGCTCACCTCGGTTGGAGCGTCGGTATGCGCATCCGGCAACCAGGTATGGAAGGGGAACATAGGTATTTTGATAGCAAAGGCCAGGAAGATCAGCAGGAAGGTCAGCAGCTGCAAGCTCATCGTCAAGCTTGTGAACGGGATATTGATAGGCCCGTTGAACATATGTTGTGAGAAATACACCATGCTGGCTGTCGCTTGGCCACCGTTGTTGATATTGGTGAAGTAGAGCACCAGGATACCGATCAGCATGAAGACGCTGCCAAAGAAGGTGTAGAGCAGGAATTTCCATGCCGAGTAAATACGCCCGGGCATGCCATGTTTGATGGTCTCGCTTCCCCAGATGCCGATGAGCAGGAACATTGGGGCCAGTTCGACTTCCCAGAAGAGAAAGAAGAGAAACAGGTCGATGGCCATAAAGACACCCATCACGCCGGCTTCCAGGATAAGCAGCAGAGCCAGGTATTCCTTGACACGCGTCTTCTCCCAACTGCCAATGACCGCGAGCGTCGTTAGCAGGGCATTGAGGATGACCATTGGCAGGCTGAGGCCGTCAATACCCAGGAAATAATCGATCTTGATTTGTATCGACCCTGCCGTAAAATCAATCCACGGAATTTGAATCTGGTATTGCAAATCTTGCAGATTACCAAAATTATAGCCGTTGACGGCGATTTGGAAGAATAGTGCCATCGAGAGCACGAATGTCGCGGCACTAAATATCAGAGCCAGCCAGCGTGCGACTGACTTTGGAGTAGTCAGTACTGCCAGTGCGCCGATCACCGGCAGCAGGATAATCCAGGTGAGAACATTCGTAAATATCACAGTTTTATCCTTCATTTCATCGCTGCTGACCGTAGGTATAGTAGGGTTGACCCTTGCGGTCAACTTGGCGGCGTTGCAGCGATGGATATCAAGTCCTTACTTAATAAACAGTGACAAGCACAATAACGACCAGCGCCAGTACCGCGAGACCGCCAAAGAAACCAAACATATACGTTTGCACTTTGCCAGTCTCAACGTGACGCAGGTCACGGCCAAAGGTCGTCACGAGACGAGCCGTCCCATTGACCAGGCCATCAATGATGTAGGTGTCGAAGGCTTGCACAACATGTGAGATGCCGAGCACCACATAGCGAACAAATAAGTCATAAAGATCGTCGATATAGTACTTGTGCAGGAGGATACGGTGCAAGACGCGCAGTACTGTATTGCCTTGCACAAAAGCATTGATCTTTGCCAGGTCAACATGAGCATAGAGCGTGTATGCCCAGGCGAAGCCGAGCAGCGCCACTATTATACCCGGATAGGTCCTCCAGTCTGCAATAATCTCCCCGAAATTCAGGGATGGTGCCGTAGGATTGAGGTACGTGAAGAAACTGAACCAGTAGCCAGCAATCACCGAAGGGATAGCCAGCAGTATCAATGGTATGGTGATTGTCAAAGGAGACTCCTGCGGCACACCTTCGCCGCGATAGACTCCCTCGCCGCCCCATAAGCCACCCCAACTACCGCCTTTCCCTCCAAAGGCCAGGATATACGCTCGCAGCATATAGAAGGCGGTCAAACCTGCGGTCACCCATATTACCGCCCACAAGCCATAATAGCCGTTGGTGTATGCAAGTGCGATGATCGTGTCCTTACTGTAGAAGCCCGCGAAAAAGGGGAAGCCAGAAATCGAGAGCGTGGCAATCAGCCAGGTAATGGCGGTGATGGGCATATATTTTGACAGCCCGCCCATCAGGCGCATATCCTGTACCTCTTTATGTGTCGCGTGGTGTAGCATATGAATGACGCTCCCTGCACCCAGGAAGAGCAGCGCTTTGAAGAACGCGTGAGTGAAGAGGTGAAACATGCCAGGCCCATTGTTATATACAGAACCAGCTACCCCCAGGCCGACAAACATGTAGCCAAGCTGGCTGATCGTGGAGAAGGCCAGCACCCGTTTGAAGTCGGTCTGTACGAGAGCAATCGTCGCAGCGAAGATGGCGGTAATACCGCCAATCCAGGCGACCACCTGAAACGCTGCCGGATCTGCCGCCGCGAAGAGTGGAAATGTGCGAGCTACCATATAGACGCCCGCCGCGACCATGGTCGCGGCGTGGATCAGGGCGCTGACAGGTGTGGGACCCTCCATAGCCGTAGGGAGCCAGATTTGCAGCGGCACCTGCGCCGACTTTCCGATGGCACCACAGAAGACCAGGATCATGGCCAGGGTCAGCAGCCCCTTGTCCATACTCTGGACCTTTGTCGCTAACTGGCTGAACTCGAATGTGCCCGTATTGACGAACAGGATCATGATGCCGATGAGAAAGCCCACGTCACCGATACGGTTCACGATGAAGGCCTGAATGGCCGCGCTGGCGGGTTGAGGTCGATCTTCGAGAGGTTTGGCCTGCTTGTTAATCCAGAAACCAATCAGCAGATATGAGCTGAGACCGACCAGTTCCCACCCGACGAAGATAACCAGGAAATTCTGCGCGAAAACGATGTCGAGCATCGAGAAAGAAAAGAGCGAGAGGTAGGAGAAGAATTGTGCATACCCTGCTGAATTCTCCATATATCCCTGGGAATAGAACTGGACGAGTAATGAGATCGTCGTCACTACCACCATCATTACGATAGCCAGATTATCCAGATGGAATGAGATCACATAATTGACGCCCCCCTGCATATACCATGCATAGGAGAGTACGGTTATACCGCTACTCGGCAATGGCGGCGCAATAGTGATGGCGCCCGCCGTATTTAACAGCAGCAGCCACGAATAGAGACACGCGAGAGCCATAATTGCAATCCCGACGTAGCCACTTACCAGCGCCCCCATCGTGAGATGCGCTACCTTGGGGTCCTCGTCGTCGTCGAGACCATGCTCACCGTGGTCGTCACCGTGTGATCCCTTTGCTTCAACGTCGTGAGCGTCACTGCCATGTGCTTCTGCTGCGGCAACACGAGGACGACTGAGCATATCCCAGACGCGCGTCCCAAAAATAATAACTGCAAAGGAGAAAAGCGGTGCGAGCAAAATCAGCCAGGACAATTGATAAAATACCATGTTGATCACCACTTCATGATATCAATTTCGCCAACATCCACTGTGCTGCGTTTGCGATAGATGGCAATGATCATTGCTAATGCCACCGCTGCCTCAGCCGCAGCCACTGTGATGATGAAGATGGCGAAAATTTGACCGGTCAAATAAGTAGCATACGGGGGAACCTTGTTATAAAACGAAAAGGCCACCATCGTAATATTCACAGCGTTCAGCATAATCTCAATGCCCATCAATACCGCGACAGCATTGTGTTTTGCCAGCGCTCCATAGAGTCCAATGCAGAACAGGACTGCACCCAGTACCAGGTAATGATTTAAACTGAGCCCCATAGTATTAGTCCTCCCTACCGATGACAATTGCGCCTACAATCGCTACTAACAACACCACGGACGCAATTTCAAACGGTAACACGTAGCTGTAAGTAGTGGGACTATAGAGCAATTGACCAATGCGCGCCACGTTGCTGATACCCGCCGGCAACTGGCCTGAGCCGTTGCTTACATCAGCAACGGCATGTGGACTGACCGCTGCTGCATAAACGATGATAGCGCCTACGAATGTACTGACAATCACTGCCAGCCACCACTGCTTATTGATGGGATTGCTGTTCAACTGGATATTGCTTGTACGCGTCAGCATCAGTGCGAACAGTATGAGGATTGTCACCGCACCGGCATAGATAAGAATTTGGACAATGGCGATAAATTCAGCGTTGAGCAGGAGATAAATACCGGCAGCCATTGCAAAGACTATCACCAGAGCTAACGCGCTGTGCACGATATTCCGTTGTGTCACAACAAGCAGCGCGGACCCCACCAGGATAACGGCAATAATCCAAAATATGACAGTAACTAAATCCATAAAATATGCCTCCGGACGTCATTCGGATAGTAGTTTCAGTCTCATGTGAGAAGAGGATGTCCAATCACTACAACTGCTTCAACCTCGCCCCTATATGATATTACCGCGATTCCACATGTGAATGCCACTTCCGTGTAGTTCTTTTTTCCTATTGTATTGTATTGTATCATGTGCAGTGCTAAGTGCGGGATTATTAGGAGTGGTTGCACCGCTCTCATTTTAGCAAAACCTGTACCAGGTGACAAGGTCACCCTCGAATGAAACATCATGTTGTCTATGCTATAATTTGTCTATCATTATCTCCTAACTCCTAATCAAATTAAAAGGTTAAATAACGAATGAGTATGATGCAAATGACCACGGGTACCAGTCCCTCTGGTAATTCACTTTGCCCAAATTGCCAGTCTGTTATGCCTTCACAGGCTGCATTTTGTGCTACTTGCGGTGAGCGTAATGAGAAGAAAAATGTTGCCTCTCTCTTGCAGGATAACACTGACATCGCTACTCTTTATCGTATCACTTCTCTTGTGCGTCGTCGTCAATTTGTCAGCGTATTTTTTGCTCTTGATAATCAGCATCTACGTCCAGTTGGTATTCGCGATATCGATATCAGTAGCTTGAGCAATGAAGCACGAATAAGTGCCAGTGAGATATTCCAAGAGGAATATGACCTGCTGCGTCGCGAAAGCATACCTTCAATTATGCCTGTTATCGATCTGCGACACTTTCAGGGGCACCTGTATGTCGTTTCCAGTTGGCCGTCTTCCTCAGCTACTGGCCAAAGTGGGGCAAACAATCACCTCCACACACTTCAAGACGTTCTTCAAAGCGGTATTGGTCTGCCCAATATACAGGTGTCACTTTACTGGGTTGAGCAGCTCTGCTACACGTTGGACAAATTGCACCACCAGCAAATCGTCCTTGGCGATCTCGATCCACATGCCCTGATTCTCGGCAGCAGCAACTATAATAGTGAACTTCTCCTGCTGGTTTCCTGGATGCCTTCCCTCATACGCAGCCTGCTCCCACGCACCCCTATTGTGAACAATACGTCGAATTTCAGCGCGCCTGAAATATTGCTAGGAAAACTAGAGCCACGCACCGACATCTATAGTTTGGGCGCAGTACTATACCTCTTGCTAACAGGTGTGCCGCCCGAAGAGCCTACCGCGCGGATGCACCGCAGCTTGCGTTCACCGGGTGAAGTCAACGCACGCATCAATGTTCGTCTTGACGAATTTGTGATGAAAGCCCTATCTATTGATAGTTCTGAACGCTTCCAAAATGCAAGTGAGATGGCGGAGGCCCTTTCTCGCATTCGATCAAATGGTAAGCGAGCTGTTTCTAGAGTATCTTCTGCTTTACCTCCCATTGATGAACCGCGTGTGGAGGACGCTCAGGCGGATAAGGTTTCTGCCACAAGACAAAAGATTGAAGAGATAGCCAATACTGATACTGTGCTCATCACGTCTTTTCCAGAAAGCAATCTCGCTGCCTGGGAAGCAGCCAGAAAAAGCACGGGTACATCAGACTCAACGGAGGAGCAAGCTCCGCTCGTCGTAGAGGGAGCGGCAAAGCAAGCTTTTGCTGTGGAAACACGGCTGCAGAATGAGAATGTAGAAACGTTCAGTTCTGGAGAGGCTTGGCATGGTGAAAATGATTCCTTGCTGAGTCTTTCAACAAGAAGTACTGCCAGATTTCTGCGTCGATTGCAACGTCTCGTCCTTGGAGAGCAAAAGCATAGCACAACGGCGGCAGCAATTATTGAAACGCCCATGCGCATACAACCTGACCGGCCCTATACCATCCGTATTCAAATAATGGGAAGAAATGTGCCAGAAATGGTAAATCCACTGGGGGGATTCTCGCGCTCTGCTGGCGGGAAACGTCTCCCTGCAGGGCTAAGTGCCCTCATTGAAGAAGAACTCGTCTTTATTGAAATACGTTCGGCGCTGTATCAGAACTTTGCCTATATCGTGCAGCAGGCTACAGTTCACATACCACCAGGCGGCTTTGCCGCTGAAGTAACTATACCTATGCAGCCGCTCTCAAATGGACCAGGCGGAAGACGTGAGCGCTTGCACATTTTCTTTATGGACGAGATGCGCCGCCCACTTTACGAGAAGCCTTTCATCGTTGAATTATTCGTTTCACAGCTGGTGCAGTCCGGTCGTGAAGGGCACAATGTCTTAACCATCCCAATTTAAAATCTCCCCTGTAGAAATATAGGTAAATTCTCCTATTCTCCTATCCTTCTGCCCCAAATCTCCCTTTGTAGCGTATACTAATCCCTGAGTTTGAGGGATATTCCTGTAGCTCTTCACCAGGCAACAGTTGTGAAGATTTCTTAGAGCGTTCAAACAAAGAAACACACATATCTAGGCTCACACGTGGTTTGTGCTCTCATCTATCGATGAGTCGCGGAGGAGAAAATGGCAACCATAAATATGCCAGCGCCAGAGAAAAACTTTGATACGGCAGACCCATTGCCATCAGAAGAATATGTCGAGAAAGCGATGCCGTCAATACTTGGTTCATTCGATATGACGGTTGTCTATGTAATGATCATCTTTTTCATTACAAATGCCACGACCGCCATCGCAGGGGGGGCCGCTACTTTTACATACTGGATTCTCGGCGCAATCACTTTTTTTATACCATGTGCTATCGCTACGGCCCAGCTTGGTGTAATGTTCCAGCACGATGGTTCGCTCTATAACTGGACGCATAAGGCGCTTGGTGGGTATTGGAGTTTCTTCGTTGCCTTCTGCGCCTGGTTTCCCGGTGTATTGTTGATGGTGGCCGGAGCCGATACCGTCGTAACCTACCTCATGGGCCTCAACCCGAATTGGTTTCCCCAAATCTGGCAGCAAGGAGTTGCGGTGATCGTACTGCTTACTATCTGCTGTATTATAACCCTCCAGCCGTTTCGCACCGTGCAAAATATGGCCAATGTGATGTTTGGCATTATCTTACTGGCTGTGATTATTGTCGGCGTTGCGGGCGTGGCATGGTTCGTCGGGAAGCATCCGTCCGCCACGAGCTTCAGCCAGCCATCTGACTGGTGGCTGACACCCACCAACTTTGTGGTGTTTGGCGCCACCACGCATGCGTACCTGGGCGTAGCAGTACCAATGAATATGGGTGGCGAGATACTGGGGCGAAAAGTGATTACACGCCACTTGCTCTGGGGAACCATGATCGTTATTGCTGCCTACCTGGTCACAACGTTTACCCTGCTGGCAATTCAAGGAAAGGCTGCAACTGGCACTCTCTTCTCGGTGGTAACTGTCGTAGATATGGGGCTGAACAAGTTTTTCGGTGACATCACCGCAATCTGTGTCATCGGTTTCTTTCTCATGGCCCCCGTCGTTTACAATTATTCCTATGCACGCCTCCTCCTGGTTGGCGGGATAGACAAACGTCTCCCGGTGAATGTTGGCCGGCTCAACAAATATCGCATCCCCGCGAATGCCATTGTTTTTCAGACAGTTGTTGCCATTGTATTGGCTGCAGGTGTCTACCTGGTTGCCCCACTTTTTACTCAACTAGGGAACCCGGCTGATCTGACCAACGAGGTGTACAACGTCATGCTCGCCGCCTCCACCCTGGTATGGGCAATTTCGACGGCCTTCCTCTTCATCAACCTGGTGAAATTTTACTTGATGGATCGACACGCTTTTCGCAAGCAACTTATCTTCCCCATGCCGGTATTGTGGATAAGCATTGTGTTCGGCGTCGTTGCTTGCGCGCTCAGTATCATCGACACGCTCTATTTCTCCTGGGTGCCGCAGCAGATTGACAACGGCCATTGGTGGTACATCATCGGTGGTCTCACGCTGGTGTGTGTTATTATCGCTGCTTTCGGTGGTATGCTTGCCAGCAGTGAAGCTGCATGGCAAGACTTTAGCAAATAATATCATTCAACTAAAAGGCAAGGGCACTTTAGGTATTATTCAGGGTTTAAACGCACTTGCCGTCTGGCTGAATTCCGTTGGACGTTATCTGGTTGGGGCTACTGGTAATTACTTCTCCAACACCTGGGTAGGTATGGTCAGCCGGTAGGTTCCCGGACCATGAGAATTGGTATGCTTTCGTCGTCTGCCCCGCAGCGAAAGCCAGCTTAGCCGTTGTGCTGCTGTGCCCATTGTTGACCGTGTAATCAAACTGCACCGTTCCGCCCGGGCTATTGGAAGTGACAACGAAAGTGGCCGTGTAGGTAACGGTCACTGAGGTGCCGCAGGCCACTCCCGCAATAGAGGATGGATTAACTGTCATGGTCACGCTCACAACATTGAAGGGTGTCGGTGTTGGAGTGGGTGTGCTGGCTAAAGCAGTAGCCGTTGCATTGGCAAATCCCTGGGCCACAGCAGTTTCAGTCGCGTTCGCCTGGTTGGCGTTAGCCGTTGCCGTGGCGTTTGTGTTTCCGTTGGCCTGGGCGGTAGCTGTTGCATCGACGACCGTGCTGGTTGCCAGAGCATTGGCAGTAGTGTTGGCTTGCGCAGTGCTCGAGGCATTGTTTTGGGCTGTGGCAGTAGCATTGGCGGATTCGTTTGCTTTGGAGCTCGTGAAGAAGTAATAGAACGCGAATCCCGCACTGCCTATGAGGAGGAGTAAAACCAACCCGATTATCAAGAGCGTTAGTCCGGTATTGCGCTTGCGGCGAGCCTGCTTGTTCTGCGGGGGGAATGCTGAGCCGCGGTTATTGTAAGGCGGTGACATAGGAGTTGGCCTGCCAGCGCCAGGCATTATCGTGGGATTATTGCTGATGTTCGTTGTGTTATTACCAGGCCAGGCCGTCTGGTTATTGGGGACGGATGTTCTATCGGTCCCGCTATATGTAGCCAGCTGCTCACCCGCGGCGAAAACTGGTGGATAATTGCCTCCTGTGGGGGCGATAGTGATAGTGAGCAGCAACGGGATGGCTACACCTCCACTGCCAAAGGTGTTATCCTGTCCGATAACGCGAATCACCTGGCCGCCCTGTATACCTGCTGGCACTTCGACCCTGACGTGACGGCCTCCCGCCAGCGTTAAAGTTCGGATGGTTCCATTGATGGCTTCAGCATAGCTGATTGCGAGCGTGGCGCGGATGGCGTCAGTAATTGGTTTGCTCTGGGTATTCAGTATGGTAGGGCCATCGATGAGCAAGGCTTCTTGCAGCGCTTTGCCGAAAGCTGAAACGGACACAAAGCGATTTTCAGGTCTTTTTGCGAGAGCGCGCAGAAGAATAGTATCCACATCATGATTGAGCGAAGGGTTTAAGGCACTTGGTGGCTGAGGTGCAACGCTCAAGTGCTGGTACATTATCTGTCCTGGCCCACCCTCAAAAGGATAGCGTCCGGTCAGAAGCTGGTAGATCATGATGGCAAGAGCATACTGATCGGAGGCGGGAACAGGATAACCTTCCCATTGTTCGGGGGCCATATAAATAGGCGTGCCGCGAATAGCCTGGCTTGCTCCTGAGGTCCCGGCTGTCAATTTCGCGATGCCAAAATCGGCGAGCAGCAAATCCGGGAGAGGTGCATTGCGATTGCTGCGAATAAGGAAATTCTGTGGTTTGACATCCTGGTGAATAATACCGTTGTCGTGCGCATGTTGGAGAGCATCTGCAGCCTGGTGGAGAAAGTGCGCGACAGCAGTGGGAGAGAGCAGATGGCCCTCCCCAAGTTGTTGTAGCCAGGTGGCAAGTGAACCCTCCGCGCAATAAGGCATAACCATATAGGTGAGAGGAGTGCCATTGACAACCTCCTCGCCAAAGTCAAAGAGCGGTAGGATATTTGGGTGATTGAGCTTGGCGATGGCCCTGGCTTCCCGCTCAAAGAGACGCGCCGCGTTTGACGTGGTGTTGGAATCGGGATAAGTCGCGGCTTCGGTCCGAATGACTTTGATAGCTACCTGTCGATTGATGCGTGTATCTTCTACGAGATAGACTTCCCCCATACTTCCACTTCCCAGTTGTCTCAGAATACGATATCGACCGTTTTGCAGCATTTCCAGTGGCATATTCCTACCTCGCTTTTAAGCTACAGGGCCTCCGCTACAGAGCCTGAAGAAAAAATTGCTCTAAAACAGAGCTATGAGTACGGAACGTAGTATAGCATACCAGGGAAAGTGTGAGAATATGTTTGGATTTTCCAGGGCCTGTGAATTACTGCACGGGCCGTGTTTGAATCTTCGCATATCTCTTCACAAAGTATTCTCTTATCCGCTATAATAAGCGTAGCAGATAAAAACGTACATTTACTTATTTGCTAAGGGCAATACTATCGCTGCTAGGGGAGCCAATTGGCTGAGAGGTAGCCGCATTGGGCGTGCTGCTGACCCTATGAACCTGATCTGGATATTGTCACCGGGGGGGATTGCTATAAAACGGCTTCTATATTTGTTCCTTATTGTAGAGTTCGGCTACCTGCATCGTGACCTCTTCCTCGGCTTTCACCTCAACTTTCGTACCTCAGTTCCTCGTGATTGGCTTGCATCCGCTGGGCCTCACGTTCTGCCTGCTGGTGGATCATCACATTCATCGGAACCTCTTCTCTTGTTGCTCCAGTGCTCATCTGCAAAATTTGCAGAATCAGACAATAATTTTCGACAATCATTCTATCCCCCTGTGCGAAGGCGCGCCTATAATCTAATAGGCGTTAAGAAATACTTCCTGTCTCCAAACAAGAGCGAGCCGCCGTATTACTAGTAACGCGGAACGGTATTTTTTAACAAGACCATACCCTAGGCAGAGAACACGCCTCGCCGCTTGTGCAGGTATGGTGGAGGAATTCAGAAAATGGATATCAAAAGAAGTGGCTCACAACCTTCTGGCAAAGGATCGGTCGAGTACTTTACCGGCGCGGTACGCGTTGACCCCCTGTTCGAGGCGCCCGATCCGGCTCGTGTGGTCGGCGCCAGCGTCACCTTCGAGCCAGGCGCTCGGACGGCCTGGCACACCCACCCGCTGGGCCAGACCTTGATCGTGACGGCGGGCTGCGGCCGGGTCCAACACTGGGGAGGTCCGATCGAGGAAATTCGACCGGGGGACGTGATCTGGTTCCCGCCAGGCGAGAAACATTGGCACGGCGCCACACCATCCACTGCCATGACACACATCGCCATTCAGGAACGGCTCAACGGCAAGACCGTCGACTGGATGGAGAAGGTCAGCGACGAACAGTACCAGGGCTGATCGTACAGGAAGATCATTCCGATCTTTCACTTGAAAGAGGAGAAAACATGAGAGCAACCGTGTATTATGGGCCTGGAGATATGCGCATCGACCAGGTCCCCGATCCCAGCATTTCGACCCCAACCGATGTGGTTGCCCGTGTTACGCATGCGGGGATTTGTGGCTCAGATCTGTGGTCCTATCGTGGCATCGATCACCGTGAGCCGGGAGATCGCATGGGACACGAGTGGATAGGAATTG
This sequence comes from uncultured Chloroflexia bacterium, assembly GCA_963775585.1. GTDB lineage: Bacteria > Chloroflexota > Ktedonobacteria > Ktedonobacterales > Ktedonobacteraceae > UBA11361. Next base: position 5,905 of record CAVZJN010000003.1, on the reverse strand, counting down.
TCGAGGAGGTAGGGGCGCAGGTGCGCACCATCAAAAAGGGGGATCGCGTGATCTCACCTTTCTTGATCTCGGATGGGACCTGCGAGTTCTGTCGTGCAGGCTTGCCAAGCTCCTGCGTGCATGGAGCCCGCTGGGGCGGTCGCAATGATGGCGGACAGGGCGAAGCCGTTCGCGTTCCATACGCCGACGGTACGCTGGTGGTGCTTCCCCCCTCGGTTGAAGGCGACGAGCATCTGCTCAAAGCCATCCTTCCCCTTACCGATGTCATGGCGACAGGCCATCATGCTGCCATCACCGCAGGGGTCAGGGCAGGCAGCACGGTGGCAGTGATTGGCGATGGAGCAGTCGGACTCTGTGGAGTCCTCGCAGCCAAGCGTCTGGGGGCCGAACGCATCTTCATCATCGGACACCGGGAACAGCGGCTGAAACTGGCGCAAGCATGTGGGGCCACCGACGTTATCACAACGAGAGATGAGCAGGCGGTGCAGGAAGTGCTTGAGCAGACGCGTGGGGGGGCTGAAGCGGTGCTGGAGTGTGTAGGCACGCTTGAAGCCATGAACATGGCGATTCACATGACCCGACCGGGGAGATCAGTCAGTCTTGTTGGTTTTTCCCATGTCAGCCAGGCTCCTGATCTGACGCACCGATTGTTCCAGAATATTACTATCACTGGCGGTGTGGCACCTGCACGCGCTTATTTGCCAGAATTGTTGCAGGATGTGATCGCAGGAACACTTGATCCGTCACCCGTCCTCGACATGACGGTCGATCTGGATGGGGTTCCTGCCGGATACGCGGCGATGGACGAACGTTCCGCCATCAAAGTGATGGTGCTTCCGTAAAGGAGACTCTTGTGGCACACACAGATTTTAGCTCTGCCTTGCAGGGCATCAACGAAGTCGAAATCACCGTGACAGGGCGCTCGTCTGGTCGATCCCTTTCTTACCCTATCTGGTTCGCCGAGGATGGCGATAAGCTCTACCTGATCCCGGTGAAGGGCTCAGACACCGAGTGGTACAAAAACGTGCGCAAGACACCGACCCTCCACCTGACCGCTCGTGGGAAGACGCTCACCGCGAGCCCCCGTTTTCTCACCGACCAGGCAGAACTCGACAAGGTCCTTGAGAAGTTCCGGGCCAAGTACGGCAGGAACGTGAAGTCCTACTACCCCAAGTACGACGTGGCCGTCGAAGTCCCTCTGGAGTGAGGAGGAAAGGCAAATGCCATGAGAATAACGGAAACCGCACGCAAAAACCACGAGGAACTGTTCCCGAATCGCACATCAACCTTGAAAGTGACCGATCCCGAACTGATTGAGGTCTTCGACAATTTTGCGTTTGATGAAGTGCTTGCGTATGGCAAACTGGATACCAGAACCCGGTTGATGGTCATTCTGGCCTCCCTGATTGCCAGCCAGGCCTTGGCTGAATATCGGGTGATGCTGGGTGGCGCATTGAATGTTGGGGTGACTCCGATAGAGATTAAGGAGATCGTGTACCAGGCGGTGCCCTATGTGGGCATGGCGAAGGTCTTCGACTTCCTCCACGCCACCAATGAGGTCCTCACCGAGCGGGGCGTCCAATTGCCCCTACCGGGCCAGTCCATGACCATGTCCGATACCCGCGCCAAGAAGGGCCTAGAGGTCCAAAAGCACATCGTCGGCGATGAGGTCGTCGAGAAGCTGTACACCTCCGCGCCCACCGATCAGCAGCACATCCAGCGCTTTTTATCGGCCAACTGCTTCGGCGACTATCTCACCCGCGCCGGCATCGACATACCGACACGCGAGCTCATTACCTTGAGCATGCTTGTCGCGCTCGGCGGATGCGACCCTCAAGTGAAGGGCCATATCGCCGCAAATCTCCATGTAGGCAACGACCGCGCGAAACTGATCGACGTCCTGACTCAGCTCCTGCCGTTCATCGGCTATCCGCGTACACTGAACGGGTTGCGGGCCATCGATGACGTCACCGCGTCGTGAGCGGAGCCTTCGCATAGTAACAACACCATCAGTGACAGGAGAATGTGAAATGGCACAACGCACTTGCTTTATCACTGGCGTGAGCAGCGGATTCGGCCGCCAGCTCACCGAGCAGCTCTTGGAGCGAGGGGATCGCGTCATCGGAACCGTCCGCGACACGGGTAAAGTCGCTGATTTGCTTGAGCGATACCCCGAGACCTACCACGCCGAGCTGCTCGACGTTACCAACACGGCGGCGATCCACGAGGTCGTAGAGCGATCGTTTTCTGAGCTTGGACGCATCGACGTGATTATTAGCAACGCTGGCTACGGTCTGTTCGGAGCTGCGGAAGAGCTTTCCGATGAGCAGGTCGAGCACATCATCGCGACTAACCTGGTTGGGCCGATACAGCTCATCCGCGCCGCGCTGCCACACCTACGCGCCCAAGGCGGCGGGCGCGTCATCCAGATTTCTTCCTATGGTGGGCAAGTCGCCTTTCCGGGCAACTCCATGTACCACGCGACCAAGTGGGGCATCGAAGGCTTTGTGGAGTCGGTCGCACAGGAGGTCGCGCCTTTCGGCATCGGCGTGACCATCGTCGAGCCCGGCGGCGCACGTACCGAGTTCCGCTACGGCAGCGCTCAGGTGGCGCAGCTGATGCCCGTCTACGACCAAACGCCGGCTCATAGCTTTCTGAAGATGCTCGACCCCAAGAACGGCCTGGCCCCCGGTGATCCGGCCCGAATGGCCGCGCGCATTATCGAGAGCGTGGATGCAGATCCCGCGCCGCTGCGCATGGTACTGGGGCCGCAGGCACTGGAAAGCACGCTTGCGACCCTACGCAAGCGGATCGAAGGCTTCGAAGCGCAGCGTGATCTCGCCGCTTCCACGGACTTCCCGCCCGAGGAGTGACCGGACGTCCGTCCCGTCGACCCATTTCCCTTCCCATCTGGTTCGCTCTGGATGGTACCGGTACCACGCTCTATCTGATCGAAGTCGAAAGGATCAGAGACCGAGTGGTACAAAAACCTGCGCAAGCAACCTTCCACAGGCAGAATAGAGCGGTTTGATCCAAACCGTTTTGCACAAGGGGCATGTTTGTGTTATATTTGATAGTATAGAATTAATCTTGTTCGCCAGGGGAGCTTGGGAAAGCCAGGCTGAGAGGGTGGCCTATTCAATCGCCACCGACCGGTTGAACCTGATCTGGATAATACCAGCGCAGGGACGGACAGCAACACCACGTTGAAGAAGTCTTTATATCAAGGGGCGCTGGCATGTGCTGGCGCCTCTTTTTTATTGCGCTGGCATATCCGGAAGCGATAGAGGGTTGCATTACGAAAAAGGATAGAGCATGTAGAAAAAGCGGGCATTCTTCCTGCGCTAAGTAGCAAATCGCTGATAGTGAATGCCGGTTTTTTCACCGTATTCCAGAAGAAATTCAATATTGCAGAAACCTGATCTGGATAATACCAGCGGAGGGAAGCGGCAAACGGCTGAGCCAGTAGTTTTCCGAAACGTAGAACATACAAAGCCGCAATCCTCCACTTCAGGATTGCGGCTTTTCATATGCTCGAAATGTGAATGGGATTTAGGGAGGAGAGCGGCGTGGAACCTGCAAAACTATTGGTGCAGGGAGTTTCTAAAGTCTTTCGCGATGGGCGGAAACCCCTGGATACCCTTGCTGCAATCGACCTGTTCGTCAACGTCGGTGAATTTGTGACCGTCATCGGGCCGAGTGGTTGCGGCAAGAGTACCCTCTTTAATATCGTCGCGGGTGTAGATCAGCCCACTTCCGGCATAGTTGCCATCGATGGCGATGCACAAGGGGAGCGTGCTGGCAAATCTGGTTACATGCCCCAGCAACCCTTGCTATTACCCTGGCGTACCGTGGAAGAAAATATCATGTTGGGGTTAGATGTACGCCGTCTACCACGGAAAAAGGCCGAGCGCGAGGCTTACGAGCTGCTCAAACGCTTTGGATTGGCTGACTTTGCTCACCATTATCCGGCCACACTCTCAGGAGGAATGCGCCAACGCGTAGCGCTGCTGCGCACAGTCCTGTTCAATTCCTCATTTCTTTTGCTGGATGAACCATTTGGTGCATTGGACGCACTCACCCGACTATCACTCCAGATGTGGTTACTCGATCTCTGGCAGACCTTTCATTCAAGCGTTCTCTTTATCACGCACGATGTGCGCGAGGCGATCTTACTCTCTGACCGGATCTATGTGCTCAGTGCGCGTCCTGCTAGAGTGTTGCGCGTCGTCGAGGTTGATTTGCCACGCCCCCGCCGCTCGGAACAGTTGGCGTTGGAGCAGGCAGTGCGCCTGGAACAAGAGCTGACCACCCTATTGCTGAAGGAGCAACAGTCATGAAACTACGCTGGTTAGCCGGTTATGGCCCTGCTTTCGTGCTGGGTGTAACTCTATTAGTGTTCTGGGAATTATATGTCCGCGCCGGGCAGATCAGCTCGCAGGTGCTACCCTCGCCAACTGCTATTATCCAGGCATTGATTGAGCACTGGGACGTGATCTCCGTACACACCATGCAAACCCTTCTGGAAACGGTACTGGGTATGGCCGTGGCAATAGTCTTTGGCCTGCTGCTGGCTATTACACTTGAAATCTCACGGTGGTCGCGGCGCGCGGTCTATCCACTGCTGGTGATCTCGCAAACAATACCGATCATCGCCCTTGCCCCTTTGCTGCTCATCTGGTTTGGTATTGACCTGGGTCCAAAGGTCTTCGTCGTCGCGCTCTACTGCTTCTTTCCTATAGCCGTGGCATGTGCTGACGGCCTGGCGGATGCGGAGCCGGAACTGATCAACCTGTTAAAAAGTATGCATGCTTCGCGCTGGCAGATTCTCTGGCTTGTGCGTTTGCCAGGAGCAATGCCGTCATTCTTCTCTGGTTTGCGCATTGCCGCGACATATGGCGTAACAGGTGCTATCTTTGGGGAGTATGTGGGTGCGTACCAGGGACTGGGTATCTACATGCAACTCTCAGTAAACTCACATGCTATCGTGCTGGTTTTCGCGGCGATCCTTGTTACCGCCGTGCTCAGCCTTCTTCTTTTTGGACTTGTATCACTGATCGAACGTATTGCTTTGCCCTGGTATCACGGGACAGTAATTCACAGGCGCTGAGTTCAGCTCATACCAGTTATTGAAAGGAAGCTATCATGAATGCTCGTACACGATTAATTGCCAGTATAGGCATCCCTGTCCTGCTCATTCTACTTGTAGTAGGCGCCTTCCTATGGCAGCAGCGAACTATTAGTGCGGGGACAACGCCAGCCCCGGCAGGTACACAAAAGTTGATCCCGATGAGACTGGCATTGGATTGGACACCCAACACGAATCACACGGGGATCTATGTAGCCCTGACAAAGGGTTGGTATCGCGATGAGGGCATAGGTCTCCAGTTATTACCATACTCGGCCAGCGTTTCACCCGATGTGCTTGTGAGTAGCGGCAAGGCTGACGTAGGCATCAGTGCCACCGAAGGAATTGTCGCTGATGCGGCGGTGGGTCAGCCGGTGGTCTCGATTGCTGCCATCATTCAACATAACACTTCGGCCCTGGTAACCCTGGCAAGTTCAGGTTTATCGCGTCCGCGTGATCTGAGTGGTAAAATCTACGGAGGATTTGGCGCACCCTACGAGTCAGCGGTAGTGGGTGAGATCATCAAGCGAGATGGGGGAACGGGACAATTTAAGAACGTGACCCTGGACGTCGATGCCATGCAAGCGCTGGAGTCGCATCGTATCGATTTTGCCTGGGTTTTTGAAGGATGGGAGGTTATCCAGGCGCAGCGCGCGGGAGTGAAATTAAACATCTTTCCCATTACAAACTACGGTGTCGCTGATTATTACACGCCCAATATTATCGCCAGCCCAAACGAAATCAAACAGAAGTCCGAGCTATTGCACAGATTTATGG
>CAVZJN010000002.1:0-12695 GCA_963775585.1 uncultured Chloroflexia bacterium | reverse complement strand
TTAGCATTCAGAGGAGGATCTCTTGGAAGGATGTAATCGCGCGCGAGCAATGATGCTCGATGACCGCTATAGTTTGCTTTTCTTGCTTGAACAAACAAACGCTCCTATACCCAAAGCTCGCTCATTTGAGCTTGCGGATGATCGCGTGCAATATGCGCCCGATCGCCCTGCTGACGTCAAGCACGTCAAATTGGTGATTACGCTTGACTTCGAACAAGAAACCGTCAGTGGCACAGTGAGCACTACCTTTTCTGCACTCTATGAAGAGGTCAAAAGCATCTCGTTTGATGCAATCGACCTGCAAGTCGAGCGCGTTACGCTGACAGGCGGTCAAGAGTTAGCCTTCAGCAGTGATGGCAAGAAGCTTACTGTGGCACTTGATCGCCCTTACCACTATGGCGAAGAGTTCACCGTTGCTGTAGAGTATCATGCGAAGCCGCGCACTGGCCTGCATTTTATCAAGCCAGCGCCCGAGGACCCGACTCGCCCGGTGCAGGCCTGGACATTTGGGCAGCCGCGCTACCACAGCTACTGGTTCCCCTGTCATGACGCGCCCAATGATCGCGCTACGACCGAGATCATTGTCACTGTCCCTGCACATTTCCAGACCATCGCCAATGGCAACTTGATCAGCGTTACCGACCATGGCGCGACAAAAACCCATCACTGGCGACATGACATACCTCATGCCGCGTACCTGATCTCGCTGGTGGTCGGCGAATTCGCGGTCATCGAAGATTCCTACAACGGGAAACCGGTCAACTATTATGTTCGCCCTGATCGCAAAGACGATGCGCGCTATTATATGGGCAAAACTCCCGAGATGATGCGCTTTTTTGCGGACTATACCGGTGTCGATTATCCCTACGACAAGTACGCGCAAACGGTCGTCGAGATTTATACCGGCGCGATGGAGCATACAACCGCGACTACCCACAGCTTTGTACTCCTGCTCGATGAGCGCGCCGCTCTCGATTTCGATTACGTGCCAGTTGTAGCGCACGAACTGGCACACCAGTGGTTCGGCGACCTGGTGACCTGTCGAGACTGGCCGAATGGCTGGTTAAACGAGGGTTTTGCTACCTACTTCGAGGAACTATGGAACGAGCACGATCTTGGCACGGACTACTTTAAGCAGTCGATGCTCGATCTCAAAAAAGGCTACCTTGGTGAAGACGGGCAGTACCGCCGTCCAATTGTCTACCATGTCTATCACAATGACGGCTTTGAATTGTTTGATGGGCACATGTATAACAAGGGCGCCTGGGTCCTGCATATGCTGCGACACCAACTCAGCGATGCGACGTTCAGACGCGCCGTCAAGGCATATCTCGAACGATATCGCGAGCGAGAGGTGATCACCGCAGACCTGGAGCGTACTTTTGAGGAGGTGACCGGGCGCAGCCTGGCGCAGTTCTTCCAGCAATGGGTGTACCAGGGAGGCTATCCCGCATTTGAGGTGAATTATTCATGGGATGGTGAACATTCCATGGCCAGGGTAAGGATCAAGCAAACGCAACAGGTCGATGATCTCACCCCCTGTTTTGTCACGCCGGTTGACCTGGCTTTCACTGTCCCAACCTCGGATGAGGCCGCCAAAGATGAACACACGACAGAGACACGCACAATAGCCATGCGTGTGATGTCGGGCGAAGATGGACAGGTTGAGCAGAGCTTCTACATCCCCCTGGAACGCGAACCTGTGATGGTGCGCTTCGACCCGGACGGCTGGCTGCTTAAAACGCTTAAATTCGAGCGCTCCACAAAGATGATGCGCTACCAGTTTGCCCACGATCCAGATGTGCTGGGTCGCATTGAGGCAGCCGAAGCATTAGGCGAAGATGGTAGTGATGAGAGCATCGAGGCCCTGAAGATGGCCGTGTTCAATGACACGTTCTGGGGCGTGCGCGTGGCAGCAGCCGAGGCGCTGGGCGTCATCGGCAGCGAACGAGCGCAATCTATCCTGTTAGAGGGACTGCAAGAACTCACCACCCCGGAGTTTTCCCGCGTGCGCACCGCCATCGCCGAGACGCTGGGGAAGTTCCAGGTACCGCAACAAGCAGAGCTTGCGGAGCGTTCCGCACAAGCGCTGAAAGCTCTGCTGGAACGTGGCGATATCAGCTACCGGGTCGAAAGCGCGGCGGCGCATTCACTGGGGAAAACCCGCAGTGCAGGCAGCGTTGATCACTTAGAGAAGTTGATTGATCGCCCATCATTGAATCATTCCGTGCAGCGCGGTATTTTCAACGGCATGGCAGAATTGGGGGACGATCGGGCAGTTGATATTCTTGCCACCTATCTTAACGATAGCAATCGACCTATCACGCTCCGTTATGCTGCCTCCTCAGGCATGTCGACGCTGGGTGGGAACCGCCATCTGTACACCGAAGAAGCGCGCCAACGCGCTGTGACGGCGCTTTGTCACGCGGTGGAGCACGATCACTGGGAACCGGTGCGCGCCGTCTCTGCCGTTGCCCTGATGTCACTTGGTGAAAAACGCGCTATCAGCGTCCTGGAGCGCCTCGCTAGCCATGAGACCGAAACACGCGTGCAGCGCGATATGCGGGTAGCTGCTCATGCACTGCGCACCGGTGATAAATCCGAAGAACAGTTGAAGCTACTGCGCAAAGACCTTGACCAGGTGCGTGAGGAGAACCGCAAGCTGAAAGAGCAATTGGGGGCGCTCGAAGCCAGACTCAAGTAACATTTTGACCGCTCGCAACGATAGTATTTAGAGGGATGCTATGAAAAACACCCCTCTATTTCGTATGTCCTGTATATGCTATTTTCTATGTGGGTGCAACATATTACTGGTTTCAGTCGTCATCTATTATGAGTGGAGAAAAAGGGGTGGAGAAAAAAGGCCGACTGCTTACTTTAGAAAATCACTGAAGTGTGATATAGTTTACTTGACTTTTACCTGGGGGGTAGGTTACAACAAGAACGACAACAGTTTCACAACCTCAAACCGCAGAACACATAGTTCTCATCAAAAGATAAAAACGTAATTCATGTACATAGAACCGCGGAGGTGCGCCTTGCCTGGAGCACGAGTGGGAAACACTCCGAAATTCGCTAAGCGGATGCGCGACATCTCTTCCTGGCAGGAAGAAAATATCTCATCACTAAGCGCGCGAGCAAAGAAAAAATATTATAAACGTAAATCCGCTATTAAAGAGTACTTTACAACCGAAGCCACCATCGATGAAATTTCGCAGCTGAACCATATTTCGTCTGAGAGTCTCATGCAACTGGTTGAACGATGTTTGATGCTGGATCCAGATGGCACTCCCTGGGGATTTCGTGCTTTGCTTCCTGGCGCCAATGTTGCAGATCATTCTTCTCAACCTGCTACCGAAGAGGCGGCTGAAATACCTGCATTACCTGAAATAGCTGAAGAAGCAAACAGTTACCCTCACGAAATGTTCGGCAGTTGCCTACCTCTACAGAGGCAGATACAAAGGTTTACCTCGGGAGGAAGAAATAATTGACAGACAAAGATGAACCTACGTCACATAGAACCTGTGCTCATGAAGATGCGAGGGTAGAAGACTCTGCCTCTTTCGATGAACCTCTGTTACACTAGAGCCATTGACGGAAGATGAAGAAGAGGTACCTACCGCGTCACTGCAGGCGGAGTACACTTCTGCCAGTGAAGAAGAGGAAATAATTCATGGCAGTAAGAATAATAGACGATGTAAATGAAGAGGAGAGGACAGGGCTTCCAGCTCTGAATGGTCATGCAAAGGAGCAGGCGCTGCTGCCCACTCGCTCTAACACTACACTCGTGCCATTAACGCCAGCGTACATCAGACGAAACGATACCAACGCCAGGAAGGTAGCGCTACAGCGACGCATGGTACGCAAGCGCTGGCTGCGCGATGAACACACTCACCATATAAAAGTGGCGTTCAATACAATTTATCAGCTTAGCCGTAATCGCCACAATTTTTCTCTTTATCCTGGTACCTGTAGGCGCGGGATTCGCCGCCTATAATGCCTATAATAATATCAGTGGCATCGCGCACGATGGGATCAATCACCTGCTGAAGGTAAAAAGTTTACTCCCTGTCTCAAAGAGCGATCTGACAGCAGCACTTAACGCAAATAATTTACAACAGGCACAAATCGAGTTTAAGGCGGCGGAAGGTGATTTCGTGCAATTGCAACAACTGGTGAATCGCACTGATGTCCAGGCTGCCATTACGCAATTCGCGCCGCAGTATACGAATAAACTGGACATGGCGCAAAGGCTGGTGCAGGTCGCTCTGGACGTCTCGCACATGGGGAATGAGCTGAGTGGCGTTGCTCTTATCGGCGCAAACATCATCCATGGTTCGCCTCTCTCCAGCGGGTCCACCAAGCCCGTCATCAGTGTTGCAGATGTTACCGCCATTGAAGGTGCAATGGTTCATGCCCTCTACTACATCGACGATATTCAAGAGCAGATGAGCCAGGTATCGATTAAAGATATACCTATCAGCGATAAACAGAAACAGCAACTCGTTTCCGTCCTGGACTTGTTGCCAAATGCGCGAGATATGATCGTGCAGGCCCAGGGATTGATTGGTATAGCTGCCTGGTTACTGGGTGCAGGCCACCAGCGCCGCTACCTGGTGCAGACAATGGACAGGGCAGAAATACGACCGGGCGGTGGTTTCACCGGGCAATACGGCATTTTGCAGATACAGGACGGCCGTATGTCTCCCTTTACGCTGAAAGATGTCACGCTTATCGACTATGCTGAAAATGGCACTGCCATTGGGCGTACCGCACCTCCGGGATATGGCTGGATGAACTTTGGAAACTGGGGCGTACGCGACTCGAACCTGTCCGGCGATTTCCCCACTACTGCGCGTATGACAATGCAGCTCTACCAGGATGAGGGCGGGGGACCGATTGATGGCGATATCGCCTTCACACCCACGCTCATTGGACATATCCTGGACGTTATTGGCCCGATCAAAGTACCAGGATATAACGAGACGATAACTTCAAAGAACTTAGAAGAGCGCCTCCACTACTATCAACAAGACTTCTCGGCTATCGCACGAGAGAAACAGATCAGCGGAGATTATTCTCATGCTGGCCGTAAAGCTTTTACTTCGACACTCGGCAAATTGATGCTTGACCGTGTACGTCATGCAAAGGTAATACAGCTTATAGAGATCGCCAAAGGGGCAATCAAAGATATACAGTCGCGCGACCTGGAGATTTACTTCACCGATCCAGCAGCAGAAGCATGGCTGGCTGAGCATGGCTTTAGCGGCTCGATCGATACGTTCGATAAGCAGGACGGTTTTATGTCCGTGCAAGCGAACATCAGTATCAGCAAAGCCAGCCAGTATGTGCATACCACCGAGCAAGACTCCGTGACGCTGGACGCTCATGGCGGAGCGACGCATAACCTGACTATCACTCTCAATTACCAGCAAAGAGGGCCTGTCTACGGCTTCGATACCTATGCCGATTATATTCGCGTCTATGCCCCCAGGAACGCTCAATTCATCAGCGGTGATGGTTTTGACACAGGGAGACCGCTCTGCAGACCCAGATCAAAGGGGCCGTCACCAACGCCAGGTGGTTCAACACCTGTACCGACGGGGTGCAGCCAGTATAGTTCATCCTTTCCAAGCAACGCTCGTTACTGTCCCAGTGGGAATTATTCTCTGGGCCTGCGGGGCGGATTCAATACACCCTGGGTGATCGATAGCCTTGGCTCACCAACAGCACTGAGGAGCGATTTAGCGGGTCGCGCGATGTGGGGAGGTCTCACGGAGACGCCGAAGAACTGCATCTCCTATATCTCACTTTCATGGTATGTCCCCCACGTGGTAAAGAAAGTGAATGGACAACCTTCGTACACTATTCTTATCCAGAAGCAAAGCGGTTACAGCCCTACTATTGATCTGAGCATCAACGCCAGCGCCATCAAAGGATTGAAATCTTTCAGCTTCCACGGTGACATTAATGTCGACAAAGCATTTACACTGACACCGCCGCCAAAGAAAAATTAAGCACTTCCTGACCTTTTTGGGCCATTTACAAGTGTGACACACTATGTTACACTGCGAATAAGGTTTCGGGCCACGAAGGTGATACCAACCGCTATTTCATTTGCTTGGTTGTTCTACAAGGAAGGTGCTCTATGGCTAGCTGGGAAGATGAACTGGCAGTGCTACTCCGTGAGCTAGGGGTGACGTTGGAAGAACCCAAGACTCACCTCGGACCGACATACGTACATGAGGACCATCAACAGGAGATACTTCCCTTACGAGAGAAGAAAGACTCCAAACGGCAAACGCAGTCCACAGATGCATTCATCTGGGGGAGAGCAAGTAATAGCAGCATAGATGAAGATGAGGATGCCTGGTTAAGTGATCTACGCTTAATGCGGCGCGAAGTTGAGTCCATTGTCATACAAGTAGTTCGCCTGATGCAGCGTGGTGATCTTGATCCATCGCTCAAAGAGGATGTATTGGTCGTCTTACGCGCGTTACGCCGCCGTGCATCGGTAACGCAACAAGCTGCAGCCAGCGATGCTGCCTATTTAGAGTTTGCCGCTGCCATGCTTCACTTCTGTCGCCTCGTGCTGCGATTGAGTGAGGCCGCCACCGAAGATTAATAGCCGATGTGAAACGAGCAGGGAAGCGGGTTCGTCTCGTAGGGGTGGGGGTGGCAGGGATGAAGGGTGGAGACCTTTGGGTCGCCCTGCGTCCTGTTCCCCTGCCGCTTCGCACCTGCCCACCATGGGCGACGCAAGCGCTTCATCGATCTCCCGGATGGGCTGGTCCCCTCTCCACTCCTCACCTCTCCCGCCCCTACGAATGTGACGATCTGCCCCAAAAACCTACTGTTGAAAGATGCCGTCTCCCCCGACCAAATTTCATGGCATATAGCGTAAAAAGAGCCATTCCTTTCTTGACATAGAGTGACGTAACCTGACATACTATAAGCGGAAGATAGACAGGTCTGTTGCAAGGGCGCGACAAATCGCGCCTATTTCTTTGTCACACCCTTAAGCGTGTTTCCCTATTTTCGCCCAGAAGGATCAACAGGCCTTTAGCGGACAAAGTACAGGGAGGAGTTAGAATATGAAAAATGAACATTTGAATACTAAAACAAATACTGGTCGCTGGTTGCGCGTAGGTCTCCTTTCACTGACCTTCTTCGCCTCCATCGCTTCGAACATCATGTATTTTTTGCGTAAGCGTCAAGAAATGCTATTCACTACAGCGACAGATACTGCCCAGCGCGCCGGTATGAATACGACCATAAAGCAACTGAGCGCATCTGGCCGTGACTGGAGTTATGGTCTACTTAAGCGCGGGGGTCAAGTTACACGCGATTTGACCGAACGTGGCAGCCAGGTCAGACACGTACTGGCCGATCGTGGCGGTCAGGTCACGCGCGATTTAACCGAACGTGGCAGCCAGGTCACGCATGTACTGGCCGAGCGCGGCGATCAGCTCTTGCAGCCTCTTCGCAAGCGGAGCGGCACATTCTGGACGGTCCTGGGCTTTAGCCTTGGCATGGTTGCTGCTGCTGTTATTACGTTTGTATTGTTACGCAAACGCCTGGGTAAACAAAGTGCCGACGAGGAAGAAGGGCAGATCGAATTGCCGCAGCAGCAAAACTTGAATGGCGCAAGTAGCCTGGGACAAGGGCGGCCCGAAAAGCCTGCAGACGAAATCCTTCACCTGGACAAAGAAGGAAGCTCCGCAGCGACAATGCAGACTGTTGGCGTAAATATCGCAAAAGCGGTCGAAGTTCCCGCCAATGCCGCTTTTGCAGGCGTTGTCGGTACAAAACGCTACTATCCTTTGGAGAAATTACCCGGCGAGAGCGCACAAGATACCATCTTCTTCGCCTCCGAGGATGAGGCGAGGGCGCAAGGCTATAGCGCGGCAGAGTAGTCAAGAGAAAAGATAGCAAGGAAGGAGAAACATGATACGCCTGTTTCTCCTTCCTTGCTATTTATTTTTATACTGCTCAGGTACCTGCCCCTCGACAAAGCCCTCGTTTACAATGCCCCGATTGACAAGATACTGTAGAAATTCCAACTTCTGATCTGGCCTTGGCGAAGGTGGTGGTCCTTCTGAAAATAAAGAGTTAGCATTCTCGGAAATGTCTTCAGCTATTGGCGAAGAATCATTGGGAGGGGTTATTGGTAAAAGTGCTGGTGGTTGCGGCGGATCAACCTTTTCAATGGAGGGTGGAGTTGCCTGAACAACACGCTCTGGCCATTCATCTATGGTTGAGAGACTTGTCTGGCTCGTTTCACCCTGTCCAACAATAAGAGGAGCAACACCAGAAGGGGGAGTAGTCCCATCATTTGTTGAGCGGAAAATGGATTCCTGCGCAACGCCTTTGTTCAAAAGGTTTGTTGCTTGAGCATATTGGTGCTCATGTTGCTTCTTCCAGGGCCACCACCCAAACAGCTTAGTTAACCAGCGTTTGATCCCTTGCGTGAGCATGGTATTTCTTGCCTTTTTGTAGGGACGGCCACTCTAGCCATCCATAGCAATCACGCACTCAAAATCCAGCGGTTCACTCAGGTACCAGGTGAAATAGGTACCAATGAAGATTATGAAAATATAGTAGCACATAGTCAGGCACTCGTCAAACTCACTTGCAATTTTCCGCTCGACGTGCCATAATCAATACGGACGGGGCCATGCAAGAAGGCCTTATGTGGACTGTTTATGTACGTCCTCTCTTCTTTGGACAAGATACTTTAGGTCTTACTCTGCTAGGCGTTAGAAACTACTGAAACGGAAAGAAAGGCAGGTGTCGGACATGCAGGAAGACGTTCTTGGTACCCGACGTACCGCCATCTCGGAAACATATGTCAATTGTGCAAGATGTAACAAGATAACACGATTACGTGATGCCCGTATTATCCAGAGTGACGTGCTTTCCGATAGCAATTCTGAGTATGAATATCTCTGCCCAGAATGCCAGAAAGCCCTTGCTAATGGAGAAAAAGACTTGCCTATAACGTAATCCATTTTTCTCCTTCGAGCACATTCGCGACAAAAGGCAAAGGTCAAAGAGCAAAATATCCTGTACTTTGTACCTTTTGCCTTTTTCGTTCGCAGGTTATTTATCCTGTGGGGAGAGAAATAGGGAAAAATACGTGGGAGATCCAACATCCCCCGGGAACAACAATCCCTAAGCACCCCGCTGGTACGTATATATTAGAGGGAACCAACTATGCGTATTCGCTATCGGTATGTGACCTACCGCTATACAGATGGATCGCAGCAACAACTGGAGCGTCACTACCGTCAACTTTTACATGATGCTTTACGACAAAGCCACCAGTCTATTCTTCAACGTTCAGCAACATGGCGACCCCTGGCTGACATACGCGAGTCAGCAGAGATGATGACTATCAAAATAGAACTCGCGGGGATGAGAGAAGAAGAAATTGAGGTGACGCTGTATGAAGATGCTCTTGTGATAAGTGGTGAAAGGCACGACGATCCCGCACGTAGTGAAAACCTGTATTATGATGAAGCACAAATTCGCTATGGGCCATTTCGCGTTGAGGTGCTTATTCTCTCTCCCATTGATAGAGATAACATAAAGGCACGTTACGAAAATGGTTTTTTATGGGTTGACCTACCAAAAAAGATGCCTGAGAGCATTTCAGAACGTGTTCAAATACAGCCGAGCACCACAAAACAATAGCCGAAGAGAGCGAGTGAATATTACCTGTGTTGAGTGAGAAGAATGCTATGGAAAAAGAACATATACAACCCGAAATAGAGCACGAGGATCAGCCGGAAGCAATAAAGCCCGCCGCTGCTCCAGGTGAAGATAACCACACCGATGACGAAAACAAACAGCCTCCTGCTGGCGAAACACCAGACGGTGCCTCCTTGCCCCAGGATAAAGAGCCAGGCGATCAAAAGCCTGAAGAAGAAGAGGCGGAGGAACGGCAAAGCTCAGAGGAAGAGGAGCGTTTGACTATCCCCGATGTGCTGCCAGTTTTACCGCTCAAAGATATCGTCATTTACCCTTTTGCAGTGCAACCGCTCGGTGTAGGCCAGGAGCGTTCTATTCGCCTGATCGATGACGTCATGCGCGGCGATCGCCTGGTCGTATTGGTAGCACAGAAATCAGCCGAGACGGAGCAGGCTGGCCTGGATGATATCTTCAAAATTGGCACAGTGTCGCGTGTTGCTCGCATGATCCGTATGCCCGATGGCACTATTCAGATTATTGTGCAGGGCCTTGAGCGGGTGGAGATCGGCGAATTGACGCAAGAAAAACCCTACCTGGCCGCCCACGTTACGCTGAAGCCGGATACGCAGGAAACTGACAACGAAACCGAGGCCATTAAACGTAACGTCGTCAGCTACTTCCAGCGACTGGTCGCCCTGGTACAGAATGTACCCGAAGGGGTTGCCGCCGCCACGCTGAACCTGGAAGAGCCGCGCCAGGTTGTGTACGTGATTGCCACCTTCATGCAGATGGAGCTTGAACTGCGTCAGAAATTGCTTGAACTCGATTCTGTGCGCGCCAAGTTGGAAAACCTCAGCAACTACCTATCGCATGAGCTGGAAATATTCGAACTTGGCAAGAAGATTCAGACAAGCGCGCAGGAAGAAATGGGCAAAGTACAGCGCGAGTACCTGTTGCGCGAACAGCTCAAGGCTATTCAGCGTGAACTTGGCGAGGAAAGCGAAGAGCAGGCCACCGCCAACGAGCTACGCCGCAAGATCGATGAAGCGAAGATGCCAGAGGAGGCGCTGAAAGAAGCAAACCGTGAACTTTCACGGCTTGAGAAGTTACCCACTGTCTCACCTGAATATAGCATCATTCGCACGTACCTCGAATTGCTAGCAAGCCTGCCCTGGTCTAAGAGCACCGGCGAGAAGATCGATGTGCCCCACGCACGCCAGGTGCTTGACCACGACCATTACGACCTGGAAAAGATCAAAGATCGCATCCTCGAGTACCTGGCAGTGCGCCGCTTGAAGGAAGAGCGCGTTGCTGAGCGTCTCCAGCAGGAAGCTGAGGCGGCTTCCGAGGGCGCTGACTCAGAAGGAATCACGCCGACACAGCCATTGCAATCAGATGAGGCCACACGGCAGATCAATCGCGAGCCGATTCTCTGTTTTGTCGGCCCTCCTGGAGTTGGCAAGACATCGCTTGGCCAGTCAATCGCCAGAGCGCTCGGACGAAAGTTCGCCCGCATGTCGCTTGGCGGCATTCGCGATGAGGCCGAGATTCGCGGTCACCGCCGCACCTATATCGGCGCCATGCCTGGACGCATCATACAGACGCTGCGCCGCGTGGAGGCCAATGACCCGGTGATCATGCTGGACGAGGTTGATAAGGTCGGCGCTGACTGGCGCGGCGATCCCTCCTCGGCCTTGCTGGAAGTGCTTGACCCTGAGCAAAACTATAACTTCCGTGATAACTACCTGGATCTCGCTTTTGACCTGTCCAGGGTGATGTTTATCGCCACAGCCAATTCCTTGGAGACAATTCCGGCGGCCTTGCGCGACCGTATGGAGATCCTGGAACTCTCAGGCTATACCGAAGAGCAGAAACTGCATATCGCGCGCAATTACCTTTTGCCCAAGCAGCTTGAGGCCAATGGGCTAAACAAAGACGAACTGACCGTTGATGAGGATGCCTTGCGCCGTATTGCCCGCGACTATACGCGCGAGGCGGGCGTGCGTAACCTGGAACGAGAAGTTGGTTCGCTCTGCCGCAAAGTGGCGAAGCAGATCGCGGAGGGCAGGAAGACACCTATTGCCGTAACAGCCGAACACATTCCCGAGTACCTCGGGCGACAGCGCTTCTTCGAGGAAGCGGCTGAACGCATTGACCGCCCTGGTATTGCCACCGGGCTGGTGTGGACGGCTGTGGGCGGTGAGATCATCTTCATCGAGGCTGCCGCCATGGCAAGCAAGCAGAATCAGTTAATCCTGACCGGGCAACTGGGTGACGTGATGAAAGAGTCAGCTATGGCGGCCCTGAGCTACGTACGCTCCAACGCCGTAGCCCTTGGCCTTCCTGCCAATGTCTTTGAGGATCAGAGTATTCATATCCACGTGCCAGCAGGCGCAATCCCTAAGGATGGACCATCGGCAGGCGTGACTATGGTCACCGTGCTGGTCTCGCTGGCAAGTGGACGTCATGTTCGTTCCGATGTTGCTATGACGGGTGAAATCACCTTGCGCGGCAAAGTGATGCCCATTGGTGGCATCAAAGAGAAGGTGCTGGCAGCGTATCGTTCAGGGATTCGTACTGTCATTCTACCCAAGAAGAACGAGATGGATCTGATGGAAGACCTGCCCAAAGAGCTGCGCGATGAGATGCACTTTGTCTTCGTCACCGAAATTCGCCAGGTGCTCGATGCCGCGCTTGAACCCGCGAAGCAGGATCACAAGGCGAAAGCCAGAGAGACCGCCAACGGCCACGAACGTCCGAAGAGACGGAAGATCGAGAAGGTCGCGGCAGCACAGGCGCAGGAAGTATAGATGGATGGTGCTGAATTACGCTAAACGTCGGTTTAGCGTAATTCAGCACCATCCATCTATTTTGCGCTTACCAGCGCAACCTCTCTTTCAAACTGACAAACCGGTGGCTCCCAATTACAATGTGATCTACCAACTCAATATCTAGAAGCTTTCCCGCCTCAACCAATTGCTCGGTAACCTGGATATCCTCAG
>CAVZJN010000001.1:0-14956 GCA_963775585.1 uncultured Chloroflexia bacterium | reverse complement strand
AAATCACCCTTCTTCAATTTCTATTCTTACTCTCCCTGGCATTCGCTACACCACCTCAATAGTACCCTCGATCACCGTATCATCTTGCTGAATTGAGAACACCCTCGCATACGGCTGGTCAGGATGGTAGCGGTGCGAGAAAATAAGATAAATGTAGCCGTTGCGCCTGGCATACTCGATATCACGAGGTGAAGGATAAGCCTCAGACAGGGGATGAGAGTGATAATAGACGGTATCACCATCATATGCATCGATATCAAGGGTGATACGCAACAACTCGGCAGGTTCGATTTCAGAAAAATCATCAGGATGCTCGGCAGCATTGGCCGTCGGATAATTTTTGACGGCCAGGCCATCCTTGCACCCTAATGCGCCACAGGCTTCATCAGGATAACCCGCCGTCACATGCGCCAGCATCTCTCTGTACATGTCACTGGGGATACGCACGACAAACGCATTATCGACTACCATAAAATCTTTGCCTCTAAATCTTCTTCGAGATCGTCCAAGTCGCGCGTCCACAAATCTTCGCTGAGGTACTTCCAACCACCATCTGCGAGGATGGCTACAATCTTGCCATGCTCTAAACTCTCCGCAACACGCAAGGCCGCGTGAAGAGTGGCGCCACAAGAAGGACCGGCAAAGATTCCTTCCTGATCTTTGAGCTGGCGAGTCCGTCGAATAGCATCCACAGCCGTCACCAGTATTTTTGCATCAATGAGAGACGCGTCCAACACTGGCGGCACAAACCCGTCTTCGAGGCTGCGCAATCCCTGTACGCCTTCACCCTGTAACGGTTCGGCGGCAACTATTTTAATCGCAGGGTTATACTCCTTCAATCGGCGAGCATTCCCCGTAATCGTACCGCCAGTCCCCAGACCAGCGACGAAGACATCCAGGTCAGGCAGATCTTGAATGATCTCCAGAGCCGTTCCCTCATAGTGAGCGCGCGGGTTGGCCTCGTTGCCATACTGGTAAAGCATGACGTATCGTTCATCGCTCTGAGCCATTTCTTGAGCCAGCCTCACAGCGCCATTACTACCCTGGGATCCATCTGAGAAAATGATATTTGCGCCATAGAGTTCAAGCATCTGGCGGCGTTCGCGCGTCACATTGTCAGGCATGACAGCCGTAAAGCGATATCCCTTTACACGAGCAATCATCGCGAGGGCAATGCCGGTATTACCACTGGTTGGCTCCAACAGGATCGAATCGGAGGTTATCTGCCCACTGGCCTCGGCCTTCTCAATCATCATTTTGGCAATACGGTCTTTCACACTGCCGGAGGGATTGGCCCCCTCGAGTTTCGCGAAAATTTGCACCCCAGGGTGCGGGCTGAAACTCTGTAGCTCTACCAGCGGCGTATTTCCAATGGTATCCAGTATGCTGCTATAGCGCATAGATCTGCTCCTGGTCTAACGACCACCAGCCATAGCAGGTAAGAGGATAACCGTGTCGTTTGGACCCACGCCAGTCTCCAGCCCCTGCAAAAAACGGACATCCTGGTCATTGACGTAGACATTAATAAAGCGACTCAGGCTCTCCTCCGGCTGGATTTGCTCCTTCAAAGAGGGATAACGGCTGTAAAGATCAGCCAGTACTTCAGAAAGATTACTTCCCTGGGCATTAACCTGCTTTGCGCCTCCTACAGAAGGCCGCAAAACGGGCGCCAGGCGCACAGTAGCCATAATTCAAACTCCTTCATGAGGCACTACGTGTTGCGTTTGTCGCACTTGTCGCACTTGTCGCACTTGTCGCATATGTAGCGCCTCGCATTTCAGCATTTATCAGGCGGGTATAGCGCAGACATCTGCATATGTTGGTAGGTCCTCTGGATGCCCATTCTCACCACAAGCTGGACACTTCGGATCGCGGAAGAGGCGCAATTCATTGAACTCGCCTGCGAGAGCATCATAGGTCATCAACCGGCCAACCAGCGGGTCACCGATACCAAGCACTAACTTGATCGTCTCCGTTGCCTGGAGCAGGCCAATGATACCAGGAAGCACGCCCAATACACCGGCCTCAGCACAGCTAGGCGCAAGCGCGATGGGGGGCGGCTCTGGATAGAGACAGCGATAGCACGGTCCTTCATATGGCTTAAAAACGGTCAATTGGCCTTCAAAACGGAAGACACTGCCATGCACGACCGGCTTACTGGCCATCAGTGCAGCATCGTTGAGCAGATAGCGCGTGGGAAAATTATCAGTGCCATCAACAATGACATCGTAATCAGCGATGATGCGCGCTACGTTGGTCTCATCCAGGCGCTCAATGTGGGTGATTACTTTCACATCAGGATTCAGCGCCTCTATAGTTTCACGCGCAGACTCAGCCTTGTACTGACCAATCCGCTTTGTATTATGTAATATCTGGCGTTGCAGGTTGCTCTCGTCTACCACGTCGGCATCGATGATACCTATCGTCCCTACACCCGCGGCTGCGAGATAATAGCCAGCAGGAGAACCCAAACCACCGGCGCCAATTAACAGCACACGCGCATCGAGAAGCTTGAACTGCCCCTCTTCACCTACTTCAGGCACCAGCAGGTGCCGGCTATAACGTTTGGCCTGGGCCTCGCTCATAGTCCGCGGCTGCACATATGGATATCCATTGCTCTTCCACATTTCAATGCCTCCCGACATCGAGACAGCATTCTTGTAACCCATCTGCTGCAAGGTCACTCCGGCGATCAGCGATCGTACGCCCGTAGCGCAGTAGAGCACCACTGTTTTTGCTTTGTCGGGAATCGCTTCTTCTATCCGCAACTCGAGATAGCCACGTGGAACATGTAAAGCTCCCGGAATATGTCCTTCATTCCATTCAAGTTTCTCGCGTACATCTACCAGAACAATATCCTGGTGCTCACGTCCAGCTTCGTGTTGATGCGCCAGGGCTTCATGCACCTGCGGCGACGACAACTCTGACACTTGTCGACGCGCTTGCCGCATGATTTCACGGGATGCCTCACCCATGTTTGCTCACCTTTCGACTCAAAATTTGCAATTATACAAAACGACATTGTTGACAATGTCAATCAATTTAATATCTATAGTTACTAACAAAAGAGTACCATTTCTCTTTTTTGCTTGTCAATGGAAGTAGGTGCTCTTTTGTTAGGAAGCTATCCCATGATGAAAAGATATCCATCATTTTCAACATGCGCGCACCCCAAAATATTCCTGTTAACTGTCAATTTTTAGCGGCTATGGCTTGCTTTTTTCTCTTTTGGCTGCTACTCTGGTAGCATAAACACGGCAAACATACCAGTCACTCAGGAGACCAGCATTATGACTGAAAGAGCCGATATTCTCGTTATTGGTGGAGGTGTGATGGGTACCAGCATTGCCTATCACCTCGCCAGGCAGAAAGCTGGACGCGTTCTATTATTGGAGCGACGGGCCATTTGCAGCGGAACAACAGGTCACTCTGGAGCCATCATCAGGCAACATTACTCCAATGATTTCACTATCCGTATGGCAAAAGAGAGTCTTCACATCTTCCAACACTTCGATGAGCTTGTCGGTGGAGATTGTGGCTTCATCACGACTGGCATGATCGTCATGACGAATGAGCAAGGCGCGGAAGCCTTGCACGCCAATGTTACCTTGCAGCAAGAGCACGGCGTCAACACGCAGCTGCTCAATGGCAGCGAGGTAAGCCAGGCAGCGCCAGGCTACAACGGCGAGGGTGTTGCTCTGGCGTGCTACGAACCGTATGCAGGCGTCGCCGATCCAATGGCAACAACTTATAGCTTTGCTGACCGAGCTCGTGATTATGGAGCAATCATTCGTGAAGGTGTGACCGTGACGCACATTCTGCAGCAACACGACAATGTGGCCGGTGTGCGAACAGTGGATGGCGATATACTCGCTCCCATAGTTGTGTTAGCCGCAAATGGATGGAGCGTGCCACTTGCACAAACTGCCGGTATCACACTACCAATCATCCCAACACGCCATCCAATGCTCTCCCTGCGCCGTCCGCATGATTTCGGCGGTCGCCACGGCCTTCATGCTGTAGGGCTTGATATCACACGCCAGATTTATCTCCGTCCAGACCTTGGCGGAGTCACGCTCATTGGTTCAACTGAAGATGTGCTGGTAGCAAGTGACCCGGATCGTTACTCCCAGGGACTCTCGGAAGAGGAGATAGCCAACTTCAGCCGCAGGGCCGCGGACAGTATTCCAGCGCTTGCTCGTGCTGTTACGCGTGGCGGCTGGGCCGGTATCTACGACGATACACCAGATTACCATCCCATCCTTGACCGACTTGAGCCATACACGGGCCTCTATTGTGCCGCAGGTTTCAGCGGTCATGGCTTCAAACTTTCGCCGCTTATTGGAAAGTGGATGGCACAATTGATCTTGACAGCGAGTAAACCTGCTGATATGCAGCCCTTTGCCTTCGACCGTTTCGCAGGTGGTAAAGAAATCCGCCCACGCTACCCATCGGGGGTGTTAGGCTGAAAGCGGCCAACACTGTCATGTCGAAAAAGTCTGGCCAGCAACTGTGGCCAGACAAGAAGTCCAGGCTTTAGCATGTTACCTCCCTCAAGCTGCGAACCCGGGGTACAAGAAAAAGTCGAACCGTTTTTAGAAAACCTGCAATCAAGGAGAAATAGTGTGTCACCACCCAAAATTGCTATGATCGGTGCGGGCAGCGTGGTCTTTACTCTCAATCTGCTTGGAGATATTCTTTCCTTTCCTGAACTCGCAGAATGCGAGATTGCTTTAATGGATATAGACCCTGAGCGTTTGCGCATCGCTGAGATCATGGCGCGCAAGGTTGCAGACGCGCTTGGTGCGCACCCGAAGATCACCGCCTATGCAGATCGCAAAGCGGCGCTTGATGGAGCAGATTATGCCATCAACACTATTCAGGTTGGCGGCGTTCCATCCACACTGATCGACTTTGAGATTCCTAAACGCTACGGCTTACAACAAACCATTGGCGATACCCTGGGTATTGGAGGCATTTTCCGTGCACTACGCACTATACCAGTAATGCTTGAAATGTGCCGGGACATGGAAGAAATCTGTCCAGATGTATTTTTCATAAACTATGTGAACCCCATGGCTATGAATACCTGGGCAGTATCTCAGGCGACAAACATTAAGACAGTTGGCCTGTGCCATAGCGTACAGGGAACAGCACAACAACTGGCCTATTATATGGGACTCCTATATAAGGAACTGACCTATCGCTGTGCAGGCATCAACCACATGGCCTTCTATCTTGAGTTGCAACACAACGGGCAAGATGTCTATCCCTTACTGCGTGAAGTAGCTCAAAAGCATGACATCTGGAAAAAAGACCCGGTTCGTTTTGAGCTATTCAAACGGCTGGGCTATTTCGTCACCGAATTGAGCGAGCATAGCGCCGAATATAACCCTTATTTTATTCGCCGCGACCGCCCTGACCTGCTGCAACAGTTCGACATCCCCATAGATGAACTGCTGCGCCGGTACCAGGCACAGACCGCCTGGTGGGAGCTCATGCGTGAGCAATTGCTCAACGGCACGGCCCAATTTACTCCTGAGCGTAGTGGCGAATATGCCGCGCTCATCATCCATTCTATTGAAACGAACACCCCCCGTGTCATCTATGGCAATGTCCGCAATTCCGGTCTAATTACCAATCTCCCACATGGCTGCTGTGTCGAAGTACCCTGCCTCGTCGATGGCAGCGGGTTCCACCCTACGTTTATTGGAGCACTCCCACCACAGCTCGCGGCCTTGCAGATGACCAACATCAACGTTCAAGGCCTGGTGGTCGAGGCCATTTTGACCGGCAAGAAGGAGCATGTCTACCACGCCGCCATGTTTGATCCCCACACCGCGGCTGAATTGACGCTGGATGAGATCTATGCATTGGTCGAAGACTTATTCCAGGCGCATGGAGATATTATACCGACGTTGAGTTGATCTATGGGCAACCCGTCAAATAGAAGTCATCAGCGTTTTCACTCAGACTATGCACATTGTCGGCATCCCACACGCCAAGTTTTTTTGCTTTGTGATACAGTCGCATCGGGAGTATATCGTGACGTAACCCCCCGCGTGCCAGTCGTCGCGAAGGGTAAGTGACTTACCTGTGCCATTTCATTGCCTTATCACTGCTCAAGCAGACCATCGGCAATGAGATCCGCCAGCGCTTTTTGCGCGCTATGCGGCGTGGAAACCTGGTAAGCGACGCCCCGCATATTCTTAACAACAGGCTCCAGGTATGGTTTGAATTTGGGATTATGGAGGTATTGGTCAGTCAATACAAACGAGGCAGTCTCTACGAGCCACGGCGTCGTTTCTGCTGTGATCAGCAGTTGTAGCACAGGCCCAACGCTTTTTTTGTTATATTGCACCAATCCTTTGGCGGCCATCCAGGCGACAGAGTGATCAGTATCACTGAGCGCCTTAGCCAGCACAGACAATGCCCGGCTATCGTTAATTTTACCCAGGGCCCGCACGCTATTCCAGCGCATCCAGGCTGAACTACTATTGCTCGCCTCTATGAGCACAGGAACAGCCAGGTGACCCAGGCGTACAAGTGAAGAAAAAATGATGCTGCCCAGCTGCTCATCGGCGCCACGTAGTGCATTGAGCAAAGCTGGTACGGCTGCCGGATCACCGACACGCCCCAGGGCTTTCGCCGCCTCCAACCTCACAGCAGGTACGGGGTCGTGCAATGCTCCAATCAATTCAGCCGTGGCCACAGGACGGCCAAAGATGCCAAGAATACGGGCAGCAGTCTCACGTACAGCTGACCGTTTATCGTGCATTGCCTTCAATAAAGTTCGTTCAGCACGCGCCGGATCCATACCAGCCTCTGGCAGGAAAAGCGTTGTGAGGCGTGTCCTGGCGTATGGGGAGCGCAACGGCGGTGGCACTACAAAAGGCTTACCTGCCCAGGTGCCCATGGCGATGAATTCTAGCAGGTGTTGTGCCAGTCGATCGTCATCAAGCGAGGAAACGGCTATCACTGCACGCGGGTCGTTCTCCATAATCCAGTATAACAGTCGCCAGGCAGCGCCACGCCGGCCCTCTGCCGCATCCTGCGCCAGTACCTGCGGCGGAGTTACCCCAATAGGTGGAGTGACATCGATTTCGCTGTTTTCTAGCGGTGCGGTTTCACCCCTGGTCGTCATGTCGACTTCAGAAGAAGAATCATATGGTTTCATCACATGTACACTTTCTGGGGGTCAGAGATTACGCCTTTGGTAGCACAGGGTTTAGCCCTTTGGCGTAGTCAGTGGCCATTGGTGTTTGACTAAGATAACAACTACGGGCACGAAATTTTAAATTGATGTGATGCAGGAGTTCTGTTAGAAGTATAGCATATTTACTGTATTATGAGTAGCTAACCTGATGTACATGTTTTTCTGAGGCCTCATCACTGCGCTCTTCGCAATTATTTATTTTGTGAGGTTGCGGGTTTGGCAGACATGCGTCTGCCAAACCCGCAACCTCACAAGTAATTGAAAACAAAATGTGCACTTGAAAACAATTGTCTTCCGTCTTATTGCATTGCCTGGAACAATTGCTCCGACGTGATGGGCAGTTGCGTCATACGCACGCCTACTGCGTCAAAGATAGCGTTGGCTATTGCCGCACCAACGGGAATGACGGGCGGCTCACCAACTCCCTTCGCGCCAAAGGGACCTAGCGCAGAGGGAATCTCCACGAGGATGGGCGTGATATTCGGTACATCCTCGATGTGGGGCAGCGCATAATCCATGAGCGTAGTGGTGAGAACCTGGCCGTTCTCATCGAAAACCAGGCTTTCAAAAAGCGCCCATCCTAAACCCTGCGTAACGCCACCGGTGATCTGTCCTTCCACCTCTGCTGGATTGATGGCAAAACCGACATCTTGCACGGCAACGTAGTCAAGCACACGCACCTCACCCGTAGCGGGATCAACTGCTACCTTCGCGATATGCGCGGTAAACATTGGCGAAGATTGTCTGACTGCAGCACGCCCACGTCCATAGATCGGTTCATATTTGCCTGCAAACCGCATCGTCTCCGAGGCGATTCTGGTTAATTCAACATCCCTGCCCGGCGCCCCGCGCACAACGACCTTATTCCCCTCTATCTCCAGGTCTCCAATCGCTGCTTCAAGCATTTCAGCGGCTACGGTCAGTATCTGATTGCGGGCATCCTGCGCAGCGGCAAGAACAGCAACCCCCATCGAATAGATCGTCTTGCTTCCGCCGGTACCGCCACTGTAGGGCATGGTATCGGTATTGTCATGTACAACGTTCACCGCCGAAGACGACATCCCCAACCCCTCAGCCGCGATCAGTGATAGCGAGGTATCAGAGCCGGTCAGATCAACCGTGCCGACGATGACCGAAACTGAGCCGTCCGACTCCAGGCGGCAAGCAGCCGCTGTAGGCTCAGTACCACCTGGCCAGCCACCAGCAGACAGGCCGATGCCAATCTTCCAGCCCTCCAGTTCAGCGGGAACTGCCTTCTGTTGCTGTCGATTTGCCCAGAGCGGATGCTCCCGCGCTTTCTCCAGGCACTCAAGCAGCCCGATACGCGGCCATTTGCGATGGTCTACCGTCGGATCTCCTTCCTTCAAACCATTCTTCAGGCGGAAGGCTACTGGATCCATTTCCAACTTCTGACATAGCTCATCGACCGCTGACTCCAGGGCAAAACAAGCCTGTGGAGCCCCGGGAGCGCGGTAGGCCCCGACGCTGACCTTATTTGTTAAGACTTCATAGCCGCGGAAGTCATAGTTGGGACAGCGATAGGAGCTGCCAAGCAGGACACCACCCAGGATAACCGCTGAACCAGGGTAAGCGCCCGTGTCAAAGATAACCTTTCCCTCCATCGCCACTAATGTGCCGTCTCGTTTTGTTCCGAGTTTCAAGGTGATAATCGATTGCGGCGCAGGATTACCAGCCAGAAGGTCATCTTCGCGCGTATAGACAAGGCGCACCGGCCTGCCCGCAGCGTAGGCGATAGCAGCGGCTAACGGCTCAATCAAACCAAACTTTCCCCCAAATGCTCCGCCGATTGGCACCGATTCGACCCGTATCTGCCGTTCTGGTAAAGCAAGAGCCTGGGACACACCCGAACGCACCCCTAACATACCCTGTGAACTTGCCCAGATGGTCATTGCCCGTCCATGAGCTCCGGGATCAACAGTAATCGACTGAGGCTCCAGATATGACTGGTGCACAAAGCTGGTTCTGTAAGTGCGCTTTATCACAACCTCGGCCTCACGCCATCCCTCTTCCATATTACCGGCATGCAAATGGGCTTTATCACTGACATTCTGCGAAAATTCTTCTTCCTCTACCTCTACCTCTTCCGCCTGCGAAACAGCTGCATGTGCTCCTCCACCGGCAATCTCAGAGACCTCGCCTTCTTTACGAGCACGCGCCAACGGGGAAGCGGGTTGCATCGCAGCTACAGGGTCTAATACAGGTGGCAATGGTTCATAATCAACATCAACAGCGTCGGCACCATCTTGAGCAGCAGCTTCTGTCTCCGCGAGAACGATAGCGACGGGATGCCCGCACCACAGCGCTTCATGCAGTGCCAGCGGCGCCTGAGAACGGGAGATGCTATCACTATTGGCCATACCAAGCGTTTCGCCAGTATACACAGCCTTGACCCCTGGCACCGCTAACGCCGCCGACATATCGATATTGACGATGCGTGCGTGAGCATAGGGGCTATGGACCAGCCGGGCGTGCAAAAGACCAATCAGCGGCAGATCTCCCGCGTAGCGAGTACGACCCATGACTTTATCTGCGCCATCCTGGCGGCGTATCGCCTTACCAACCGAGTTATGGGGATTTGCCTTGTCAACCGTTTGTGTCATAAAGAATGTAACTCCAATATATGTAGTGAAAACAAAATGATGACCCTATCGTACACAGAGCCAGCATCTAAGGTTAGAAATGTGAACAAAAATCACTGTCGAAAGTGTAGCACAAATTGCGGTTTCATGTCATTCCCATAATCCACACCCCCGGTTCACGCCTTACTGGTTCCCAACCGCAATCTTAGCTAGCGTCCGCCAGGCTAAAACACTCACAAATCCTAACAACGTGATACCACCGACTGCGCCTAACAGGAGAGGAACGCTGGAGGTTGTTGTAGGTTGAGGAGGTGCAGGAACAAGATCGCGCTCCTCCTGTGTGATAGCGTGACGGCGCGCAAGCTCGAGATTGAGACTCTCTTCTCCCTTTGCCATCGCCCAGCGGTGATTCGCCGAAAAGATGGGCTTCATGATAAAGGAGAAATAGCGCAATAGTGGTTTCTCGGCCAGTATATTCCAATCGTACGTCACATTCACCCACGGCCCAACCTGCTCAAACGTCCAAATACCACGCCCGTCAAAATCGCCCCATGCCTCAAGTGTAAAACCATCTGCCCGTACCTGGGTGACACGAAACTGCCAGCGCAGTGTATAGGGCAACCAGCCCTTGGTATAGAGACTTACGACCTTGCCCAATCCCTGCTCGTTGCCGGGTTGTAGTACCTGCACATCCAAATACACCGCTGGCCACCAGCGGACAAGATCAGCAGCATTGTCGAGGATGCCGGCGACTTCCTTTATGGTGCTTTTCACTCGCCAGTGTGTGATGAAATGATATTCGTTGCTACTCATGTATAGCTCCTTCTAATAACGCTATTTATCTGGCACATACGTAATTCACCCTGGTGAATGATACTGATCATCTTAACCCGGTGAGCCTTACGTCCTGCGGTTGCTCCACCGCAAAACGATGCTCGATCTGCTGCTCAGCATCGGCTGCCAGCGGAAACTCCCAGGTCAATAGTTCCAGTTTGCTGCGCTCCTTTGGAGCAGGCTGAATGCTCAGTACCCTTACCTTGACTCGCTCGTGTTGAGAGACAGGGAGGTGATCGCGGATCACCACGTTTCTGGATGCAGAAGCATAGTTATGGACGGTGAGACGATACGCGTAGGTGGTGCGGCGCACACCTCCTTGCAAGAGGCTGCCTTTGTCGACGCTCCGCTCAATAAGCTCGCGTTTCACTTTGATGCCGTCGTCAATTCCCAGGAAAATCTTGAATGTTTCTGTAGGCGCGGTGGTCTTGACCCTGGTCGTGCCCACGTATTCGCTGCTCAGGAAGATACTCGTATCTCCACTCAGCAATACACGTTCAGTGGCATTGTGGATGGTCGCTCGCAGGTGGACGTGCTCATCCAGCACGGGCGCGCTCACATAGTCGAACGTACATGGCAGATTGTCGCGCGCTATAGTTGTCTTGTGAGGAGAGTTATCGGAGGGAATATCTACCGAACGTCCCACATGGAAAATCAAGGCAGTCCCCGTCTGTTCGACGGTGGCAGTAGCCACACTGGCTGCCACAGTGGCGGCCTCTTGCGCCTCCTCTTCCATTTCTTCCGCAGCTTCCCCCAAGGCCATGTCAGCCGTCAGAGCTGCCGGCGCTACCATAGCTCTGACCATTTTTGGGGCGCCTTGCGGACTTGCTGCATAGGGCACGCGCGGCATTGGAGGAGAATACACATTCAAGTACCAGGGTTCCAACTCAGGCAATATCGCAGCCAGGCTAGGCCGGGCAGTAGAGAGCGACAGGCCAACATTCTCCCAGCGCTCGCCGGTAGACTGCTGTACAAGGCCAACATAGGTCAGTTCAACCTCTCCCTTATTCTGGTCAGCTTCCTTCTGTACTCGCACATCATACTGTGGATGCCAGGAAGCTCCCGTCACCAGGTATGACACCTCCAGCGACAACTCTCCTGCCTCCGCCAGCGCAACCGTTATGACTGCAGAAAGGCGGTCAGGATCACCAGTTCCCTGCTTCCGAGCCAGCTCGCGCGCTTTCGCGTCGATCTCCCGTTGAACCTGGTTTAGCTCTATTTCCAGGCTCTGCGCGGCTTCAGCATCTTGCAATGCCTGCTCTGCAGTGAAACGAAAGAAATCGGCGCAATCCTGAGGCTTCATCTGTCCCTGGGCCAGGCCCCTGGCAAAATCTCTGGATTGCTCACCCAACGCTCGCAGCCACTGGCGACGATCATTCAAAGCACCCTGGCGTGCCTCTAACAACTGTTTATTCTGTCGCAACTGTTCCAGTTCATGTTGCAGTATCTGTAGCTCGCTTTCCGGCGGACGGCTATGAAAAGCGGTGGTAATATCGACATTGAGGATACGCGTTCCCTGCGGCCCCTGGCCAGCCGCCCGCAGTGAGTCGCGTAAGAACTGGGGAAGATCATTGATGCGTAGTTCGTGTTCGCCCGCTTCAAGGCTTATACTGCCGCTGCGAGTGACGAGGGCGCGGTCAGCATAGACAGTTACTTCTTTAATAGGTGCTGCGAGGTCGACCATTCTTTATTCTCCAATACAAGTTATTTCATCAACAGTAAGCCAACAATAATCGCGCGGCGGGTTCAAGCCCAATACCGAAAAAGGAACCTCGGGGTTCTGTTTTTTCAACAGGTAGTGCAGCACTGACTGTTACGAGCATAAAAAATTCGAGCGCAGCGCAGTGCACTCTCTAATGAGCGAAAATGTACCTGCATCTCCCTCTGCAATGGCAATGAAACATATTGAAAACCGCGCTCTACAAACCAGGGATAGTCTTCTTTACGCGGCCAGATGATCACGATCTTGCCCCCCGCCTTCGTCACACGTTTGAGTTCCGCTAAACCAGCCTCACCCCCCTGTTCAGGTTCAGCTGTAAAGGCGGAACAGGAAAGCGAAAGATCGACGCTGTCATCTTTTAAGGGAACCTGGTCGAAACGCCCCCGGCACAAGACGATGCGACCGTGTGCGTGCTGGCTCACGACCTTTTGCTCCAGGATATGCAGCAATCCCGGGGATGGTTCCACTGCATAGACCAGCCTGGCACCGTATCGTAAGCACTCAAATGTCGCGCGCCCACTCCCGGCCCCAACGTCAAGCACTATTTTCCCTCGTATATCTTGTGCCAATTGTTGAAAAATACCTGGATGCAGCTGTTCACCCTCTGTCAATTCTTCGTAGAGCTCGGGCATTTTCCAGTAGGTCAGTTCCCAGAAAAGCCTGTCGAGAACACGCTGGCGAGCTGCTTTCACCTGCTCAGCAGTTACTGGACGCTGTAACTCTTGCAAGAAGTATGCCTGTCGCCGGGAAGGCAAGTTGCGCTTGAAACGCTTGACAAAAGGGGGAGTTGCATTGTGCAGGCTCCATGACAGGTCCTCTAACGTCAGGCCAAAGCCATCACAACGGAGCATGCGCTGCATGGTAGTGTCATCGAACACCAGCAGGTCTTCAATGGAAAAGGGATTTTCAAACAACGGCATATCGTGAGCAGAGCATGCGCTACCCTTCTCCGCCGGTTCCAGCGGAGGTGGTACCTGTATGGACGCCCTTGTCCCCGTTTCGGCATCGTTTAGAGGAAAGTCTCTCATCAGTAGTGCCCTATCAGAACACGATGTTACAAGAAATCCCCTTGCCCTGCTACCAGCGCAAGACGGTATAGAGCCAACAATTTTCATCATACACATTCATGCAGGAAAGAAGCAAGTCAACAATAGAGAAACCAAGCTAATTCTAAAGTTGAGAAGACTGTGCTACTATATCCTATAAAAGAGAAAAGGATGAAACTCTTGCTATCGCCGCTGCCACTCACAACCACTGCTCAGGCTCTGCGCACCAATCAGCTTGACCTGGCATCCTTTATTGAGAGCATCTGCCAGCGCATCGATGCGCTTGAGCCACAGATCAATGCCCTTCTTCCTGAACCTGGTCGTCGCGCGCGCCTGCTTGCAGAAGCCAGGAGCTTACAAGAACGTTTCCCCGATCCCGCTAGCCGTCCGGCGTTGTACGGCGTACTTCTCGGCGTCAAAGACGTGTTCAATGTTGACGGCTTCCCAACTCGTGCGGGAGCGCAACTGCCACCCGCGTTGTTTGCAGGAGCCGAGGCGACCTGCGTGAGCGCATTGCGCTCTGCTGGTGCCATCATCCTGGGCAAAACTGTCTCTACCGAATTTGCCTGGGCCGAGCCTGGGCCGACCCGCAATCCACATAACCTTGCACATACCCCAGGCGGCTCGAGCAGTGGTTCGGCTGCTGCGGTAGCAGCAGGTTTCTGTCCCCTGGCCCTTGGAACACAAACGATTGGTTCTGTTATTCGACCCGCTGCCTTTTGCGGCATCGTAGGTTTCAAACCAAGTTATGGACGTATTTCGACCGACGGTTTGGTGTTCTTTTCTCCCTCGCTCGATACCGTCGGGTTCTTTACCCAGGGAGTTGCAGGTACTGCACTCGTGGCTCCCTTCCTTTGCAAAGATTGGAAACCAGCAGAACTGGAAACCCTACCTGTATTAGGAGTACCTGACGGCCCCTATCTGGAGCAGGCTTCTGTCGAAGCCCTGGCCGCTTTTGAACAGCAACTATCAGTGCTGGAAAAGGCAGGCTATACCGTTCGGCACGTAAAGGCCATGAGTGACATTGCAGCGATTAACCAGCGCAACAGGCAACTTATGTTTGCAGAAATGGCGCGGGTTCACGCCCCCTGGTTCGCTCAGTATGAATCGCTCTACCGGCCGCGCACTGCTGCCGCGATCCACGAAGGCCAGGCAGTGGATGACAAGACGTTAACCACCGCGCGTACGGATCGCGCCCTCGTACGCGCCAAATTTCAGGTCTTAATGTCACAACACGGCATAGACCTCTGGCTTTCTCCCGCCGCCACAGGTCCAGCCCCTGAAGGTATCGAGACGACGGGCAACCCGGTAATGAATTTACCCTGGACGCACGCAGGCCTCCCTGTAATTACCCTGCCCGCTGGAAAGGCCGCCAATGGACTCGATGGCCTGCCGCTTGGTTTACAGTGCGCCGCTGACTTCATGGCCGATGAAAAGCTTGTAGGCTGGACAGAGCGCATATCAGGGCTACTGGCATAAACCCGAGTGTCAATATATCAACCTTGATCGTTCATATATCAGGGCAGATCACGTTAATACT